>CANPTH010000035.1 GCA_947576945.1 uncultured Lachnospiraceae bacterium
GCATAACTACTGGGTTTGTAGCCACTTTTTGATTTCACAAGTGTCAAACTCGGGAATATAGCATATGGGTGAATATTTGTAAACAGGTATAAATTTTTCGCGGATCCGGCATACTATAGCAAATGATCGGGTAAGGAACTTGTCTCAAAACTTTTAATCGATAGGGTGGTGTTGAGGCGGGTGAGAGAAGTATGTGATCTGCTTTGCAAATATGAGATGGGGGTGCAGGTATGTCAGGCACAAATGCGACAATCTATATTAACGCGGAACAAAATGTAGAACTGCAGTCGGAAGATGTGTATGTGAAAGATATCGGCAGTCTGACCTGCAGTGATGAACATATATTGGCCAGGGTTAAGTCCATTAAACTGCATCACTTTAAAAAGGATGAGCCGAAACGTCAGGTGATCAGTCTGCTTAAGGTGATTGAAGAGATAGATAAAGTCTACCCTAATGTCAGTGTTCAGAGCGTAGGTGAGGCAGAAACGCTGATAGAATATGTCAATGTAGATAAACATAAAGGATTTGCGCAGTGGATCAAGCTGGTTTTTGTGGCGATGGTAAGTTTCTTCGGCACAGCCTTCACGATTATGGCTTTTCACAATGATATCGGTATCAATGATGTCTTTTCCAAGGTATATGAGATGGTGATGGGACAGCCGGGAAACGGATATGGCATTCTGGAACTTGCGTACTCTGCAGGGCTGGCAATCGGTATCATCGTGTTCTTCAACCATATCGGCGGCAGGCGGATTACCAAGGATCCGACGCCCATTGAGGTGGAAATGCGCATCTATGAGGAGGACGTGAATAAGGCGTTGATCGCGACTGCGGATAGGGAGGGGAAGACGATAGACGTGCAGTAAAAGTTGCATAAATTCTCTGATGAGCAGTTTAGTTCAACAAACTGAACAAGTTCAGTTAGAGTTTGTGACGCTTCGGAATGGAGTAGGATACAGAATGTATGTGTCCAAAAAGACATGGAGGTGTAAATGGGAAAGCAGATTTTGCTGGGGATCATCGGGGTAAGCAGCGGTCTGATCGTATCGGCGGGCGTATTTACGGTGTTGATATCCGTGGGATTGATTCCCCGTTTTGCGGGGAAAATGCATGTGGCGCGGAAGATTTTTGTGTTGGAAGAGATGGTGGTGTTCGGGACACTGTTCGGCGGTTTTTTCAGTGTGTTCAGTGACTGGGGAATGGTCGGCGCGTTTGTGCGGGAACATGTGGTATTTGGCAGCAGGGCGACGGAGGGCTTATGGAACCTGATCGGGACGGGCTTTCTATTATTGTTTGGGTTGTTCGCCGGTATCTTTGTGGGATGCCTCGCGTTGGCCATCGCGGAGATGTTAAATACGATACCGATTTTTGCGAGGCGGATAGGATTCCGGCATGGACTGGGGATCGCGATCCTGGCAGTGGCTTTGGGAAAGTTAGCCGGGAGCCTGGTTTATTTTACACAGCAGGTATATCTGTATGGGGGATAAGAGAACGTGAACTCGAGAGCTTGGGATGCTCCGGAATGGAGGTAAATATGATCGCTCCAGGTTATGGCTTGTATGCAGCGTTGATGGCGGCATGGATAACAAGGTTTGAAAAGGGAAAAGATAAATTATAGAGACAGATGCTTTTAGAAGAAAGGAATGTAGAGAGTATGGCACAAAATCAGGAAAAACCCAAAACGGAACAACAGCAAAAGGAGCAGGAGTACAGACAACATGTGGATCAGGTGACGCCGAAGTATAGTCTGCCGGTGCGCATGGTCAAGGCGTTTGTGACAGGTGGTATCATCTGCCTGTTGGGGCAGTTCATTTTAAACTATGCAACGAATACGATGGGATTGGACAAGGAGACGGCGGGCGCCTGGTGTTCTATGCTGCTGGTGCTTCTCAGCGTGTTGTTGACAGGATTTAATATTTATCCGAAGCTGGTGGAGTGGGGCGGCGGCGGTGCGTTGGTGCCGATCACAGGCTTTGCCAATTCGGTGGCTTCGGCGGCGATCGAGTACCAGAAGGAAGGGCAGGTATTCGGCATCGGGTGTAAGATATTTACCATCGCCGGGCCGGTGATCTTGTATGGGATTTTTACAAGTTGGGCGTTGGGAGTGATCTATTGGATCGGGACATATTTTGGGATGTTTTAAGGGAAAGATATAGGAACAGGTTTTATGGCAGGATGACGAGTTTCAGAGATTCGTTAGCCTGCTTTTTTGATGCGGAGAAAGAGAGTTAATATGTATGTTTATTGTCTGTATGATGGAGTTAAAAGAAGCGTCACAAATTCTATTGATCGCAGAGCAAAATCGGAGTATTCCTTCGGAAAACTCCTAAATTCTGCTCGCGTCCTCAGCGTAAAACGCTTCGGAATGGAGGTAAAATATGACAGATGATATGGAAAATATTGGTGATGGTTATAGGAATTTACTCAAAAATCTGATATAATATGAGCAATATTCAATTTACTTATGAAAACTAAATGCAAAATATTAGTGTGAGAAGTACTTCTAATCACTCGCAGCAAAGGCTGCATCGCAAAGTCAGCAAAGCTGACTTAGAAGTACTAGAAGTTGCCTTGCAACTTCATCTCACACATGAGCATGCCCAGAAAACGGGCATTCTCCCAGACAAGCTTGTTTGTCTTCAGATTTTGTGTCGCTGCGAAACAGCGACATGGAGGTTAGGGTAAAGTTATATTGAATAAATTCTCTGATGAGCAATTTACTTCAATAAACTGAACAAGTTCAGTTAGAATTTGTGCCGAAGCGTCATAAATTCTATTGATTGTAGAGCAGAATCGGAGTATTCCTTCTGAAAACTCCTAAACTTTACTCGCGTCTTCAGCGTAAAACGCTTCGGAATAGAGGGAAATATGGAAGAATTGTTTGAATTGACAAAATTTGATTCTTACAAAGAAGATAATCGCAGGGAAGTTAAAAAAGCAGAAGGCGGACTACCAATGGGATACTTACTCTGCTTTTGCCAATTGTTATGGTGGTGTTATTATTCTTGGGGCAAAAGAGGATAAAGACGGACATTGGCATACAACTGGGTTGAAAAATGCGGCAAAATTGAAGAAGGATTTCTGGGATACTCTTAATAACCGTAAAAAAGTGAGTATAAATCTTTTGAAAGATGGTGACGTGGAAACCTTTTCAGTGGCCGGAACAGATGACGTAATTATGGTAATCTGGGTGCCGAGTGCAAAGCGAGAGCAAAAACCAGTATATATCAATGATGATCTGTTTGGAGGAACTTTTCGCAGAAATTGGGAGGGAGACTATCACTGTACCAGATTACAGGTCAAGACAATGCTGAGAGATCAAGCAGAAGAAACAATGGATATGGAAGTGCTTGATGAGGCTGAAATTAAAGATTTGAATCAGGATTCCATTCGGGGTTACCGTAACAGCCATAAATCTTTTAAGCCAGGTCATCCATTTGAGAGATTAAGTGATAATGAGTATCTCAGAGTGATTGGAGCAGCAGGATTTTCCAAAGAGGACAAAAGGATTCATCCCACTGCCGCCGGAATGCTTATGTTTGGAAATGAGTATGATATTGTGAGATATTTTCCAGATTATTTTTTAGATTACAGGGAAAATCAGGATATGGTGATCAGATGGACGGACAGGCTTCAATCATCGTCCGGCGAATGGTCGGGAAATTTATTTGATTTTTATTTTCGCGTATATAATAAGATGATTAAGGACATCAAGGTTCCGTTTAAGATGCAGGGAGGTTTTCGGATTGACGACACTCCGGTTCACAGGGCATTGAGGGAAGCACTGGCGAATTGCATTATCAATACAGATTTTTATGGAAAGTATGGTGTCCTCATAATCAAAGAAGATGATAAAGTCGTATTGGAGAATCCTGGTTATATCAGACTCGGAAAGGAACAGATGTGCAGGGGTGGTAAATCCGATCCGAGAAATAAGAGTCTGATGAAGATGTTTAATCTGATAGATATAGGTGAACATGCAGGCAGCGGAGTGCCGAATATTTTTAATGTATGGGAAGATGAGGGCTGGGAAGAGCCTATCATAAAAGAAAGTTTTGACCCGGACAGAACGTCATTGACATTAAAATTCATTAAAAAACAAGCGATAAAAACAAGCGATAAAAAACAAGCGATAAAAACAAGCGATAAAAAACAAGCGATAAAAACAGGCGATAAAAAGCAAGCGATAAAAACAGGTAAAAATATGAAAGAAATCAGGTTATATCTGCAAAAACGTGAAACTGCAAAAACAAGCGATATTGCAGAATTGCTTGGCTTGAGCATGGCAAGAACGAGGGTAATACTTTCTGAAATGGATGATGTTGAGACATTGGGAACAAATAGGACAAGAAGATATCGACTGCGAGCGAAAGGCGAATAAGTGTTACGATTCCAAAGAGGGGTCGGATATAAAAGAAAAAGGCTGGATATATAAGGAAGAACGGATACAAAAGAAAAGGAATGGAGATAAAAGGGCACAGACAGGATATGGAACCGGTAAACAGAAATGCCACACCAAATGCGCGTAAGTTGTTACAGTATCTGTCCTCCGTAGGCGGCAAGGGAATCCTTACGGGACAGCATACACAGACAGTGGCTATGGAAGAAGTTCATGAATCAGAGGGTGATTGGTTCTGGTGGGGCAGAAAAGGGCCTGCAGTAGCGGCGAAATTGTTCCGAATGCAATATGCCTATTTTGTCGAGCGATATCATCTGGATAACCTGTTGTGGGTCTGGAATTGCCCGCTGCGGGAAGGGTATCCGGGAGACGATGTGGTGGATATCCTGTCTTGTGACGTGTATGCGGAGAAGGGAGCGAAGACGGACTATCGCAGGGAGTATGAACGGCTGCAGGCTGCTACGACGGCTGAGAAACCGCTGGCGCTGGCGGAGATCGGTATTCTGCCGGATATGGAGCAGCTGGCAAAGAGCCGTGTGCCATGGTGCTATTATATGGTCTGGAGTAAGGGATTCGTGCTTACGGAGAAATTCAACAGCCATGAGACGCTGCAGAGAGTCTATGAGAACAAGTATGCAATTACATATCCTGCCGGGTGTATGTTGAAAGATTATTAAGAAATATTCAGAAAGATTTCAGGATTAAAATTTCCTTTTTATTCTATAATAATACTGTTATGTGAACGAATCATGACCTGCAGGACAGGGGCAGTACAAAGACAAGACATAAGAAAGGAAAGAGAGTAAATGAAAATGAGTAAGAAGATCATGTGTCTGCTTGGGAGCGGTATGTTGATGGTGACACTGGCAGGATGTGGTGCACCAGAAGAAACACAGGTACAGGACGGGCAGCAGGCGTCAGAACAACAGGAGCAGGAAAGTCAGCCGTCAGAAGAGCAGCAGGCAGATTCCCAGGGGCAGGAGAGCAAACAGCCTTCGGAGGAGGGGATGGAAGAGTCAGCAGAACCGCAGGACGAGGAGGATGACGCTCTGGCAGGTGAAAGCGCTTCGATCAGAGTCTGGGGACCGATCCTGCGCTTGGAGGACGGTAATCTGGTGATCGACAACCGATCGGATGTGTCATCCCGCGGAGAGATGGTGATCACAGTGGATCCGGAATATACCAGGATCCTGGACGGAGAAAATGGTTATCCGGTGGAAGTGTCGGAGCTTACGGAGGGAGAAGCCGTATTCGTCTATATTGGGCCTGCCGCAACGATGAGTGAACCGCCTATCGTGAATGCCACACTGATCCTATGTAAGATTCCAGGTGATTTGAGGATTCCTGATTACGTGCAGGTGACGGCAATGGAAGAGCAGCCGGACGGCAGCTATCTGTTGTCCGGGAATAACGGAATACAGTATCTGGTACCGATGGATTGTGAGATCCTGCCATATCTGACGCGCAATATCGTGATGCTTCAGGACATTCAGACAGGAAGCAGCTGTCTGCTCTGGAGCGACGAGAAGAGAACGGCGCATAAGATCGTACTGTTCGCGGACGGAGAAGAGAGTGTAAGATAGTATGGGAAACAAGAGAATCAATCTGTATTTATTTTGCAGGAAAATGACAGAATTACTACCGTTTCATACGGTGTTCTATGTGATATCGCAGGGATCAGGGGCACTGATCCCTGCGGCGCAGACTTTGGCAGTCGCCATGTTCATCAACAGCGTATCCACTTCAAATACGACACAGTCTCCCGGTGCAGATGTTATCCTCTCTTTATCACTGATACTGGCCTGTATCTTCTTTCAGAACAGCATACCTGTAATAACACGGGTGGTAAATGCTTCCAAGAGAAACAGGCTTACGTTACATATGAATCATATATTGCTGAAAAAGCAGATGAATCTTTCTTATCAGTATATAGAGGACAATGATACATGTAATTTGATCTATCGTGTCAGGGATAACTGCGTCGATTATTTTGACGAAGGCTATACCAATGTGATCAACAGCCTGGCGCTTTTTATCAAGCTGGCCTCACTGATGGTGATCATTTTCAGGGCAAGCGTGGTAAGCGGTCTTGTAATTCTGGTGATCGTATATCCGTTGCTTTATCTGGCGATGAAGACCGGTAAGGCAAATTATGTGCTGGAACAGGATGCAGAGACGACCAAAAGAAAATATCAGTATATTTTTTCTGTTCTGACAGGTAAAGAGACCGCAAATGAGAGAAATCTGTTTGGGTTCAGCAAACAGATGACAGAAAGATATAACAGATTGTTTGATGCTGCCTTTGAAAAGGAAGCAACGATCATCAATAAGCGCTACGCCAATATGAAGAGTGGTTCCATTATTACATTGATCGTTTCAATCTGTATTATGGCCATCATGCTGCCCAGGTTGTTTAGAAATGAAATATCGGCAGGACTTTATATCGGACTGGCGGGAGCGGTTTTGGATCTGATCCAGAGTATGTCATGGCAATTAGCCGGCATGATGCAGAATTATGCAAAGCTGAATCAGTTTTTTGATGATTATAACCGGTACATGGAACTGGGCGAACAGGCGGGTGCTGAGGAGGAGCCGGAGCAAATGCCCGCGGCAGATGAACCGTCGCTGGCATTCCGGGATGTCAGTTTTCGGTATCCGGGGACAGACAGGTATATCCTGAAGAACTGTTCTTTTACGCTGGCGGGCGGATGCAGCTACGCCGTAGTCGGAGAAAACGGCGCCGGGAAAACAACGATCGCGAAGCTGATCATGGGATTGTATGGTGGGTATGAAGGCGACATCCTGATCAATGGCCGCAATGTGAAAGACTATTCTTATGGTGAACTGAAGGGATTGGTGGCCGCGGTATTCCAGGATTTTGCAAGATATGAGCTTTCTGTAAAGGAGAATATCGGCATCGGAAGGATCCCGCACTATTCCCGGGCCGGCTCAGAAGAAAAAGAGATCGAGAATATATGTGACGAATTACATATGACGGACTGGATCCGTTCCTTTCCCGACGGATTTGATACCATGCTGGGGAAATTGGAAGAAGGGGGCGTGGATCTGTCCGGCGGCCAATGGCAGAAGATTGCGATCGCCAGATTGTTATACAGCAAGGCGCCCATTAATATTCTGGATGAGCCGACTGCGGCTATGGACGCCGTAGCAGAGTCAAAGATCTACGAGCTTTTCCAACAACTGAATATGGGCAAGTTCAACATCCTCATCACACACCGGATGGGCGCCGCGCGCATAGCGGACGAAATTCTGGTGCTTCAAAACGGAGCCGTGGCAGAACAGGGAAAGCATGACCGGCTTATGAGCATAGAAAATGGTGTTTACAGGAAGATGTACGAGAGTCAGAGGCAGTGGTATGAATAAAAAGGGATTTGTATATTATAATCTGGTCGGATTAAAGGTTTTGTTTCAGTTAAAGCGAAAATCTATGTGTCTTTACTGCCTCCTGCAGTTAATACATGGACTTTCCTATGTCGCACAGGTCTTTTTGCTGCAGAGGTTCTACGACTCGATCACAGCATATGATTCTGCGGCAGACAAATATAATATTGTAGTGAATCTGATTCTCATGGCCTTATCCTTTTTGCTGGCACAGATCATGAATGGCGTGGCAAACAGCTACGGGCAGATTCTAAACGAGGCGCTGCAAAAAGGATTGAATGGGATTTTATACAAAAGAATATCGCTGATGGATTCCGTGGAATTTGAGCATCCGCAGAAGCTGGATATGATAAATAAAGCCGTCAATGGCAGTCAGACCATCTTCTGGGTGAGCACGGCGCTTTTGGATATTGTATTTTTCTACTGTTCCTATTTCGGAATGATGAGCTGCTATCTTTTCTCCATGCAGCCGTTGTTGGCCATAAGTGTAATTCTGGTGTTTATTCCGAATATTATATCCTATTTTATCCACATGATCTCGTTCCGCAGGCTGGAAAACCAGATCGCGCCGATGCGAAGAAAGACAGAGTCCTTTTCAGGGTATATGACGAAGAAAGAATATGTCAAAGAAACGAGGCATTTAGGCCTGTATCATTTCTTTTGCGAACGCTATGAAAGCACCCTGCGAAAAATAAATGAGCTGAATATGAAACTGCATTACAGGAAAGGTTTCATTGATCTTATCGTCTGCACGATGACCGTACTCTTCTATGGGGGCATTATCTTTATGCTGTACCGCTATGCAGTCATCAGCAAGATCACGCCGGGGACGTTTGCCGCAGTATTGCTTTCCCTGAGACAGTTTTATGGGTTTATGTACGAATTGATAGAAGAGCGTTTTGCCTGGGCTTCTCAGAATGTCATTTCCATTGAGAATTATTTAAAGTGTATTGAAGGCTATCACAACGAGAAGGAATCCTGCCATTATGAAAAAGGGATGAATATTGAGCTTAAGAATGTGTGCTTTTCCTATCCTTCCAGTACGAAATACGCGCTGGACCATGTTGATCTGACGATTCCCTACGGTCAGACGATCGCACTGGTGGGCGAAAACGGCAGCGGAAAGTCTACATTATGCTCGGTGTTGGAAGGGACGTATTCACCCGACCAGGGCGACATCGTTTTTCATCAAAAGGATACCGGTGAGTTTTCTGTAAAAGGAAAAAGGCGCATCGGCATTTCCGCAGTATTCCAGAAGTTTGTGCAATATCGGATGAGCATAAAGGACAATATCACCATCAGCGATGTGGAGAAAGACAGCTCTGATAAAGATGTGGAAGAAATATGCGCCAACGTAGATATTCAACTGGATCAAGAGGGAATTGACGCTATGCTCGGAAGAGAATTTGACGGAAGAGAGCTTTCCGGCGGACAGTGGCAGCGGACAGCCATTGCAAGGGGAATATATAGGGATTGTGAGCTGATCATCATGGACGAGCCGACTTCGGCCATTGATCCCGTGGAAGAATCAAGACTGTTTGAGAAAATCTACGAGTATTCAGGGGAGAAAACAGCGATTATCGTGACACACAGGATGGCGCTTGCAAAATTGGCAGACCGGGTACTGGTCATGAAGAACGGGAAAATAGTGCAGGACGGGACACATGAACAGCTTATGCAGAAAGAGGGAGAATATAAAAAGCTATACCAGATGCAGATGAAATGGTATATGGAATCCTTCAGTGTTCATGCCTGATTCGTTGAAACTGCCAGTAAAAAGGCCATGAGTCATATTGGATTCGGTTACTGTATCTCGACGAAGACTTTTTACAGTGATTGTGATATAGTAGAGAAAGTATATTTTGTGTGAGAGGAGAAATCTTATGGGCGGGCAGGCGGAGGATAAGAAGTCTCAAAAGCCAGCGAAACATATATGCGCGGGTCTGTTGGCCCATGTATGAGCTGATAGGTGGTCACTATAACAGTTTTTATGATTGTAATGAGCATTTGGAGCTTCCATTCGCTAAAAACAAAAACGGAATGATATACGAAAGTCTTTTCTTGTGAATAAAGAGGCCCGGGAGTACTGTCTTAATTTTTTGGAACCAATTTAATAATTATTGATAAATGAGTAAGTAGGCTTTAAAAAATTAAGGTAACAAGAATTTTTTAATAAAAGTGAAGAGGTAAGTACATGTTTATGATTGAATTATTAAAAGCCATATCTAACTTGGGTTCTGCAGAGACAGAAAATCTCTTAGTAACTGCCGGAGAAAGCATTTTGGAGAATATTAAAAGTGCCCATGAGTGGAGAAAGATACTAGTAGATACCGGAGAATTTTTTATTGAGAATGAAAAAACAGCAGCACAGTTTTTTGATGATTTATCCTGCACACTTGCAAGAAAAAATATGGAGGAAGTTGCTAAAAACTTACAGAATACAGACGGATATGAGCTGAAAAAACGCTTATTTAGGATGTTAATGCAGCTTATGGTGAAATATGAAATCAATCATGAACTGGCAGAATCCTATTGCCTGAGGATAATGTATGTAATTTTAGAGCAAATTAAAGTAATTGATCCTGAAAAATATGAGCATTACTTTCTGCAGGAATGGAAAGACGAGCAGGAAGCGAGTTTTGAGGAATTACGGACAAAGCTTGATAAAATGTCAAATGATATTGCCCTATATCAAAAGCAGAATATGGAAATCGAGTCATCCGGACAAATGGATATTATCCTCAGGCGGAGTACAGCACCGGCCATAGGGATTGAATTTTTTCAAGTGGATGACGAACATTTTCAGGAAGAATTTGAGGAATATAGGTTTGGCGAGATGGTCTATGTGAGAGGTCGGTGTCGGGAAGAGACGATTTATTGTGTTCTCAACGAACTTTGGAGGCTGAATGAAAAGAGACCTGTCTATGTGGTAAAAAGTTTGGAGTCTTGGCAGAAGTTACAGGATATTTCCAGTGAGAACAATATTTATATTCCCTGGTTTTACGCAGATGAGATCGCAGCAATTGAAAATAACACCAACATTTTTGTGCTGAATGAAAATACACCGGCATATACGAGGGATGTCATTGAATTAAGACCCAGGACGCGGGATACCATATCGAGATGCCTGCGAGAAGCAGGTATGGAATGGGATAAAGCATATGCCTTGATTGAAGATACTCATGGACTTTATATTCCCATGAAAAAGCATCTGTTTAGGGGAGAGTATTTGAAGCGTCCGGAATGGATGGACGGTATCAGCGATAAGGTGAAGAAGATTTGCCTGCTTTTGGGAAAATGGGAAGAAATCGAGGGGGATAAGCTAATTGTTGAAAGCCTTTATGGAGGAGCGTATGAGAATTTCATCGAAGAGATTTTGCCCTATACGAAAGGTGAGGATCCTTTTCTTTATGTCACTAAAAGCAATTACGGAAACCGCTCTTTATTCTATTGTTTGGCCAGTACGGAAAATACATGGGAATGCTTGGACATATCGTTAGATGATCCATTATGGGAAAAGTTTATCGAGATTTTCATTGAAGTTCTAAATGAATCGGAAAATTTGTTTACTTGTTCAGCACAGGAGAAACTATTAGCCCAAATTAAAGGGGAAAAGCTGTTCTGGTCTGAGACTCTCAGAAAGGGTATGATCAGGACGTTGATTATGAAAGGATTTTACAAGAAAGCGGAAAATTGTCAGCCGGCAATGGACAGGGTAGTCGGCAGGATACTGGATTATATCTGTACAGAAAAACAGTGGTCCTATATTTCTACTTTCTGGACGGATTTGTGTGAGATATCTCCTAAGGCAGTGTTGGAGAGACTGGACAGGGAATTTACCGAACCAACAGGACTTATGGGATTATTTGAAAATCAAAGCAGTGATTTTCTATTTGGACGAAATGCATATATCAATATTCTGTGGGGAATTGAACAATTTCTTGTTCAGAAAGAGTTTGTCTGGGGTGGGTTTCGGTGGTTGTTGAAATTGGATGATCGCAATTATGAGTATAACTCGAATGCCCCAAAAGATATTTTTGCAAAGGTATTCTGTACGTGGTACAATTTTTCGGCATTCAGAACGCCAGAGGAAAAAGCCAAGGCTGCAGAGTCAGCAATTAAGTTAAGCTGTAATTTTTGGACATATCTGTACGAAGCAATTCCTCATCATGGCGGAAGTATGATAGGAGGATTATCTGAACCTAAATACAGAGATCATACAATGATGGAACCGGTGACAATGGAAGACATGCAGACAGTGTCTACAAGTTATGTTAGGATTCTTTTGAATCACATGGATTTTTCTGTTGAAAAATGGAATAAAATGTTAAAAGTAACCGATGATTTTGATTGGGAGATGCGAAAGAATGTATTTGGCAGGTTGCTGTATGAAGTGACTCAAATGAACGATTATGAAATTATAAGTATTAAAAATAATATCAGAAAGACGATATATCGACATAGATTTTTTGCTTCTTCTTCCTGGGCTATGTCGGAGAAACAGCTGCAGGAATATGAGCAGTTGCTGGATAAGATTCATACCAGTCAAGCCGAATATGAGTATGAATATTTATTTTTTGGAGGTAGCGAGTACCCCCTGCTTCATCCGGTGCCATACGAAACAAAAGGGGAAAAGGCAAGTAATGAGCGTGTTACGGAAAAACTGATTCAGGAGAAGCTGACTGAATTTCAAAGTAAAAACTATCACTTAGAAGCATTGGCAGAATTATGCGGTAAAGAACAAAACAGTTCTTTAGGGCGCTATTTGGCGAAGTACTGGAAGGGTGGAAAATGGGATTTTGAAACTTTCGAAATTTTATTGAAAGTTCAGCCATCCGGTACTATGGCAGTGGACTATATGTCAAATGTTATTGGCGAAAAGGTGAACTTATACCCTGATATTATTTCAAAAGTAAAACAATTGGGGTATTCGGACGAAATAATATCAAAAATTTATCATTCAGAAGCATTTTGGACAGAGAATATTCCTCTGATTTCTGATGCATCTGACAGCATAAAAAGACTTTTTTGGAAGTTACCAGTCTCATACAGAAAGAGTAACGTTCGATGGGTTGTGAATGAGAGTAAAAAGTATTCAGATTTGAATATCTTTTTGCGGCATTTGTATTGGCTGCATCATGATAGCCCGTTGAGTGCGAGAGAGATCTTTTCCTATATGGAGGGGATTGAACGGATGCCATATACTCAGAATACTCAGATGACAGATTATTATATGGAACAGTTTCTTGAAATCATGCAAAAGGAGTTTTTGTATGATGACGACAAATGTTTGAGAATTTCCCAAATAGAAATATTCTTCATGAATGTTTTGGAGTGGGATAATATGAAGTGTTTTCACCATATCATCAAGAAATCACCGGAACTGTTTGCTCAGTTGGTAGCAGTTCTCTATAAAAAGGATCATGAACCCCAAAAATCCAATAAGCCGGATGAACAATATTTGCACAACATGTATACTGTGTATCATAAAGCACATTTTTGTCCGGCAGAAGAGAAAGGGGAAGTAACGGAAGAAAAACTTCGGCAATGGGTTGAAAAATTTAAAATCCTATTGGAGCAAAATGATCAGGTCAGTTTATTGGGTTCTATGTTGGGCCGTTTGTTTTCGTTTTCACCGATTGGAAAGGATGGGCATGAGCCATGCGAGGCAGTGAGAACTCTTATCGAAGACTATTTTGATGATAGAATGCTCAGAAGTTATGAATCTGCTGTTTATAATCGGAGAGGGATGTATAGTACGTCTGCTGGGAAAGAAGAACTGCGGATAGCGGAAACATTCAGAACCAATGCGGAATATTTGGCCCTTAAATATCCAAAAACTGCAAAGATTTTTTACAGTCTGTATTACAGATATAAAAGAGAATCTGAACGGGAAAGGATGGATGCGGAAAATGGGAGGTACTGATGCAAGAAATCCTGAGACCGGAATGGAGATTAGTGGCAGGTTTGGGACATATAAACTTATAGAAAAAATTGGCGGAGGAGGAAACGGTACAGTATATTCTGTTGAAGTGATATATGACGGAAAACAATTGCCTGAGGGAGAATGCTTTGTCATAAAAATACTGAACGTCAGCTTCTGTGGAGATAAGGAACGAGAAAAGAGAGAAAAGAGATTTGAAAAGGAGATCAAATATGTATACCAGATTCAAAGTGAAATAGAAGGAGTTATTCCGATTTACGATTCCTCTTATTTTTTGGAAGAACGAGGAGGCTTCACATGGTATTTAATGCCAAAAGCACTACGATATAACTTCAGGAATATTCATTCCACAGAAGAAAAATTAAAGGACATGAGAAATATTGGAGATTGTCTTCTCAATTTGCATAATAGGGGGCTTGTGCACAGGGATATCAAGCATCAAAATTTGTTGGTGTATAAAAACAGGGTATGTCTAACGGATTTTGGATTGGTTCGGAATATGGAAGAAATGGAAGAACATATTACGGATATGCATGACGATATGGGACCGGCGGCAATTCGACCGCCAGAGATGCGAAGCATAGAGAATCCAGATGGAATTGATTATCGAAAATCAGATGTATATTTGTTTGCTAAGACAGTATGGATTGTATTGACAGGAGTAAAAGGGGGATTTCCAGAACAATATAGGCGTTCTGAAAAGGGAATCTATCTGGACAAAAAGAAATTGCAGGTAGAAACAGCAGAACCACTTCATGCGATGTTGGAATCAGCTACCAGGTATTTTTGGTGGGAGCGGATTGATATTAGTACATGTGTACAACATATTGATGATCAATTGGAAGTTATTTGGAAAAGGGCAGGAGATAGCAAACTTGGTAAATGGAAATATACTGAAACATTAAAAGAAGTATGTGAAAACATTGTGGCTGATATAAAAACTTATCAGGATCCGCATTCGATTCAGGAGGTTTTGGATAGGATGGCAGGAACGATAAACCTTGTTTTTGAGGAAGCTGGGAAGTCATATGAGCCTATGTTCCTAAAAGGCGTGCAGATTTTGTCAAAAAGTCAGTTTGAATTGGATGTTAGAAATATTTATCGCAGCAGAAAGAAAATTATTGTTGAAATTGAGAAGATATCCGTGGGGATAGATTTGTCCTGTATTATGGAAACAAAAATAATAGCTAATCAGCCCAATGATGTTCCTATATTTACAAATTTGAATAAAGCGCTTCAATCCATAGACAAACAAATAGGTATCAGTGGCGTATATAGTATTCGATTTGAACAGACTAAGGATTCTTTCTGTTGAAGTTCTATAGCAGACTGATATATTGGGAGGATTGAAATGTTAGAAAGTCAGAATATCGAATATAAGGAGTCTTGGAGGTCAGAATACTTGAAATGGGTATGTGGGTTTGCCAATGCCCAGGGCGGGACGATCTATATTGGCATAGATGATGCTGGAAGAGTAGTTGGTGTGAAAGAGATAAAGAAACTAATGGATGATATTCCGAATCAAATTCAGTCAGGGCTTGGTATTATCGCCGATGTCAACAGACGGACAAAGGATGGTTTGGATTATATTGAGATCAAAGTAAATCCCAGTACCTATCCGGTTAGTTACCATGGAGAATATCATTATAGAAGCGGCAGCACGAAACAGCAACTTAAAGGCAGTGCATTGACAGAATTTATTAGAGAAAAAACAGGCTATCTATGGGATGCAATTCCTGTTGATAACATAGGTGTAAATGATCTTGATCGAAATAGTATTGACATATTCCGCAGAGAAGCTGTAAGGAAGAAAAGGATGGAAAAAGAAGATTTGGACATTACGAACGAAGAGCTTCTTGACCATCTGGATCTTTTGGTAGATGGAAAGCTGAAACGTGCAGCGGTTATGCTTTTCTACCATAAGCCGGGGCGTCTTGTAACGGGATGTTATGTAAAAGTCGGAAAGTTTGGCAAAGGTTCGGATCTTCAATATCAGGATACGGTGGAGGGATCTTTGTTCAGCATAGCCGATAGGGTGATCGACCTGATTTATACGAAATATTTAAAGGCAGCAATTACTTATGAGCATGATGTGCGAGTCGAGACATACCCATTTCCTCGTGAAGGCGTAAGAGAAGCTGTCTATAATGCCTTGGGACATAACAATTATGCAGCCAGCATTCCAATCCAGATTCGGATTGAAGATGATGCAATGTACATTAGCAATAGCTGTACCCTGCCCAAAAACTGGACGGTGGAGACACTGATGCAGCCCCATAAGTCGGAGCCATTCAATCCTTCCATCGCTAATGCGTTTTATCGTGCCGGATATATAGAAGCGTGGGGCCGTGGAATCCAGAAGATCTGTGAAGCCTGCAGGGAACTTGGCACGGCTGATCCGGAGTATACAGTAATTGGGAATGACCTTACTGTAAAGTTTACAGCCTTTGAAAACGCCAAAGTATCAGATCATAAAATTCCAAAGTATCAATTTGATACTTTGGATGATACTTTGGACAGAAAAATTCTTATAGTGTTAAAAGAGAAGCCAACTATTACGCAAAATGAGATGGCAGTGCATTTTGGTGTATCTGTTCCATCCATAAAAAGAACTATGAAGAAACTTCTTGAAAAGGGATCTATTACTCGCAAAGGGGGCAGACGATTCGGATATTGGGAGGTAAAATAGGTCAGGTATTTTTGAAGGGTAAGCTCTTTATGCGCTTAATTGAAATAACATTATCGAATATTATTTTTCCTGTGATATAGTAGAGAAAGCATATTTTTGTGAGAGGAGAAATCTTATGGGCGGGCAGGCGGAGGATAAGAAGTCTCAAAAGCCAGCGAAACATATATGTGCGGGTCTGTTGGCCCATGTAGATGCCGGGAAGACGACGCTGGCGGAAAGTATTCTGTATCTGAGCGGACAGATCCGCAAGCTGGGAAGGGTGGATCATAGGGACGCTTTTCTGGATACGGATGTGCAGGAACGTGACCGGGGCATCACTATCTTTTCCAAGCAGGCGCAGGTGCAGTGGCAGGGAATGGATATCACGCTGTTGGATACGCCGGGACATGTGGATTTCTCGGCAGAGATGGAGCGTACGCTGCAGGTGCTGGACTATGCGGTGCTGGTCATCAGCGCGGCGGATGGTCTGCAGGGGCATGTGATGACGCTGTGGCGTCTTCTGGAGCGTTATCGGGTGCCTGTTTTTCTTTTTCTCAATAAAATGGATCAGCCAGGCGTCGATGGCGACAGGCTCCTGGCAGAATTGAAAGAGAAACTGGATGAGAGGATCGTCAGGTTCGGGCAGAGGAATGAGTCTTTCTATGAAGAGGTTGCGGTCTGCGACGAGGAGATCCTGGAACATTATCTGGAGACGGAAGAACCCATTGAAGATGGCGTGATCGCCGGACTGATCGAAGAACGGCGGCTTTTTCCCTGTTATATGGGATCCGCCCTGCGTGTGGAGGGAATCGACAGCCTGCTGGATGGACTGTATACCTATACGAGAATGCCGGCATACGGACAGGCATTTGGTGCGCGGGTCTATAAGATTGCCAGGGACGCGCAGGGAAACCGGCTGACCTATGTGAAGGTGACAGGCGGAACACTGCACGTAAAGCAGGTGATCCTGGCAGGCAGTCGTCGTGGGAATTTAGGCGGCGGTGCCGGTTCCGGAGCTGACAGCAGCCATAACACCGGCGGCGCGGCTGCAGAGCGGGAGGAGAAGGTGGACCAGATCCGTATCTACTCCGGCAGTAAATATTCGGTGGTGCAGGAAGTCTGTGCGGGGATGGTCTGTGCGCTGACGGGCCTGATTTCAACTTTCTGCGGACAGGGGCTGGGCGCAGAGCAGGGGACGGTGCTGCCTGTGACAGAGCCGGTGATGACTTACCGGATCGGCCTGCCGGAAGACTGCGATGTGCACCGCATGTATGAGAAGTTATGTCAACTTGAAGAAGAGGAACCGCAGCTGCATCTTGTCTGGAAAGAGCAGTTGAACGAGATTCATGCACAGTTGATGGGTGAGGTGCAGATAGAAGTGCTGCGACATTTGATCCGGGAGCGGTTTGATGTGGAAGTCTCCTTTGAGGAGGGCAGTATCGTCTATAAGGAGACGATCGTCGACAGGGTGGAAGGCGTAGGCCATTTCGAGCCGCTCAGGCACTATGCGGAGGTGCACCTGATCCTGGAGCCGGGTGAGCCTGGCAGCGGGCTGCAGTTTGCTGCGGCTGTCAGCGAGGACGATCTGGACCGGAACTGGCAGCGGCTCGTGCTGACCCATCTGGAGGAAAAGGAACATCCGGGGGTGCTGACAGGGGCGCCGATCACGGATATGCGTATTACGCTGGCAGCGGGGAAGGCCCATAAGAAGCATACTGAGGGCGGGGATTTCAGGCAGGCTACTTACCGGGCAGTCAGACAGGGGTTGTGCAAGGCACAGAGTGTGCTGCTGGAGCCGGTTTATTCTTTTCGGCTGGAACTGCCGTTGGCCCTGATCGGCCGGGGCATGACTGACATGCAGAGCCGGTCGGGGAAATTCGAAGCGCCGGAGACGGAAGGGGAGTATGCTGTTCTGCGGGGCACGGTACCGGTGTCTGAGATGACGGGGTATCAGGCTCAGGTACGCGCTTATTCCGGTGGAAAGGGCAGACTGTACATGGAACTGAAAGGCTATGCCCCCTGCCATAACACGGAGGAAGCGATCGCGGCCATCGGCTACGAAGCGGAACATGATGTGGAGAATCCCTGCGGATCTGTATTCTGCGCCCATGGAGCGGGATTTGTGGTGCCCTGGGATCAGGTGGAAGCGTATATGCATCTGGAAAGTGCGCTGACAGGCTGGAAAAGCGACGGCAGGCAGGACACGGATGGCGTGCAGGGAGAATGGGATGCCGGATATACGGTTCGGTATAGCAGCAGAAGGAACGGCCGGGAATCCGGTTCGGCATTAGTGGCGATCGGGCAGGATGAGATCGACGAGATCATGACCCGTACTTATGGGACGAAGGAGCGGAAGAAGCAGGGATGGGCGAGGACTATACGGTCATCTGCGGTTACGGAGAAAGCAAGAAACGGCGGCGGACATAATAATGTACTCCAGGAGGAATACCTTCTGGTGGACGGCTATAATATCATCTTTGCGTGGGATGCCCTGAAGGAGCTGGCCCAGGTCAATCTGGACGGCGCCCGCGGCAGGCTGATGGATATTCTGAGCAATTATCAGGGTTATCGTAAGACACATCTTATTCTGGTATTCGATGCCTATAAAGTGAAGGGGAATCCGGGCAGTACTGTCCGTTATCACAATATCGATGTGGTCTATACGAAGGAGGCGGAGACTGCCGATCAGTATATCGAGAAGGTGACTCACGAGATTGGCAGAAAGCATCGTGTCCGTGTGGCTACGTCCGACGGGCTGGAGCAGCTGATCATTATGGGAGCCGGCGCGATCCGTGTCTCTGCCAGAGAACTGCAGGAGGAAGTGATGGAGGCCGGTGAAGAACTGCGTCAGATGTTCTTAAGTCCGCAAGCAGCACAAGCAGGCGGACGCAATTATCTGTTAGACGGCGCTTCGGAGGAAGTAACGGCTTATCTGGAGCGGATGAAGGAGGAGCGCGGGCCAAGATAGAGGATAAAGGTTGACGGCAAAGGCGGTTTCGGAAATAGACAGATATGGTCTGGATAAAGAAGGAGCATAAAATATGCAGGAATACCGTGAGTGTATATTTATTCCCGCGAGCACCGAGCCAAGAGGCTGCTTGCAGACAGTTGGAGACTGCTGCGAGAGGCAAATACACTGTTGTGTGCAGCGAGATATTTGATTGCACTCTGAGTGTTTATACTGTTTAAAAATAAAATATATTGCATAATATACAAGTTTGGTGTATTATTATGCAAGAAAAATAGGAAAGGCAAAGCATTTCGGAATGGAGGTAAGGCTGAATAAATTCTCTGATGAGCAATTTATTCAACTGCGAGTTTGTGCCGGAGCCACAAACTCGAGATCGCAGAGCAAAATCGGAGTATTCCTTCGGAAAACTCCTAAATTCTGCTCGCGGCCTTCGCAAAAGAACTGCTTCGGCATGGAGGTAAAGATGATAAAAGCAGGAATCATAGGAGCAACAGGATATGCAGGCGGTGAACTGGTGAGGCTTTTGATGGGGCATAAGGAAGTCGAGATCAAATGGTATGGTTCCCGCAGCTATGTGGATCAGAAATATGCGTCTGTCTATCAGAATCTGTTTCAGATCGTAGACGATGTATGTATGGATGATAATATGGAAGAACTGGCGGAGCAGGTGGATGTTATCTTTACGGCGACACCCCAGGGATTCTGCGCGTCCGTGTTGAATGATGCTATTTTGTCGAAAGTGAAGATCGTGGATCTGAGCGCGGATTTTCGGATCAAAAGTGTCCCTGTCTATGAGAAATGGTACGGGATAGAACATAAATCCCCGCAGTATATAGACGAGGCGGTATACGGACTGTGCGAGGTCAACAGGGAGGATGTGAAAAGGGCCAGGCTGGTAGCCAATCCGGGCTGTTATACGACTTGCTCTATTTTGACGGCATATCCGCTTGTGAAGGAAGGCATGATCGACCCGGATACGCTGGTTATCGACGCTAAGAGCGGGACATCGGGAGCCGGCCGGGGCGCCAAGGTGCCGAATCTGTACTGTGAAGTGAATGAGAATATCAAGGCTTACGGTGTGGCGAACCACCGACATACGCCGGAGATTGAGGAGCAGCTGGGGTATGCGGCAGGCCGGGAGATCCTGGTAAATTTTACGCCTCATCTTGTGCCCATGAACCGTGGCATACTGGTGACGGAATACGCGAAGCTTATCCCTGTAAAAAGAGCGGACGGACAGGAGACGCTGCCGATTTATGAAGAGATCAAAGCGGTGTATGACAGGTATTATGCACAGGAGAAATTTGTGCGCGTGCTGGAGAAGGGAGTCTGCCCGGAGACGAAGTGGGTGGAAGGCAGCAATTATGTAGATGTCAACTTTGTGATCGATGAGCGGACCGGCAGAGTTATCATGATGGGAGCGCTTGATAATCTGGTAAAAGGAGCAGCAGGGCAGGCGGTACAGAATATGAACCTGATGTTTGGACTTCCGGAGAGCGAAGGGCTGGAGCTGACGCCGATGTTCCCGTAACTGATTGCTTCCGGCATCATACATGTGGAGGTATGCGTTTGGGCAGAGGAGCACAATGAAATAGAAAGAGCAGGACTGTTTGAAGGATTGGCGGGGGAGCTGCAGAGTTCAGGTAGAATTCAGACGAAAAAAGGAGTTGAAAGATTGAAAATTAAAATTTTCAATCGTGAGATTTGTGTCTGCGCGTTACTTGCCACAAACTCGTTTAATGCTTTTGTCTCGACATAGTTGAGACAAAAGCAGCGCAGAAATGGAGAAAACTATGCAAAGAAGAGACAAAGTAAATTATTATCTGGATCTGGCGAAGATAGTGGCACAGAGATCCACCTGCCTGAGAAGACATTACGGGGCGGTGATCGTCAAGAATGACGAGGTGATATCAACAGGCTATGTGGGAGCGCCGCGCGGCAGGAAGAACTGTACGGATATCGGGGAATGTGTCCGTATCAGGATGGAGATCCCCCGGGGCGAGCGGTATGAGCTGTGCCGCAGCGTCCATGCGGAGGCGAATGCGATCATCAGTGCGTCCAGGGACAAGATGATCGGCAGTGCATTGTATCTGGTGGGGGTGGAGGCTGATACGGGAGAATATGTGAAGAATTCCTGCAGTTGTTCCATGTGCAAGCGGCAGATCATCAATGCCGGGATCGAGGCGGTTTACATCCGGGATACGGAAGACGACTACCGTATCATTCCGGTGCGGCAGTGGATCGATGAGGACGAGTCTCTGGAGGGGACGCTGGGGTATTGAGTGTAAATTCGGATGCGTCTGTCACGCGACAGCAGATGTTGTGTACCGACATCTTTTGTCCACAACATCATGGCACAAAACAGACTCTGCCACAATGGGAGAGTTTTGAAGAGGGAAGTATATGCAGCTTTGTGCAGTGATATACCGGCAGAATACGAGAAAGGCAGGGAAAGGGTGCGGAGCGGAATCTGAAATTCTGCTTGCGGCCTGAGCGTAAAAGCTTCGGAATGGAGGAAAAAGGTTGAAAAATCACACTGATGTGCTGATTTTTCAACTGCGAGTTTGTGCCGGAGCCACAAACTCGGGATTGCAGAGCCAAATTTGAGATTTGGCTCGCAGCCTTCGCAAAAAACTGCTTCGGCATGGAGGTAAAGATGACAATACGAACGATGACAATAGAAGATTACGAGGGTGTGAAGGCGTTATGGCTTTCCATCAGGGGATTTGCCATCAGGAGCTTGGACGATTCCAGAGAAGGCGTTGCGCGTTTCCTTGTCAGAAATCCGTCCAGCAGTGTGGTGGCGGTGGATGACGGACAGATCGTGGGAGCGATCCTGTGCGGACATGACGGCAGGCGTGGCTGTCTGTATCATGTCTGTGTGGCGGAAGATTACCGGATGCAGGGAATCGGCAGGCAGATGGTGGTTTTCTGCATGGAGGCGCTTAAGGCCGAGCAGATCAATAAAGTATCGCTGATCGCTTTTACGGCCAACGACATCGGCAATGCTTTCTGGCGGCAGATCGGATGGACGAGGCGGGAGGATCTGAACTATTATGACTTTACATTGAATGAGAAGAATATCACGGCATTCAATAAAATATAGCTTTATGGTAAGATTCAGAGTACGGTCTGCGTATCGGAAATAGCAGGGAGGGGTTAAGATGGCGACGATGAAGATCAGGGAGGCCAGGCAGGCATATACGGCGCAGCTGGAAGTACTGCGCGACAGGCAGAGAAAGCTGCTTAAGGAAAAGGAAGAAAACGACACGAAATTAAAATACAGTTCCGGTGCGGAAGCCTGGAACGGCGGTTCCGGGGTGGTGATCGAGCTGTCGGAGGAATATCGTAAGCGTGCCCAGGAACTGCAGGAGAGGATCGATCAGGTGAAGGAACAGATCGAGGAGCATGTGAAGCTGCGGGATCAGGTGATCGAGATGGAGGTAGGGATCGCCAATGCGGAGGTAGCCAGGCAGCAGGGAGAGGCCATGCAGGAGTATGGGGAAGACGTGGCCAAATGTCTGGAGATTGCCAGGCGGATCGCCAACGGCGATAAAGTGCCCGCCTCGGATGAGAAAAAGCTGATGGACTTTAATATGGAAGTCTATAAGGCGGCCAAGAATCTGGCTGTGATGAACGAGAATAAGAAGCATAAGGAATATGACTCCCTGTGGGAGGAGAAGAAAGCAGAGGAGAAGGGTGACCAGCCGGATCCGCATGAGACAGCCGGCGATACAGAGATCAGTGTGGAGATTCCGGATATCGGAGCGGAGGGAGAAGCATAGAGAGATTCCGATGGCCGCAAAACACATAGTTGTCATAAAATCTGTGAAATTAATCTTTCCAATATAAGGGAAATGTATTAAAATAAAGAACACTGCGTGAAAACGCAGCAGATCCATTATGATAAGTCTGTAATGTCTGCAGGGATCGATATCAGGAAATGATGTAAAATAGATGCAGGATGAGACAGTAACAGTAAAAGAAAGGAAAGACAGAGCAATGAATATTATAGAAGGCGGCGTCACCGCGGCGCAGGGGTTTGAAGCGGCGGGCATCGAGGCGGCGATCAAATATCAGAACAGAAAGGATATGGCGATGGTGTACAGCCGGACACCCTGCAGGGCGGCAGGCGTTTTTACCAGCAATGTGGTGAAGGCAGCTCCGGTACTGTGGGATAAAAAGATTGTGGAAAACTCTCCGGCAGTGCAGGCCGTGATCGTGAATTCCGGTATCGCCAATGCCTGTACCGGTAAGCCGGGATATGACTGCTGCAGACAGACTGCAGAGAAGACGGCGCATCTTCTGGGGATATCTCCGGATGCGGTGCTGGTGGCGTCAACAGGCGTGATCGGCAATCAGATTCCGGTGGATAAGCTTTTAGCCGGTGTGGAGAAGCTGGCGGCAGCCAGGGCAGATACGCAGGAAGCGGGTACGCTGGCGGCGGAAGCCATTATGACTACGGATACGGTGTCCAAGCAGGCGGCGGTGCAGATCGAGCTGGGCGGCAGGATCGTGACGGTGGGCGGCATGTGCAAAGGTTCCGGCATGATCCATCCGAACATGTGCACCATGCTGGCCTTTGTGACCACGGATGCGGCTATCTCCAAAGAGCTTTTGCAGGAAGCGCTGCGGGAGGATGTGGTGGATACTTTCAATATGATCTCCGTGGACGGGGACACTTCCACCAATGATACGCTGGTGGTGTTGGCTAACGGCCAGGCGGGCAATCCGGAGATCACCTGTAAGAATGAAGACTACGATAAGTTCCGGGAGGCGCTTAACTATATCAATACCACACTGGCGAAGAAGATGGCCGGGGACGGAGAGGGTGCGACGGCGCTTTTTGAGACCAGGGTGATCCATGCGGATACTAAGGAGAACGCGCGGATTTTAAGTAAGTCGGTGATCGGTTCCAGCCTGTGCAAGGCGGCGATCTTCGGCCATGATGCCAATTTCGGCCGGTTCTTGTGTGCACTGGGCTACTCCGGGGCAGCGTTTGATCCGGAGAAGATTGAGCTGTATTTCCAGAATGCGGAAAAGAGTATCCTGATCTACAAGGACGGGACTGCTGTGGAGTACAGCGAGGAGGAGGCTGCGCAGGTGCTGGCTTCCCCGGAGGTCACGGTGTTGGTGGATATGCATATGGGAGATGCCGAGGCGACGGCCTGGGGATGTGACCTGAGCTATGAGTATGTGAAGATCAATGCGGATTACAGGAGCTGATGTGAGCTGTAAAGTTCGTGAAATGAAATGTGTCTGCGCGTTGCTTGCCACAAACTCGCTTAATGCGACGTCTCAACATAGTTGAGACAAAAGCAGCGCAGAAATGGAGGTGAAATATGGAACAAAAAGAAATGGATAAGATACTGGGGAAGGCAGAGGTACTGATTGAAGCGCTTCCTTATATTCAGAAGTTTAACCGCAAGATCATTGTGGTGAAGTACGGCGGCAGCGCCATGAGTGACGAGGAACTGCAGCGGAATGTCATTAAAGACGTTACGCTGTTAAAGCTGGTAGGTTTCAAACCTATCATCGTGCACGGCGGCGGTAAGGAGATCAGCCGCTGGGTGGGCAAGGTCGGCAAGGAAGCGCGGTTCGTGAACGGGCTGCGGGTGACTGACGAGGAGACCATGGAGATCGCGGAGATGGTCCTGAATAAGGTCAACAAGAATCTGGTGCGGATGGTGGAGGAGCTGGGCGTCAGGGCCGTAGGGATCAGCGGCAAGGACGCAGGGCTTTTGCAGTGTACGAAGAAGTGTCCGGACGGGGAGGATATCGGGTATGTAGGCGAGATCTGCGGTGTGGATCCGAAAGTGCTCTACGACCTGTTGGAGAAGGATTTTCTGCCTATTGTGGCGCCCATCGGACTGGACCTGGAGTTTATGACTTACAATATCAATGCGGATGATGCGGCCTGTGCCATCGCCAAGGCGGTGGGGGCGGACAAGCTGGTCTTCCTGACGGATATAGAAGGGCTTTACCGGGATATCAACGATAAGAGCAGCTTTATATCCAGGCTGACGGCGTCGCAGGCGGATGAGCTGATCGGCAGCGGCTGTATCGGAGGCGGTATGCTGCCGAAGCTGAGTAACTGTACGGATGCCATCAGGGAGGGGGTTAACAGAGTCCACATTCTGGACGGACGCATTGCCCACTGTCTGCTGCTGGAAATCTTTACCAATCAGGGGATCGGGACAGCCATCATCTCAGATGAGGATACGGTATAGCCGGCTGCAGGCAGAGCGAACGACAGAACTGGAAGAGGCCGGCAATCGGCCTTTCAGGGAAGGACACGGGAGCAGCAGGCGGGACAAAGAAAGCAGTAAAGATGCGGAGAAGACAGGCGCATGGAGCGTAGAAGAGGAAGAAGCGAATGAGTACAACAATGCAGCAGTATATTGATGAGGCGGAGAAAGCCCTTTTACATACGTACAACCGTTATCAGGTGGTATTTGACAAGGGGGACGGTGTGTATCTGTATGATATGGACGGCAAGCGGTATCTGGATTTCGTGTCCGGTATCGCGGTGTTCGCTTTGGGGTATCATAATGAAGAGTATAATGATGCCTTAAAGGAACAGATCGACAAGATCATCCATACTTCAAACTATTACTATAACCTGCCGGCCATTGAGGCAGCCACAAAACTGAAGGCAGTTTCCGGCATGGACAGGGTATTCTTCACCAACAGTGGCGCGGAAGCCGTAGAAGGTGCGGTGAAGACGGCCAGGAAATATGCCTTCCTGAAGGATGGCAGGACGGATCATGAGATCATCGCCATGCATCATTCTTTTCACGGCAGGACTATGGGAGCGTTGTCGGTGACGGGGAATCCGCACTACAGGGAGGCCTTTGAGCCGATGATCGGGCATATCCGTTTTGCCGATCTGAATGATTTCGACAGCGTGCTGGAGCAGGTGACGGACAGAACCTGTGCGATCCTTTTTGAGACGGTACAGGGCGAGGGCGGTATCTACCCGGCTACGGAAGATTTTATGCGCAGAGTGCGGAAGCTGTGCGATGAGCGGGATATCCTGATGATGTTAGACGAGATCCAGTGCGGCATGGGCCGGACCGGCGCCATGTTTGCATGGCAGCGTTACGGCATCAGACCGGACGTGATGACGGTGGCTAAGGCGCTTGGATGCGGTGTGCCGGTAGGCGCTTTTCTGATGACGGAAAAGGCAGGCGCACATTCTCTCGTGGCGGGTGACCATGGCAGCACTTATGGCGGTAATCCGTTAGCCTGTGCGGCTGTGAGTAAGGTGATCGACCTTTTTGAGAAGCAGAATATACTTGCGAACGTGCAGGAAGTGGGCGTATATCTGGAGACATGTCTTGACAGCCTGGTGGAAGAGTTCGACTGTGTGAAGACGCGCCGGGGCGTGGGACTGCTGCAGGGTCTTGTCTTTGACAGGCCTGTGGGAGAGATCATTAAGAAGGCCATGGACAAGGGGCTGGTGCTGATCAATGCCGGATCGGATATCATCAGGTTTGTACCGCCGCTGGTGATCACCAGGGAACATGTGGATGATATGGTACGGATTCTACGGGAAAGTATTCAGGATGATCTGCAGATAAAGACGATACAGTAGCGCGCGGCAGGAAGAGAGTATAATTAAGGAGATAGAAGTGGTTTTGAGAAAAAGACTGATCACGATTGTGATCATTGCACTCTGCGCCGGCGGAGTATATGCGGCAGGGCATTTTGGGCTGCCGATCCGGCAGAATGAGGAAATGGAGGTTGAGGAGGATTCTCTGTTCGGACACCGGGAGACACTTTATCTATGGTATACGGATGAGGCGTTGACCGATTATCTGAACAGTGTGGCGGTGGCATACAGCGAATATCAGGATGAAGTGCGCGTGATGCCGGTCTATACATCGGGGCGGGAATATCTGGAAACCGTTAACCAGGCGTCTTTGCATACAGAAGAGGTGCCGGATCTGTATATTGTCAGCAATGATTCTCTGGAGAAGGCGTATCTGGCGGGGCTTGCGTCGGAGGTCAGGCTGCCGGAGGGCGTGCTTCCCATGGAGCAGTGGTTTCCGGAAACGGCTGTTCATGCGGTGACTTACGCAGACAAGCAGATTGCCTATCCCTTCTATTTTGAGACCAGCTGCTTTTTGTATAACCGGACTTATCTTGAGGATTGGGCCAGAGGGCAGCTGGAAGCGGAGCAGGATGCGGCAGCGGCCGAGGAAGCACAACAGCTGATTGATGAGGGGCAGGAGCCGGAAGAAGAAACAGAGCAGGCCGATGACGGTGCGGAAAGTGGTGAGACCGTATCCGGTATTTCGGAACAGGCAGTTGCTGACAGAGTGGAGCAGACGCTGCCTGACACCATAGACGATATTCTTACCTTTGCGTATGTGTATGATGCGCCGGAGCAGGTGGAAGCCGTCTTTAAATGGGATGTGTCCGATATCTTCTACAATTATTTCTTCGTGGGCGATTCCATCGATGTGGGCGGCGTCAACGGTGACCGGGCGGACTCGATCCATATTTATAATGAGGACGCCATCAAGTGTATGCGGGTTTACCAGGATCTGAATCAATTCTTCTCGATCGATACCAAAGAGATCAGTTATGACGGTGTGCTGCAGGATTTCATGGATGGCAAGATCGTGTATACTGTGGCCACATCCGACGCACTGGCCAGGATTGAAGAAGCAAAGGAGGAAGGGGAGTTTGCCTATGAGTATGGAGTCTCCATGCTGCCGAATGTGAGCGCAGATCTGCAGTCGGCATCTTTATCCGTAACGCAGTGCGTTGTAGTCAACGGTTATTCTGTCAGGAAGGAGATGGCCAATGACTTTGCGGTGTATTTGACGCAGTATGCTTCCGAGATGCTTTATGCAAGGACTGGAAAGCTGCCAGCCAGCGATGCGGGAGATACCTATGAAGATGCAGACAGAGAAGCTTTCTGGCAGGAGTATAAGTATTCCATACCAATGCCCAAGCTGGTGGAAACAAGTAATTTCTGGGTAGAACTGGAAATTGCCTTTGCCAGGATCTGGGGCGGAGAGGACGCCAACAGCGCTTTGAAGGCGCTGTCAGAAAAGATCATGGCGCAGGTGACCGGCGGAGAGTACAGCGAACAGTATATCGATGTCCCGGAAGAGCTGCCTGAGGAATATATCGATGAGGAGGAAGCCGAGGGCGGGGAATCGTCAGAGGAAGAGGAGGCGTCGGACGGTAATTGACAATACAGTGTATGACCGGATATTGGCTTAACTAAGTGACATTGGTTCATGGCCGGCCGGGCCGTGAACTGTAATGTATATTCAGACAGGAAATGGAAACAATAAGACAAAGCATGAAGAGTGTTTTGTCTTATTCTATTTGCAGGAGGAGATGGCAGCTATGTTTGGTTTTCTGATCGCATTATTGTCGGGCGCACTTATGAGTGTGCAGGGGGTATTTAATACGCAGGTAACAAAGACATCCGGTATTTGGGTGGCTAATGCTTTCGTACAGTTTACGGCGTTGTTGGTCTGTATGGCAGCGTGGCTTGTCACGGACAGGTCATCCTTTACCGCTTTATGGAAGGTGGAACCCAGGTATATGCTTCTCGGCGGTACGATCGGCGCCGTTATTACTTATACGGTGATCAAAGGAATGGAGCTGTTAGGGCCTGCCAGAGCCGTGATGATTATTGTGATATCTCAGTTAATTGTCGCGTATCTGATTGAACTGTTTGGCCTGTTTGGTGTGGAAAAACAGCCCCTTGAGGTGCGTAAGCTGATCGGGATGGGAGTAGCTGTCGTCGGAATTGTGATTTTTAAGTGGACATAAAGAGTAAATTACTTTACAATAAAAATACAGTGCATAGCGGGAACTTCCTTGCGGGCCTGCAGAGTCCGGAAAGGAAACTATGTGTGAAGATAAGAGAGTCATATTCTGGGTATTATTTTCCTGTATTTTTTTAGCAGGAGCGTTGTGTGGATGCACCCGCAGGGAACAGCTTATCCTGGATATGGGAGATACAGACAGGGATGCAGAGGCAGCTGATCCGGCAGAAGAAGCGGCGGCCGCGGAGAGTCAGCCTGTCTCAGGATCGGAGAGCGTGACCGGACAGGAGGCGAAAGCTGCGGCGGAGTCCGGACAGCCGGATCAGAAGCAGCCGACGGCGGGAGAAGAAGGTATACAGGAGCCGGGAGAGAACACGTTAATTTGTGTGCATGTCTGTGGCGCCGTGCGAAATGCAGGTGTTTATGAGATGCCGGTGGGAAGCAGGGTGTTTGAGGCTGTGGAACTGGCCGGCGGATTCACGGAAGAAGCAGATGAAGGTTATGTAAACCAAGCGCAGCAGCTGTCGGACGGCGTTAAGCTGGTCATTCCTACAACGGAACAGGTACGCAGCTTTGAAGAGCGTGCTGTTGACAGTGAGGAAGAGACAGATGCCGCCGGGCAGACAGAAGTGAGCCGGACGGAAGGGTACGGTGTGATTGGCGGGGAAGAGGAATCTTTGGGTGATGAAGTGACTTCCGGGGACGGGAAGATTAACATCAATACAGCTTCTATGGAACAGTTATGTGAGATCCCGGGAATTGGTGCGACAAGAGCAGCTGCGATCGTAGCTTACAGGCAGCAGGCCGGCAGCTTTGCATCCATAGAGGATATCATGAAGGTAAGCGGGATCAAGGAAGGGACCTACGCAAAAATAAAAGATAATATAAAAGTAAAGTAGAGGCATGGAAAAGGAATGGGACAGAAAGTATTAGTGGTTGATGATGAAAAATTGATCGTGAAAGGGATACGTTTCAGTCTGGAACAGGACGGTATGGAAGTGGATTGTGCCTATGACGGTGAGGAAGCGCTGGAACTGGCACGGAACAATACATATGATATGGTGCTGTTGGACGTGATGTTGCCTAAAATGACAGGATTTGAAGTATGTCAGCAGATCCGTGAATTTTCCAATGTTCCTATAGTTATGTTAACTGCAAAGGGCGAGGACATGGATAAGATCCTGGGTCTCGAGTACGGCGCTGACGACTACATTACCAAACCATTTAATATTCTGGAGGTCAAGGCAAGGATCAAGGCGATCATGCGCAGGACTGCCCGCGGCAACGAAGCGAAGGATACGGCGAAGGTCGTGGAGAAGGGCGATATGCGCCTGGTTTGTGACAGCAGAAGAGTCTATATTGACGGTAAAGAAATCAACCTGACAGCCAAAGAGTTTGAGGTACTGGAACTCCTGATGAAAAACCAGGGGAAGGTATACAGCAGGGAGAACCTGCTGAAACTCGTGTGGGGGAATGATTATCCGGGAGATGTCAGAACTGTAGACGTACATATCAGAAGACTGAGAGAGAAAATCGAGAATATTCCCAGTGATCCGGTTTATGTACGTACTAAATGGGGTGTAGGATACTATTTTGCTTAAAGATAAACTGCGTAATATTAAAATTCTAAGAAGTCTGAAGTCAAGAATCTTTCTGATCCTGCTTATCGTAGGGCTGGTACCCTGTATCAGTATGCGGTATGCAATCCTGCAGAATTATGAGCAGCGTGCCGTCAATGTGAAGATCTCTGATGTTTCCACGCAGCTTCGGATTCTGGCAAACCACCTGATAACTTATCACTATCTGCAGGACACGTCTTCCGAAGTGATCAATGCTGAGCTGGATCAGCTGTCCGGTCTCTATGACGGACGTGTGCTGGTGATCAACAATGATCTGAGGGTAGTCAAAGACACCTACGGTATCAGTGAGAATAAAACAATTATATCGGAGGAAGTGGTGCGCTGCATTAAGGGGGAGAACACCAGCCGGTATGACAAGAACAACGGTTATGTGGAGATGACGGTTCCCATCACGGAGACAGTGGCTCTGGAGGAAGACAAGACGGGGACTGCGGAAAGAAAGGAGATCGTCCAGGGCGTTATGCTGGTGAGCGCTTCTACCGATACCATCGGAGCTACCCTGGAGATACTCAGCCGGAAAGCGCTGCTTGTGGAAGTCATTGTAATGCTGGCTATTGTTCTGGTGTCGATTCTGGCTGCAAAGGGGCTGTTTAAGCCTTTTGAAAAGATAACGGAGGCGCTCAACCAGGCACAGGAAGGTTACACCGATGATCCGATTTCCGTAACGGACTGCCTGGAGACTGAACGTATCGGAGACGCTTTTAACCGGGTGCTTGGAAGAATGAAGATATTGGATACTTCCAGACAGGAATTTGTTTCGAATGTGTCACATGAGCTGAGAACGCCTATCACTTCCATGAAGGTACTGGCGGATTCCCTGATCAGTCAGAAAGATGTGCCGATAGAGCTTTATCAGGAATTTATGGAGGATATCGCAGAGGAGATCGAGCGGGAAGATAAGATCATTACGGATCTTCTTTCTCTTGTGAAGATGGACAGAGCAGCAGCGGATCTGAATATTTCAGAGGTAGATATTGACGCGCTCGTGGAACTGATTATGCGCAGACTGCGGCCGATTGCACAGAAACGGGATGTGGAAGTGGTGTATGAGAGTGTCCGGCCGGTTACAGCGGCCGTGGACGAAGTGAAGCTGACGCTGGTTATCTCTAATCTGGTGGAGAATGCGATCAAGTATAATAAAGAGCATGGCTGGGTTAAGGTGAAACTGGATGCTGATCACCAGTATTTTACAGTGGAGGTGGCTGATTCGGGCGTGGGTATTCCGAAAGACTGTCTGGAGCATATTTACGAACGCTTTTACCGTGTTGATAAGTCGCGTTCCAGAGAAATCGGCGGTACGGGACTCGGTCTGGCGATCACCCGGAGTGCGATTCTGATGCATAGAGGAACCATTAAGGCGGAAAGCATTGAGGGAGCGGGAACCACATTTACAATCAGGATTCCGCTGAAATATATTCCCGTCTGAACTGTGTAATAATGACCTGGCACAGTACGCTGTACGAGGCGGATGTAGGAGAAGAGAAGAGCTATAGATGAATTGGAATATGAAAAAGGCAGTGACGGCCGGTATCTGCATGCTCATGCTGTTATGTGTGTCATGCGGTCAGGAAGAGCGGCAGGACAGCGGACAAGTTTATAAGATTTATTATGTTAACAATGATGAGACAAATACACTGACGAAGGAATATGACAGTACGACGGCCGATACGGAGAAACTTCTGCAGGAGCTGCTAAAGCAGCTTGGACAGATTCCGGATAAACTGGAGTATGAGGCTCCATTGGCCAATGATTTCAACCTGTTGGGCTATACATTGGATAACGGGCAGCTCACATTGAATTTCGACGAGCAGTATAAGACGATGGACAAGATGAAGGAAATATTGACCAGGGCTGCCATTGTCAGAACCGTGACGCAGATTCCGGAGATCAGTTATGTTTCTTTTACGGTACAGGGCGAGATGCTTTCGGACAGCAGCGGCATGGCGATCGGAACGATGTCTGCAGACACATTTATTGAGAATACGGGGGACGAGATCAATGCCTATGAGAAGGTGAATCTCAGGCTCTACTATGCAAATGAAGATGGAACGGGATTGGTAGAAGAGAATCGCAGGAATGTGGTGTATAACAGCAATATTTCCCTGGAAAAACTGGTGGTGGAGCAGCTTGTGAAGGGACCGATGGCACAGGGCGCATATCCGACCATTAATTCTTCCACGAAAGTGATCAGCGTGTCGGTTAAAGATGGAATATGTTATGTTAACTTTGGGAACGATTTTTTAAACCAGCCCTATAGTGTAAGCGCGGAAGTAACAATTTACTCCATTACAAATTCACTGGTGGAGCTGTCTAATATAAATAAAGTGCAGATATCCATCAATGGAGAGACAAATATGACGTATCGTGAGAAATTTAATCTGAGTGATCTGTTTGAGAGGAATCTGGATCTGCTGGTATCGCCGGACAGTGAACAGACTTCGTCGTGAAAGAGTCGGGATGGGCAGGCACAGGGAGTTTCAGTACGGAGTACCAGGTGCCTGCTGACTGAATAAGGAGGAAAAGGATTGAGGAGACCACTATGTCTGTTCGGCCTGGTGTATGCGGCCGCGGTCTGGTTTGTGATCTTCTGCAGGCCGGATAAGACGGCAGTCTGTGACTGCATGGACAGGGAACAGCTTGTCGCTGCCGGTTATGTGGAATGGAAAGAATATCGATCGTCCCGCGACGTAAAAACACCGGTCATAAATTTATCTGATGCAGTGATTCTGAAACAAAGTCAAATTGCAAATCTGGAGCAATTCTTATCAGATTCTGAGAAGATTCCAAAATATGAGCTACATAGCTTCTGGGAAGTGAATAAGGATAATTTAAGAGAAGAAAATACGGAGGCTGTCAAAGGCATTATATGCTATATGGGGGAGGATGCACAGCCTGAAACAGGCAGTCTTGTTATGGTGCGGGGAAGCTACAGCTCTTTTGCCCATGCCACAAATCCGGGGGAATTTGATGCGGCAGATTACTATGAGATTATGGGGAAGCAGGGAAGGATTCTGGATGGCAGCCTTTTGCGTAAAAGCGGTGCTTATGATGTCTTTCGGGAGAAGTTATACCGGGTCAGGGAATATTTTTCCCTGCTGCTGGATGCATGTTACAACGAGGAGGATGCTTCGGTGATGAAAGCCATGCTCCTGGGAGAAAAGGGGATGCTGGATGCGGAGATTAAAAAATTATATCAGACCAATGGGATTATTCACATACTTCCAATTATCTTAACATCTGACCTCAAAACCGCCCTATTTATGCGGTCTTAACGTGTGCAACACGTCGCATACGTTATTTTCCCATAAAAGCCAGTAAAATCAATGCTTTCAGAACTTTTGATAGAAATTTGCACGTAAACAACTTATGGACTTCATATGAGAAATTAAAAAGGCTACCACTTGGATAGCCCTAAATTTTTACCAGCCTTCGCCGTCTCTTTCAGCAAGAATCTCTTCTAACTCTTTTAGTTTGGCTTGCAACTTCTGACACTGTTCTTTGTAATTAGTATCAGAACCAATCTGTTTTTCAAGCCTAGTGCATTTCTGCTGAAGCTGACGTGTTTTTATCTCTTCAAGTTTTAACAAAGTTCTTGTTGAATCGGCACTTCTAAATAGCTTTGGATGCTCTATGTACTGCTCAATGGCGTTTCTTACTCTCTCATTGCGATACAATGTTGACTTATGAACACCAATAGCGGAAGCTACTTTTTGAAAGCTGACTGTTTCCTTGTTCTTAATAAGCAAATTGATTGCTTGAAGAGCTTTTTCCTCATTTGCGTCTTTGACATCTTTGCGAAGCTGTACTATTGAATCATATTTCATTAGTCTCACCTCTACATTTTTGAATGATAACTTCTAACTGTTCTTTTAACTGCTGATTGTATTCAAGAAGTCTCTGGTTGTTATTTGCTTCTGCAACTGCAATAGCTGTTTCAACATCAGATAACTCTTTTTCATACACATACAGATATTCTTTTTGAGGAACAAACATAGCACATGATAAACAGTGGTTTGCATGGTCACAGATACCTGTATCAGCGGCTTTATTACATCTTCCATTTGGAAGTGGAATTGAATCGGCGCTTAAAGTTTTAATGGCCGAAACATTACCAGCATTTTCAATCAAAGCTGTGTACTTATCCATTAATGGTTGCAATGCTTCTACCAATTCTTTATTAGTTGCTTTTGCATAATGTTTCAAAGTATATTTGACTTTGTGCCCAACTAACAGTGAAACAACATCCGCATCAAGACCTTTCTGCAAGTATTTACTTACTTTTGTTGTCCTGAATCTGTGAAAAGTTATATGAAGAACTTTCCCAGAATCATCTAATATTTGATGCTCTACGGAAAGTTTTTTAAGGTTGTTATCTAATACTCTTCTGGTAATATACTTTGTAATAGAACTTGCAAACATATACACAACATCATCACCAAATAACTTTTTACTTACAGATATAGCCTTTTCAAGAACCTGTCCTAAAACATCAGAAATCGGCAAGACATAAGGATTGTCATTCTTTTTAGAGTTTATCATCAGAGAATATGAGTCCTTTTTCTTGATAAGTGAGTTTGGCTTTAAAGTACACAATTCACTGATACGACACCCAATTTCTATAAGACAGAACACCATTCTTGCATGTTGCTGATTCTCTAAATATTTTAGATTTTCAACGATTCTCTGCATTTCATCATCAGAATAAGGAGTTTTTTCATACTGAATCTTAACAGAATAATCATCTTTATCTAACAATGGGATTTTGGGTGTATCTGGAATCCTAAAAATTCTACAAAAATCAAGGAATGTGGATAAGCAACTAAGCCTTTTAGAAAATACACAAGAAGATATATCTGCATCTACTCGCAAATACTGAATATAATCCTCAATAATGTTTCTGCTAAGTAAATCAAGTGAAGTTACTTCATTGTGAGAATCATTTAACCAGGTACAAAATGTATTCAAATAAATAATATCTTGAATAATAGACCCCAATGATACGCTATTAAGTCTTTCCATTGTATATTTTTTGATAATTCTCTTAATTTTTGTTTGTGGAATAGCTTCAAAATGTAATGCTGAAATTTGAATACTTGCAGGTATATCAATATTCATTGGAAGTTTGTTTAATTCCCAAACATCCTTTTCAAATATTGGCCTGTCATCATAAAAATCAATAACTAAGTCTTGCATTCTCTTTACGATTTTTAAGTAAGGAGATTTTGTTTCCTTTTTAGTTTTTTCCATATCTACAGCATTTATTTTCGTCCCAGCCTTAACAACTGGCTGCTTTTTGCGCTTATCTTTATTCTGAATAAAATCCTCAAAATCATCAAGAGAATCTAATTCTGAAATAGATGTATAATCATCTAAAGAAACATTGGAGTATCTTATAAAGGTTCTTATCTGTTTCCAATACTTTGTCAATGAATATAGCTTCACTTTTTTTATTTCAATTAAGTCATATAAAAAGAATTTTATTTCTTCTCTAATGTACTCATTTCTGCAAATAGAAAAATCCAAATCATCTGTATTGGTATATCCATTAACATTCCATTGTGCAATTCCTTTTTCATCAGAATTTTTATAATAGGGCCAACTTTTAATGGGCCATACATCATGACAATAAGGTTCTGGCAGTTTAAAATCTGGCAGTTGTTGTTTTTGAGTAGAGCTAAATTTAAGGTTATTCATTGTTCTTCCTCCAATCTGTGAATAATATCCCTTAATTTTTCAATATCCTTCTCTGTTGTAGCTATATTTGAAACATAGCTATTTGCTTTGTACAATTCCAAATTGCCTTCAAGCAATTCTAATTGTTTCTTGTGTATATCCAGGTAATCAATCGTAGTAACAAAATTGTTACAATGAATGCAACTATTAGTATGTGGGCATTTTACTTGGCAAGGCAAACAGCAAAGTCCATTCGCTAATGCCTGTTTATCAAGATTATCGCGGAGCCATTCTACGGTAATTGCTGTATTGTTGGTTTTTAGCGGGTCAACATCCTTTGAAGCAGAAATATACTTCTTAAATTCCTTCTTCCTAAATTCTGTACGTGCTTCTGCATAAACCAAGGTCATATTCATCGACTTATGATTTAGGCATTGGCTTATCATGTACAAAGGGATACCCGCTTCAACCATATCTCTGCCTTTTTTATGCCGATAAGAATGTGATTGATAAACATGGTCTGTTCCATCAGGATTTTTAATTTTCCATTCGGCAACATAATCCTTCATATGCCTTGTGTAAGTCTTTGAACTTATAGGCTTATCAGTATCTTTTCGCTGCCCATAATAAAACAAATATTCTGCATCAGGTCTTTCTTTTAATACAGACTTTTGATACTTCTTAATTCGCTTATATAGCGCCAAAGGAATAATAACAAAGTCATTGTTTTGCATTTTTGTTGAGTAGATGAATAACTTGCATCCATCACTATCTTTTCTTATGCAATTAAATGGCAAGCTACACAGCTCCGAAACCCTAATGCCAGACCACGCCTGTATCATATACATGACCTGGAAAATCTCTTCTGCCTTTGGGAGATTATCAAAAATCTGTTCAATGACATAATCATCGGGGGCGGTGAATTTGAAATTATACACTCCTCTCTTCTTCAAATCTGCTTCACTAATAAGAAATTCAGTTAAAAGTTCTTCGTGTTTGTATAAATACTTGAAAAAACTAAGTATTGTTGAAATAGCAGTATTGTATCCAGCGATTCTTGAAAACTTTTTGTCTAAATGTTCACAGTAGGCAGCAATATCATTTCTTGTATGATTGCCTACGTTTATATCTCCAAGAAATAAAATAAAATCAGTTAGATTTCCATATTCACTTTTTATTGTTCCATAGGCTTTCCCTGTTAAACATAATTGTGCTTTTAAATACATTTTCAGTATGCGTTTATTGTACTGATTTTCTATTGCGAAAAACTCAAAATCTGATATAGTATCAGCTTTATTTAATCGTTCGCTTGATAAATGTATCTCATCCATGCTCCAGATATCACGTTCAAATATATCATCATACTGCTTTTGCTGTAGGCACTTTGTAAAGTATTTAATCCTACGCAATATATTAAATTCAACACGACTTTCTTTTTTGTCATAATTCTGGTGAAAATAATCTATATAGTTATAGTACAGTTCTTCATCTGAGTAGAATAAAATATCTTTTTTATTGACATCAATCATATAAGGAATCACATACACTAAAGGTCTTATACAGTTATAAAATGCTATAGAGTATGTTTTTTCAAGCCTGTTTAACTCATTTCTCATGTAAGCCTTGACTTGCTCCTTTAAAACAGGAGCAAGCCCAACTAGACTAATTTCTTTGTACTTAATAGATTTTTTGAAAATAGCAGCAACTTCATCAATAGGATAATCAGCAAGAACCAATACATCACTTTTATAATATCTGTTCAATCGGCCATACATGATTGAGCTTTTATCTTCTTCAACAATAGCCCCTACCACTTTATGAATCGGTGGGAACTTTTCAATAGAGCGTTGTTTCAAATAAAATCACCTCCAATATCATCATAATTTCAAAAGTTCTTGTGCCTTGAACCATGCCTCATTCTGCATTAGTTGTAGGCACTTTGTAAAACTCTTAATCTTACGCAATAAATTTATATGCTCCCGTGTGGGGGATGTCATATGATGGTGACCATAATAATAACTTATATAATCAGCATATAACTCCTTATCTGTGCAAAGCAGGATATCTTCTTTCTGAATTTTTTCCAGATAAGGAATTATACGAACAAGATGCCATGTCCAATCATTACCTCTTAGCAACTCATTCCTCATAAATGTTTTAATCTGTTCTCTTAAGGTGGGAGCAAGTCCAGTTAAAGAAATTTCTTTGTACCATTTTTCTGGCTGTCCATGCTTTTTCCAGTATTTTGCAAATTTTTCTATTGGGTACTCTGCTGTAACCAATACATCATTCTGGAAGAACCTGTTTAAACTTTCATAAAGGTCTGAGTTTTTATCCTCTTTAACAATAGTTTCTGCAATCTTAGCAAATTTACGTGTCATATCAATCCACCTCCTATATCATCATAAAAATTCAAGTTACCAGGGGAAAAATCCTTACCTATTTGTTCAAAATACTGGCGAGCATATTCCATCTGTGTTTCATTAAAGAACTCTGCATATATCATCGTAGTTTCAACGTTTTTATGTCTCATATCATGCTGTAGGGCAACGAGAGAGTAGTTCGTTGATGATGATATTCTATGTACTGCAAATGAGTGCCTGAGCATATGTGGAGTAACTTTAAAACCTACTTTTTTAGAAAGCCTGTCAAAGATAACTTCCACATTGTCAGCGTTCATCGGCATACCTTTTTCATTACCCGCTAAATTGACAAACAGGTAATCGCAGTTGTATTTCTTGACTTCATCAAGATATTTAACCAACATCAGCATTACTTCATTTGGAACGAAAACGCATCCAGCCGCATAATTTTTTACACGGCTTTTATTGATGTTGTTTTCTCTGGGAACTATGTTTATTTTCAAATCCCAAAATTCTATGTCGCTTATGCGTAGGTTCAATATTTCACCTATACGCAAGCCGCCATAAAAGCCAACTGCCAGAATACATTTATCTCTTGTATTAGTGGCTGCATTAAATACATCTTCAAACTGCTCCGTAGTAAGATATTTAATTCTTTCCTTATGTTCTTTTAGCTTTAATACATTCTTTAGGCTTTTGACCTTTTTTAAATGCATACCATGTAAAAAACTTTTAAAATGGTTGTTTCCCATAATATCTTTATATACATCTAAATTTGTTAGGTTTTTGTTCCTTGCAAGATAGTCATAAAAGGAACATACAGCCGCTAAAATACAGTTGACACTTCTATTTGTGATGGCGGGCTTTTCTCCCATAAATGAGATGATTCCTCTATAGTAATCAGGATATTGAAGGTACAATATAAAATCCTGAAAGAAATCAATCGGCCCATATTCATCATTCTGCTGGACTACATCATCATATGTCATGTCCTTAAGCTCCAAAAACTCATAAAAGGCTTTGAGAGAATAGCAGTATGTTGTGATGGTGTTAGGTGAATGGTTTGTCCTATATAGGAACTGTAGGAACTTCTCCACCTCTGGTACTTTGTGTCTGTTATCATCGGCCAGAGTAATCAGCCTTGTACCATTCTTCGTAATTATGTTAATAACTTGCATTTAAAACTCTCCTTAATTAATTTGCGGCAGCACATTCAAGAACTGTAACGCCAGGGTTTCCCTCAACAGGCTTCATTCCGATGATTCTATGATTAGTAAATCTTCTATTAATCATATCTTTCAGTGCTGTTCCATGATGGAATCCATGGATGATGCTTAGTTCACATTTACCACGATTCAAATTAATTACATTATTAACAAGTGTAAGAGACGCTCTGGTTCCAAGTCCATGCAAATCAACAGAAACTTCATTATTACTAATTACATTGATTCTCTGTAAATCATCATTTCCAAATATTATTTTAAACATTGACATTGTTTTCTCATTCATGACATCCACTCCCTTCGTATATAGTCAAAAGCGGCTCTTCCTCAAGCGCTTTTGTTTGCTGTTCACATTTTGTGATTATAAAATATCATGATGTATTGGTTTTGTTGATTCCTGATAAATTGCTTGGAAATTGATGCTGTTAAAGCGCCAGAAATGCTTGAATATTCATGGATACATCATAATACATGATGCACATATATTATGTATGATGTAAGGCGTTGAAAATTCCCAGTATTCGTGGTAAAATCAATTCAAAAATTTTTTTGGAGTAACCCACTATGGCAAAGTATTTCAGAACCCCTAATATTGATATAAAGCCGACCAGAGTAAAGGACGGCAAGGTTGAAAAGAGCCTTGAAGCTACTCTTTTGGATAAGATTGATGAAATGATAGAGAAAAAGATTCCTCTAACAAAGACAAAACTATCCAGAGAAACAAATATAGGCGGCAATTCATTTAACACATATGCTGCCATCTTCGATGATACTATTGATATGCTACGTATGTTTGAACTTGGCACTAAGGACAAAGAGGGCCGACTGGCCAATGTTCCTAATTTTGACAAATTAGCTGAAATGACCAAACAGCTCATTAAAGAGCATGTTGAAAAAGTTGACTGGTTCTTTGAGCTTAATGCGCAGATTCAAGAAATTTCTCCAGGTGATGAAAATGTCTACTCACGCAATAAAGAACAGCTTGAAGGCATTGTTGATGCGTTCTGGGGATACCTTGGTGAAACAGCGTTTATTCATGAAGCGTTTGCTGGTGTGAATAGCATTGATGATGTTGCACCTTTGATTGAAGAAAAATACAAATATAACCAGACCTTGCGTAAAAAAATCTCACAATTAAGAAAGCAAATTGCTAAAGAACGTGAAATCTTTGAAAGCAGATAGGAATAATTAAATTATATTTCTTTATCTTTGAGAGGGTTATTTCTATACCATCTCAAACCATTAAAACCTCAATGTCAAATCTTTTCAGATAAAGGAGTTGATATTTCACCATTCAGTATTCAAGTAATTTCTGTTCTTTAAAACTGAAATGATGATACCCACCGATGATAATGTGGTCTTGCAGTGGGATATTCAGTAATTTGCCCGCAGCCTTTACTGTTGCTGTTATTGTTATATCTGCTTCACTTGGAGTAACGTCTCCTGAAGGATGGTTGTGGCATAAAATAATTTGTACAGCGGATGAAAGTAGCGCCTGTATAAAAATTTCCCTTGTGCTGAAATAACAGGTATTTACAGTACCTTTTCCTATTACAAAAAAAGCAGTAGGAACACATTTACTGTTTAGACATACCATGTAAACAGTTTCTTCCGCAAGTTCATGGATATGAAACACGTCCCTCATTATCTCTGCGAGGTCTTGTGGGGTGTTGATTGAATCCATGGAGGGGTAGTTTGTCGAACTTTCCTTCACCAAATAATTCATTTTTGATTCGTTGATGTAGCTTTTATAAGTTGTTATCCTCATTTGGTTCTCCTTTTTCAAAGAGAGGGCAGAAAAATCCACCCTCTGAAAACACTATAAATTAACTCAGTAACATAAAGCTCTGCAATGACTTCTTGAACATATTGCGTGCGCCAGAGAATGGAGTTGATATTTTGCTGTCAGCATCTTCTGAAACAGAAGGATTTTCAGTATCAATATCATCACTTCTACCTGATTCATCATCAGTGTTGTCGGAAGCCCCATCATTTTCATCAGAAGATTCCTGATTGTCGGAGTCGCTGTCCTCACCAGATTCATCATGGCTCTGCTCTGTGTCGGAAGTTTCCTGTCCATCAGATTCACTGGTGGAATCATCAGGATTGTTCTCTTCGCCAGAGTTGTCGGCGTTCTGCCCGTCAGAGTGTTTGCCTGTGTCAGTGTCAGATGATTCATTACTGACATTGCCTTCCTGTTCGGCGGCTGCTTCATCAGAACTGGCTTTGGCCTGCTCTGTATCAGGGCTTTTCTGTTCAGATTCTTCTGTATTGACTTCTCCCTGTTCAGCGGATTCAGCGATTTCAAGGTCTTCATTTTCTGGACTTCCTTTCTGCTCTGTAATTTTTTCAATATCAGCACGAAAGTAGTCATCAAAATACTTCTCCATCACTTCAATTCTGCCGAGAGTTTTTTCTTTCTTGATAGAGCCACTGCCACAATACTTGCCATATTCTTCTTTGCTCTTTTCAAAGAAGTCGTTGAACCATCTACGGAAGTTTGTGCCACTGATTGACAGGCCCAGAGCCTTATCCGCCATTAAAAACAGAATAGGGATATTGATTTTCTTAAGATTCTTTTCTTTCTGGTAAAAAATATTGTCCAGAAAAGCCACAATCTTTTTGACTTTGCATCTGCACTCATCAGGGTAATTGCCGTTTATCCATTTGCTGTAGGCCATTGCTTCATCATCAGAAATGTTGGGGAAGTCATATTCCCTATACTTATTGTCTAAGAGCATCATGCCCTGTAACAAGGTGCAAAGGTCAGCGGACTGTGTAAGCTGCCGTTTTGTGAAGTTGCACTTGTCCGTAAAGAATCTGCCCGCCAGAATCTCGTTAATGAATACAGAATTGCTGACGCCCATCAGAGGTTTTGCTTTCTGAGGCTTAGTGAGGGGAGTGGAGTTATTCAGTCGGAAGAAAATCTCTTCGATGATATCATCCGTCACATCTTCAAAAGCCTGAATGTTGAACTTGAAGCGGAGAATCTCCTGCTGTACATCATCATCCAAATCATCAAAATACTTTCCAGCGATTTCATATTCAGTATCTTCAATCGTCACACTAGGAGTATCATCTGCAAGAGAATATTCCCCGTCAATATAAGAAAATACTGTTGTCATTCTCTGCTTGCCGTCCAAAACAGAATATGCGTAGCTGTGCTTTCCTTTGGCATCAACTTCTACAGATTCAATTTTGTGGATGTAAACAGAGGGAACAGGGAAATTGTCAAGCATGGAGTGGATAAGCAGAGACTGCTGTTCATTCGTCCATTGCGCAGACTGACGCTGAATGGGATGGTTGAAAGATAAAGTGTCCTTTTCATCCCTCATGGCCTTCAGGTTTTTTACTGTCCAGTTAAGTGTTGTTCTAATCATAGTTTTTCTCCTTCGTTTCTTGATTTTTTGATTAGGTTCCTTATTCAGTTTTTAATGTGCATTTAGAGCCTCTTGCTCCTGTCTTGCTCTGTATACAACGGAGCCATACTTTTCACGAATCGTAGACATATCCAGAGGGGTAGTACATCTGTGTGATGATTTACCCCAATACCACATTTTTTTCTTTGGTGCCCAATCAAAACCAAGTTCACTTAGCTGTTTTCTGATTGAGTACGTGTTTCCAGAAATCCATATCCAACTGCCGATAAGCTCAATTAAGATATCAGCTTTGATTTTTACAACTTCATTCAGGATATTCTTTAATTCTGTTTCTGTGGAATAATCGTTTTGAGAATTTGTCTGACTTGATGTGAAATGTTTTAGAAGTTCATCATATTCAGAATTGATTTGCTGCATGATGGATGTAGTATCAACATCTGGATTGTTGTCAGGATGATATTTCAGTAAAAGCTGTTTATACTTGTTTCGCAATTCTGCAAGGGTATTTATGTCTGAAAACCATTTCATTTATCAACCCTCCAATCTTTAAAAGTTTGCAGTTTTTCCTGTTTGCTTTTAATGCGCTCCAGATTTCTAAGAATATAATAGTTTAGCTGTTCCGCAGTCTGATTGAGGATTTCTTTTTTGATTTTCTGCCAATCAGAACACATAAATTCCAATGTGTTCAGGCGTATATATTCAACTTTACTGTCATAAGTAGCAAACTGTAGGCCATGGAAATTTTCATCAAAGGCCATACATTCTTTTGCCTCATTGTCATCAATGAGAACAATGCTAGTCCATAAGGTTTCGCCGCCTTTATCATAATAAGGAGCATTTCTCCATAGGCGGATTGTTAACCTGTCAGAATAATGGATATCTACATCCTTTGGGAGAATGTTCAAAAGCTCTGTCAGATAATTCTGTATATCTGAAAAGACAGTATGCTCTAAATCATTTTCCGCGTCCAAGCAGTCCAATTTGATTGCTCTGAATCTTTTTGTCATTTCTGTGTAAAGGTTACAAAGTTCTTGTATTCCTTTTTCAACCATATTCATCTACACCCCCTTAATAGTCAGAGGGGAGTAATGCAGTGTAATGGTCAACATCATTGATAATCCAAAATTTGATAACTTTCCCATTTGGATATAAGTACTTGAATGTCTGGAAATAATCAGCATCGTGCGGATGCTTTTCCAAAATCAGTGCTACAGCGGTAAATGCAATCAATTCAGCTTCATCACCAAAAGTGGATTTGAAGTTATTCGTCATGTAGGAAGGTATTCCCGTCCATACATAATTGCCGCTTTGTTCCTGTTCATTGTAGATTACTTTTCCTAACATAATTGTTCCTCCAATCATTTAAAAGGTAATTCATCATCAGTTTCAGGAATATCAAATTCAGGTTTGTTACACTTGTCAACAAACTCTATACGTTCAGCGATTACTTCGCTCATATAAACTTTTCTGTTATCTTTTTCATACGAATATGTATGAAGCCTGCCAGTCACAAGTATTTCAGAGCCTTTGCCAGTGTATTGGCTGACGGTGTTTGCCAGTCCATTAAAGGCAACAATTTTGATAAAATCCACATCAAAATCTCCAT
>CANPTH010000036.1 GCA_947576945.1 uncultured Lachnospiraceae bacterium
GTACAGTGGTGTGGGAGGTCGGCTGCTCAACTAATGGGTAGCCTCCTACCCGATGATACAGGAAATTGCTCCGGATCAAACGAGTCCGGCCTGGTTTGTTCTGACAGGCAGAACAGGCTGTACAGCAGGGTGAAAGGAAAACAGAATGGAAACAATGGTCAGTGTTATTATCCCTACCTATAATCGGGCAGATATGATAAAGAGAGCAATTGACAGCGTCCTGCGGCAGACATACAGATCTTATGAAGTTATTGTTGTGGATGATGGTTCTACCGATGATACAGGATCAGTGATAGCCGGCATTCAGGATGCAAGGATTCGGTATATAGCTTTGATGGAAAACCAGGGCGTTGCGCATGCCAGAAATGTTGGAATCCGGGAAGCCAGATATGACTACATAGCTTTTCTGGACAGCGATGACGAATGGATGCCGGATAAATTGGAACTGCAGATGAGATTGTTTCAGAATTCTTCGGAAGATATCGGAATGGTGTACTGCCGGACGGGCGGCCGGACGAGGGATGGTATGAGTCGGTTTGTATGCCCTGCCTGGGATTTCTCGAGAGAATTGTTGGAAGGAGATATGTTTCGCTTTTTATTGCAGCAGAATGTGATCGGAACTCCGGCGGTGATTGTCCGCAGAGACTGTCTGGAGCAGGTGGGAGGATTTAAAGAAACTATACAGTGCCTGGAAGATTGGGAATGGATCCTGCGTATAGCCGGGAGATGGAAGATTGGATTTGTTGATCAGGTACTGGTTGAAGTCCATAAAACGTCAGGCAGTGTTTCGACGAATACGACGTGGCATTTGATTGTAAGATGTTATCTGGTTTCACTGTATCGCCGGGAGATGACGGAGGCAGGCATCTTAAATGATGTGCAGAATGAAATTCTGGATGTGGCCGGGAAGACAGGCATATACGATGAAGTCAGTGAGCTGCTTAAGCGGGAGATAGAATTATAAGAATCGGAAATACATTTGAAATGAGGACGGTGCCAATGAGGATCTTATATGTATATGGAATGGCTGAGACAAAGGATATACCGATAACTTTGCGGAAAATGGGATATAAGGTAGAAGAGTATCCGAAAGTGCAGGAAAATTCTATTCTGAATGATGGTGAGGCTGAGGAGATCGTCGCCTATGTCAGGCGGCACAGGATTACGCATCTAATGTCTATTCATCTGATCTATAATCTTGCCCTGGCTGCCTACAGGGCCGGGATCAAATATGTTTCTGTGATCTGGGATGCGCCTTATATCAAAATTTTTTCTCCCTTCGGCAGATTGACCAGCTCTTATTTCTCGGTGTTTGACAGATTGGATCAGGAAAGGTTTAAGAGTGCCGGAATACCGCATACACTGTATCAGCCGCTGGCTGTCAATAAAAGTGATGTGCTTGCATGGAGCAGGAATGCCAGGAAGGCGCTGGCAGGGACATATATTAATGATATTTGTTTTGTGGGCAGGCTGTATGAGGACAATCTGTACGACGAGCGTGTAAAGAATATGCCGTCTGTGATTGTAGATTATTTTAACAGTATTTTTGAGGAGGCGGCATTTCGCTGGGACGGGGTCAACAGGGTCTACGGTAAGACGGGCAGGGATATTCTGCGCTATATGGAGATGATCAACCCGGAGTTCCATGTGGACAACAGGCTTGATATAGACGATACTTCTTCGTTTGAAATCACTTATCTGGTAAGAAAGATTGCGAATATTGAGAGAGTGGCAGTATTAAGCACCTTATCGGAGGCTTACCATGTGGTACTGCATACCGTGAGCAGGGTAGAAGAAGGGCAGTTAGGCAATGTGGAAGTCAGGCTGCCGGTAAAGCCGGGAAAGGATGCTGCTGTGGTCTATGCCGGCAGTAAGATCAATCTGAACCTGTCCCTGAAGGGGATTGAAGGCGGCACGCCGCAGAGAGTGATGGACGTTATGGGCGCCGGCGGTTTTGTGATGACAAATTATTGTGAAGAGACGGCAGAACTTTTTGAAGAGAATAAAGAGATCGTGATGTTTAAAACTCCGGAGGAACTGTTTGAGAAAGCAGAGTATTACTTACAGCATGACGAGGAGCGGGAGAAGATTGCCAGGGCAGGACATGATAAAGTGCTGGATTGTTATACTTATGAAAAGAAACTGGAGAAGTTATTGTCCTGGGTGGAAGGTGATTCATGAAAATATTGTATGTGCATGGGAGCAGTAAGATAGAGGGTATCATCAATGCCCTCCGCAGGTTAAAGATAGAGTATGAGGTATATCCGGTAAGAATACTGGATACCTTTACGAATGAGCAGGAAGCCGATAAACTGGCGGCTTACAGCAGGCAGAATGGGATTACACATCTCATGTCGATCCATCTGATCGATACTCTGGCGGCTGCGGTACAGAGAGCCGGCATAAACTATATAGCGCTTATCTGGGATGCTCCGTACTATAAGCTGCTCACGACGTATGGAAGGATGGATCATTGTTGGTATTCTGTGTTTGACCGGGTCGAGGCACAATATTTTGCCGATGCGAAGATTCCGCATGTTCTTTATCAGCCGTTGGCCGTGGATGACGATCAGATACGGGAGTGGGACCGTCAGACAGGCGCGCTTCGTGAATACCGGGAGGAAGTCTGCTTTGTGGCAAGTTTATATGATGATAATTTCTATGATGAGTATTGCAGCAATCTTCCACGCGGCTTACAGGATTATTTTGTCGGATTGTTTGAAAATGCTGCATTTCGCTGGGACGGCGTCAACCGTATCAGTGGGACTGTAAGTAATGAACTGGTGGCATATATCCGTGCAGTGACGCCGGGATTTCAGATGGTAAATTTCTTCGATATCCCGGACTCGGTCTATTTTGAGAACGGATATGTGACGCGTAAAATTGCGAATATTGAGAGAATCTGTGTCCTGAATATGCTGGCGGAGAAATATCCTGTTACATTGTATACTACGAGTAAAACGGCAGAACATAGACTGTATAATGTTAAGATTATGCCGCCGATCTGTTCGGAGCAGGATCTGCATCATGTGTTCCAGACCAGTAAGATCAATTTGAATATTTCCCTGAAAGGGATAGAAGGGGGAACTCCTCAGCGTATTATGGATATTCTGGGAGCCGGCGGCTTCGCCTTGACAAATTATTGCGCCGAGACTGCAGATCTGTTTGAGGAAGACAAAGAGATCGTTATGTTCAGGACGCCGGAGGAGCTGCTGGACAAAGTGGATTATTACCTGCAGCATGACAGAGAACGGGAAGCGATCGCGCGGAATGGGCATGCGAAGGTAATGCAGTATTATACCTACACGAAGAAGATAAGGAAACTGCTTGCCTGGGCAGGCGGTGAAGAGATTCGGGAGTGATCCTATTTTGGAAATATATAAGCTAAAGTAAAAACAGAAGAGGCCGATATATACTATAAGTAATAAATTTACTTAAGGCGGCGTGATGGGAAAGATGGAAGCGTACGATCCGGAAGACTCATTGCAGCGAAGCTAATAAGTGGCAGGGAAGCCACCTATCATTCAAGGAGGAATATATTATGGTAGTACAGCACAACATTACAGCAATGAACTCTAACAGAATGCTTGGACTGACAACGGCTGCACAGGCTAAGTCCACAGAGAAGCTGTCATCCGGTTATAAGATCAACCGTGCGGCAGATGATGCAGCAGGCTTGTCTATTTCCGAGAAGATGAGAAGGCAGATTCGCGGACTGACACAGGCGTCCGCGAACGCTCAGGACGGTATCTCCTGCGTACAGACAGCAGAAGGCGCATTGAATGAAGTACAGGATATGCTTCAGAGAATGAACGAGCTGGCTGTAAAGGGTGAGAACGGTACTCTGACATCTGCAGACCGCAGCTATATCCAGGCTGAGGTTAAGCAGCTGATGAGCGAGATTGACCGCGTACAGAGCACGACCACATTCAATGAGCAGAGCCTTCTGGATGGTTCTTTCTCCAACAAGGGTCTTCAGGTTGGTGCAGAATCCGGTCAGCATATCGGTATCACGATCAGCAATATGAGCACCAATGAATTGATCGCTAAGGCAGTGAATGACAAGGTTACCTTCGGTGTGGCTAATATTGACAGTACCGAGGAAGCTGCTAATACTGCAACTGGTGACGTGGCTTCAGCAGATTCGAAGAAGTATGTTGAAGGTGATAACTATCTGACGCTGGATATGCTGCAGAAGTTCTATGCATTTACGCAATCTGATGTTGTTGATACGGCTCTTACAGGTGCAGGTTCGGTTCCGATCACTACAGCGTCTACAACGCTTGATACAGCGGCGCCTACGGCAGCAGATTTCGCAGCGCTGAATGCATTTGCGAAGCATGCGATCAAAGATGTGTCACAGCAGCGTTCCGACCTCGGTGCAATCCAGAACAGACTGGAGCACACCATCAGCAACCTGGATAACATCGTAGAGAATACCACATCTGCAGAAGCACAGATCCGTGACACGGATATCGCTACAGAGATGGTTAGATATGCGAATAACAACATTCTGCAGCAGGCAGGTACATCCATGTTGTCACAGGCTAATCAGTCTAATCAGTTGGCACTGTCCTTGCTTGGTTAATACTGAGAAGCATAGCTGAGATATCATGCTGACGCAATGATTTCTCAATCGGCAATTTGAGTCAGAGACTCAAATATGCCATGATCGCAGTCGTAAATTTGAGATTTCCGACACGTGTCATCGCAGTAAACTGCTCTGACATGGAGGATCAGTATCATAAGAAATAGAAAGGCTGGCCATGTGCCAGCCTTTTTGCGTATCGATGTTAGAAATCTGCCAGTAAGGATTCCGTGCGCTGCAGCCATGTGTGCTGCGCAGCAGCTTTGCGATAGGCATTCGTCCGCAGCATCTCTGTGCGCTGCGGATCGTCAAGGATAGAGCGGACGAGAGCAGGCAGTCTGTCCAGGTGTGCCAGAGAATAGAATTTGATGTCGACATCATCGACAAAGGTTTCTCTTAGATAGGCGCTGTCATCTGTAAGCGCCACTGCTCCCTGCAGCATGGCTTCATAGATTCTTTCGCTGGAACCGTCTTTGAACCAGGCCAGCTGATTTAATACAATCTTACTGTCTTCCATGAGGCGGATGCCATCTTCGGTGGAACAGCGTCCTTTGTAGATAAAATTGGGATGTTCCAACAGATCGGTCTTTTCAAAGCGGTCGCCATATACGGTGACGGTTATCCCGGCATTGACAAGGGTTCTGAGAATTTCTCTGCGGAACAGTGCGCCGGTATTTGTGTCAACGAAATTATGATTCTGAAGGAAGCTTTTCAGTTCGTCTTCGGGCAGACCGGCCTGACCGGATCGCAGGCAGTGTTCAACGGTATCTTCAAAGGTTCGTCCCGGGTTTCGGATCAGTTCTTCTGTCAGCTGTAAATCAAAAGCACTATAAGTATAACTGTTATCATATTTGTAGGAGCCGACAAAGAGGACATCAATGGAACGTGCGGCAAAGGGTTTTAGTGCGGCAAAAGGTTTCAGACACTGTCCGGCAGTGGGAAGGAACAGAGTCTTTCTCACAGTGGGATAGAAACGGCTGATGTAGTGTTGGTGATTGCGGTCTGCACAGGCAACAATACCGTTTGCGGGCGCATGGTCCAGGGTGTCGGCATAGTACATCGGATGATCTACGATGATATTGTAGCAGGGAATATCCCACAGGTCCCAGAGACTTTTGCCGCATTCAAGCAGCATCTGGAAACAGACATTGTTGAAAACGACGGCAGCATCCAGACCGTTTTCACGGAAAAGGAGCAGTTTCTCAAAGCTGTTCTCCATAGTGGATTTGTCATAGCGGAAGACCGTGCATCCCAGAAGTTCCGCATTGACAGCATACTGTTCGGCTATATAGTTCAGAACAGGAATGCGCCCGCCCATGAAGACCGTGATCCTTCGGGGAAGGGCATGGTAAAGCTGCCGGTATTCATCGGCCATTTCCGGCTGCCCCATATGCTCCAGAGTGGTGATGATGTTAGACAGCGTATTCCTGTTCGTCTCGCAGATGGCAAGAGCTTCCTCCAGGAAAGAAAGGGCGGTCAGATATTCTCCGGCATCTGCGTACAGACAAGCCAGAGTGTTCAGCCATATCTGCGGCGTACCGGACAGCTGCTTGAAATTCTGCATCATATAGACGATTGCCTTATAGGAGACCCGGCAGTCAAGAAGATATCGGATCTCTTCTTTGGTGGCGATGTTGTTCCCTATATGTTCGACGATGGTCAGCAAGAGCCGAAAATGCCGGATCAGTGTGCCGAGATCCCTTGAAAATTGCAGAAGGGTCGGCAGTTCTTCTTCCTCTTCGATCCTGCATATATTGAGAATATGCTCGATGAGAGTCAATTCCTGGTTAAAGTCAGACAGCTGAAGCGACAGATCGGGACGTTTATCCAGGGCGGAACACAGATACTGCCAGGCGGCGGTGACGTTTCCTGTATGCAGCAGAGACTGCAGCTCATTTTTGAGATTTATCGTCTCGGCTTTTTCCTGGAGAAGACCGACAGGCGCCTCATAATAGGACAGCTGATTGTATTTTACCCATACGATCAGTAACTGCTCTGACAGAAAACCGAATACTCTTTTATGGTAATCGTCATAACCACTGACGTCAATGCGCGTCTCCAGCACGGAAAAAATAGAAAACAGCCATTTGCAGTAGGCGTGGAATAACGCTTTGGGGGCAGCAAATAAATTCCCTATATAGCAGGAGGTATCGCTGATCACGTGCTGGAAGGTATCGAAATATTCAGGATACAACTCCTGTATGACCTCACCCGTCATATCCAGATTGCGGACATCGTGGGAACGGCTGTAGACTGTACGATAATCATAAGCGCCGGCCTGCGGCCTGGATAGAATCACGTCATAGCGGGAAAAGATGTGCAGATAATCGGCTTTGGTCATCAATGTGCCGTTCTCATTCAGGAAATATCGGCGGTAATGGCACAGGCCAAGATAGTCTGCATCGTTTACATTTTTCCAGATCCAGTATAAGCCGGTCAGTTCGCTGTAGTAGGGATTCAGTGTGGATATAGTATCGCCCGTATCGTCACCCTGATATCCCAGGTCGTCATGAAGGGCACGGCCGACCTGAAGCGGGATATAGATTGGATCTTCCGGCGGAGTAAAAGGTACATGGGTCATTGTATAGATGGAAACAAACATTTGGCGCCTCACTTATTTGCGGTTTACTTTTGTGCTGTTTTTTATTATATTATAGATAGTGAAAAAAAGCGATATAAGATTGGAATTTAAGATGAAGATATTATATGTGTACGGTCTTTCCAAGGAGAAAAATATCGTACAGACTTTGCGGAAGCTACAATACGACGTTATGGAATATCCGGAGGTTCAGGACACGTCCAATATGGACGAAGAGAAGATCAATGCGCTGGCGGCCTGTGTGAAAGAGCATGGCATCACACATCTGATGTCGATCCATCTGATCTATAATGTTGCGGTAGCAGCTTACCGGGCAGAGATCAGGTATATATCCGTGATCTGGGATGCTCCTTATCTGAAGGCGTACACTGTCATGGGGACGCTGGATAATATCTGGTATTCCGCCTTTGATAAACTGGATGCCGAGAGAATGCGGCAGGGGGGATGCCCACATGTTATGTATCAGCCGCTGTCGGTAAACAGAGAGAATATACTGAAGTGGAAGAAGCAGTTTCTGGCCAGGAGAAGATATATCCATGACATCAGCCTGATCGCCAATCTGTATGAAGATAATGCTTATGACCGCTGCCTTGATCTGCTTCCGGAAAATATGCAGGCATATTTTCGCAGCATCTTTGAGGAAGCAGCTTTCAAATGGGATGGGATCAATCGGGTTTATGGTAAGACGGGGCAGGAGATCCTGGAATATATGAAGCTGGTGAGCCCGACACTCAAAATTAACAATCCATATAATGTAGAAGACGTACGTTACTTTGAAGCAGTGTATCTGATCCGCAAGCTGGCCAATATCGAGCGTGTGTGTGTCCTGAATCTGCTGGCGGAAGAACATGATGTGTATTTGTATACCAACAGCGAGGTGGACGAAACGGTAATGCCCAAAGTACATCGGCGGCCGCCAGTTCAGGTGGGAGAGGCCACGTCCTTTATTTATGCAGGTACAAAGATCAACCTGAATATCGCATTGAAAGGGATTGAGGGCGGTACGACGCAGCGCATTATGGATATCATGGGGGCGGGCGGATTTGTGCTGACCAATTACTGCGAGGAGACAGCAGAGTTGTTTGAGGAAGACAAAGAGATCGTCATGTTCCGGACGCCGGAGGAATTGATGCAGAAGGTGGATTATTATCTGGAACATGAAGAAGAGAGGGAGCAGATCGCGAGAGCAGGCCATGAGAAGGCGATGAACGAGTATACTTATGAGAAAAAGATCAAGAGGCTGTTAGATTGGGTGACAGAGGATGAGAGAGGAGTATAGATATCCATATGGAGGTAAAGATGAGTGAACAAGTGAGATGGGATTTGGTCCTGAAAGAGCGGTTCGATCAATTACTGTCGGGAAGGCAGTATGATGAGATCCGCACGCTGCTTCAGACGGATAAGCAGATCATAGATGAGATCAATGATCTGGCGATCGCCAGGGTCATGCTTTCTGTTTGTGATCAGGAGAAAGAGGCAGGGCAGCAAACGGTTTATGATAAAGTGAACAGTCTGGAAGAACTTGTCCGCCGCTATACGATATTGATGTTTTATCTCAGAAGATTTGAATTTGATATCATGGACGACAGCATGGCAGCTTTTCGGCAGTTTCTGTCGATGAATCACGTATCGCTTCAGGAATTGTTTGCCGTTATGTATTGTGGGAACATTGATAAGGAAAAGGTGTTGCGGATCATTAAGGATAAGATGTTAAGTGGAGAAATAGTGATATGAGTAAAGTAGTCAGAGACAAGGAAGTCTGTTTTATCATATGCAGCAACGACCGGTTGTATACAGAGGAGTGTATCTATTACATTGCGCATCTGCATGTTCCGGATGGATATCAGATCAATGTTTTGACGATTGAGGATGCCAAGTCCATGGCTGCAGGCTATAACGAGGGCATGCATGCGTCGGATGCAAAGTATAAAGTATATCTGCATCAGGATGTCTTCATCGTCAATAAGGATTTTATACAGGACTTTCTGGATGTATTCAGGCAGGATGAAACGATCGGCATGATCGGTATGGTCGGAGCGCCCAGACTGCCGGCGAGTGGGGTCATGTGGGAAGGCCCCAGGAAGGGGGCATTGTATAAGTGGACCGCGCAGCAAACGGAGGAAATCTGGATGTCAGACGATGCGCAGACAGAGGTCGAAGTGATAGATGGATTTCTGATGATAACTCAGTACGATATTCCATGGAGAGAAGATCTGTTTGATCAGTGGGATTTCTATGACTGTGCGCAGAGCAAAGAATTTGCCAGACGCGGCTGCAAGGTGGTGGTGCCCAAATTGGGAAAACCCTGGTGCATTCATGACAGCGGCTTCGTGAGTCTGATGAACTATGATAAGGAACGGCTCAAATTTATCAAAGAGTATGGGCAGGAGATACCCGCTTTACAAGATAAAGATGCCCGTAAGGCGACGGTGATCCTGACCACCTGTAACCGTAAAGTTCAGCTGCAGGATACTTTGGAATGGCTTTCCGGGGTAGAAGGCATTTCCAATATTGTCATAGTGGACAACGGTTCCGCGGATGGTACGGCGGATTGGCTTGCGTCCCGGTCCTATGAGTATCTGTGGTTTGATGAAGGCATACAGGGCTATGGCAGGCTGTGGAATGCTGCTTTAGAGAATTTTGCGACAGAGGATTATATTGTCTTTATGGAGGCCGGCGTATATCCGGAAAAAGCCAGTCTGTCGGAACTGATGTCAGCATTGCAAGACGAAAATGCAGGCATCGCGAACCTGGTCACTAATTTCTATGATGATGGCGGCAACAGGATTACCGGCAGGGATGCGCTTACCGTGTTTGCGAGGGATGGCCGAACCCGGCATAGTAGCAATGCGCCCTGCCGGACATTGTCTTCCAACTGGCGGATCTGGGCAGCGAGGAAGGAATTGTTTGAGCGCGTCGGGCTTTTTCGGGAGGAACTGCAATCCCCGGACAATGTGCTGACGGATTATGCGCTTCGCATGATACAGAATAATTTTGGCCAGATTGTCTGCCGGGGGGGGGCGTGTGCATGGGAGAGCTTCAGCCAGGGAGAAGAGATTTATGCCGCAGCCTGGCAATGGCAGGCAGAGGACAGAACCTTTATGAAAGCCGCCTGGGGGATGAATTATTTCAACCTGCGTCCCAACAGGACACTGGTGAAGTATATTAAGGAACCGTCCGAACGGGAATTCAAGGTGCTTGAGGTGGGATGCGATCTGGGGGCGACGCTGTTTGAGATCCAGTCCTGCTATCCGAACTGCCAGGCCTATGGTCTGGATGTTAACGAAGCGGCAGTGGACATAGCCAGGCATATCGCGAAAGTGAAGTATGGAAATATCGATGAACTGACCATTCCTTTTGCGGAAAAATTTGACTATATCATCTTCGGCGATGTACTGGAACATTTGCGGCATCCGGAGGAAGTAGTCAGGATGTGCCGGGAGCTGCTGCATGAAAATGGTTATATAATTGCGAGCATACCTAATGTGATGCATATTTCGGTGATGGAAGAGCTGATTGAAGGAAGATTTCGTTACAGCGATACAGGGCTGCTGGACAGGACGCATATTCATCTCTTTACCTACTACGAAATCATGACATTATTTCAGGAGGCCGGCTATGAAGTTAAGGACATTAACGGAACGGTGTTTGATCTGTCCGGGCGGCAGCGGGAGATCATGAATATTCTGCTCAAACTGTCAAAGAATACAGAGGCCTGGATGTATGAGACGTTCCAGTATACGGTCAAGGCGCAGAAACGCTGAGGAGGAAAGCAGTCAGAAGCGCTTTGTATGGGAATAGTGTTGAAACAGGCAGGGGATGCCGGCAGGAACGATCGAAAGGAAAAGATATGGACGCCGATCAGTTAAAGCAGCAGGTCAATGATCTGTTGAAAAATGGTAAATATGATGATATCAAACCGTTATTGTTATCATACAAGGATACGACCGAGCACGATAATGACCTTGCCATGGTCTGCTATCTGTGTACGATCTACGAGCGCGAGAAGGCGGCGGGGGAGCCGGCGCTTTTCTCTAAGATTTCCGACATGGATGAATTGCTGGAACGTTACACTGCATTGAAATTCTATTTAAGAAGGATGGATTTCGACGTCCTGGATGAGATGGAGCCATTCTATCAGTTTCTCCTGCAGAACCGGATCTCTTCTTATGAGTTATTGAGAGTCATCGATTTCAGTGTCGTGAACAGGGATAAAGTGCTGCGTATGATAAATGATGGAAAGCCTGCAGTGGATTTCTCTGATGCCGGTGGAGAGTCTGAGGAAGATACCGCTGTTGACGGTGTATCCGGTAAAGAGATTTCGGAGGATAATAAAGTATGTTTTATTATCTGTACGAACAATCATACATATTCGCAGGAATGCATCCATTATATCAATCATTTGCATGTGCCGGACGGCATACAGGTCAATGTGCTGACGGTTGAGGAGGCGAAGTCTCTGGCTTCGGCCTACAATGAAGCGATGCAGTGTTCTAAGGCAAAATATAAGGTGTACCTGCATCACGACACTTTTATAATCAATCCGGATTTTATAGAGGAGTGTCTGCGCATTTTCAGGGCGAATCCACAAGTCGGCATGATCGGCAATGTGGGGGTGGGGAAAATGCCGCCCACGGGTGTGATGTGGGACGCGGACCGGTATGGCATGCTGTATGAACAGCATATCTATGAGACGGAGCTGCTTTCCAATACGTTTGCAGAGGAACTGCCTTATATGGAAGTGGACGCGATAGACGGCTTTCTGATGGTGACACAGTATGATATTCCCTGGCGGGAGGATCTTTTCAGCAAATGGGATTTTTACGACTGCTCTCAGAGCATGGAGTTTTGGCGCAAAGGGTATCAGGTGGTGGTGCCGAATATGAAAAAACCCTGGTGCGTGCATGATTGCGGATTTATCAATCTGCAGAATTATGACGGGGAAAAAGAGAAGTTTATTGCGGAATATTTGACGAAACAGCCGCAGCGTATGGGGGAGGCGCCGGATTGACGTGTGCCCATAGTGTCCAGGAAGCGTATTTGGCGCCTGCAGAAGAGATTTGAAGGGAAAAGGAAGATGAAACTGATACTATATTCCTGGAATGCCAACAATGAGCAGATTCTTGTGGATAACTTAATCAAACTGGGATTTGAAGTTGTCTGCTTCCGTAAGGAGTGCCGGCACTATACCCGGGACATGGAACTGGCTATGGAGATGATACCTTATATCCATGCGCAGGGCGCAGAGGCAGTGGTTTCTTTCAATTATTTCCCGATGGTCTCCATGATCTGCAGTACCTGTCAGATTCCTTATTACGCGTGGGTGTATGACTGCCCGCATTTTACGCTGTATGCAAAGCAGATCGGGCTTCCCTGCAATCACATCGGTATTTTTGACCGGGAGATGGCAAGACAGCTGGAAGGATATGGGGTGAATACGGTTCATCATGTGCCGCTGGCGGTGGACACGGCCTGCTTTGACGCGGTCATCAGTCAGGCGACGCCACAGGAAAAGGATAGATTCCGATGTGATATTTCATTTGTGGGATCGTTGTACACGGATGCGTATAATTATTATGACAGGCTGTTTGGCGGGAAAGATGCCGTAAAGCAGACAAATCTGCAGAAAGGGGCCGCAGAGTGCGGCAGCAGGCAGGAGAAACAGCCGGAAACAGATTGTGAGGGCAGACAGGAAGAATGCCCGGAAACCGGATGGGAGGCAATAGCATCTGGTATCAGCCGTCAGTGCTTCGCGTATCATGAGGATTATTTGCGGCAGGCCGTCACGGATGGGAAGATTGACCTGCACGGGATACAGGTACGGATGGAAAAGCAGGGTCTGATGCTGGGGGAGGATTATTATGCGAAGACGGAAGATATTCTTTTGGCAGCAGTCCTTGAGAAAAAGGTGACTGTGGAGGAGCGGCGGATTCTGCTGACCAGGCTGGCAGAACGATTTGCGATAAGTGACGGAGACGGGGACAGGGGCAGCCATTTCAGGCTGTACACAGGTTCGGATACCGCAGGATTGCCAGAACTGGATTCCTGCAATTGTGGAATCGTTGATTATCATACCCAGATGCCGCTTGTCTTTGCAGGCAGCAGGATTAATCTCAACATTTCCCTCCGCTCCATTCACTCAGGTATTCCGCTGAGAGTCCTGGATATTATGGCCTGCGGCGGCTTTGTGCTGTCGAACTGGCAGCCGGAGATTGCGGAATATTTTGAGGAGGGGGTAGAGATCGTTACGTTTGACAGCCGGGAAGACTGCCTTGAGAAAGCAGCATACTATCTTTCTCATGAAGAGGAGCGCAGGCAGATTGCAGCTAATGGCAAAAGAAAGGTGCAGGAGAAATTCTCCTATCAAAACGGACTTGACAGGCTGTTTGCTTAAACAGGATATAAGGCCGGGGGATCGGCGCGGGGAAATTGTCAGCGTGGTAAATGTGAAGCTTCGGCGGCATTGCTGCCTTCCAACTCCAGTATCTTCTGAAGCGCCAGCGGAAACTCTCCACAGTTGCGGTAATGCATCAAAGCGGTCGGGATATCTCCCATCATCTCATTGATCAGACCGATATTATAAGTGGGCAGGAAGGAATTGGTGCCGTTCTCTCTGGCAACCGGACAGTGGATGGCTTTGACAAATTCCATCATTGCCTTGACGTATTGTCCGTTGGCAAGATAGATACGTCCCATCATGCACAGGAAATCTGCCGTGCCGGCGAAAGCGTCATAAATTGCTTCCAGCTGCAGGGCATCTGTTTCCCGTCCGGTATGCAGCAGGGCGTTGGCGTAGGCGATGATCATCATCTGAACCCACTCCTCCTCCGGATCTATATCATAGTTAAGGGCTTCTTTATAATACTGATAAGAATTCTCATAATCGTAGATCATGTTGTACGATTGGCCGATCTGAAAATAAAGATAGGGATTCTCCCTGTCTTTCTCCAGTTCCTGAAATAAAAGCGTGTTGTTGCGCTCCACCTTGGGACGCAGCGCCTCGATACTGCCAAGATATCCCACATGATCGACCGTTATCGGTGCATCATAACTTTGGTAACAGGCCCCGTTCTGCTTGTGGACGACCTGCTCATGTATCGGAGCCTCGAAACGGAAATATTTACGGGAAAAGAAACGTCCCAGGCGGTCTGTGTAGACAGTATCTGTCTGGTTGGAATAATAGTGGTTGTCTATTGCGATGCGGCCGACGGCCTCCGGATGCTGCCGGATCAGGGTGAAAAGCTGTTCACAGTCTAATTGTGTGATAATCTCATCACAGTCCAATGACAGGATATAGTCATAGGATGCCTGCGCAATGGAATAATTACGCGCCGCACTGAAATCATTCACCCACGCAAAATCCAGCACCTTATCTGCGTATTTGGCAGCAATCTCTTTTGTGCGGTCTGTGGAGCCTGTGTCTGCCAGGATGATTTCCACTTCCGCGGTTTCCTTTGTGTGGGAACGGATGGCGCTAAGACATTTTTCGATGTACTTTTCTTCATTTTTTGCGATCATACAGACTGAAATCGGGTATGGCATGGCATCTCCTTTTCGGTTACGTCAGATTAGGAATCGATTCAAGTTTAACACAGATATATTTTTTTGTCTTGTATTTTACGCCAGCATCTCCCTGATTCTGTGGCGAAACGTATGGCCTGCCGCAACTTTGTCATGCCCGTTTGATGCAATGGCGGCCCTCTCTTCCTCATGGCTTAAGTAATAGTCGATCTTCCACAGCAGATCCTCTTTGCTCTCGTAGTAAACGAAGTCTTCTCCAGGCATGAAGTCCTCCAGAAAATCCGCCTGGTAGTTGGACAATAAGAAACCGCCGCTGCCCATGATATCGAAAGCGCGCAGAGGAATTCCGCTTTTGATGCTGCGCAGGGAAATATTCAGGTTGATCCTGCTTTGTTTGAAGATATACGGCATCTGACTATAGTAGTCTGCGGTGCCGTGGTTTCGAAGGTTCTTCATTGTGACATTAGTGTCATGTGTAAAAAGGTCGAGTGTATGACGCTCCGCAATGGCACACAGAAGGTCGATCCGCTCCAGACCTGTAATCTTTCGGTTAATCACATACTGGGCATAGAGGTATTCCCGGCTTTCTACACCGTCAGGATTAGGATCCATGGGCAGCGCCTTATATAAGTCATCCATTATGGGAGAGAGGGATTCCTGTATGAAATTATAACCCTGAACCTTCATCTGCGCCTCCATAAGAGCTTCCAGATAGCCTTTCGCATATTCAGACAAGGTCGTCATGCGGTCGTAGAAGTTGTGCTGCTCCGTGTAGAGAGAGCCGACGAAGGAAATATCGTATAATCCGGGAAGCTGTTCCCGGGAGTCGAAACCATCAGGATACATTCTATCCAACCGGTCGGTGTTGACAGCCATTGGCATATAATGAACGGTCTGAATGCCGGCATTGTGGAATTCCATATAAAGTTCCCTGTCAAAGACATAGATTTCATTGCAGGGATTGACAGCCGTATAAGAATAGAGCATCACATAGGGACTGTCATAGATCCAGGAAATGTACCGGACGGATTCTTTCCGGCACACTTGAGAGATAACAGGAAAATAATTAAAAGAAAAAACAACGTCCGGTGTTTCTCTGTGCAGTGCACCGGACAGGGCTTTCTCGATCTCGGCGTCCTTTCTGCCGTCCTTGTTGGAAAAGGGAAAACACACGAAAGTATGTCCTTCCGCGGTAAATGCTTCCTTGATGTCTTCGTTTCCGAAACTGGCCCATTCTATAAATAAGATTTTCATTGGTCATCCTTTTCCTGTTAACTGCTGCAGCCTGGACTTTGCGGCTTCATACGCGCCACACCGCAAGTATGCCTCCTGCGCTTCACGGAGATATCCTGCGCACTCATAGATAACCCCGATATTATAATCTGCTTTATAACTGTTGACGCCGTCCACGGCAAACTCTTCCATTGCAGTAGCCTTTTGGAACTCGGCGATGGCCTCATCAAACAGTCCGTTGTTCATATAGATCAGGCCCATCAGAAAAACAAAGTCGGCCCGTTTCGCAAACTCGTCATAGACACCGAGCAGGTTCAGGGCATCCTGACTGCGCTTCAGGTCGAGCAGTGTGTAGCCGTAGGATTCCACCATGGTCTGTACATAATCCATAGCCGGATCCACATCCATTGCCAGTCCAAGATCAAAGTACTGTACAGCCTTCTCATAGTCGTGAAGCCTGCGGCAGCTCTGCCCCAATTGGAAATAGAGGTAGGCGTCTGCCCCTGTTGTCCGCAGTTCCTTTTCCAGAAGCGCAATGTTACGTCGACACTTCTCATGCATCTCGTCTTCGGAGCCGTCATAACCGACATGGAGCACGGTGACAGGCGCAGAATAGACATATTTCTGAGACAGAAGCTGGTTGGGTTTTGGTACCAGCTGTTCGTGCACGGTGCCTTCGAAATGATAATAGTTCCGATTAACAAAACGGCTTACCCGTACCTGTTCGAAAGCGGTCTGTCCGTTCTCCGTAAAGCGGTTACGGATCAGAATCCGGCCGGCGGAAGCAGGATATCGCTCCATACATTTTGACAGGGCGCTCATATCGAGGGCCTCGATATATTCGTCACAATCCAGAGAAAGTATCCAGTCATGGGAGGCTTTAGACAGAGCGTAATTCTTTGCCGCGCTGAAATCGTCACACCACTCGAAATGATAGATCCGGTCGGTATATCTGCGGGCGAGTTCTACGGTACGGTCTTCGGAGCCGGTATCTACGACAACAATTTCAAATCCATAGGGTAAGAGGCTTTTACAGCACGCCTCAATATGCAATTCTTCGTTTTTTACAATGATACAGACAGATACTGGCAGCAAAGGAAACCCCTTTCTATAAATATTACTGCAGGCACAGTTCCCGGAAGGAATGGGATGCCTGCTTTACTGCTGACACTCAATGGCAGATGGAGGGACGCTTAGGCAAGCTCTTTCAGCTTTCTGACAGCCGGATCATAATCCCCGCATTTCTTATAGTAAAGCCTGGCCTCCTCCGGATTCCCCATGAGCTCATAGATGGAGGCAATGTTATAGTTGGCGCGGTAGCTGTTCACACCCTTGCGGGAACAGGTAGAAAGAGTGGTGGCTTTCTTGAATTCCTCGATGGCCTTTGCATAGCTGCCCTTTTTCATATAGATCATGCCCATCAGGTAGACGAAATCCGCCCGATGGGAGAAAAGCTCATATTTATCCCGCAGTGCCATGGCCAGGTCGTACTTTGCCAGTTCCAGCAGGCAGTAGCCGTAAGTCTCCGCCATGCTCTGCACAAAAGCGGACTCGGGATCTGCATCCAGTTTCAGGCCCTGACTGTAATAGTGGGCGGCTTTCTCCATGTCGTTGAGGGAAATATAATTCTGACCCAGCTGGAAATATATGTAGGGACTGGGGCCTTTCAACTCCAGGTCGTGCAGCAGCATCTCCAGATTACGGGTGGCGCGCATACGTTTGTCGGATTCTGTCACGTAGCCTTCATGGTAAAAGGTGAGAGGCAGCAGGAAGGATTTCGGTTCACGGCCGTCCAACGTGCAGACCTGTTCATGGACGCACCCCTCATAGTGACAGTATTTTCTGTTGAAAAGCCTGCCGATTCGTTCCGACATAATGGAGCGGACCCCCTGAATGATGTAGGGATTGTTGCGGACAATCATGCCGACGGAGCGGTCATTGGCATCCAGGGATTCTTCCAGTTCGGCCAGATTGACATTCTCCAGATATTCGTCACAGTCTATGACCAGCACCCAGTCGTTGGACGCCTGCTGGATCGAGAAGTTTCTGGCGGCGCTGAAATCCTCACACCAGGAGAAGTGGAATACTTTGTCGGTATATTTCTGTGCAATCTCGATGGTCCTGTCTACGGAACCTGTGTCCACCACCACGACTTCAAACTTGCAGGGGCGCAGTCTTTTTAAACATTCTTCTATATGATTGTCTTCGTTCTTTGCAATCATGCACACTGAAACTGGCAGCATGGGTTCACCTCTTCGTTTTTCCTGTTTATTTCATATTAGCATTTTCTTTTTGTTACGACAATATGATTTTTATTGTTACAGTTTACGGCCTGATACCCTGCAGCGGGGTGCAGGGTATCAGGCCGTAAACTGTGACTTTATATTTATACTTATTGCACAAAAAAATGTCTAAAAACACAACAACCTGCCGATGATGACGAAATACCGTTAAAATATCGGATTGGGTGCTTCCTTTTCATCGATGTTTGTGGTAAACTGTGTATAAATAACCAGAATCATACGTTAAATAGGAGGGACTACTATGACTAAGGCAGAGATTTTGAAGGCAGAAATTTTGAAACAGTACAAGAGTGTCAGACAGTTCGCCATTGAGATGGAAATTCCATACTCTACATTGGTTACTGCTCTGGACAGAGGCATCGAGGGGATGGCTTATGGTACTGTGATCAGAATGTGTGACAAACTGAACCTGAATCCTGTTGACTTTACGCCGCTTAATCAGAAGAGCGTGCTTGGAAGTAAGATTATGGAGAACCGCGTGATGCAGTATTATGTGAAACTGAATAAGACAGGGCGCAAGAAAGCGTTGGAACTGATGGAAGACTATGCGCAGCTGGATAAGTATAAGGCGGTTGAAGAGAATTAAGGTTGTGTGATTTGTGAGGAGGATGGCATGGGGTGCAGGTATGATTATCTGATTGTGGGAGCAGGGCTGTATGGTGCAGTCTTTGCTCATGAGATGCAGAAGAAGGGCAGGCAGGTGCTTGTGATTGACAGGCGGGCACATATTGCCGGCAATATCTATACGGAGCAGATGCTTGATATTCAGGTGCACAGGTACGGAGCACATATTTTCCATACCTCTGACAGACGAATCTGGGAGTACGTGAACCGGTTTGCGGAATTTAATCACTACATAAATTCACCGATTGCCTGTTATAAGGGAGAGTTGTATAACCTCCCTTTTAATATGAATACTTTCAGCAGAATGTGGGGTGTGGTGACGCCTGCCCAGGCTAAAGCCAGAATTGCAGAGCAGATCGAAGCTCTGCAGATCACGGATCCGCAGAATCTGGAGGAGCAGGCGCTGTCTCTGGTAGGTGTCGATGTCTATGAGAAGCTGGTCAAAGGCTATACCGAGAAGCAGTGGGGCAGGGACTGTAAAGAGCTGCCGTCCTTTATCATCCAGCGTCTTCCGCTGCGGTTTACTTATGACAATAATTATTTCAATGACCGCTATCAGGGCATTCCTGTGGGCGGGTATACCACTATGGTAGAGAAAATGCTGCAGGGTATTACTGTGCAGACCGGTGTTTCCTATCGGGAATTTGCGGTGGAGCAGGAGACGGAAGACGGCGTTCAGGTGATGGATCATGCGGGGAATACTTATCGCAAGGTAGTCTACACCGGAATGCTGGATGAGTATTTTGATTACCGTCTTGGACATCTGGAGTACCGTTCACTGCGGTTTGAGACCGAGCAGCTTCCGGAGTGCGATAACTATCAGGGCAATGCGGTGGTAAATTATACGGAACGGGAAGTTCCTTATACGAGAGTGATCGAGCATAAGCACTTCGAGTTCGGCACACAGCCGGGCACAGTGATTACCAGAGAGTATCCAGCGGAATGGCGGGAAGGAGACGAGCCTTACTATCCGGTCAATGACGAACGTAACGGCGCTTTATTTAAGAAATATCAGGAACTGGCACAGAGCAGGCCGCAGATCCTGTTTGGCGGGCGGCTGGGACAGTACCGTTATTATGATATGGACAAGGTAATTGCGGCGGCGCTTGATGCTGTGGAGCAGGAATGATTCTGCTATTGTAAGAAGCAAAAATTTCCGGGCAGAGTATTGACAACAGCATATACTCTGCCTATAATACAGAAAGATAGTTTGAGTATCAAAGTATTAGAAGGTCAAATCATTAGGTTGTTGTCGAAATTGCAGGAACAGGAATAGGAAATCAACAGGAGGCATTATGAACTGGAACGAGGCTGTTAAAGAATTGGATAGCAGGAGGGCGAGGGCGCTCTTAGGCGGCGGGCAGAACCGAATCGACAAGCAGCATGCCATAGGCAAGATGACGGCGCGGGAGAGAATTGAAGTACTGCTCGATCCGGGAACTTTTGTGGAAGTGGACGGATTTCTGGAGTCCAGAATCGATGACTTTGATCTGGATAAAAGAAGAGTGCCGGGGGACGGTGTGGTGACCGGATATGGTGAGATAGACGGACGGCAGGTGTTTGTGGCCAGTGAGGACTTTACGGTGATCGGCGGTACGCTGGGCGAATATCATTCTTTTAAGATCTGCCGGATCCAGGATATGGCAATGGAGATGAAGGCGCCTCTTATCTGTATCAACGACAGCGGCGGCGCCCGTATTGAAGAAGGAATTTCGTCACTCAGCGGTTACAGCGGCATGTTTCTGCGGCATACGAAGGCTTCCGGTGTGATACCGCAGATCGCGGTTATTCTGGGACCATGTTCCGGCGGCGCCTGCTATGCGCCGGCCATCTGTGACTTTATTTTTATGGTAAAAGATATTTCCAAAATGTTTATTACGGGTCCCAATGTGGTGAAGACGGTTATCAATGAAGAGGTGTCGGTGGAGGAACTGGGCGGTGCACAGGTACACGCGAAGAAAAGCGGCGTATCCCATTTTACCTATGACACGGAGAGCGAGTGTCTGATGGGCGTGCGTAAGCTGCTGTCCTATCTGCCGGGTAACTGGATGGAGAAACCGCCGGTGATTAACAATGAAGAGCGGCAGAGCATTCTGCCGAAGGTGGGCAAGGTGTTCGGGAAGGTGGAAAATGGCCGTGTGGCTTCCGCCATGAAAGCGAAAGCAGAAAAGATCAGGGATATTGTTCCGGATAATTCCCGTCATGCTTATGACGTTAAGGAAGTGATAGACTGTATTGTGGATGAGGCCAGCTTCTTTGAGGTGCAGAAGGAATTTGCTACGAATGCCGTGGTAGGTTTTTGCCGGATGGAAGGCAGAGTAGTAGGCATCGTGGCCAATCAGCCCAACTCCATGGGAGGCTCTTTGGACTATCATGCGTCCGACAAGATCGCAAGATTCATCCGTTTCTGTGACTGTTTTAATATTCCGCTGATTACGCTGATCGACGTGCCGGCATTCCTGCCTGGTACGGCACAGGAGCACAACGGCATCATCCGGCATGGGGCGAAGATCCTCTATGCTTATTCGGAGGCGACGGTGCCCAAGATTTCGCTGATCATGCGCAAGGCATACGGCGGAGCTTACATCGCCATGAATTCCAAGGAGATGGGGGCGGACATCGTCTATGCCTGGCCCATTGCAGAGATCGCGGTGATGGGGGCTGACGGCGCGGTTAATATTGCTTTTAAGCGCAGGATCAAGAACGCGGCAGATCCGGAAGCCATGCGGGCGCAGTGTAAGGCGGAGTATGAGGAACGGTTCTTAAATCCTTATGTGGCGGCGGCCAGAGGATATGTGAATGAAGTAATTAAGCCGGAGGAGACCAGAGCAGCGCTGGTGAAGGCATTGCGGGGGCTTAAGAATAAAACAATCGAAGGACCGAAGAAAAAACACGGGAATATTCCGCTTTAAAAAGTAAAAGAGACAGGCTGAAGTGACCTGTCTCTGTTTATGTGTGTCTCTGCTTATGGGAATGATGGGCGGAAAATTCATGCTGCCTTAACAGTATCCGTTAAACATCATGCCGCTGTAGGCGCTGGTGATATAAGGGCTTGCGAAGTTCTTGCCGGGGTTCTTGTAGGCCACGATGGTGTTGTTGACATAGTTCATCGGGTCCAGGGCTACCTGATCGGACTTGCGCAGGATAGAGTTGGTGAAACTTTTCATGGGTGAAAAAGCCTCTTTGGCAGTGTCGCTCATTGCAGTTTCGCGCAAAACATTGTCGTCTACCTCCAGCTTGCCGTCCAGATTCAGATTCAGGCCGACTGTGGTAAGATCGCTGGCATACACCCGCGCCACACCGCTCATCTCGTTATAAAGGCGCGCACTCTTCGGCTGCTCGTCTTTGTATTCGGATACGGCATTCAAAAAGGTATTATAGCCGTCAACCAGCGTATTGACATTCTCGGCCAGAGAATCCACATCTGTCTTAAGACCGATATAAGCGACCTCACAATCCTCCCCGCTTACCCCTGTCAACTGAACCTCGTAGGTACGATCCAGGGAGATCCGGTTGGAAGCGGAACTGCGCTCTTCTCCGTTTACAAGGAAAGAAGCGTTGGAAGGAGGCGTAGATATATAATCCAGGCCGAAATATTCCACCGCACCGGAAGTTTTACTCGTCCGGTCGTCCGATATGGTGAAGATACGGGAACGGTTGTTTCTGATGCCTGTGGAATTGGATTCCATTCTCAGGTAGGAGTAGCCGTCTGCATCGACGGAAGCGCGGGCGGTTATCCCTACGTTGGCATTCGTAATCAGCCGCGCGAGACGTGACTGCACGGTACGGTTAGTATCTGTTGACCTGATGCTGAACTGAAACTCATAATTCAGATCCTCGATCCTGATATCAAAAGAATAGGTATCGGCGGGCAGCTCTGCAGGTTCCTCGGCAGGAAGGAATTTCCCCATATTGATCTGCGGCGTTGCCAGACGATCGACTTCTATCTCATAGGAAGGAGCGGTGAAGCTCTGTTCCGGAGAACCGATATAAGCGGCCGTGGCGATATCCTCATTGCTGGAAAAAGCTATCTTCTTATTCAGAAGCTCCTCTTCGTTCAGGCCTCCAAGCGAAGCGATGGTATTACGCAGTTCTCTCGCATTTTCCTTCACGCTGATGGCAAACTGCTGGGAACGCTTGCTGGTATCCAATATAAACAGAGGAGATTCCTTGTTCATTCTGACAATGGAATTATATACACGGCGCAATTCACTCTTCTTATGAGAATCATAAGGTGAACTGGACTTCGGCGCATAGGAAGTCATATAGAAATTGTAGACATTGGATAAATTACTGATCGTGTTCGACATTGAACCCCTCCTCTCTTCCTTGAAATGAATCAGGATCCAGACCTGATCCATCGATGTCCTCTACGAGCCGTCCTTAGCCTGCAGGACATCAGATGTGGGTGCTTGTTATACGGTTCATACATTGTAAATTGACTGGTATTCGCCTGGATTCTTTCAACTACTGTATTTTGGACAGCCGCCATTGTAACCAGGGCTTAGCTGTAAGTATGTTAATCCGGCAGGCATAATTTCAACCTGAATTCAATATATCATATATATCGAGTATTTTTCGTGAAAAATAAAGGGATTTTAAATAAATAATAAAATAAAAATAAAATTTATTTCCGGAAAAACAGGTTGACTTCAAAGTTTGTGTGTGCTATATTATTTGCACGAGATAAGATTTAAGGTCTTTTTTTTATGCTTAAAATTAATGGATCAGACGATTGACAAATACACGTGGAGGTAGCAAGATGCGTACGAGAATCACATTAGCATGCACAGAGTGCAAACAGCGTAACTACAATACAACCAAGGATAAGAAAACTCATCCTGACAGAATGGAGACCAAGAAGTATTGCAGGTTCTGTAAGAGACATACTCTGCACAAGGAGACTAAATAATTTTGGGTTTTATGAGAATGGAGGATTAGTATGGGAGATTCTGCAAAATCAGAGAAAACATCCAAACTTGTAAAATTCTGGAATGGTGTGAAAGCTGAATTTAAGAAGATAACCTGGCCTGATAAGGAGGACCTTTTGAAACAATCTGTTGCGGTTGTTATCATTTCTGTTGTTGTCGGAGCAATTATCACAGTGCTGGATTTCGGTATGCAGTATGGGGTGGACTTTATCACAACACTGAAATTCTAAGACGCTTTGAAAAGAAGTTCTGAGAAAGGAATGGTATTAGTATGGCAGAAGCAAATTGGTATGTTGTTCATACTTATTCCGGGTATGAGAACAAAGTAAAAGCCAACATTGAGAAAACAATCGAGAACAGACATCTGGAGGAAGAGATTCTGGAAGTCAGGGTGCCTCTGCAGGATGTTGTGGAGATGAAGAACGGCGCACGCAAGACTGTGCAGAAGAAGATGTTTCCAGGTTATGTTCTGATCAATATGGTCATGAACGACGACACATGGTATGTCGTAAGGAATACCAGAGGCGTTACAGGTTTTGTTGGACCGGGAAGTAAGCCGGTGCCGCTTACCGAGGCGGAGATGAAGCCGCTCGGTATTAAGACAGAGAACGTGAGCGTTGACTTTGCAGAAGGCGATACCATAGCGGTGGTTGCCGGTGTCTGGAAGGATACGATCGGCGTTGTTCAGCGAATGGATTTCGGTAAGCAGACGGCCACGATCAATGTGGAGCTGTTCGGCAGGGAGACGCCGGTAGAGATCAGTTTCGCGGAAGTCAGAAGAATGTAATCGATATTTATTCCGCTTTGGCGGATTAGATATACTGTGGGAGTGTGATTTCGGTGATGCCGAAATCGAAAGCAGCCGTTGATACCGGATTCTTTCAGACTCTAAAGGACGAAGTCGCACGCCCGTACCACATTATATTAGGAGGTGCCATTATGGCAAAGAAAGTTACAGGATATATCAAGTTACAGATTCCTGCTGGCAAAGCTACGCCAGCGCCGCCGGTTGGTCCTGCATTGGGTCAGCATGGTGTTAATATCGTTGAATTTACGAAGCAGTTCAACGCGAGAACAGCCGATAAGGGTGACGTGATCATTCCGGTTGTTATAACAGTTTATGCAGACAGAAGCTTTAGTTTCATCACGAAGACTCCCCCTGCAGCAGTTCTTTTGAAGAAAGCATGCAACATCAAATCCGGATCTGCAGTCCCGAACAAGACGAAGGTTGCCACGATTTCCAAGGCGAAGCTTCAGGAGATTGCTGAGACCAAGATGCCCGATTTGAATGCCGCAAGCCTGGAAGCAGCGATGAGTATGATTGCCGGAACTGCAAGAAGTATGGGTATTACAGTAGAAGAGTAATGGAGGATTTGACATGAAACATGGTAAGAAATATGCAGAGGCGGCAAAGCTGGTAGACCGTTCCAGACTCTATGATACAGCGGATGCAATCGCTCTGGTGAAGAAGACAGCAACAGCTAAATTTGATGAGACCGTAGAGGTTCATATTAAGACCGGTTGTGACGGACGTCATGCAGAACAGCAGGTCCGCGGCGCGGTTGTGCTGCCGAACGGCACAGGTAAGACCGTTAAAGTATTGGTATTTGCCAAAGGCGATAAGCTTGCAGAGGCTGAGGCGGCAGGCGCTGACCACGTAGGCGGCGACGAGTTGATTCCCAGAATTCAGAATGATGGCTGGCTGGATTTTGACGTTGTCGTAGCAACACCTGACATGATGGGCGTGGTGGGTCGCCTTGGTAAGATTCTTGGTCCGAAGGGCTTAATGCCGAACCCGAAAGCCGGTACGGTAACAATGGATGTTACGAAGGCAATTAACGATATTAAGGCCGGTAAGATCGAGTACAGACTGGATAAGGCTAATATTATTCATGTTCCGGTAGGAAAGGTTTCTTTCGAGGAAGCCAAGCTGCAGGAGAATATTGACGCGCTGATGGAGGCTATTGTTAAGGCAAGGCCGTCAGCATTGAAAGGTCAGTATTTAAGAAGTATTACATTGGCAGCCACTATGGGTCCTGGTGTAAAGGTTAACACAGCCAAATATTAATTTTTATATAAAGGGATTCCTGTCGGAGACGGTGGGAATCTTTTTTGTATCCCGGATTTGCGAAGGGAATTCTGCAAACGGGCTTTGCTGGTTTTATTCCCGCGAAGCAACGAGCCAGGCAGCCATGCCTGCAGGAATAAAGAGGAGAAAATGAGAAAACGACATCATAAAAAGAAATCAAATTTTATAAGACCGTTCTGTATTACCTTGATCACTGTTGTGGCGATCGGTCTTTTTGCCATGTTTTCTTTTTTGTGGATCATAGAACCGGCCAAGGCTAAGGACACCAGTCATTTTCAGCTGACCAGCAAGAGGATTGAGCAGGATGCCGCAGGCCAGGAGGCGGCAGAGGAGAGCGAACAGAGCCGGATTGACGAGATACTGCATACCAATAACAAGTATACGGATATTCTGAACGATCCGCTTTATATGGAACAGAATAATATCTATGCGAAAGATGCAGCGGATCCGACACAGGTGTCCATTGCTTTTGCCGGAGATATTCTTTTTGATACAAATTATGCGATTATGAGCAAAGTCCTGCAGAATGGAGGGGATATTGCGGGCGGTATTGCGCCTGATTTGATAAATGAGATGAAAAGTGTAGATATTATGGCGCTTAACAACGAATTCCCTTATTCTGACCGGGGAACGCCGACGCCGGAGAAACAGTTTACTTTTCGTGCGAAACCGGCAGCCGTTTCGTATTTGGGAGATATGGGAGTTGATCTTGTGTCCCTGGCCAATAATCATGCCTATGATTATGGCGAACCGGCGTTATTGGATACGCTGGATGTTCTGCGGGAGGCTGGTATTACGTATATGGGAGCCGGGCGCAATCTCGAAGAAGCGCGCAGGCCGGTGTACTATATTATCAATAATATGAAAATTGCCTTTGTGGCGGCCACACAGATCGAGAGGCTGGATAATCCTGATACGAAGGGAGCTACGGACACCTCTGCGGGAGTGTTCAGGTGCTGGAATGGTGAGAACCTGCTTGCGACTGTCAGGGAGGCGAAGGAGAACAGCGATTTTGTGATCGTATTTCTACACTGGGGAACCGAGAATACGGAAGCCATCGATTGGGCACAGGAGAAGCAGGCGCCGGAAGTTGTGGAGGCGGGAGCCGATCTGATCATCGGGGCGCATCCGCACTGCCTGCAGCAGATTGACATGATAAATGGCATACCGGTGGTATATAGTCTGGGAAACTTCTGGTTCAATTCCAAAACGGTGGACACCGGTATCATCAAAATCATATTGGATGAAAACGGCCTGAAGAGCCTGCAGTTTGTTCCCTGTCTGCAAAGCGGCTGTATGACATCTTTGGTTCAGGGAGAAGAAAAGAGCAGGATTCTGAATTATATGCGTGAACTGTCCACCGGCGTGCAGATTGATGCGGATGGTTATATTATCAGAAGGTAGAGGAAGCCGCCGCCGATAACGCCAGGGTACGGATGTTTGGGAAAAATATGGCGGGTTGAAACTTTTTGCCAATATAAATCGTATTATAGTTGACAACATTGGAAATTTAGTTATCGGCCTAGCAGGAGCTGACGTATATGGCTCCTGCAAGAGCCGGGAACAGAAATTTGTTATGTCGTTGCTATGAAAGTCCTCGAGAAAGTCTTCGACTTTCACAGCATGGATGGCCAGGCGGCAGGCTGAGTATGATGTAAGTTTACTATGAAAGTCTTCGACTTTCATAGCATGGATGGCCATGCGGCCCGCCAGGCGGCAGGTTAAGCATGATGTAAGTTTACTGTGAAAACAGAGGCTGAAAATTTGAATCGCTTATCACAGCTGCAGGAAGGTGTACAGGTTCCTGCAGGCTGGGAGAAAGGTATGGGTGTAATATGGAAGTAGGACGTGGAAATCCTTTTATCAGGAATCAGTTTGCTGCAGGCGCCGCAGCAAACTCGAAGGAAGAGAAGCAGACGGCGGATTTTGACACGGCGCTGGAACGTGCGGGGAAAACTGCGGAGCAGATGAAGAACGGATCGGCAGTCGAAACGGAGCAGGAGACGGATTACCGGCAATTCATACTGGAGAAGATGGAAGAAATGCGCGCTAAAATCAGAACCGGAACCATCCAGCCTGAAATACAGATTGGCGCTGAAGCCTATACGCAGGAAGAGTGGCAGAAGTTATTGGAAAAAATAGACGCTGCGGAGGATACGCTGCGGGAACAGATCGAAGCGGAGATAGAGGCGGCCAGAGAAGCAGCTCAGGAAGAGGAAGATAATTCTGATACCAGGATCATCACCCGGGCGGACGGGGCAAAAATTCTGGTGATCACCACACCGTTCGGAGAGATGAGTGTGGAACTTTCAGGGCCGGATGAAAGCCTGGCATATGACGATATCAGCAGGATATGCGACGATCCGGAAGAGACGCAGAATCTTGATAAAACAGTTGACAACGACGCTTCCGCTGTGTTATAGTATGCAAGGTTGCTAAAACCATGCCGAAGACAGTAGGTGCCGTGAGACGGCGTAAGGATACCGCCTACCGAGGAGAAGAGCTGCTATAAGATATATTGTAGTCTGTTTCATCCTTCCTGTCTTCAGGAAGGATTTTTTATAGAGGACTCCTATCGGCGTAAAATCTATAAGGAGGTAAATGTTAATGGCAAAGGTTGAACTGAAAAAACCGATCGTAGAAGAGATTTCAGCTACCATTCAGGATGCGCAGTCAGTCGTGTTGGTCGATCACCGTGGACTTACGGTAGAGCAGGACACGGAGCTTCGTAAGCAGCTGCGTGAAGCCGGAATCACCTACAAGGTTTACAAGAACACGATGATGAATTTTGCATTTAAGGGCACGGATTTCGAATCCCTGACACCTTATCTGGAAGGCCCCAGCGCACTTGCTGTTTCCAAAGAGGACGCCACTGCGCCTGCCAGAGTACTGTGCAAATTCGCTAAGACAGCGAATGCTCTTGAAGTTAAGGGCGGCATCGTAGAGGGCACGCTTTATGACGCAAAGGGAATCGAGAATGTATCCAAGATTCCGTCCAGAGAAGAACTGCTGTCCAGATTGCTTGGCAGCATGCAGTCACCGGTTGCGAACCTGGCACGCGTACTGAATCAGATCGCGGAGAAGGGCGGCGCATCCGAGTGTGAAGCAGCGCCTGCTGCTGAGGCTCCGGCTGAGGAAGCTCCGGTAGAAGCATAAGCAGTGCAGAGAGGCAATCGACAGAAGAACCAGGATGTTATTGTAACAATGATAAAGAAAAATCATGGAGGTAAAAAATAATGGCAAAATTATCCACTCAGGAATTTATCGACGCGATCAAAGAGTTGACCGTATTGGAATTGAATGATTTAGTAAAAGCATGTGAAGAAGAGTTCGGCGTATCTGCAGCAGCAGGCGTAGTCGTTGCAGCAGCAGGCGGAGATGCAGGCGCAGCAGCAGCTGAGGAGAAGACAGAGTTCGACGTTGAGCTGACAGAGGTTGGCCCGAATAAGGTTAAAGTTATCAAGGTTGTTCGTGAAGTAACAGGCCTTGGTCTGAAGGAAGCGAAAGACCTGGTTGACAATGCTCCGAAGATGGTGAAGGAAGCTGCATCCAAGGAAGAAGCTGAGGATGTTAAGGCGAAACTGGAAGCTGAGGGCGCTAAGGTTACTCTGAAATAATCGACATGAGCAGGAGAAGTTGAGAAAACCGTTCATGCGGACATGTTTATACAGTCCGCATGAACGGTTTTACTGCGTTTTTCGTGTTTTTTAAGAAAATAATCGTTGACTCGCAAAAAAACTTGTAGTAGAATGGAAAATGCACTATTGTGGTGTGGTATGCTTATTTATATTATAGTTTCATGCCAACAGGCAATCTGACAGGCAGGCTGATAAGCAGCAAATCATAAGGAACGGGGTGAAAGTGTCAATGGAAAAGAACAGAATCCGTAAGACTGCAGCCGGCAGAAATACGCGTATGACCTATGCACGACAGAAGGAAGTCCTGGAAATGCCGAATCTGATCGAGGTTCAGAAGAACTCCTATCAGTGGTTTCTTAGGGAAGGACTGAAAGAAGTTTTCGACGATATCTCTCCTATCTCGGATTACAGCGGACACTTGAGTCTGGAATTTGTGGACTTTGAGTTATGCGAAGAGGATGTGAAATACTCTATTGAGAAATGCAAAGAGAGAGATGCTACTTACGCGGCGCCTCTTAAGGTTAAGGTTCGCCTGATCAATAAGGAGAAGGATGAGATCACGGAGCACGAGATCTTTATGGGTGACCTGCCGTTGATGACAGCGACCGGGACATTTGTAATCAATGGTGCAGAGCGTGTTATCGTCAGCCAGCTGGTACGTTCTCCGGGCATTTATTATGGAATCGGACATGATAAGATCGGAAAAAGACTGTTTTCCGCCACCGTCATCCCGAATCGCGGCGCATGGTTAGAGTATGAGACAGACTCTAATGATGTGTTTTACGTGCGTGTGGACAGGACGAGGAAGGTGCCGATCACGGTGCTGATCCGTGCCATGGGTGTCGGTTCCAATGATGAGATCAGAGAATTATTTGGTGAAGAACCGAAGATTGAGGCCAGTTTTGCCAAGGATACTTCCGAGAACTATCAGGAAGGTCTGTTGGAGTTATATAAGAAGATCCGTCCCGGTGAGCCTTTGAGCGTGGAGAGCGCTGAGAGTCTGATCACCGCTATGTTTTTTGACCCCAGAAGATATGATTTGGCTAAAGTCGGCAGATATAAATTTAATAAGAAGTTAATGTTCCGCAACAGGATCAGACGCCATATTCTGGCGGAGGACGTGGTGGATATGACCACGGGTGAAGTGCTGGCTAAGGCGGGCGAGAAGGTTACCGTGGAGATGGCTGACGCCATTCAGAATGCTGCGGTTCCTTTTGTATGGATCCAGACAGAGGAGAAGAATGTGAAGGTTCTCTCCAATATGATGGTAGACATCACTAACTTCGTGGACTGCAATCCCAGGGAGCTGGGCATCACGGAGCTGGTTTATTATCCCGTGCTGCAGCAGATCCTGGAGGAGTACAGCGACGATCCGGAGATGCTGGCGGAAGCGATCCACAAGAATGTGCATGAATTGATCCCCAAGCATATTACGAAGGAAGATATCCTTGCTTCCATTAATTATAATATCCATCTGGAGTATGGTATCGGCAACGATGACGATATCGACCATCTGGGCAACAGACGTATCCGCGCGGTGGGCGAACTTCTGCAGAACCAGTACCGCATCGGTCTGTCCAGACTGGAGAGAGTGGTTCGTGAGAGAATGACCACCCATGACGCAGACGAGATCTCACCCCAGGTGCTGATCAACATCAAACCGGTACAGGCTGCCGTGAAGGAGTTCTTCGGTTCTTCCCAGCTGTCCCAGTTTATGGATCAGAATAACCCGCTCGGTGAGCTGACGCATAAGAGACGTCTTTCCGCCCTTGGTCCCGGCGGTCTGTCCCGAGACAGAGCCGGATTCGAGGTTCGTGACGTACATTATACGCACTACGGCAGAATGTGCCCCATTGAGACGCCGGAAGGTCCGAACATCGGGCTGATCAACTCTCTGGCATCTTATGCACGGATCAATGAATATGGATTCGTGGAAGCGCCCTACCGCAAGATAGATAAATCCGATCCCCAGAATCCGCGTGTTACTGACGAAGTTGTCTACATGACGGCGGATGAGGAAGATAATTATCACGTAGCGCAGGCATCGGCGCCTCTGGATGCCAACGGTTATTTTGCCCGTAATAATATTTCCGGACGTTTTGAGGAGGAGACGCAGGAATATCCGAAGGCCATGTTCGATTATATGGACGTGTCGCCGAAGATGGTATTCTCTGTGGCGACGGCGCTCATTCCGTTCCTGCAGAACGATGATGCCAACCGTGCGCTGATGGGTTCCAACATGCAGAGACAGGCCGTGCCGCTGCTCTTTACGGAGACCCCGGTGGTGGGAACCGGTATGGAGCCAAAGGCAGCCGTGGACTCGGGTGTCTGTGTGGTGGCGAAGAAGGCGGGTACCGTTGATTTCGTATCGGCGGATCTGATCAGGATGACTTATGATGACGGGGAGAAAGATGAATACCATCTGACCAAGTTCTCCCGCAGTAACCAGTCCAACTGCTACAACCAGAAGCCCATTGTTTTCAAAGGAAATCATGTGGCACAGGGTGAGGTGATCGCAGACGGCCCGTCCACAGAGGGCGGTGAGCTGGCGCTGGGCAAGAACCCGCTGATCGGATTCATGACCTGGGAAGGCTACAACTACGAGGATGCCGTGCTGCTCAGTGAGAGACTGGTACAGGAGGATGTCTATACCTCCGTACACATTGAAGAATATGAGGCAGAAGCCCGCGACACCAAGCTGGGGCCGGAAGAGATCACCAGAGATGTTCCCGGTGTGGGTGACGAGGCGTTGAAGGATCTGGATGACAGAGGTATCATCCGCATCGGTGCAGAAGTACGTGCCGGTGATATCCTGGTTGGTAAGGTAACTCCGAAGGGGGAGACAGAGCTGACTGCAGAGGAAAGACTGCTGCGCGCGATTTTCGGTGAGAAAGCAAGAGAAGTCAGGGATACATCCCTGAAAGTGCCTCACGGTGAATATGGTATTGTTGTGGATGCGAAAGTATTTACGAGGGAGAACGGCGACGAGCTTTCACCCGGCGTTAATCAGGCTGTCCGCATTTATATAGCACAGAAGAGAAAGATTTCCGTAGGAGATAAGATGGCCGGCCGTCACGGTAACAAGGGTGTGGTTTCCCGCGTGCTGCCGGTAGAGGATATGCCTTATCTGCCTAACGGCCGTCCGCTGGATATCGTGCTGAATCCTCTGGGCGTGCCTTCCCGTATGAATATCGGACAGGTGTTGGAGATTCATTTGTCTCTGGCTGCCAGGGCGCTGGGCTTTAACGTGGCGACGCCGGTGTTTGACGGTGCGAAGGAAGATGACATTGCAGATACTCTCAAACTTGCCAATGATTATGTTAATCTGGAATGGGAAGAATTTGAAGAGAAGCATAAGGATGATATTTCGGAAGAGATCATGCAGTATCTATCCGATCACAGAGAACACCGCGAGGTATGGAAAGGTGTGGAGATTTCCAGTGATGGTAAGGTACGGCTGCGTGACGGACGGACAGGCGAGTATTTCGATTCGCCGGTTACGATCGGACACATGCATTATCTGAAACTGCATCATCTGGTAGACGATAAGATCCATGCGCGTTCTACAGGTCCTTATTCGCTGGTAACGCAGCAGCCTCTGGGCGGTAAAGCGCAGTTCGGCGGCCAGCGTTTCGGTGAGATGGAGGTGTGGGCGCTGGAAGCATACGGTGCAGCCTACACGCTGCAGGAGATCCTGACAGTGAAATCCGACGATGTTGTCGGACGTGTTAAGACGTACGAAGCGATCATCAAGGGTGACAATATCCCGGAACCCGGCGTGCCGGAATCCTTTAAGGTACTGCTCAAGGAGCTGCAGTCCCTGGGGCTGGATGTGAGAGTGCTTCGGGATGACCAAACAGAAGTTGAGATCATGGAAACGATCGATTACGGTGAGAACGATTACCGTTATGAGATCGAGGGTGACTCCAGAAACTATGACTATGAGCAGGAATCTCTTGGTTCTATGGGATATCAGAAGCAGGAGTTTGACGAAGACAGCGGAGAGCTTGTGACCAGCGAAGACGAAGAGGACTTTGCGGAAGAAGAGATGGACGCTGACTTTGCGGAGGAAGAGACGGAGATTTTTTAAGACCGGCATTCCGTTTTCGCGTGAGCATCATGTTACCAGGGGCGGCTGTACCTGGTAACATATAATCTGGAAGGAGCATGGTGATTGAAGATGTCAGATATGAAACAAGAAACTTATCAACCTATGACATTCGATGCTATTAAGATCGGATTGGCATCACCCGAGAAGATCAGAGAGTGGTCGCGGGGAGAGGTTACCAAACCTGAGACTATCAATTATAGAACATTGAAACCGGAAAAAGAAGGTCTTTTCTGTGAGAAGATTTTCGGACCCAGTAAGGACTGGGAATGCCACTGCGGTAAGTATAAGAAGATCAGATATAAAGGTGTAGTCTGCGACCGATGCGGCGTGGAGGTGACCAAAGCCAGTGTCCGCAGAGAACGTATGGGCCACATTGAGCTGGCGGCGCCGGTTTCCCATATCTGGTATTTTAAAGGCATTCCGAGCCGTATGGGACTGATTCTTGACCTGTCCCCGCGCGTGCTGGAGAAGGTGCTGTATTTCGCTTCCTATATCGTGCTGGACGGCGGTGACAGTAATCTGGAGTATAAGCAGGTTCTCTCCGAGAAGGAGTATCAGGATGCCAGAGAGACCTGGGGCAATAAATTCCGTGTAGGCATGGGCGCTGAGGCCATCAAGGAGCTGCTGGAGGCCATCGATCTGGAGACGGAGGCGGTGGAGCTGAAAGAAGGGCTTCGTGATTCCACAGGCCAGAAGCGTGCCCGTATTATTAAGCGGCTGGAAGTGGTGGAGGCGTTCAGGGAGTCCGGCAATCAGCCGGAGTGGATGATCATGGATGCAATCCCGGTTATCCCGCCCGATTTACGTCCTATGGTACAGCTGGACGGCGGCCGTTTTGCCACCAGTGACCTGAATGATCTTTATAGAAGGATTATCAACAGAAATAACCGTTTGAAGAGACTGCTGGAGCTGGGTGCGCCGGATATCATCGTCCGTAACGAGAAGCGGATGCTGCAGGAGGCGGTGGACGCGCTGATCGACAATGGCAGGAGAGGCCGTCCGGTGACGGGACCCGGTAACAGGGCGCTGAAATCCCTGTCCGATATGTTGAAAGGTAAATCCGGACGTTTCCGTCAGAATCTTCTGGGTAAGCGTGTGGACTATTCCGGACGTTCCGTTATCGTGGTCGGGCCGGAGCTTAAGATCTACCAGTGCGGCCTGCCCAAGGAGATGGCCATCGAGCTGTTCAAACCTTTTGTGATGAAAGAACTGGTGTCCAGAGGCATTTCCCAGAATATCAAGAATGCCAAGAAGCTGGTGGAGCGGCTGGATACCCAGGTGTGGGATGTGCTGGAGGAAGTGATCAAAGAGCATCCGGTGATGCTGAACCGTGCTCCTACACTGCACAGACTCGGTATTCAGGCTTTTGAGCCGATCTTGGTAGAAGGTAAGGCGATTAAGCTGCATCCCCTCGTATGTACGGCATTTAACGCCGACTTCGATGGTGACCAGATGGCGGTTCATCTGCCGCTGTCTGTGGAAGCGCAGGCAGAGTGCAGATTCCTTCTGCTTTCTCCGAACAACCTGTTGAAGCCCTCCGATGGCGGACCGGTGGCGGTTCCGTCTCAGGATATGGTGCTGGGTATATACTACCTGACGCAGGAAAGGCCGGGGGCAACGGGAGAAGGCAAGTTCTTTAAGAATGTAAATGAGGCTATTCTGGCGTATGAAAATGGGGCATGTACCCTGCATACGAGAATTACGGTGAGAGTCAGTAAACAGACGTCAGACGGTGAGACTGTGAGCGGTAATGTGGAGTCCACGCTGGGAAGATTCCTTTTTAACGAGATCCTGCCTCAGGATCTGGGCTATGTGGACAGGACCAATCCGGAAGATCTGCTGAAACTGGAAGTAGACTTCCATGTAGGTAAGAAACAGTTGAAACAGATTCTGGAGAAGGTTATTAACATCCATGGCGCGGTGAGAACCGCCGAAGTGCTTGATCTGATCAAGTCCACAGGTTACAAGTATTCCACCAGAGCGGCAATGACAGTTTCCATCTCCGACATGACCGTGCCGGCAAGAAAGGCCGAGATGCTGGAGGAAGCACAGGCAACGGTTGACAAGATCTCCATGAATTTCAGACGTGGTCTGATTACGGAGGAAGAGAGATACCGTGCGGTCGTTGAGACCTGGAACGAGACGGATAAGGAGCTGACGGAGGTTCTGCTGTCAGGTCTGGATAAATACAACAATATTTTCATGATGGCGGATTCCGGCGCCCGTGGTTCAAACCAGCAGATCAAACAGCTGGTCGGTATGCGCGGACTGATGGCGGATACCACAGGACGGACCATTGAGCTGCCCATCAAGTCCAACTTCCGTGAAGGACTGGACGTACTGGAATACTTCATGTCCGCCCATGGAGCACGGAAGGGACTTTCCGATACGGCGCTGCGTACAGCCGACTCCGGTTATCTGACCAGACGTATGGTTGACGTATCTCAGGAGCTGATTATCCGTGAGACCGACTGCTGCGAGGGCAGGAAGGAGATTCCTGGTATCGTGGTGAAGGCGTTCATGGACGGCAAGGAGACCATCGAAGGCCTGGGAGACAGAATTACAGGACGTTTTTCCTGTGAAGATATCAAAGACAGAGACGGTAAGATGATCGTGAAGAGGAATCACATGATCACACCCGCCCGGGCGGCCAGGATCCTGAGCGCCGGGGTAAACGAGAAGGGTGAGCCGATCGAAGAAGTGAAGATCCGTACGATCCTGACCTGCCGTTCCCACGTGGGAATCTGTGCGAAGTGTTACGGCGCCAATATGGCAACAGGCGAAGCAGTGCAGGTGGGTGAGGCTGTCGGTATCATTGCGGCGCAGTCCATCGGTGAGCCGGGTACACAGCTGACCATGCGTACCTTCCATACGGGCGGTGTGGCCGGTGACGATATTACGCAGGGTCTTCCACGTGTAGAGGAGCTTTTCGAGGCACGTAAGCCGAAAGGTCTGGCGATCATCGCGGAATTCGGCGGTGTGGCTACCATTAAAGATACGAAGAAGAAACGTGAGATCGTGATCACCAACAATGAGACCGGTGAGTCCAAGACGTATCTGATCTCCTACGGTTCCAGGATCAAGATTATGGACGGAGCAGTGCTGGAGGCCGGCGACGAACTGACAGAGGGTAGCGTTAACCCGCATGACCTGTTGAAGATCAAGGGCATACGGGCGGTACAGGATTATATGCTGCGTGAGGTACAGAGAGTATACCGCCTGCAGGGTGTTGACATTGCCGATAAGCATATCGAGGTGATCGTGCGCCAGATGCTTAAGAAAGTCCGCATCGAGAACAGCGGAGACACGGATTTCCTGCCGGGTACACTGGTGGATGTGCTGGATTATGAGGACATGAACGAGGAACTTTTCAAAGAAGGCAAAGAGCTGGCGGAGGGCAAGCAGATTCTGCTTGGTATCACAAAGGCAGCGCTGGCAACCGATTCCTTCCTGTCCGCGGCGTCCTTCCAGGAGACCACAAAGGTGTTGACGGAGGCGGCCATCAAGGGTAAGGTAGATTCCCTGATCGGCCTGAAAGAGAACGTTATCATCGGTAAGTTAATTCCGGCCGGTACCGGTATGAAGCGTTACCGTGATACACGGTTGAGCACAGACGAGAATCTTCTGAGCCGTCTGGCGGCAGAGAAGGAAATGCGGTTTGATGACGGATTTGTCAGAAGACCAAGATTTGACTTCTCAATGCGTTCAGATGAGACAGAGGAAGAAGATGAGCTGATCGATGCTGAGACGGATGTAATGGAACTGGATGAGGAACTGGATCTTGATGAGGAGCTGGATGAAGCGGAAGATTTCGATGAGGCTGAGGCGCTAGAGGAAGCTGAGGCGGAGATGGAAGTTGTGGAGTAAGGATTCCGGTCAGAATCAGGGATTTTAAGCGATTTTACAGAAAAATAGGTTGACAATGCATTCACATGCAAGTATACTAATTTAGTGCGTGTGAATGCATTTTTTTGTGTTGCACGCAGCAGGTTCATTTATTACAACAGGAGGTGAAAAGAATGCCAACATTTAACCAGTTAGTTAGAAAAGGACGTCAGACATCTGTAAAGAAGTCAACCGCACCGGCTTTGTTGAAAGGTTACAACTCCCTTCACAAGACAGCGATCGATACTTCTTCTCCGCAGAAGAGAGGTGTCTGCACAGCTGTTAAGACAGCAACTCCTAAGAAGCCTAACTCAGCGCTGAGAAAGATCGCCAGAGTACGTCTTTCCAACGGAATCGAAGTGACAAGCTACATTCCGGGCGAAGGTCATAACCTGCAGGAGCACAGTGTTGTGCTGATCCGCGGCGGAAGAGTAAAAGACTTACCTGGTACAAGATACCATATTATCAGAGGTACTCTTGATACAGCTGGTGTTGCTAACAGACGGCAGGCTCGTTCCAAGTACGGGGCCAAGAGACCTAAAGCAGGTAAGTAAAAGTAAAGTTACCGCGTAGATCTGCTCAGGTAAAGTTGTTTTGCAAATCAGCATAAATAATTTTGCGTCACAAATTTATCCGGTGAGTCTGTTAAGTGAATTAATTCTGTATTTTGCAGTGCAGATTTACAGGTTGAGCAGAATTTTAGGTTGTGAATTTCAGGACCACAAACAGAACTAATTTAGTGTTGGGATTCTTATGAAATAGCAGGCGGCGTATGCCGCCGATCGTAGAAAACCGCACGGACACATTGAATTAGAGGACACATGTGAGTACCGATGAATTATTAATGATAATAAGGAGGGAAGAAACGTGCCACGTAAAGGACATATTGCAAAGAGAGATGTATTGGCAGATCCTTTATACAATAATAAGGTGGTTACCAAACTGATCAACAATATCATGTTGGACGGTAAGAAAGGTGTAGCCCAGAAGATTGTATACGGAGCATTTGCGCGCGTAGAGAATAAGGCAGGTAAGCCGGCACTTGACGTTTTCGAGGAGGCTATGAACAATATCATGCCTGTTCTGGAGGTTAAGGCAAGACGTATCGGTGGTGCAACCTATCAGGTGCCGATCGAAGTACGTCCTGACAGACGCCAGGCTCTTGGACTTCGTTGGCTGGTAATGTTTTCTCGTAAGAGAGGCGAGAAGACCATGGAAGAGAGACTTGCCAATGAGATTTTGGATGCGTCTAACAATACCGGCGCAGCCGTTAAGAGAAAAGAAGACATGCACAAGATGGCAGAGGCCAACAAGGCATTTGCACATTATCGCTTCTAAGCTCTTTCTATTGCGTTTTGAATTATTATAAGGAGGAAAAAACCTTGGCTGGAAGAGAATATCCGTTAGAGAGAACCAGAAATATAGGTATTATGGCTCATATCGATGCCGGTAAGACCACATTGTCAGAGCGTATCCTGTATTATACTGGTGTTAACTATAAGATCGGTGACACTCATGAAGGCACTGCTACCATGGACTGGATGGAGCAGGAGCAGGAAAGAGGTATCACGATCACATCGGCCGCTACAACATGCCACTGGACCTTGGAAGAGAACTGCAAACCCAAGCCGGGCGCGTTGGAGCACCGTATCAATATTATCGACACTCCCGGTCACGTTGACTTCACGGTAGAAGTTGAGCGTTCCCTCCGTGTACTGGATGGCGCTGTAGGCGTGTTCTGTGCAAAGGGTGGTGTTGAGCCGCAGTCAGAAAACGTGTGGCGGCAGGCTGATACCTACAATGTTCCGAGAATGGCGTTCATCAACAAGATGGACATTCTGGGCGCTAATTTCTTTGGCGCCGTAGAACAGATTCGGACAAGGCTGGGTAAAAATGCGATTATTCTTCAGTTACCGATCGGTAAGGAAGACGAGTTTAAGGGAATCATCGATCTTTTTGAGATGAAGGCCTATATCTATAATGATGATAAGGGAGAAGATATCACGATCACAGATATCCCGGAGGATATGGCGGATGACGCTGAACTCTATCATGACGAACTGGTAGAGAAGATCTGTGAGCTGGATGACGACCTTACCATGATGTATCTGGAAGGCGAGGAGCCTTCTGTTGATCAGTTGAAAGCGGCGCTGCGCCGTGGTACGTGTGAGTGTACGGCAGTACCTGTATGTTGTGGTTCCGCATACAGGAACAAAGGTGTTCAGAAACTTCTGGATGCTGTTCTGGAGTTCATGCCGGCGCCTACAGATATCCCTGCAATCAAGGGTGTGGACAGCGACGGCAACGAGGTGGAGAGACATTCTTCCGATGAGGAGCCTTTCTCTGCACTGGCATTCAAGATCATGGCTGATCCGTTTGTCGGCAAACTGGCATTCTTCCGTGTGTATTCCGGAACGATCAACTCCGGTTCCTATGTGCTGAATGCGACAAAGAACAAGAAAGAGCGTGTGGGACGTATCCTGCAGATGCATGCCAACAAGAGAGCAGAGCTGGATAAAGTATATTCCGGTGATATTGCTGCGGCAGTAGGGTTTAAGATTACTACAACCGGTGATACTATTTGTGATGAACAGCATCCTGTTATCCTGGAGTCCATGGAATTCCCGGAGCCGGTTATCGAATTGGCGATTGAGCCTAAGACCAAGGCCGGTCAGGGCAAGATGGGTGAAGCTTTAGCAAAACTTGCTGAAGAAGATCCTACGTTCCGTGCACACACAGATCACGAAACGGGCCAGACCATCATCGCAGGTATGGGTGAGCTGCATCTGGAGATCATTGTTGACCGTCTGCTTCGTGAGTACAAGGTAGAGGCCAATGTAGGTGCACCGCAGGTTGCTTACAAGGAGAGCTTTACGAAACCTGTTGATCAGGAATACAAATATGCGAAACAGTCCGGTGGTCGTGGACAGTACGGACACTGTAAAGTTAAATTCGAACCCATGGATCCGAACGGCGAAGAGACATTCAAGTTTGAGACCAGCGTGGTAGGCGGTGCGATTCCGAAGGAATATATCCCGGCTGTCGGCGAAGGTATTGAAGAGGCTTCCAGAGCGGGTGTTCTGGGTGGATTCCCGGTACTTGGCGTTCACGCTAACGTATACGACGGTTCCTACCATGAAGTGGACTCCTCTGAGATGGCATTCCACATCGCAGGTTCCATGTGCTTCAAGGAAGCAATGAAGAAAGCAGGTCCGGTTCTGCTTGAGCCGATCATGAAAGTGGAAGTGACCATGCCTGAAGAGTATATGGGTGACGTAATCGGTGATATCAATTCCCGTCGTGGACGTATCGAAGGTATGGAAGATATCGGCGGCGGCAAGATGGTGAAAGGTTATGTACCGCTTGCTGAGATGTTCGGTTATTCCACAGACCTGCGTTCCAAGACACAGGGCCGCGGTAACTACTCGATGTTCTTCGAGAAATACGAGCAGGTGCCGAAGAGCGTTCAAGAAAAAGTTCTGGCAGCTAAGGCAAAATAAAGTGTGAAGAAACTTTATCTTGAGAAAAAGTTTTGGCAGCTAAGGCAAAATAAAAGGCAGGTAAAAACAAAGGTTTTTGTGTAAAAACGAAATAATGCTTGAAAATCTTGGCAATCTTTAATATAATCAAAGATAGCTGATTGAACAGAACAATTTTAAATTTATCTAGTTTTTAAGGAGGACTTTAAAAATGGCTAAGGCTAAGTTTGAAAGAAACAAACCACATTGTAATATCGGCACCATTGGTCACGTTGACCATGGTAAGACGACATTGACAGCAGCGATCACAAAAGTACTTTCCGAGAGAGTTGCAGGTAACACTGCTACAGATTTCGAGAATATCGATAAGGCTCCGGAAGAGAGAGAAAGAGGTATCACAATCTCTACAGCTCACGTTGAGTACGAGACAGATAAGAGACACTATGCACACGTTGACTGCCCTGGACATGCTGACTACGTTAAGAACATGATCACAGGTGCTGCTCAGATGGACGGCGCTATCCTTGTTGTAGCTGCTACAGACGGTGTTATGGCTCAGACCAAAGAGCACATCCTTCTGTCCCGTCAGGTAGGCGTTCCTTATATCGTAGTATTCATGAACAAGTGCGATATGGTAGACGACCCTGAGCTGCTTGAGCTGGTTGAGATGGAAATCACAGAGCAGTTGGAAGAGTATGAGTTCACAGATTGCCCGATCGTTAAGGGTTCCGCGCTGAAAGCTCTGGAAGATCCCAACAGCGAGTGGGGCGACAAGATCATGGAGCTGATGAGCACAGTTGATGAGTATATTCCGGATCCTCAGCGTGACACAGATAAGCCGTTCCTTATGCCTGTCGAGGATGTATTCTCTATCACAGGCCGTGGTACCGTTGCTACAGGTAGAGTAGAGCGTGGTACACTGCATATGTCTGATGATGTAGAGATCATTGGTGTTAAGGAAGAGACACAGAAGTCTGTTGTAACAGGTATCGAGATGTTCCGTAAGCTGCTGGATGAGGCACAGGCTGGTGATAACATCGGTGTTCTGCTTCGTGGTATCCAGAGAACAGATATCGAAAGAGGACAGGTTCTTGCTAAACCCGGTTCTGTAACCTGCCACAGAAAGTTTACGGCTCAGGTTTACGTATTGACGAAAGACGAGGGTGGTCGTCATACTCCTTTCTTCAATAACTACAGACCGCAGTTCTATTTCAGAACAACCGATATCACAGGTGTATGTAACCTTCCTGAAGGTACAGAGATGTGCATGCCTGGTGATAACGTAGAGATGAGCATCGAGCTGATTCATCCGATCGCTATGGAGCAGGGTCTTACGTTTGCTATCCGTGAGGGTGGTAGAACTGTTGGTTCTGGTAGGGTTGCTACAATCATTGAGTAATTATAATTTATTCAGTAAAATCAAGGCTTTCGGGGATTTCTCCGAAAGCCTTTTTAAATGAAAAATAACTTAGTGGGTTGCCTGTGCTTCTATAATGCTTCTAAAATATTTGGAAATTGATTAGCCTTGTTCATTGTAATGAGTTATTGTAGGTACATTTGATTGTACACGTTATTTACTGCTTCAGCATAAAGTGAGAATGAATGCTTATTATTTCCTTCATTGATGTTTTTCAGTAATAGATACTCTTCTTTGATGTAAGACCATCCATTATCTTCAATAATATTCTGTACTTTTTCATCTATTTCAGAAGATAATGATCGAAAAACAAATTGATAGGATTGTATTGTTTTATTGTTCCTAAGATAATAATATCCTTCATTGATGCCATTGCTTCCATAGTAGATAATAGCAAGGTCACAACGGTGGCGTATTTTCTTTCGGCCTTTGTCAATCACCTTTATGGTGATAGAAGATGTAGAATCTTTTGGAAATGAATATGACGTTCCTCGCAAGGCTGTTTTTAAAGCGGTCATAAAATTTTGTTTGATAATCTCGGCATCATAACGATAATCGTTTCCAAGAGGGGAAAGAATCAAATTATAATCGAAATCATATCCATTGTTTCCGCCTTTAATTCTAGTGATAAGGTGTCTTTTGCCGCTTCCAATTAGATGGGGTTGAAATCTTAGTCCATAGTTTTTGAACATTTCAATTTGAGTACGCCTAATAATTCCTTCAAGTTCTTTTCTAACGGGCGCATATTCGGATTTTTTTACATATTCATACATATTTTATTTCTCCTTTCGCCCATGCCTCCATACAATCTTGATGATTGTATCGTTATAGAATAGCATAAATTTGTTGATTGTCAATACTCAAATGTCATTTTTACCCCAGCTCTTGAATTACTAAGTGTTAACATTTTTATCCAAGCAATTCCTTGTTTTTCTGAATATATTCTTTCCAGACCGCTTCTCGGTCTTTCTTGTGTGTGTTCTCGTATTTTTCGGTATATTCATCATGCAGCCTCTTTAACTGTTCCATTAAAGGGGTATCATTAGGAACTGTAGTGGTCAAGCATTTTTGTAACGCTTGTGGCTAAAAAATATTTCTTTTAT
>CANPTH010000037.1 GCA_947576945.1 uncultured Lachnospiraceae bacterium
GGAGCTGGGCGGCATTTACCATCACTTTTACGTGACGGCCAATGAATTGAAGTAGCGCCGGAGACAGCGCTGAGTATTGCAGGCGGGCCTGCGATAGGCATGGGGATTGGTATGGAAGAAAGTAACGGCGTAAAACAGCATATCCTGATCGTGGAGGACGACGGACCGCTTGCCGCCGGTCTGTGCCGTGCGCTGCAGAGCGGGGAGACCGGTGTAAGCAGCTGCGGTAACTTAAAGGAAGCGGATAAGAGGCTCAAGGCGCAGGCAGGACAGTGTGATCTCGTACTGTTGGACGTAAATCTTCCGGACGGGAACGGGTTTGATTTCCTGAAAAAGATAAAGGAAGAGTACGGCGTATCGGTGATCATGCTGACGGCCAATGATATGGAGATGGACATCGTGACGGGACTGGAGCTGGGAGCGGATGATTATATCACCAAGCCGTTCAGTCTGGCAGTGCTGCGGGCCCGCGTGGCAACCCAGCTGCGCCGTGTGCGGGAACAGACGGAAGCGGCACGGCAGACGCGGCGGGAGCAGATCATTGTGATTGATGAGTACCGGTTTGATTTTGAGCGGATGGAATATTATCACGGGGATGAGCAGGTGGAGCTGAGCAGGACGGAGCAGAAGCTGCTGCGCGTTTTGGTGGATAACAGGGGGATTTCGCTGACGAGGGAGCGGCTTCTGGAACGCATCTGGTCTACGGAGGCGGAGTTTGTGGACGAGAATGCGCTGTCCGTTACCGTCAAACGCCTGCGGGATAAGCTGGGGGCGCAGGACAGGATCAGGACGGTATATGGGGTCGGCTATCGGTTTGAGTAGGGGAACAGGAGACGGACATGGCAGATGACGGGCGGGCAATGATCATATTGATAACAGGGCTGGTCTGTCTGTTTGGCGGGGCAGTTCTTGTAGCGGTGAATCAATACAGGACGAGACGGAGCATGTATCGGGTGAAGCGTATGCTGGAGGCCGCCATGGACGGAACTTTTCAGGAGTGCGTATTTGATGAGTCGTTGTATTCGGCTCTGGAGAGCCAGCTGGCGGCATACCTGAGTGCGTCGGAGATTTCGGCCAGAAGGACGGCGCAGGAGAAGGAACGGATCAAGACATTGGTTGCGGATATTTCCCACCAGACGAAGACGCCGTTGGCCAATATCCTGCTCTACACGGAACTTTTGCAGGAACAGCTGCAGTCCGATGAGAGCAGGGAAAGTCTGGGGCTTCTGGCAGACCAGGCCCGGAAATTGAAGTTTCTGATAGACTCGCTTGTGAAGCTGTCGAGACTGGAGACGGGAGTTCTCGTGCTGCAGCCAAAGAGAGCCGCGGTCTGGCCGCTTCTGGAGGAGGCGGAGAAACAGTTTGCAGGGCAGGCCAGAGAAAAGGGATTGTATCTGAAGGTTCTGACGGGGGAGGCCCGGGAGGCGACAGCCTGTTTTGATCTGAAATGGACACAGGAAGCGCTGTGCAATCTCGTAGACAACGCCATCAAATATACGGAACAGGGCGGTGTCACGATCAGAGTGAAACCGTACAAGCTCTTCATCTGTATCGAGGTGACGGATACGGGAAAAGGAATATCAGAGGAAGAGCAGGCGAAAATATTCGGACGTTTTTACCGTTCGCCGCAGGCTGCCGATCAGGCCGGCGTGGGGATTGGGCTTTATCTGGCGCGCGAGATCCTCAAACAGGAATCCGGTTATATCAAGGTCGTATCCGGGGAGGGAAAGGGGGCAGCCTTTTCCATGTATCTGCCGGTGGACTGACAGGCGAAATCTTTCAAAACTGTCAGAATCTTTTTGGCATTGGAAAGAAAACGGTAAGAATTGTATGCGATAATCTGTATTGTGAAGCAGAATACTTCACGGTGCAGATTTTTTGATTTCGACATTAAATATGGAGGAGAACGATGACAATATTATCAACTCAAAACGTAAGGAAAATATACGGTACAGGAGAAAACGAAGTACACGCCCTGGACGGGGTGGATCTTAAGGTGGAAAAGGGAGAGTTTGTGGCCGTCGTGGGGACGTCGGGCAGCGGTAAGAGTACGCTGCTGCATATGCTGGGCGGGCTGGACCGGCCTACGTCGGGAACGGTCACTGTGGACGGTAAGGATATATTCAGCCTGAAAGACGAGGCGCTTACGATCTTCCGGCGCAGGAAGATCGGGTTCGTGTTCCAGAACTACAATCTGGTGCCGGTGCTCAATGTATATGAGAATATCGTGCTGCCGGTACAGCTGGATGGCAACGAGCCGAACAGAAAGTACATTGATTCCATCATTGACATGCTGGGGCTGTCTGAGAAACTGACGAACCTGCCGAACAACCTGTCCGGCGGGCAGCAGCAGAGAGTGGCGATCGCCCGCGCACTGGCGGCAAAACCGGCGATCATACTGGCCGATGAGCCTACCGGGAATCTGGACTCCCGGACCAGCCAGGATGTGCTTAGTCTGTTGAAGATCAGCAGCCAGAAACTTGCACAGACCATCGTTATGATCACACATAATGAGGAGATCGCCCAGCTTGCGGACCGCATTATCCGTATTGAGGACGGCAGGATCGTGGATGGGCGCTGATCTTCGGGCAGTAGAGCAGAACGAAGATCTGCAGGTGGAGAGAAAGGAGCAGATAACAGTATGAGAGTAGCAAACAGGAAATGTATCCGCAGGCTCAGCATAGCCCATATGAAGTCGGCGAGAAACAGAAATATCATCACAATACTGGCGATCGTGTTGACAACCGTATTATTTACGACACTTTTTACTGCGGGAATCTCCTTGAAGGAAGGGTTCGAACAGTCTAACTTCCGGCAGGCAGGAGGGTATAACCACGCGGTATTTAAGAATATCACTAAAGAGCAGTTCGACGAGTTGAAGGAGGATCCTTTGATCAAAGAATACGGGGACAGATTATATGTGGGTATGCCATCGGAAGCGCCTTTCAACAAGAGCCATGTGGAGGTGAATTATTACGATGAAAACTCGGCGAAATGGTCTTTCTGTACACCGGTCGAGGGACGGCTGCCGGAGGAGGGTACGAACGAGGCAGCCACAGACTTAAGAGTGCTCAAGCTGTTAGGCGTGGAGCCGGTGATCGGCAATTCCTTTACGATGTCTTTCGATGTAGACGGCACTGAGACGACGGAGACATTTACCTTGTGCGGTTATTGGGAATATGACATGGCGGTGGTGGCAAATAACGTGGTGATTCCCAGAAGCCGGGCGGAAGAGATCTTCAGGAAACTGGGTACAAAGGGTGAGAACGGACTATGTACCTACCATACGATGAACCTCATGTTCGAGAGTGCATCGGGGATTCAGGATAACCTGCAGGAGATTCTGGAAAGGCACGGATATCAGGATGAGAAACCGGGAGCAGAGGACTATATCGCGACAGGTGTCAACTGGGGCTATGTTTCCGCACAATTAAGTGAAAATATGGATCCGGGCATGGTGTTGGCTATTATGGCGGCGCTGCTTCTGATCATGTTTACGGGCTATCTGATCATCAACAATATATTCCGCATTGCGGTCTCCAACGATGTGCGGTTCTATGGCCTGCTCAAGACGATCGGCACCACGGGGCGGCAGATCAAGCGGATTATTCTGCTGCAGGCGTTGGTGCTTTCCGCGATCGGTATTCCGGTGGGCGCTGTGGCCGGGTATCTTCTGGGAATCGTGATCACGCGGGTCACGGCAGTCAATATGGACGGTATCGTTATGGTGAGTTCCATCGATCCGCTGATCTTTGTCGGAGCCTCCCTTTTTTCCCTGATCACGGTATATTTATCCTGCGGGAAACCGCGCAGGATGGCGGCAAAGATATCACCGATCGAAGCGCTGCGGTATACGGAAGGCGCCGGGAGCAGGAGAAAGGAAAGAAAGGGGAGAACAGGGGCATCGATCCCGAAGATGGCCTGGACGAATCTGGGCAGGAACAAGAGTAAGACGCTGATCAGTGTGCTCTCCATGTCATTGGCCATCGTGGTCCTGGAAATGACTCATGTATTTACGGGTGGATTTGATATGGATAAATATCTGCGTGATGTGGCGCAGGATTTTCTGCTGGCTGAGGCATCGTACTTTCAGGTATCCCAGAAATGGATGAATAAAGAAGGCGGAAAAGAAGCGGCAGTATCGGAGGAGACGATCGCGCGCATCGAGCAGCAGCAAGGGGTTACCGGCGGCAGGGCTTACGGTACAGTATCCGATGTGGAGGAGCTGGTCACTGAAAAGAGAGCCAGAGATGCTTACAGCAGTTGGCGCAAAGGAGGGCTTAGCGGGGAAGAACTTGATTTTATGGTCGATGATATCTTGGAGCATGTGGGGGATCGGCGGGCCATGGAGACACGGCTGTACGGCATGGAGGATTTCCTTATCGATAAGCTGGAGGTCATAGACGGTGATCTCGGCAAGTTGAAAGAAGGCGGCAATTACGTGGCAGCAGTATATGACACAGATGATTATCACAATCTCCATGAGGACTGGCACTGGGCGAAAGTGGGAGATCAGGTTACGCTGCGGTACGTGGATACGTATGAGTATTATAACCCGCAGACAGGAGAAGTCTATCCGGAGAATGCGAGTCTGGAGAACCTTCTGTGGGCGCAGCGGGCAAAAGAATATCGGGAGGAGACGTACGAAGTGGTTGCCACCGTGCTTGTGCCGAACACACTGACCTACCGGTTTTATGGGGATGATGAATTTGTGATGAATGCGGACACCTTTAAGGAACATACGGGAACGGATGCGGTCATGTACTATGCGTTCGACTGCGCGGATGAACAGACCGGGAAGATGGAGCAGTATCTGAAAGAATATACGGAAGGAGAAGGTTCTTTCTATGATTACGAGAGCAGGATGACCCGCGCGCAGGAATTCTATGAGCTGAAGAATATGTTTCTGTTTGTCGGGACGGCAATCAGCCTGGTGTTGGGACTGATCGGTGTGTTGAACTTCCTCAATGCGATCCTCACCGGCATCCTGACCCGGAGAAAGGAGTTTGCCGTGCTGCAGTCCGTTGGCATGACCGGAAAACAGCTGAATATCATGCTGATAACGGAAGGGGTGCTTTTTGCCGGAGGTGCCGTTATGGTCACGCTGGCGACGGTCGTTGTTTTGGGACCGGTGATCGGGCAGGCGCTGGAAGGGATGTTCTGGTTTTTTACTTATAGGATCAATATCGTGCCGATTCTGGCGGTGGCGCCATTCTTCCTGCTGTTGGGAATGTTGATTCCGCTCATATCCTACTGCCATGTGGCTAAACGGTCCGTGGTGGAGCGGCTGAGGGAGGCAGAGTGAGAAGTATAGTTAACGATATTGGCATTGATATACCTGATTTGTCCGTCAGTTTTCACAAAAAATGGCTTTATACTTGTCAGAAATATTAATAAACTTTAATGAATTTTCAGAAAATACTTACAAACAGAACGAATTCATGTTACCATAGTATATATTAAGGAAATTATCGGCGAAAATGCATGGACAAAAAGTTATTGTCCGACAGCATTTTTCTTTCACAGGATACTGTGTTGTAATCGACTGAGTATATAGCGAAGGCCGGGTAACGGCATGGCATATCCTGTGAAGTGGGCCTGGGAACCTGGACGGTTCCCGGAGTTTACGGAAACATGGAGGGTCTATGTTTGAGAAGGATCAATTGATCATGTGCGGCGGGCACGGCGTCTGCCGCGTTGTTAACGTCACGGGGAACCCCTTTGACAAATTCGATAAAGTGCGTAAGTTTTATGTACTGGAACCGGTCTTCGAGAAGGCGAGTACCGTCTATATGCCGGTGGATAATGAGAAAGTCGTTATGCGCCGGATCATGAATCGGAATGAGGCGGAGGAGCTGATCGACAATATGACCGAGATCGAGACTGTACGAATCAAGGAGGAAAAGGGAAGAGAGCAGATGTACAAGGATGCGATCAGCACTTATGACTGCCAAAGCCTGGTACAGATCATCAAAACGCTTTATATGCGCAGGCAGAACCGCATCAAGGAAGGGAAGAAGGCGCTCTCCTCCGACGAACAGTATCTGCGCAAGGCGGAGGCGCTGCTTTACAGCGAGATGTCGGTAGCGTTGGACATCCCCAAGGAAGAGGTGCAGGGTTATATTTCGGATGCGGTCAGGCGCAAGAAGAGCCTGGTATGATATGGGCATGATGAAAGCCAGACGGTATGGTCTGGCTTTCACAATGATCGCATTACGGCTTGCATTTTTCCGGATAAAATTGTATGCTGATATGGCCCTGATAATGATCCGGGTTCTGCGTGCGGGGCAGTTTTATTAACGCGGGCCATACGGGTGTATAAAGTTGTAAAGAGATGCTGCAACAAAGCGGACAGGTGACCCGGCGCTCGGAGCCGGGGTGTTTATCATATTAAGCGGAGACTATCGAGGACTTTCAATGATCATAGATGCAGTAACGGACAGTTTCATAGACAGTATCAGGCTATTGCCTTTTCTCTTTCTGACCTATCTTGCGATGGAGTATCTGGAGCATAGAGCGGGACAGCGGATGCAGGAAGCCATACGCGCGGCGGGCAGAAGCGGCCCGGCGCTTGGCAGTGTGCTGGGTATTTTTCCGCAGTGCGGCTTTTCGACGGCGGCTTCCAATCTGTATGCGGGCAGAATCATCACGCTGGGAACGCTGTTGGCTATTTTTTTGTCCACTTCCGACGAGATGCTTCCGATCATGATCTCTGAAAATGTGAGTGCGGGGATTATTTTGAAGATTCTGGCAGTAAAAGTGGCGGTTGCGCTTTCTGCCGGCTTTGCAGTTGACTTTCTTTCCGGGAACAGGCGCAGGCAGATGCAGATCGAGCATCTGTGCGAGCAGCATCATTGTCATTGCGAGAACGGTATCTGGAAATCGGCGCTGCACCATACGGCGGAGATTTTTCTGTATATTATGTGCATTTCTGCAGGGCTGAACGTGATCATTGGATGGATCGGGGAAGACAGGCTGGGCAGTCTGTTCCTCAACCGCCCGCTGGTGGGGGAACTGACTGCGGGGCTTCTGGGGATGATTCCAAACTGCGCCTCCTCTGTGGCCATCACGCAGCTGTATTTAAACGGCGTGATGAGCGCCGGGGCGATGATCTCCGGGCTGCTGGCCGGTTCGGGCGTGGGCCTGCTGGTGCTCTTTCGGGTGAATGACGATCAGAAGGAGAATATCAGGATTCTGGCACTGCTGTACGGGATTGGTGTGGCGGGCGGTATTGTGGTGAACTGGCTGGGGATTATATTTTAGAATGGTATGCCGTATGCTTCCGGTATATTTCCGGTACGATGCATGGGCAGACGACGTGACAGGTTCCAGTCAGAGCGAACCTGCGTATATATCAGGTCGCTTACAACAAGCAGGCAACATGACAGGTTTCGTCCAGAGTCAGACACATACGGAAGTCCGGGTAAAGAAGGGCACAAAAAAAGGACCAACCCCAGAGCGCTAAAGTCTCCAAAACCAGTCCTTTCGATGCACCGCCAGGGGCTCGAACCCTGGACACCCTGATTAAGAGTCAGGTGCTCTACCAACTGAGCTAGCGGTGCGTGTCCTGCGTCAGCAATTTGTGTTCTCTGTAACACGCAAAAATTATTATAGTACAATGTTTTGTGTTTTGCAAGTATTTTTTAAAAAAAATTTAATAAAATTTGGAAAAAATAAAGATACATAATTTTTTTGTAATTTTTTCTTAAAAAAACGACCGAATTATTATATTCTGGAAGAAATAACTATAATCTGGAGGTTCAATATGATTTTTGAAAGCCATGCGCATTATGATGATGAGGCGTTTGATGAGGACAGGGAGTCTCTGCTGCTATCCCTTGCGGGTCACGGGATTGACAGGGTGATCAATGCAGGGGCCAGTCTGGCGGGCTGCAGGGCGACGCTTGGATTGATGGAGAAGTACCCTTTTGTCTATGGGGCGATGGGCGTGCACCCGAGTGAAACGGCGGAATTAAGTGAGGAAGGAATTGCCTGGCTGCAGGAGCAGTGTTCCCGGGATAAAGTGGTGGCAGTGGGGGAGATCGGCCTGGATTATTACTGGAAGGAGCCGGAAGAGGCGGTGCAGAAGAGATGGTTTGAACGACAGCTGGAACTGGCGCGGGAAGTTGCTCTGCCGGTGATCATTCATTCCAGAGATGCGGCGAAAGACACGCTGGACATGATGCAGGCGCTCCACGCGGAGGAGATGGGCGGCGTTGTGCACTGCTATTCCTATACGAAGGAGCTGGCGCGGGAGTATCTGAACATGGATTTTTATTTCGGCATCGGCGGCGTGATCACGTTTAAGAATGCGAAGAAGCTGAAGGAGGCTGTGGCCTATATCCCGTTGGAAAAGATCCTTCTGGAGACGGACAGTCCCTATCTTGCGCCTGAACCCAACCGGGGGAAGCGCAATTCCTCCCTGAATCTGCCGTACATCGCGCAGGCGGTAGCGGAGATTAAAGGCGTCAGCTGTGAGGAAGTGGTGGAAGCCACAAGCCGTAACGCGGAAAGGCTGTTCTCGAAGGTACAGGCGCCATAAAGATATTGGACAAGAGGAAAACAGACAGTATAGAAAAGGATCGAGGATAACATGGCGACACTTGGCAGCAGAAGAAGCACGGCGGAAATAATTGAGAAATATCATTTTAGTTTTCAGAAAAAATTCGGACAGAATTTTCTGGTGGACAACAGCATATTGGACAAAATCATAGAGTCGGCGCAGATCACAAAGGAGGACTGTGTGCTGGAGATCGGACCCGGCATCGGTACGATGACACAGCGTCTGGCCGAGGAGGCGGGGGCAGTGGTGGCCGTAGAGATCGACAGGAACCTGATCCCTGTATTGGAAGATACGCTTTCGGCATATGAAAATGTGACACTCATCAACGCGGACATCCTGAAGCTGGATCTGAACCGGATCGTGGAGGAACATAACGGAGGCAGGCCCATCAAGGTGGTGGCGAATCTGCCATATTATATCACGACGCCAATTATTATGGCGCTTTTTGAGAAGCATGTACCGCTGCACAGTGTGACAATTATGGTGCAGAAGGAAGTGGCGGATCGTATGCAGGTAGGGCCTGGCACCAAAGACTATGGGGCGCTGTCGCTGGCAGTGCAGTATTATGCGAAGCCGGAGGTCGTCACAAGGGTTCCGGCAGACTGCTTTATGCCGAAGCCGAATGTGGACAGCGCGGTGATCCGTCTGACCCGTTATGAGAAACCTCCTGTGGAGGTGGAGGACGAAGCCTGGCTTTTTGCCGTGATCAGGGCTTCTTTTAACCAGAGGAGGAAGACGCTGGCAAATGGCCTGGCCAACGCAGGGTATCCGGGGATTGGCAGGAAACAGGTGGAAGAAGCGTTGTGTGACATGGGACTTCCTGCTATGATACGCGGAGAAACGTTGACATTAGAACAGTTTTCCGAATTATCAAACCGTCTTTTTACAAGAAGAAAAACCCTTGGATAATACAATATAGAGGGATTGTATATTGATGTGCTTCCATATATTGGTATATGATAGAGGAACATACTGGAGAAGGTGCTTTTTTTCCATATCATTATTTACATTGATAAGAGGCTATGGTAAACTAAGACAGTGAAAATAGGGTTTATACGGCCATACGTCTGCTGTGTGACAGAGACGCATAAGATGAGATTAACTGTATAGAGAATAAATAACAGTGAGAATACAATAATGAGGTGAGTACCTTGGATAAGTATGAATATAAAATACGGGCCGAGGAGATCAATGCGTTGATCGCTGAGGGGAAATTTGCGGAGGCCGTTGAGATTGCGGACACCATCGACTGGCGCAGGGTCAAGAGCGTTATGATGTTGTGCAAGATCAGCGATCTGTATAAGATCAACAGAAGATATCCGGAGAGCAGGGATATTCTTTTACTGGCATATGAGAAACACCCCACCGGAAGGTTAATCGTCTATTCCCTGTGTGAGCTTTCCATCAAGATGGAAGAGAGCGTGCAGGCTATTGAATACTATAAGGAGTTTGTACAGATAGCGCCGAAGGATACGGGCAGATATATACTGCAGTACAGGCTTTATGAGGCGCAGGATGTCAGTCTGGAAGAGAGAATTGCAGTTCTGGAGGAATTTAAGAAGCGGGATTATCGGGAGAAATGGGCGTATGAGCTGGCGTATCTGTATCATCGCATCGGTCTGACAACCAAATGTGTGGAAGAATGCGATGAGATGTTTCTCTGGTTTGGCGAAGGGAAGTATGTGGTTAAGGCGTTGGAGTTGAAGAAACTGCATGAACCTTTGAATGCGGAACAGCAGGATAAGTATGATCTGTGGATTCAGGCGAGAGAGACAGCGGGAGAGCTTTATGAAGAGGCGGAGCAAGGAGAGAATTATCAGGATACCGCTTCCGATGACAGGCATGCAGCCGCCGAGACCGGATATACAGGGTACGCAGAAGAACAGCAGGAAGTTGACGGGGAGATAGAGGCAGGAGAGATGCCGACCACAGAACTTCCGGAGGTTAAGACGGTAGATGTGGGTCAGTATAATACGATCAACCTGCAGATGGCGTTGGCGGAGAGCATGAAGGAGATTCTGAACGAGGAGGAAGATGAGGAAACTGAGCCGGCAGGATTTTACGGGCAGGAGGAGCCGGCAGAAGAGATCATATATGAAGAAGAATTTCCGGCAGAGGATGAGAATGACGTAAGCATGGAGATCATGGAGGCGGAAGAGGCAGAAGAAGATGCGGAAACCGAGCCGCCAGATTATGCGGAACGGGAAGAGATGCTGCGAATGACACCCGCCGGCGTGTATGAAGAACCGGAAGAGCCGGATGCGGTTTATACGGAAGCTGAGGACGCGTCAGAGCCTGTGCAGGATGAGGAGGAACCGGAGGAGACTGCCGCGTCACCGGAAGAAGCCGAGGAGGATGCAGCTGCAAAATCCGAGGCCGATGTGCTCATGGAAGAGACGATCAGGCTGCCGGATTCCAAAGAGGTAGAGAAGAGACTGAAAGAGGCGTCCGTAACACGGTTTCCGGGACAGCCGAAAGCAGCACGGGAGCCGAAACCGGTAAACAGAAAGCCGGTCATGGATACGGATAACCTGCAGGAGATCAGTGCGAGGATCGTACAGGAGGATGCATCGTCTTTTGATGCCAGACAGATCCTGGAGCAGATGAAAGAAGAGGTCCAGAAGAGAGCGGGAGCATCCGAAGCGGAGCGGGTGCCGGGAGCGCGGACCGGCGTATTGACTCCGCTGAATACGAAACCATCAAAATATGACAATATTCTTTCCCAGGAATATGACGGACAGATCAGCCTTGTAATGCCCGAGGCGGAGCGGATCGAGAAGCAGATCACCGGGCAGCTCAGCATAGAAGATATTATGGCTGAGTGGGAAGAGATGAAGAAGACCAACGAACAGAAGCGCATGGAAGATGTCAGACAGCGGATTCTGGAACATACGGGGGATCTTTTTGCAAACTTCGATGAGGCGACCAAGAACGGTCTCCTGGAAGAGCTGGAAAGAGCCTTTGTTGCGGCTATCCTGAAGGAGAGCGACAGAAAGCCTTCGGTTAAGAAAGCGGGGACGTCGTCTTCGGCAGTAATACGGAAGAAACCTGATCCGGTGGCGGAGGAGGCTGAGGAGAAGGATATTACTGAAGAAAAGGAGAAGGATGAAGCAGAAATGCCAGGAGCTGCAGAAGTTTCTGCACCTGAGGAGCCGGAAGCAGCAGAGACGCCGGTGGAAGAAGCTGTGTCTGATGCGGAAGAACAGCCGGAGGATGATGTTGTCAGGGAAAGGGAACTGACAGAAGAGGAGCGGGAGCTTTTCGGGGAGTTTATACATCATCGGAAATCCGAAAGACAGCTCGTACATACGCTGGATAACATGAGCCTGGCATCTTACACGGGTAATGTGCTGATTACCGGCGAGGAAGAGGAGACGGCACTGTCGCTGGCGAAAGCCCTGGTCAGGGAGATGCAGCTTAATGACAGCAACTTTTCGGGTAAGGTAGCTAAGATTTCCAGTGTTGTCCTGAATAAAAAGGATGTAGAAGAGACATTCGGCAAGCTGAACAATGGCGCTTTAATCATTGAGAAAGCGTCCCGCCTGAAACCGGCGACGGCGGCAGACATGATTAAAACGCTGGACAGAGATAATATAGGCCTGCTGGTTCTGATGATTGACCAGAAACAGAGTATGAATGAATTCCTGGCAGACAATGCGGCTGTGAAAGAACATTTCAATCTGCGGGTGGATATCGAGGCGCTGGATGATGAGGCCCTGGTAGCCTATGCGCGGCAGTATGCGGAGGAGATGGAGTATTCCATTGATGAATTCGGTATCCTGGCGCTTCATACGCGGATTGCCGACAGGCAGACGAGTGATCATGAGGTGAATCTGGCGGAGGTCAGGGATCTGGTAGATGAAGCAATCTATCATGCCAATAAGAAAACACCAGGCCACTTTATGGATATATTACTGGCAAAAAGATATGATGATGATGATATGATCATTTTGCGGGAGAAGGATTTCATGCACTATTGAGCATGATGAGGGTTTATTATAGGAGTAACCGGCAATCAGAACTGTGCGTTTGCTGCGGTTTTGGTGAATGCTGTTAAGCAGGGATCACAGATCATAAGAAAAATGTAACGGGGGAGAACATGTATGGCAAGGAAAGAAACGAGCAAAGAAGTCAGACAGGGAACTAAAAAGGAAGTGAAAAAGGAGATACAGAAGCCGCAGGAAAATCAGGTATTTATCTCGGAAGCCGATCAGTATGTATTCGGGCAGGGAACACATTACGATATCTATAAGAAACTGGGAGCGCATCCTTCCGTGGAGAATGGCGTGAAGGGAATGTTTTTTGCGGTGTGGGCGCCCAATGCGGCCAGCGTCAACGTGATCGGCACATTCAATAACTGGGACGAAGATCTGCATGTGATGACGAAGATCGGCCCCATCGGTATTTACACATTGTTCCTGCCGGGCGTGGGCGAGGGCGAGATGTATAAGTATCTGATCCGTACGCCGGAGGGCGAGAAGCTGTACAAGGCGGATCCTTTTGCAAACTATGCCGAGATGCGTCCCGGCAACGCGTCCAAGACCTATGATATCACGAAGTTCAAGTGGACGGACGGCACTTGGATGGCGAACAGAAACGGCAAGGATTACAACAAAGAGCCGGTAGCTATCTACGAATGCCATATCGGTTCCTGGATGAAGCATCCGGACGGCACCAAGGAAGGCTTCTACAATTACCGCGAATTCGCAGACCGGATCGTGGAATATTTAAAGGAAATGAAGTATACGCATGTGGAGCTGATGGGGATTGCCGAATATCCGTATGACGGTTCCTGGGGATATCAGGTGACGGGCTACTATGCGCCCACATCGAGATACGGTACGCCGGATGATTTCATGTATCTGATCAATACGCTGCATAAGCATAAGATCGGTGTGATCCTGGATTGGGTTCCGGCACATTTCGCAACGGATGCCCACGGACTGGGACGGTTTGACGGACAGTGCATTTTCGAGCATCCGGACCCGAGGATCGGAGAGCATCCGGACTGGGGGACAAAGATCTTTAACTATGGTAAGAATGAAGTCAGGAACTTCCTGATCGCCAATGCTCTTTTCTGGATCAAGGAATACCATATCGATGGTATTCGTGTGGACGCCGTGGCCTCTATGCTGTATCTTGATTACGGCAAGCGCGACGGCCAGTGGGTACCCAATAAGTACGGCGGCAATGAGAACCTGGAGGCGATCGAGTTCTTCAAGCATTTGAATTCTGTTGTATGCGGCACTTATCCGGGCTTTCTGACGATCGCGGAAGAGTCCACCGCATGGCCGAAGGTGACCGGAAAGGTGGAGGAAGACGGCCTGGGATTTTGCTTTAAATGGAATATGGGATGGATGCATGATTTCTGTGAGTATATGAAGTTGGATCCCTATTTCCGCAAGAATAACCATTATGCCATGACATTTGCCATGACCTATAATCACAGTGAGAATTACATATTGCCGTTGTCCCACGACGAGGTAGTGCATCTGAAATGCTCTATGGTCAACAAGATGCCCGGCTATCCGGTGGATAAATATGCGAATCTGCGTCTGGGATATACCTATATGTTCGGCCATTCCGGCAAGAAGCTTCTGTTCATGGGACAGGATTTCGGACAGGAGAGAGAGTGGAGCGAAGAGCGGGAACTGGATTGGTTCCTGCTGGCTGAGGAGCAGAACAAGGGGATGCACGAGTATATGAAGGAGCTTTTAACGATGTACCGTAAGTATCCGGCGCTCTATTCTATTGACAACGACTGGAGCGGATTCGAGTGGCTTAACGCGGATGATGCGGACCGCAGCGTCTACAGTTTCTTCCGTAAAGATGAGACGGGCAAGAACAATATCATGTTCGTCATCAACATGACTCCGATGATGTGGGAGAATTACATGATCGGTGTGCCGAAGAAGAAGAAATACAAGCTGCTGCTGAACAGTGATGACAAACGCTTCGGCGGCCAGGGCCATGAGATCCCGGCGGAGATCAACGCGGTCAAAGGGGAATGCAATTTTAAGAAATACAATATTTCTTTTGATCTGCCGCCTTATACGGCTGCGGTGTTTGTGTTCTGATGATAGTTTACCGCCGAGTCAGCCTGCTGTGGGGTATTTGATTGAATAACGACTGTTTTTTTAGAAAAGAGATGGGTGTAGCGCCTGTCTCTTTTTCAGTAGGTATTTTCAGAGTGGAAAAGATTAATTTTAATTCTGTTATTTTAAGGGGATATCATGTATAATATACAATAAACAAGTCAGACATCCAGGCAGGCAGTTCTATAGCAATTATAATTCATCATAGTTAATCAGATAATGATATATTTTGTGTGGAGGGAAAGATGCTGTTTGTACAACATAATCTTCTGGCAGAAAATGCGAATCGTCAATTGAACGTAAGTAGTAGGAGAAATGCGAAGACAACTGAGAAACTTTCATCGGGATACCGGATCAACCGGGCGGCGGATGATGCGGCAGGGCTGTCTATTTCCGAGAAAATGCGCAGGCAGGTGCGCGGCCTGCACCAGACCGTAGATAATATTACGGAAGGGGTAGGCTATGTTCAGACGGCAGAAGGTGCGCTCAACGAAGTGCATGACATGCTGCAGCGGATGAATGAGCTTTCGGTGAAGGCAGCTAACGGTACGAATACAGAAGAGGATCGGGCATATATCGACAGTGAAGTGCAGGCGTTGAAAGACGAGATGGATCGTATCTTCCGCACGACTACGTTTAATGACAAGAAGATCTGGGAGGCGGGAGACAGAAAGCTGCTTGGCTATTATAAGAGGCAGGCCGCCAATTTTGTCGGGACCGGCGGATATATAGCGGGAAGTGTCACAAACGCGAACTGCGGCGTACTGGCAAGCAACAGCAGTGATTATATCATCAAAGCTGATGCCGCAGACGGTGTTTGGGTTGAGTGGACCGGCTGGGATGGCGAACCGTATGCAACAGAGAAGGTCGGCTGGGATGAATTAAAGGCAAATAACTACAGATTTGAAATGAGCGATTATTTTGGCGATAAGGACCCGGCAACGAATAAACTGTATACAACAGATGCCAAAGGGGATATTGTACCGCAGTTTAAACATGCGGTCGCATTTTCCGTAAATGATGTAGCGACAATTGATGATATTGTCAAATGTATCAATAACACAAGAATGTACTCCAGTTCCTCCGTGGGCATGTCATCGTCCTTTCAGAATCCGGACGGGACCCAAAAGAATGACTTGTATGGAATCTCTTCTTCTGCCAGTTTGAACTATTGGGCTGCTTATGCATCTTATGTACATGGTAACGGTAAGGGACATGATTTTGATGCTAAAGATGATACCTTTTTGGAGCCGAATCTGACTGCTAATAACGGCAGCAGCAATCTGACAAAGTTTCCCGCGGCAACTACGGTAGATGCTGCAATAAAAAGTACGGAAGACTGGACTTTTTCCTTCAAGATGGAAGGAATCGGAGTGGTCACAGGATCATTAAGCGATATAGAGTATCATTCAAGTGACAGATCTGCCGACGACGAGGATATATGGTGGTATAAATGGTGGGATTCCAATCATCATGAGTATACTTCTACCAAATACCATTATCCGGCAGAGAACCTGGGCGGTGTAATGTCTGCACTGACCGGAACAAAGGATGAATATAATAAAGGAAACGGCAGTACGGATTCTACGCCAGGCCTGCTGGGTGAGAAAGAGCATGGAGCGACAGATTCCGGAGGAGTAATCGAGCTGAGTTTCAGCCTGACAGCTCAGAATGAATTTACTTACGGCACAAGTAAAAGCAACAGTGTCGGAAGCTTTAATATTTATATTCATGTCGATCCGAGAGACAGCAGAGAGAATACACAGGAAGCCATCCTGAAGAATATTACACAGGCGCTAAATGCGAATACTATTTTCGACTTTGAGAGAGATGCCGGTAACGACAGCCACTATATTGGTACGGCATCGGCGCACACACATAGCATTGATGTCCCGTTTTATGGGGGAATATGCGGGTTTTATGTGCAGGCAGGTACGGAGGGCGGACAACATATTTCCGTACAGTACGAATCCCTCAGCTCAATTGTTTTGGGATTGGAGCACACGAACACACTGACACAGGAGAGTTCCAGGAACGCTATCGACGAGATCAAGGGCGCCCTGCAGATGGTCAGTGAACAGCGTTCTACTTTCGGCGCTTATCAGAACCGCATCGAACATGCCAGTAACATCAATGCCAATGTGGAAGAGAACACGCAGGCGGCAGAATCCCGTATCCGGGATGCCGATATTGCAGACCTGATGATGGAATATTCTGTTAATAATATCATCATGCAGGCCGGAACGAGTATGCTGACGCAGGCCAATCAGAGCACGCAGTCCATTCTGGAACTGCTGCAGTAGGCTTTTTTCAGAACAGTGCTGCCTGGAAGGAAAGCTAAAAGCGGGGCTGGATCGCAAGGTTCAGCCTTTTTCGATTTTCACAGGTACAGGCTGCAGGCCGTGTTTTCGGTTGCAGGGTTAAGAAAACAACACAATATGCCGAAATAAAAGGCAACGAAAGAAAGATATAAATAAAAGAAGACCTGCTGCATGGAGTGAGTGTATGAAGATAACATTTGACAATAATAACACAAATCAAAATGTAGACAAGGTGACGACAACTCCATATCGGGATACCCGCACGGAGAAGACCTCTCAGGCGGGTGCATTTGCATTAGACATTTCTGGCACAGTTATGGATAACACGGCTTACAAGGGTCAGGGAAAGACCGCAGAAGAGGTTATGCAGGATGCAGGGCAGACAGACGTTGCCGTGCAGAGAGACTATATGACAGTGATGTCTAATACTATGTCCGAAGAAGACTACAACCGGATGATGGAAGACGGGTGTCATGTGGGAGATATGGACATAGAGGAAGTCGTTACGATTGTTGACAAGATCAAGGCGGAACTGATCAAGAGTGGTACGCAGGTAGTGGGGTACACCGATCAGATAGATGCGGACACACTGCGGGAGATCACGGGAAGTGAAGCTTTTGCGAGAGAACTGAGCAGACAGTTCCGGAAGCAGGATATCCCGTTGACAGAGGAGAATGTCCGGAATGCAAAGAAAGCCTATGATAAGGCGACGGAGCTTCGGGAGCTGACAGACGGCGCGGCCAAATACATGGTGGAGAACCAGATGGAACCTACCATCGATAATCTGTACCGGGCGGGCTACAGTTCTACCGCGGACGGCAGCAGACAGGGCCGCGGCTATTATGCAGACAGCGCCGGATACTATGCGAGAAAAGCGGAAGACTTTAACTGGCAGCAGCTGCGTCCGCAGATGGAGAGAGTTTTAGAGGAGGCCGGGCTGGAAGTCAACGACAAGACGCTTGGTGATGCCCAGTGGCTGATCGAGAAAGGGATTCCACTGACGCCGGATTCCGTGGCAGCATTTTATAAGCTGGATACATTGACGCTTCCGCAGGACGAGAGGCAGATTCTGTCGGCGGTGGCGTCGGCCATAGCGGACGGCAGGGGGGCAGGAGCGGCCAATCTGGCGGATGGCAGGAGCAATCTGGAGAAGGCGGCCGAGTATATAGAGAGATTTGACAGCATTCCGGATGAGGCGGTTGACCGGACGGAAGCGGCAGGCAAAGAAGTGACACTGGTGAATTTGGAGAAGGCAGCTGAGGAGATCACCGCAGGAAATGGATCTGCTGCGACGGCTTCGACAGAAACATCTGATGGGAACAGAGGCGATACCGTGGTGGAGATCCCGGAGAATATTACGGCCAGACGTCAGCTGGAAGAGATCCGGTTGATGATGACGGTGGAAGTGAACCGGAAACTGTTAGGAAGCGGATACGCAATAGATACTACGGAACTGGAGCAATTGGTGAATGCCCTGCGGCAGCTGGAGCAGAGGCAGCAGAGGCTTTTGTTCGGGGAGACGGATCCGGAGAGAGCGGCAGAGAAGGCGGCGCTTTATAACGAGACCAGGAGTAAGGTAGAGGAACTTCCTTATCTGCCCATTGCCATTGCAGGCAGATTCCGGATAACCGATGAAGATTTCACCTTAAATCAGGTACATATTTCCGGTACCGCTTTACGCAGTCAGTACGACGAAGCAAAAGAACGGTATGAAACCTGGATGACGAATACCAGAGCGGATCTGGGAGATTCCATGCAGAAGGCATTCCGAAATGTGGACAGTATCCTGGAGGATCTGGGGATGGAGACCAGCGAGGAGAACCGCCGTGCAGTCCGGATCCTGGGCTATAACCGGATGGAACTGTCACGTGAGAATGTGGAGACGGTAAGGGCTACCGATATGGAACTGCAGCGGGTGGTGGATAAGATGACGCCGGCGGCAGTGCTGCAGACGATTCGTGACGGGAAGAACCCGCTTGAGATGACGCTGCCGGAGTTGGATGCCTATCTGGATTCCATACCATACGGAAAAGAACAGGAAATTGAGAAGTTCAGTAAATTTTTATATAAATTAGATAAGAATAAAGCGATCACGGAAGAGGAGCGTACGGCTTATATCGGTATTTACCGTATGCTGCGGCAGTTTGAAAAGACGGATAACGCGGGAGTGGGAGCGCTTATCAATATAGGAGCGGAAGTCTCTTTCAAGAATATGCTCAGTGCGGTGCGCAGCCAGAAGCGGGCAGGCATGGACTTTATGGTGGATGATGCTTTTGCCGGGCTGGAGGCCATTGAGAAGGGTATATCCATCACGAAGCAGATCGAAACCGGATTCCCTAAGTTCTATCGGGATATCGTGGGAAATATCGCGGACCGGATGGCGAAGCAGGATGCTGCCACTCAGAAAGAATATCAGAAGGAACAGATGCAGGAGTGCCGGAAGGCGTGCGAGGTAGAGGACGCCGTGGTGGAAGAACTGCTGCATAATAAGCAGCCGGTGACGATCAACAATCTGGCGGCGGCTGACAGGCTGATGAACAGCCGGGGCGGCGTTTACAGAAAGTTGGATGATTACACCACACCGGAGAAGAGGGGCAAAGTCAAACAGGCTCTTTCTCATCTGCACGAGGCGCTGACTGATAAGGACAGCGCGCAGGAAGCCTACGAGGAATTACAGCAGGTATACGATGAAGTGCTGGAGGAGGCGCGTTACAGCCCGGGCATGAACTATGTTGACCTGAAAACAATGCAGAGCTGTTATAAGCAGCTTGCGCTGGCCGGCAATCTGGCGAAGGAAGAGAATTACCAGATCCCGGTGGAGATCAACGGTGAGACAACGGCTATCCACCTGCGGGTATTACATGATAAGACAGAAGGCGGCAAGGTGAAAGCGACCTTTGAGACGGAGAATCACGGCAAGGTTGCGGCGGAATTCAGTATCAGGGGCGGTAAGGTTACCGGCTATATCGCCTGCTCTACGGCGGAGGGAACCGAGATTGTACGGGATAGGAGCGAAAGCCTGCAGAAGAACCTGCAGAGGCTCTTTTCCGGGAAAAAGGACGGACCGGAACCTGGCCATATAGGCGTGGTACACAGCAGTGATCTGGATCTGAACGCTTTTGAGGCGGAAGGACTGCAGGAAGAATCTGCATCGGTGCAGACGGCGGATCTGTATCAGATCGCAAAGACGTTTATTACGGTCATTACAGAATAACAGGAGGAATTTAATTATGAAGATCAGTTATAACGCGGCGGCGATGCGCGCCAACAATGCATTGAATAAATCGGATAAGAGGCTGACTACTTCCCTCAAAAGATTATCATCCGGTTTAAAGGTTACAGCGGCGAAGGAAAACCCGTCCGGTTATGCCATCGGACGCAGGATGAATGCGCAGATTGAAGGTGTGTCTGTGGCGACGCAGAGTGCAAATAACGGTATTTCCATTATCGAGACGGCGGACGGCGCTTTATCGGAAGTACATGATATGCTGCAGAGAATGAATGAGCTGGCAGTTAAGGGGGCAACAGGAACGCTTACTTCGGTGGACAGGGACACACTGAATAAGGAGTTGAAGCAGCTGAAAGAAGAAGTGAGCCGGATTGCCAATGATACGGAATTTAACGGGCAGCCGCTTCTGGACGGTAGTTTTGACCTGAAAGGTTATACCAATAGTCAGACGGTTAATGTGGACTATTATGTGGATGAAGCGCTGGCGAAGGAATATACGATCAATGCATTGGAAGTTGTCTATAACGATGACGGAACGATAGACCTGGATCAGACGAAGGCGACTTTCCAGCCGGGGCCGGAATTCCCGAAGGGCGCAGAGATTGTGGAAGCAGGTCAGGATAAAATAACGATTAAGGCGGGGCAGAATTTTGAATTGACGCTCTCGGTTAAGCCGGATCCGGTGACGGATGCAAACGGCAACATTACGGGTTATAATCCTGTAGATTGTATTCCAAAGGATGCAAATGGCAATGCGATGGCTTTAAAGGTTGATCTCACAAGGGTCGGGGCAATGGATACACAGATTGGCGCTAACGAGGGCCAGCAGCTGGAAATCCGTATTCCTACGATTTCTCTGAGTCATCTTGGGATTGAGCAGACGGAAGTAACGACCCAGGAAAGCAGCAGCGATGCGATCACGGAGATCAAGGGAGCAGTCGAGTATGTATCAGACGTGAGAAGCCGGCTGGGCGCTTACCAGAATCGGTTGGAGCATACGATCAGCAGTCTGGATATTACGAAGGAGAATATGACAGCCTCCTATTCCCGTATTATGGATGTGGACATGGCGGAAGAGATGACCAATTATACGACGGAGCAGGTAATTTCGCAGGCATCTGTGTCCATGCTGGCACAGGCGAATGAGAGACCGTCTCAGGTGCTGCAGTTGCTCCAATAATAAGAGATGAAGATCTGCTCAGGTCATAAAGAACATGACCTGAGTAGATCTAAGCCATTTATGGAAGAAGAGTGGAAAGACTGTATTAAGTATAGAACAGTAAAGCAAGAAGGGGTTATGGTATGACCAGAGAATTAAAGCAGGAATTTACTTTGAGGATCACGCAGGCGAATAAGACGCAGCTGATTACGATCCTTTATGAGATGGCGCTTCTGTATGTCGATGAGGCTGAGGAAGCGCTGAAGGCAGATGATAAAGCGGCATTTAAAGGTGCGGTGCGGAAGATCAGGGGCTGCATGAATGAGCTGACATCCTCCCTGCATCTTGAATATGAACTGGCACAGAATCTGCTGCAGCTTTACCTCTATGTGAACAGGGAGCTGGTGAAGGCTTCTGCGCATTTTGACAGGGAGAATCTGGAGCATGTTCGTTCGGTGATTGGAGAGCTGCATAAAGCGTATCGGCAGATCGAGGATCAGGACAGGTCAGGGCCTGTCATGGGCAATGCACAGACGGTTTACGCGGGGATGACTTATGGAAGGAATACCCTGCTGGAGAATGTGGCAGATCCGGCAGCAAACAGAGGGTTCTGTGTGTGATCTGTACTGGAGTATGTTATCAGAAGAATAAGGGAATCCCGGAAGTGCCGACAGGAAACAGGCACTCCGGGATTTTTTCGATTATGAGAACAGTGTCAGCGAGCGGTACATTTCTCCCTGTTTGTGTTCGGGGACCAGTTCCATTGCAGCGGCCTGTTCCAATAAGTATTTATAGCGTTTTAGAACAGCATTCACTTCATAGATGTAACAGTCGATCAGATCCGGGTCGGTTACATTATCGAAATTTGAGTAAGCAATCTCCAGCGCAAACCGGGACTGCGCCAGTTCTTCCTGAAGGGTCATCCGATGATCGTCGACAATTGAATTACTGTCCGCCGGGATGGATGGTGGTTGACGAAAGAGTACTCTCATGAGGATATCCTGCCTTTCTGTTAATTTTGATTTTTTCTGTTACCGCTTTTGCCGTGTGCATATCATATCAGCCTGCTTTTACTAAAGTATAGGTAATAATTGGAAAAATATTCATGTAATTTCCAGAACCTGCCATGCATATATAACATTAAGAACCTTCAGGGCAGTTCATTAACTATAGAAAGGATGGGAAATTGAATGCAGAATATAAATGGAATGCTGGCAATATCAGGAGTGTGTCTGATCGTGTTGATCATTGGGGCGCTGGGCAGGAAGGTGGAGTGGCTGGTCAATTTTATCCTGCGTGCAGTGATGGGGACGGCAGGCATTTATTTTGTGAATTATTTTTTAGAATCACAGCAGTTATCTTTTGCGGTGGGTATTAATCCGCTGACAGTTTTGACATCCGGATTCCTTGGATTTCCGGGGGTTGTAGTGCTTTACGGGATTCATTTCTTCAAAATGTTGTAGTATTTTCACAAAATTACTTTTTGTGCAAAATATAACTGGACAAGTAGTTCATATATGAGTATAATTCAATTCACAGCTCAGGAAATTCTATGTGAAGCAGGGCTTCACTCTATTGCCACAGAGGCATCGGGAGTTTCATCCCATATATTTCATTGAGTCAGGTTAGATTATGTCAGGGAGGTGTTTTTATTGGACTGAGTTATTATCAATCTTTATTACTTCTTTTACTGCTGCTCGCAGCGGCGGCGGATCTTAAAACAGATCGTATACCCAACGGTTTTCTTGTGACCGGTATTATGATTGGGTTGTATGGCAGTCAGTGGTGCGGCCCGGGTCTGCGGTCTTCGTTTGTTTCTATGCTTCTTGCATTTCTGCTCATGTATCCCCTGTTTAAGATTGGAGGATTGGGAGCCGGTGACATCAAGGTACTTGTCATGACAGGCTGTTTTCTGACGATAAAGGAGTTTCTGGCAGTACTTGCGGCATCCTTTATGATCGGGGCAGTGATGTCCGTGGCCAAACTGTTTATGGAAGGCAACGGAAGAGAGAGAATGGTCTGTCTGTCAGCTTATGCATCGGAGGTATTAAGAAGCGGACGCTGGAAGTTATATGGAGAAGATCTGGAAAAGGATCGGGGCTTGTACCACAGGAACAAGATACATTTTACAATTCCGATCCTGTTTGGGACAGCGCTTTGGATAGGAGGATTAATTTGAAGCAGAAGATTTTTGCAATCTGCGATTTGGAAGAGGCATATGCCCTCAGATTGGCGGAATATATGCTGGAGAAGATCAGAGTTTCGTACGCATTGCATTTATTCACTAAGGTGGAAGAACTGGAGAGATTTATGGAGCAGGAAGAGATAGCGATCCTGCTGATTGCTGAAAATGCGTTGGAGCTGCTGCACCTGGAGTATGTCAGACGGCAGGTGGTACAGATGTTTGTGCTGCAGGAAAACGACATTCGGGAAAAGGACCTGCAGGAAAATGAAATACAGAATAAAGAGGTGCAGATAAGTGAGAATCCGGCATTGTACATCAATAAATTTCAAAACCCGGAAAAAATCGTATCCATACTTGTCGAATCGGTGAAGGGATTGACAGACTGGCAGGAAGCAGGGACACAGGTACAGACGGATGTAAAGCTGATTGGTATTTATTCTCCGGTCAAACGCTGCCTGCAGACGTCATTTGCTCTGACAATGGGTCAGATACTGGCCAGGGAACAGAGAGTACTGTATTTCAATTTTGAGAATTATTCAGGGTTCGGGCAGATGCTGGGGCGGGAATTCCTGACGGATGTGACCGACGTGATGTATTATTTCCGCTGTGATAAGGAGAAACTGGCACTGCATCTGCCCACAATCATACAGAATATCAATGGGTTGGATTATATACCGCCCATGCAGTCGCAGACAGAGCTGTGGGAGACTGACGGCGGACAGTGGCTGGAACTGTGCAGGAAGATCGCGCAGATCGGACAGTATGAATACATTATTCTGGATCTGGATGACGGGATGAGCGGGCTGTTTGATCTGCTGCGGGAGTGTTATAAGATTTACACCATCACCCGGGAAGACAGTTTTGCGGTGGCCAAGTTGAACCAGTATGAACAGATCCTGAAATTTTATGAGCTGGAGGAGATTGCGGATAAGACTGTGAAATGCAGATTTCCGGTTTTTAAGGAGGTGCCGGTAAATCTGGAATTAATGACGCATGGAGAGCTGGCGGGATATGTGAAAGCGATCATCAGAGAGGACTTGCATGGAAAGTAGGGAAGAACGAAAGAGGAGACTGCGGGAAAAGCTGGTAGAAAGCATCGATTACGCCACAGAGAAATCAGACGAAGAGATACAGGATCTGATCGATGATATGCTGACACGGGAGAGTAAGGCGGCCCCGCTTGGCTTAGCGGAGCGGGAACAGCTTAGACGGGAGTTATTCCATGCGATCCGCAAACTGGATGTACTGCAGGATCTGGTGGATGACGCTCACATTACGGAGATTATGATCAACGGGCCGGAGCACATTTTTGTTGAAAGGGACGGCCGGCTGTATCGGAGTGAGCTTCGCTTTGAGAGTCAGGAGCAGCTGCACAATGTGATACAGCAGATCGTAGCGGATTGTAACAGAGTGGTCAACGAAGCCTCTCCGATTGTGGATGCGAGACTGCGGGGCGGAGCACGCGTCAATGTGGTATTAAATCCAGTGGCATTGAACGGCCCGATCGTCACGATCCGTCGATTTCCGGATAAGCCTGTTATGATGGAAGATCTGATCGCGTATGGTTCCGTAACACGGGAAGTGTGCGAGTGGCTGCAGAAGCTTGTGCAGGCGAAATACAATATTATGATCAGCGGCGGCACAGGATCCGGCAAGACGACCTTTTTAAATGCGTTGTCCTGTTACATTCCGACAGAAGAACGGATCATTACGATAGAGGACAGCGCGGAGCTGCAGATACTGGGGCTGCCTAATCTGGTTCGCATGGAAAAGAGAAATGCCAACGTGGAAGGATGCAGCGAGATAGGCATCAGGGATTTGATCAAAACAAGCCTTCGCATGAGACCGGATCGGATCATCGGAATATATGGAGCAACCGCCCCTATAATCCCTTATTTTCGGTCTTTATTACAGGGTTTATATAATTCCTGTAGGAAAGCCTCTGTTTAAAGGCTTTTTAAATGCAAAAGACAAGTAACCTGAGTCACTTGCCTTTTTGTGGTGAAGTTGGAGCCATTATAAATGGTCTGGTAAATTAAGATTATATGCTTCTTCTAATTGTGATTTTAGCTTTTTGATTTCTTCTAAAGCTTCTTCATATTTGTCTTTGTATTTATTTTCAGAAACAATGTCATTTTTTATTTTATCCAGAGCTTTTTTTAAATCCCTATTTTCTCTTTTGAGAATTTGAATATAAGTATCGGCTGAATCTTTACTTCTGTTTTTGCAATATCCAGTAGGAGTTATGTATTTATCAGCCAATTCTTTCATATCTGGGTGTTTGGAAAAGTAAGTTCTGCTTACACCTGCCTCCCTACAAAGGTCAGCAAGAGTAAATTCTCCTTCTTTTCTTAGCTTGTTGATGGCTTTCTTCACATCATCAGCTTTTTTCTGTTTAACGGCTTCATTATGCTTTTTAACGCCAGCCATTTTTTTCTCTTTAGCTGTCATTTTTCTTAACCCCTTTCTCTAATTTTGAAATAATCTTTTCCAGAGCTTCTTTTTCCTTTAAAGCCTTTTTGAGCATCATAGTATAATCATTAGCCTCGGCTATCTTAATAGTTGCTTCAATCTCCAATAACTGTATATGATAAGCATTGAGAAACTGAAAACTTGGAATGAACATGGAGCAGTTAAAACATGCATTTGCTTTTGCACATGGAGTAGTTAGTGGATTTTTGCCACAATATCCATTACAAAGAGCAACAGATTTTTCTGGAATTATTTCTGCCATATCTTTTCCTTTTCCAATGTTACGAATAAGCATTTCATCTTTGTCTAATCGTGGTCTTAATTGTTCTTTGACAACATCAGTAGTAACAGTTGCATAGTGACTTAATGAGCTTAATGTTGTTTGCCCTAATAATTGTGCAGCAATATCAACACTTGTGCCTTCGCTGATGAGATTCGTAGCAACAGTAGCTCTAAATCTATGAGTGGTAACGTGGAGTATCTTTCCATCCCTGCCTAAAACATTGTTTTTAACAAGTACCTTATTGATGTTCTCATTTATTGTTCCAATATTGACTGGTGTATTTTTTTCCGTAACAAAAACATATTTCACATTTTCTTCTCCAAATCGCTTTTTATTTCGCTCAATTTCTGCAAGCATAATCTTTATTGTAGTTTCAAATATTGGCTTTTCATTAACCGCTTGCGTTTTGTACTGCCATAAATCAAGATAGTATGTGCCATCGTCATTCTGTTTAATAGCATTAACATCTAATTTTGCAAGCTCACAAAAACGCATACCAAGAAACAATAAGCAGTAAACCATTCGACCATAGAGCTTTGGCATTTGTGGAAGGACATTAAGTAATCCTTTTATTTCTTTATCTGTAAGATATTTGCTTTCTTTTTTGGTTTTTAGAACATAATCATTACTCAAAAATAGCTGTTGCTGTGGCATGTTATCTCTTTCAAGTAGCTGCCCCCAATCGAAAAATACTTTTAGATTGAGTATGGCAACATTCGCCTTGTGAGAATTATATCCACTTGCAGTCCTTATCCAAGTAAAGTATTCTTCTACGACATCTCTGGTTAAATCAGCTAAACTTTTAAGCGGATTGTTTTCATCCAACCAACGAATAAATAGTTTTATATCAAATAAATAAGCATATACAGCACCAAAGGTAATATCACGTAGTTTGAATAAACAAAAAGCCTGTACATTTTTTAGAGTAGCGGGATTTTTTATTTCTCTAAAATCCAAAACCTTATCAGAATCTAAGCCTTTACAGAAAGACAATTTCTTAGGATGCCAGATTAGTTTTTCTGTTTCTGGAATATCCTTTTCATAATATTGTCTTATTATAGATTGAGCATAAGTAATGAATGTGGTAAATCTACTCTTTCTGCTTGCTCTCTTAAATTCCTGACCAACAAACTGAGTGCCATTTTCAATGGTTGTTTTATTCTTCTTATGTGTTGACAGAAAAAACTCAAATATAGATAAGTCCTCCAGCTCAAGAATACTCTCACTATTGACCATATATGTATTGACATATTCAGCAAGAATTTTGTAGCGATCATAGTATTCGGCAAATGTATTGATTCTGATTTGCTTAACTTCGATTATGTAATACATGAAATATTTGAATTCTTCTACAATAAATGGATTTTTGCAGAGAGTGAATTTAAAAATATTATCTGTGGTGTTTGAGCGAGTATTCCAGTCAGATTTTCTTTTTGCAGGAGCATTTTTATAAATATCCCATTCTTTGACTTTCCATTCATCGTCTTTGTATTTATCTGGAATATCAAAGGTTGGTAGTGCTGGTATTAATTTTAATTGTTTCGCTGGCATTATCACCCTCCTTTTCCTCTAGTATTTGAATGATGTTTTCAAGTTCTCTTATTTGTCTTTTGGCTGTTTCAATGTTTGGTGTCCAGCCGTTTGCTTCATATATCACAAGCCTAGACTTAATTGTTGCAAGCTGATCCTTGTGAATTTGCAGGAATTTCCTTGATGTCATAAAGTGTGGACATGAAAGACAAGCATCTACAGCAGGACAAGTGCCAAGTTTCGGAGCAAGTCCACATACACCATTTGGTAATATATTATTTTGTAGATTTTCTTTCAGCCATTCAGCTAATTCTGCTTCTCCAGTTTTTGAAAAATATTTATCAGCTTTCATTTTTCTAAACTCTTCTGGACGTTTTACATAGGAAAGTGTCATTTGTATCTCCTTATGCCAAAGGACAGCTTTTTGTATTGTGACGATTGGCACATTATAATTTTGATACAAGTCAGTAGAAATTGTGCGCCTATAACTGTGTGTCGTGTAATTGTAAAGTGTGCCATCTTCATTTTTAATGCCCCACTCATTGCATAATTTTTTGAAGTTATTTCTGAAAGTAAGTGCATTATATGGGTAATTCTTTTTTTCTTCAGATGGAAAGAGATATTCCTCCTCGTAATCAAGAGCATTTATAATTTTAATTTGCTCTTGGATCAGTTCAAACAACGCTTTAGGAATTAAATTCATAATTGCTTTTTGCATTTTCTGGCAGTTGTAAGGTCTAACATAATAACCATCTTTGCTATCTTCATACAGGCAGTCTGTTCTAAGTTGGCATACGTCAGAGAGCCTCATACCTGTACAATAGTTAATCAAATACATAAGCAAATAGTTAAATGGAGCTTTGTGTAAATGATTGAAAATCTGTAATATTACATATTCTGATACAATTTCATCACAGGCTTTACGTTCATTTTTTCTGCACATTCCTAAATTTACAGGAATAGGATTTTTCATAATTCCCTTTACTGCAAGGTATTCATACATGCCATATATGCGAGAAATATTATGGTTATAGGCATCATCAGATAAATTCTTTTTAAAAACCAAGTATTTTCTGAAATCTTTATCTGTAACATCCAGTATGCTTTGTGGATATATAAAATCGCAAAATCTACAGATATGTGAAAAATAGTTTATTGCTGTTGAGAGAGCCTGCTCTGTATTGCCGAGCAGATATTTTATATATAGTTTTGCATATTCTCTATTTTCTACATTTTCAATCTGTCTGAAATAGAATGTATATTCACTTGAAGATTTATTGACACGTTCATCAGGCAACTGGAATATACTTTTATCCCAAGTATCTCGCTCGAACCCTTTTCTTGTATCATACATTTCAAGCAAGGCATTTTTACAGGTGATAATGATTTTTTTACAATCTTTGTAATAATGATTTTCATTACAATACCTGTCAAAAAGTTCCTTTAGCTCTTTGTCAGGAATCTCCGTAATACCATTCAGGTCTGACATAAATTTTGACAGCCTTAAAACATAATATATTCTGTCAGAAGCCCTTTTGTAAGGGACTTCACGACAGAAGATGGAAAAAAGTAAATCTCTAAATTGTTGTCTTGAGATATCATTTTTAATTGAAGTAAAATCAATCACTACTTTATAAAAGCGTTTGCTTACATCTTCAAAGGGGATTGATTTCAGTTCAACAATATCATCGCTTAATAATTCCATTACTCTGCTTTCTAATGGTGTTATACAAGTTATACTTTTTTTAGTTGCATCTGCGCTATGCAGCTTACTGGGTTTTCTTTTCAATTCTATAATCTTCGCCATAGTATTAATCCTCCATATCTTGTAATAAAAAGTCTACGAGTTCATCGGTACTCATACCATCAGGGTGAAATTCTTTATTTGCTTTATCGTAATATGTTTTCATAGCAGCCTGCCTTGTAGGTGTATCTGCTTTTGCATAGATAGAAGCGGTGGTATTGACATTTTTGTGTCGTAGGGTGTCTTTGATTTCCACCATATCAGAGCCTTTTTGAAGCATATCTACCGCCAAGCCATGCCTGAGCATATGAGGGTGAAGTCCTTCGATACCTACTTTCTTACCAAGTTTAGAAACCATATCTTCAATGGTGTCACGTCTCATGGGTTTATATTTATTCGTGTCTGAGTATAGATTGATAATGACGTAATCTGTATCAATATCTGATAAAGTTTCAATCAGGTAGTTATTAATTTCCCTAGCAAGAGTATCTGACACAAATACAGTGCCTTCTGAATCATATTTCACAGCAGAATCAGGATTATTCGGATCGTTCCTTTTTGAGATATAGATTTTGTTGTTGCCAATATCTCTGAGATCTGAAATGTTTAGTCCAATCACTTCGGAGACTCTAAGACCTCCTTCAAACATCAATCCAATAATTATCCTGTTGCGCTGGTTTGTTGCTTTTTTGTAGAGAAGCTCATATTGACTTCTGGTGACATATTCAATTCTCTTTTTGGGAACTTTCTCCTTCAAAATAGAGGTAAGTTTCTTTTCCTTCTTCAAAATCATTTCTGATAGGAAAGAGCCAAATTGAGAATTGCTTCGTGTTTCTTTATAAAGATGTAGCGTGTCTATTCCTTCATCGAACTCTAAAAAATCGTAGAAGGACAGGACAGCATTCATGATCTGGTTTACAGTGATAGCTTGTCTTTTGGCTACATATCCGTTAATGGGAGTGAGCTTTTCATTATAGTCTGGATATTTGAGCCAGAACTTAAATGTTGATAGATTCGACAAAACCACTGATTTTTTATTCTGCCCGACACCAACCGCTGTGTGATAATTAAGTCCTACAAGATTAAGCCACTCATAATAGAGCTTTAAATGCTGTGCATATGTTTTGCTAGTATTACTGCTAAAGCCATTACTAAGCATATGGAGCATGAAGCGGTAGACTGGCATGATAGGTCTATTGTTATCGTCAACTAGAAAATAGATGGTGCCGACAGCCTTTTTTACACTTTTGACTTCCATGCTGGTTCCTCCTTTCTTAAATTTTCAAGGTGCAAAAGAATAGCGCTAATCTTTATGTAAAAATCGTAACAGAAGATTTTATTTTCATAAATCTGTAGTATGGCGTTGGAATCGTGAATGGTTTTATTGCCTCTAAATGGCTTTTATGGTATGATAAATACAACATACATACAATATATGTGTAAATTACATTAAACATTTAAAGGGGTGTTTTTCGATGAAAGTTAAAAAATCTCCATATGCTACAAAGCTGGTAGATATAAGCAAAGAAAGCTCTGCAAGCCTTAATTACAGGGTGCGGAGGGCAATCTGCGATTCATTGGAACACCGCTATCCGATTGACATTTACAATATTTCTAGGATGACAGGCATAGCCAGACAGACTCTTTATAATGACAAAGAGATCAGGTCACTGATCGAATATTACAAAGAGTACTGCCAGCACAGGCTTGATAGCTATAAAGGGGAAACTGAAAAAGATGCAAAAGAAAGGATGAAGAAGTTCCGTTTTCTTGCGGATATGCCATCACTCCAAGGCATGGAGCCAGTGATGGATGAGCTTATAGAGGAAAATCATAGATTAAATACTCAATATATGAAACTTCAGACAAAGATTTTTGCTTTGGAAAATGGGATAGAGATAGAGAACTAAGCTCTATCCCATTTTGTATACATCAGTTTGAATCTTTGCTATAGTAAAATTCATTCATTACTTTTTCGCAATCCTCTTCACTGGTCAAGTCATAATGCCCGTAGTTAAGGCTCTTTGTAGTTTCGTTCCAACCAGTCCAAACTGCATATGTACCATCATCCTTTTTTGCCGATACCATATAAAGATAGGAATCGTCTGGATGATACGATTTTCTTCTAACTTTCAGAACAGCATACTTGGGGAGATGTTCCTTAAAATATGCTTTTACATCTTCTATAACTTCTACTGATACATATAATTTGCTCATATTCATATTCTCCTTAACAATTTGATAAAAGTTTTTCCCTGTGAAAGCTGATAAAGCATTTATCACCAATAATGATATGGTCTAATAATTCTATTCCTATCAGTTTTCCTGCTTGCTTTATGCATTTTGTGATAGCTATATCATCAGAAGAAGGTTCAGGATAGCCTGACGGATGATTATGTACAAGAATGATTCCAGTAGCACCAATCATCAAAGCTCTGCTAAAAATCTCTCGTGGAGAAACTAAGCAATTTGATACAGTGCCATGAGATATTTCAAATAACCCTGTTATATCACCTTTTGTATTTAAGGTAAGAAGATACATATATTCTTCTGCCATGTTCTGTAAGTCTAGCAGGTCATTAAGAGCGTTTACTATATGCTCGGCACATTGCAATTTTTTATATGCAGAGTAATTTACAGCTTTTTCCTTTATAAGCTCGCTACGCTTGGTTTCTCTGTTAATCTTTACATTATAGCTTGTAATCCTCATATATTCTCCTTATGCTTAGATAAGTGGCAACATATAAAATCTATCGCCAAGTACCTGCGATAATTCGGCAGTATCTTCTTCACTAGAGATAAGCTGCAGGTGATAGAAGATAAGACTAGAAAAGGTTTGCTGCAGTGTCCTATGGTCACAAGACATAATTTCAGCCACTTTCATCATTTTGCTGTTATCTACAGATTCCAGTCTTTTTCTGATAAAAGGAACTGTAGCCAGTAAGCGTCCAACTTTTGCCGACTGCTCATTTCGTAAGTCAGTTCTGTATTCATTGCTTGTTAAAATCTTAATCCAGCAAAAATCTAAGTCTTGCATGTCTTTGGAATTTTTCTGCTCCGTTGCAATAAGCTGTGGCTTGAATAGAAAGTTATTCACTTCGCCAGAAAAGTATCTTGCTATTTCTTTTACATCTGTATTTTTTAAATCCATCATTTTCCTCGTCCTTTCTTTCTTAAATCTTTTGCAGACTTCCATTTTCGTCAATGTAGGTCATATTCATTTTTACATAAACTCTGACTTCTTTTGACTTTACTTGCTTTCGTGTGTTGGCGTAAGGAGCGCTTACGCTTACAACGGCATAGTAATTTTCAAAATCTGCAATTAGTTTATCTATTTCTTTTTGTGTTCCTGATAATCTTATATCCATATTAGTTACGTATCTCTTATCTTTCTTGAAATTATTAGCTAAGAGTTATGCCTTTTCATAATACAGCTCCCAGACAAATTCATTTTCGTCTTTTAATTCCCAATTATGAGATTCGCAAAACTCTCTGGCTTCTTCTTCAGTTTCTGTTTCAAGCACCTCTATATATGCGTTTTGTGATGCCTTAAAAACTTTATGCTTCATAGTGGTTATCTCCTTTTTTAGAATAAAAGGGGTACTATCAAAGTGATAATACCCCTAAACAACTCGTTGGATTTTTCGTACAGCTTTATGCGCCCTGTTCCACCAGATACAATCCTTCGTGCAAAGGAGCTTCTTCTGTTTCAGCATCTACAGGAGGATTCATAAAAGAATCCGCTTCTTCCTGTGCGGTTTCTTCTGATTCGTTTTCTTCGGTAGAGATTTCGCTATCCTCAGATTCAAAAGTTTCTTCGGCAGAGGTTTCATTATCCTCAGATTTGGCGGTTTCCTCTGTAGAGATTTCATTTTCTTCCAGATCGGAGGTGCCAGTGGAATCTGTCTCAGGTATTTCTTCGTCACTTTCAGAATCTTCTTCTGCCTCGGCAGGAGCATCCAGTTTGAAGTGCTTAGTGAAGTGTGCCTCCATAGTGGTAAGCCTTCCCAAAACTTTTTCCTTTTTGATAGAGCCGCTAGAGCAATACTGGCTGTATTCCTTGTTGCTTACAAAGAAGTATAAGAACCAATCGTGAAATTCGTCAGGTTCAATCTCTTCCTTTATAGCAATATCAGCCATAATCACTACCATCGGAACATTAATTTTCTTTAAGAGCTTTTCTTTTTCGTCAAAAGCATCGTCCAGATAATCAATGATCTCAAGGAGCAGGTCTTTCTGTTCTTCGGAATAATTGCCTTTGATAGCAGCGCTATACTTCATGACCTCATCAGCGGAAATGGAAGCGTATTCGTAATTATTGTACTTATGATCCAAAAGCATCATACTCTGTAAAAGGGTACACATGTCATCGGACTTCCTGAGCTGGAGCTTACTGAAATTACATTTTTCTGTGAAAAAGCTGCCAGTCAGAATGGAATTGATAAACCTTGCATTTTCAGTACCCATAAGAGGTCTTGCCTTCTGCGGTTTGCTAAGTGGTGTCGAATTATTCAGACGGAAGAAAATTTCTTCGATCTCGTCATCCGTTGCATCCTCAAACGCAAAGATGGAAAACTTAAAGCGTAATAATTCCTGCCTAACATCCTCGTCCAGTTCCTCAAAGGTTCTGCCAGCAAGTGTATAGGTTTCGCCTTCGATTTCAGCGGCAGGCGTTTCTTCATTTAAGGCATACTCGCCGTTGATGAATGAGAAAACAGTTGTCATTCTCTGCTTACCGTCAAGTACAGAATACTTATAGATTGCTTTTCCTTTATCGTCTGTTTCGGCAGAATCTGTCTTTTCAACATAAACCGCAGGAACAGGATAATTTGCCAAAATACTATGTACAAGTAAGCTCTGCTGAAGGTTAGTCCACTGTGCCGACTGCCTCTGGATAGGGTGATCAAAATTCAATGTTTCCTTACTGTCGTGCATTGATTTCAAGTTCTTAATTGTCCAATTCAATGTTGTTTTAATCATAGTTTTTTCTCCTTTTCTCTGTTAGGGTATTTTTTCTATATTCAGTTTTTTGTTAAATCATTTGGCTTAAAGATATGCGTCAATCTTTCCAGTTTCAGCGTCATAATGGTAAATGCTGTTACTAAGGAATATATCTGGCTGGATAATATTTTTGTCTCCATTAATCGTCCTTACCATATATTTGATTTCATCCACTCCCATATTTGTTGAAGTTGGAAAAAGCAATGCTTCTTCTGTAGATGAGGGGATGATGTAGAAAGAACCAAATCTTTTTGCAAAGGTTTCAAGCAGCCTGGGATAGAAGATATTTGCAAAACCAAATTTTTGATATTTATTTGTCACTACATATATAAAGTCATCTGGAAGGGTTTCAATAGTTTCTTCCATAAGCCCTCTGTCCTTAAAGCCTTCATAAATTGTTTCCGTTATCGGGGAAATCTGTAAAGGCAGTACCTTTGGGAAATTCTGATGGGCAATCTCATAAAGTTCTTCCTTTGAAATTCCCCATATTTCCAGCAAGCTATTTGTAATAACATAGCTTATACTTTCTTCTTTGCTTATGTTAATGATGCAATAGAAGATAATCGCCAAATCAAAGAACTCAACATGGGGAATATTTGGAAGCTGATCGGCATATTCTTTTGCATTTACAACTTTGTAAACAATCCTGTTTTTTTGAGCGTTAAAGTCTCTGAAATCAGTGGCATTAAAGCTATACTGTTGTGATGCAAAAAAGTAAGCTGCGACAATTTCTTTTGCCAAATCTTCTACAGAAACACCTTTCATATAATCATCCAGATAGTTCTTATAATAGAACGTAGGGCTGACTGCTGAATCTTCTTCTGTGATAAGGAATGCTTCTACCTCTTTGCCGTTTTTAAAGACTGTATAAGTCTTAACTTTAAAGCTGTCTGCAAGCATGTCTTTTAATGCTTCTAATAATTCTTTCTTCATTTTTTCATACATATCTTTGTCCTCCATAAATTAATATTGGGTATTGTATTTATCCATTTGACGGATAAGATATCCAGTCATACGGGCATACTTTTTAATAAGAGAGCTTTTGGAGCCGCCTTTAATAAGTTCCTGATAGCGGTCATTTTCCCTTTTGATGTCTGCATACATTTCTGCAAACTCTTTGGCTTTTTCGTCATTCTTTTTCTCTAATATTTCAATGTAATTATTGATGAATATAATCTGAGAATCGAATAAGCCAATGGTGGGCATACTCTCAAAATATTGTTGGTTACTTTTTTCGTACTTGTACTCGTCAAGCTTCATTGCGATTTGGAGCTGGCTGAGTGTTTTTTTATCTACTTGAATCATTTTTTTATTCTCCTTAATCTATACTTTTTATTAATTCTTTTCTTTACCTACTTCCAAAGATAATGGTTTACTACTACGTTATCCCTGGAGTGCTGTAAGTTATAGCTCACTGCGGAAAGTATGCCTTTATCAAAAGATCTCCCAAGCATATCCCCTTTACAGTGATATATTTTGCCAGTAGCAACATCGCCACGATCCTCAAAATACTGATATAAGTCCCTGGCATAATCAGCTCTCATATCGTGAATTGAGCCGCTCGGCAACTGTGCTTTTAGAAACAGCCTGTTTTCTCCGCTTACAGGATGTGTTTCAGCAGTTTTTAAATATTCTCTTAGTTCCTCAACGTATTTTGGATTTACTAAACACCAACGCTCAATGCCGCCCTTGCCACGCTTAAAGACCTCTAAATTGCCGTCAGGAGCTTCTCTGAAATCTTCCATACGAAGTCTAAGAGCTTCCGTTCTGCGGCATCCTGTGGCTTTAAGAACCATTTTAGCGGTATCCCAGCGTTCCTCTGGGGAACGGTAATCGGAAGAATTAACGCCCCTACAACGCTTAATATTTGCTCTGTGACGGACAGGATAATCATAGCCAAAGTCATTCTTCCTGCAGTTATAGGCAGAAGCAAGAGCAGAACCATATTGAGCAAGAGTCCAAGCTGAAAGTCCTTTATCTTCTTTGTCCTGAAGAAATTCAGGCACATACTTTTTGCAGTCCTTAAAGGTTTTGACTTCCTTATGGCTTGCAATCGTTTCAGCTATGAATTGTTTACAGACTCTTACATAAGAATTAAATGTAACAGTGCTGTAGATGCCTCTTACAGTTGCAGAATTTCTGCCAGCTTTTCTTGCAGCCTGTTTTGCTTCAAATTTGGATTCGCCAAACTTTTTCTGCTTATTCAGTTCTTTTAAACATTGGTGTGTAATATTTGATTTTTTACCCATTTGGCACCTCCAATCTTGGAGATAAGCGCTTATGAGTAAAAGTTTTTATGAAACAACAAATTGCTTAGAAACCCAATCGAATATCAGATTAGAGAGTTTAGAAATCATTTCCAGAGTTGATCTTAATTCTTTTAAATCCTTACTTCCCCAGCTCGCTATATACCCGAAGGAATATTCTTCTGAGGATAATTTTTCCATACTTGTTTCATTCGCCAGCATTTCAATAACGCAGTAAGCACAGCTTTCAGCAACTACTTCTTTTGTGTCACGATCAAAGTCTTTTGTGTGTTCTTTGAAAAGTGTTTCTTGATAGTAATGGCTATATTCGTGGATAATGGTTTTTAGCTTATGTAAAGCCGAAAGAACAGGCTTTAAACATATCTCTTTTTTAACAAGACTATAATAGCCATTTGGATCTGTGTCTGTTTTGAGGTCGTAATCGTAACGGATCGGAACCTCTGATGTTGCGAGTAAAGAATTAAGCAGCTTATTCAGTTCTGGTGTATCAAATTCCAAATTCTGTGTAAGCCTCGGCAGTTCATCGCCAGTTGTTTGGCTCAGATCGAAAACGTGTCCAATTTTAAAGTAGAGCTTACGTTTTTCAATCTTCCTTTTGTATTTGCTTCCGTCAGGTCTGGTACATTCTTCCTCTTCCCAGATTTTCTTTGGTGTAGGAACAAGTATCTGGATGCCCTTAGAACCCTTTTTAACGATTCTGTGGAACTTCTCCGTCCAGTCCTTATAGGACGCTACAAAACTGGCTTTTGGGCATTGCATCAGGATAAGAATGGTATTATTGAAGCTGTAGTTATGGAACTTGCTAAAAGTCTCCAAATACCTTATATAGTTTTCTGATGTGAATACCTCTTTCACGCCGTTTTCGAGATTTTCTAAAATCTCTTTCATTTGTTGTTGCCGCTCTTCAAGCGACCGCTGAGTATACTGTTTACTCATAACCTCTTTACCTCCTGTTTTTATTTCCCTAGATTCGTTAAAATCTAAAGCATGGTCAGGGTGAGCCTTATTTGCCTATTACCATGGGAATAGACAGGCTTGTTGTGAAAATAAATTTACGGGTTACTTTATATGCACACATTTCCAAAGAAACATGGAACATATCATCCAGAAGCTACATGGCTTCTTTATCTATATAAAGAGAATCTTTTGCACAAAACAAAAAGACCTCGTTAAAATTTTAGAGGATGTTTTCAAATAGTTCTCACTATTTGCAGATATTTAGTTGAGAAAATCAGGGAAAATGATTAAGCTCTTAGATCTGTAATCCTGCCTAAACTGAAAATCCTTCTTGCATCCGTCTCGGCTATTACGAGCTAGTCAAGGATATAGACAATAACTTTAGATTCTTGAAAAAGAATACCTATCACTTTTTGTTGACGAGCCTCTCACGCTTCGTCATCCCTCTTGCATCCGTCATGACCATTACATGCTGGTTAGGGATATATTATCTTACTTAGAGCTTTTGTAATAAAAAAGCATCAATTAACTTATGATTTAATTTTATAAAAATATTTAGTTTTTGTCAATAGTGCATAAATATATTATACAATAAACATGATAATTTATACAAGTTTACTAAAATACGTGTATTTATATACGAAATAAAGACAGCCAGCAAATTGCTCTGCTGGCTGGAAACTATTGATAGTATGGATTTTGGAAAGGATTCGTGTATGTAATCAATGCATTTTTTATTAGATTTTTAAATCTTGCTTCTTCATTAAGAAAACATTGTTTACAGTTTTTTAAATAAGGATTAAAGAATGAGCAGTTAGGGCAATTCTGTATAGGTGTAATATCATTGTTGAATATTTTCAGTATTAATCTATATGCACCAGCTAATGTATAAAGGTTTACATTCAATAAATTTTTTAAGATTTCTATTTTCTTATCATAATCATTGTAATTCAGAATATCCACAAAGACATTTGGATGTGTATAGCTATTAGTTTTTGATGAAATAGTCAATAATTCTCTAGGAATATCTTCATTATACATTTGAGTTGCAATTTTATATTTTTCGTTAATAGTGAAAAGCTTTCCATTAATGTAAGGGCGATACTTTGGATTGTATCTTCCTTTTTTTGAATTAAATTCCATTACAGATAAATAGTCTTGATCGTTACTAAGGTTTACTAAATCAAGAAATGCTTCAATAGAATGGCGAGTATTTCGTTGAAGAACAGAAAAACCCAGACATTCTAAGTCAATGTCAGTAGTGTATAACGAAAAGTAGTTTGCAGTAAAATCTTCTTTGATATAAAAAAAGAGCATATATTCTTTTGTCGTAAGAATGGTGGTGTTCATATTTATTAATGCCTGCATTGAAGAATCAATATAGCCAAGGATATTATTATTGTTATAAAAGTCACGATTAAGAAATTGCATAGCAGTCCATCCTTTCTCAAAAATTAGCTCAATTATATAGCGGAATATAGTAAATATCAAGATGAAATCATCAAAAGGGGCGGCAACGCCCATAATAGGGTGCCAGATATGGCACATGTGTAAATGACTCTTTTCGTGCAGTCGAAAGCGTGTTGGCTATGAATTTATGCTCCCACATGTGTTAGTTGTTGTTTATTTTGCTAAAGTTTGTGCTTGACAGCCCAAACCTTAGAAAATAACCAACAACAAGTCTACGCCCTTTATTGCTTCCAAAGGTCAGCATATATTTTTAGCAAGCTAAAAATATATATCTTCCCAATGGAAGCAAAATCAAAATATATTCCCTTTTCTTTTTGTTTCCTGCTTACAGCGGAAACAAATTGTAAGAACAATAAAGCTATGTTATTATAGTAAATATTTCAGATACTTAGTCAGGAGGCTTCATCATGGAAGATAATATTTTAGTTCGTGAAGATATTACAGAAAATGTTATTGCTATAAAAATTAATCAGGCATACAGAGAAAATATGACAGAGCTTGAATTATACGAAGTAACGAGAGGATATTGGAAAGTGGATGTTAAAAGAGCAGAAAAAGCAGACTATGTTTTTAGCGTCTATAAAGGAATGATAAAAGAAGTATACAAAGTAAAAGAATGGCTCCCAGCAGGCACGATCCCAAGACCAACGCTTCCAGATGCCGAAACGCCAGCAGACAGATATGAGTTTGTCGGAGAAATTGCGGAAGAAAATATCAGAGATAAATACATAGAAAAATCTATTGCAAACTTATATCGAAAGGGTGAAGCGAATCCTATAAAATATTTTTATACGAAATTATAAAAACATATTGACGAAAATATGTTTTTATAATAAAATTATTTTAGGTAGAGAAAAGGTATGGATTTTGTTTTAAGTTTTTTAAAGGACAGATCTATACTTTTTTTGTTGCCAAAATCACAAGCAAAAGAGGATATCCTCTTTTATTTGTATATTACATATACAAATAAAACCTCTCTTGCAGTCTATAATTTATTTGATATTGACACTATTATCCTCTATATAGATAGCGTAGATTATTGTAGTTGTATCGTGATACTTACACTCAAATGAAGGCGTTCGCTTTCTTATATATGTCAATATCAAAGTTAGATTGAAAGGAGATACAAATTAATCAAAAGAATTAATAAAATCGGCAAAGCCGTAGAGAAAACTCTTTCAGCGATTTTAGCAGCCTGTGTCTTGTTTACATCTGTGCCTGTCAATGCTTTATCAGCAGGAGAATCGAACACAGAGCAGCAAACGCTGGATGACTTAAACACAGAAAACTCTAATAGTACGAACGAATCTAATGCCACTTCTGCAGAGGTGGCAACGGATTCAAATGCATCAGAAGATACATCTATATCAGACATATCCTCTAATGATATAGATTCTTCCGAAGAAAAATGGAATAATGAAATATCATTGCAAAGTGATAATACAGAAGAGGATGGAGAAGAGCCATCTACCGACAACTGGGAGCTTGGACTTGTTTTCTATGATTCTACTGTAGATAACGGAAAAACGCCACTTACTTCTATTGATTGGGATGCATCGGATGGTGGATATGGAGAAGGTACTCCGAGAGTGATTACAGTACAAATAAACTATAAAAATACTAATGCTGTAACAACATATCAGCCTGGAGAATTAGAACTTTCAATCCCTAATTTGATTTATAATACAACTAGAAAAGAAGAAAGTAGTCCATTTTGGAATAGTTCTGTTATTGTTGGAGCAAATGATTCGACTCATAATGGATATGATTGGAATTTTTCAACAGCGTCAACACCGTCGAATACACAACAAACATATAATTTTACAAATGCTGTAGCGATAGAAGAAAAGACAAATTTTGAGGGAAGTATTCAAATAGTTTATACAATTACCCCAAAACGAGATTTGATATATGAGGGGGAGAGTTCAGAGTGTAGAAGCCAATATAAGGAAGAATGTACACATTCATATAATCTGGATTTACAGGCAAAATTAAAAGATATAGTAGAAACTAATACTTTGAATTTCTCATATACAAGAACTTATATTCACCCTTGGACTAGAACTACTATTTTTACAAAAACTGCAAGTAAAATTACGTCGTTTGATGGTTTGCCATCTGATCATAATGATTATATATGGGTTGTATATAATTTTTCTGTAAAGATTCCTTATAGAGGATACCCCCATGTAGTATAGCGTATCGAAAGTTCTTGTGTAAATAATGTGTATCTGCTATAGTGGTT
>CANPTH010000038.1 GCA_947576945.1 uncultured Lachnospiraceae bacterium
GTCGGGCGGGCCGCATGGCCATCCATGCTGTGAAAGTCGAAGACTTTCATAGTAATATACAGAAGAAGATATCAGGTAGAACAGGGGAATTGGCGTTACCGTTGGATCCGGCAGCCAGTAACGCCCATAAGGAGTGCAATATGAGAAAAGGCATGATTCAGATCTACAGTGGCGATGGTCATGGAAAGTCTCCGGCAGCCCTTGGCAGAGCCGTTCAGACGGCGTGCAGAGGGGAGAATGTGGTGATTATTCAGTTCCTGAAGGGAAGGGGACTGACTGATTCGGAATTTGTTAAGAGACTGGAGCCGGAGATCAAGATATTCCGTTTTGAGAAATCGGACGAAGATTATGTGAATCTTTCTGAAGAACGTAAGACAGAGGAGTGGCAGAATATCCGCAACGGACTCAATTTTGCCAAGAAGGTATTGTATACGGGAGAATGTTCTCTTTTGATCCTGGATGAAGTGCTGGGATTGATCGATAAGGGGATCATTACGGTTGAAGAACTGAAGAACCTGCTTGCGGTGAAGCCGGAGGAAATGGATATTATTATGACCGGCATCACATTGAATGATGAAGTGTGCGTTCTGGCGGATGAAGTGACTAAAGTTGAAACAATGCGTTTTAAGATCTGGGAGTAGGGTTTACGACAAGTATTGACAGATTTCCAGGGTAATGTTAAGATAAATTAATTCAGAAATAGAGGAATTGATAGAGGTTGCGCTTTTTATCAGTAGGTTTTCGGATGTGGCAGGCACAGAGGAAGGATTCTGAAAGGAGAAAGCGCCGAAAGGAAGAGTTACCTGTATGCTCTTGTCCTTGGGCATACAGTGAAGAACTGTATGACTGTCATCGGATCGATGGGGAGCTATCAGGTATGTGAGAGTTAAAGCTGACCCTTGGTGTGGTCAGCTTTCTTTTACTATGAAAGTCTTCGACTTTCACAGCATGGATGGCCATGCGGCCCGCCCGACGGCAGGCTGAGCATGATGGTAGTTTACTATGAAAGTCTTCGACTTTCACAGCATGGATGGCCATGCGGCCCGCCCCACGGCAGGCTAAGCATGATGGTAGTTTACAGTGAAGGTGACTGTTCCGTAAGAAAGGGTTTTACAGGCAAAGCAGAAAGGAAGGGTATGTATGGCGATTTTTAAAGGCGCAGGTGTGGCGATCGTTACACCGTTTCATGAGGACGGCAGTATCAATTATGAGAAATTTGAGCAGTTGGTGAACGAACAGATTGAAGGCGGCACCGATGCGATCATCGTATGCGGTACGACGGGTGAGGCATCCACTTTGACGCACGAAGAGCATCTTGACCTGATCAGATTTTGCGTGGAGAAGGTAAACGGCAGAGTGCCTGTTGTAGCAGGTACCGGCTCGAATTGTACCAAGACCGCGGTGTATCTTTCAACCGAAGCGGAGAAGTATGGCGCAGACGGGCTGCTTCTTGTGACACCGTATTATAATAAGGCGACACAGAAGGGATTGTTTGAACATTTTAAGAAGATTGCAGATTCTGTGGAGCTGCCGATCATTCTGTACAATGTACCGAGCCGGACAGGATGTAATCTTCAGCCTGAGACAGTGGTGAAGCTGTGTACGGAAGTCAGCAATATTGTCGGGATTAAGGAAGCCAGCGGCAATATCGGGCAGGTTGCCAGACTGATGGCGTTGGCGGACGGTAAGCTGGATCTGTATTCCGGGAATGACGATCAGATCGTTCCGCTGCTTTCTCTCGGTGGCAAAGGCGTTATTTCCGTATTGTCCAATGTGGCGCCCGGACAGGTGCATGACATCTGTCAGAAATATTTTGACGGAGACGTGGAAGGCAGCAGGAAAGAACAGCTTCGGGCTATTGCGTTATGTGACGCACTGTTTTGTGAAGTAAATCCGATTCCGGTGAAGGCCGCCCTGAATCTGATGGGTAAAGAAGCAGGACCTACCCATATGCCGCTGTCTGAGATGGAACCTCAGCATTTGGAGGTTTTGAAAGATGCTATGAGGAACTATGGTATTTTATAGATGACAAAAAGTGTCTGCTGCGGATGCAGGAGTGACGGCTCAGCTTTCGGCAGCGGACACTTTTTTGTATCAGGGGACGCGGCGCTTTGAACGTAGAAGATAAAGAACGAGTGAGTTGAAAAGGAGAGTGTATTATTATGGAAAAGAAGATCAGGGCGATCATGCATGGCTGTAACGGGAAGATGGGACAGACGATATCAGGATTGATCGCGGCGGATGAAGAGATAGAGATCGTGGCAGGGATAGATGCCTGTGACGCGCTGACCAATCCTTATCCGGTATTTGGCAGAATGGAAGACTGTGATGTGGAGGCGGATGTTGTGATCGACTTTAGTGCGGCGCCTGCGGTAGATGCTCTGCTCACCTGCTGCGTCGCAAGGAAGGTTCCCTGCGTATTGTGCACGACAGGATTAACCGAAGAGCAGCTTGCGGCGGTGGAAGAGGCATCGAAGCAGGTAGCGGTCTTGAAGTCGGCCAATATGTCGCTGGGGATCAATCTGCTTCTGAAGATGCTGAAAGAGGCGACGCATGTTCTCGCAGAGGCGGGATTTGACATTGAGATTGTGGAGAAACATCATAATCTGAAGAAAGATGCGCCCAGCGGAACGGCGCTGGCGCTGGCGGATTCCATCAATGAAGAGCTTGCCAATACGTATCGATATGTCTATGACAGAAGCCAGGTGAGAGAGAAGAGAGAACGGAAAGAGATCGGGATCAGCGCCGTCAGGGGTGGTACGATCGTGGGCGATCATGATGTGATCTTTGCCGGGGCAGACGAAGTGGTTACTTTCTCACACAGAGCTTACTCGAAAGCAGTGTTCGGCAAAGGTGCGGTACAGGCAGCGAAGTTTCTGGCTGGGAAGCCGGCTGGCATGTATGATATGAGCGATGTAATCGGATAAAGACAATAAACTCTACCATAATGGCACAGTTTTGAAGCTGCAGTAATAATATGGAGGAATTATGGACGATTTAGAATTGAAATACCTGAAAAGCCTTTCCAGACAATATCCGACGATCGCTGCCGCATCGACAGAGATCATCAACCTGCAGTCTATTTTGAATCTGCCCAAAGGGACAGAGCATTTTATGACGGATATCCACGGAGAGTACGAGCAGTTTAACCATATCTTAAAGAACGGATCGGGGTCTGTGCGGCGCAAGATTGACGAGGAATTCGGTAATACACTGAGTATTAAAGACAAGAAGAGTCTTGCAACCCTGATCTATTACCCAAAAGAGAAGTTAGATATCGTACTGCGGGAAGAGGACGAGAATTCGATCGAAGACTGGTATAAGATCACGCTGCACCGTCTGGTACAGATTACAAAGCGTGTTTCGTCCAAATATACGAGGTCTAAAGTACGGAAAGCGTTACCGGAAGATTTTTCCTATATAATAGAAGAACTGATCACGGAGAAGGCAGAGATTCAGGATAAGGAAGCCTATTACAATGAAATCATACATACGATTATCCGGATTGGCAGGGCGCAGGATTTTATCGTCGCTTTGAGCAATCTGATCCAACAGCTTGTCATCGATCATCTGCATATTGTCGGAGATATTTTTGACAGGGGACCTGGTCCGCATGTAATCATGGATACCCTTTGCCATTACCATTCTGTGGATGTGCAGTGGGGAAATCATGATATTGTGTGGATGGGGGCAGCCAGCGGACATCTTGCCTGCATCGCCAATGTGATCAGGGTGGCGGCGCGGTATGGCAATCTGGATACTCTGGAGGATGGATATGGCATTAACCTGATTCCGCTTGCCACTTTTGCGCTGGAAACCTATAAGCATACTGACTGCAGTGCATTTTCGATCAGATATAATACGGAGTATGATACCAAAGACCTGAGCCTTGACATGAAGATGCATAAGGCGATCGCCATGATCCAGTTTAAGCTGGAGGGCCAGATCGTCATGCGCAGGCCGGAATTTGAGATGCATGACAGGCTTCTATTTGAGCACATTGACTATGAGAACAGGACAATTACGATTGATGGGGTCGTTTATCCCATGAAGGATGTTGATTTTCCTACCGTTGACAGAGATAAGCCGTATGAACTGACGCCGGAAGAAGAGCAGGTCATGGAAAGACTCCGCCAGGGTTTTGTGAAATGCGAGAAGCTGCAGAAGCATGTGAGATTTCTGTTCTCCAAAGGCGGGCTGTATAAGGTGTATAATTCCAATCTGCTTTATCACGGCTGCGTTCCCGTGGACGAAGAAGGAAATTTCAAGAAAGTCAATGTTTATGGGGAGGAATACAGCGGCAAGGCACTGTATGATGTGTTGGAGCATTATGCAAGGAAGGGATATTATTCCAATAACCTGCGTGACAAATTGAAAGGACAGGACATCATGTGGTATATCTGGTCCGGCCCCAATTCCCCGGTGTACGGGAAGGATAAGATGGCGACTTTCGAGCGGTACTTTGTGGAAGAGAAAGATGTTCAGAAAGAGACGAAAAACAGTTATTACAGGCTTCTTGACAATGAACAGGTGATTGAGAAGATCTTACAAGAATTTGGATTGGACGGCAGGGATTCCCATATTGTGAACGGACATGTCCCGGTGGAGCGCAAGAAAGGGGAGTCACCAATCAAATGCGGCGGCAAGCTGCTTATCATTGACGGCGGATTTTCCAAGGCATATCAGGATAAGACGGGGATTGCCGGTTATACGCTGGTGGTCAATTCTTACGGAATGCGCCTGGTGGCCCATGAACCTTTTGAGTCCACGGAATCGGCGATTCTTCACGAGTCGGATATTTTCTCGGATTCGGTAATTTTGGAGACGACTACACACAGGCAGAAGATCTCCGATACCGATGTCGGTGCGGAGCTTCGAGAGACGATTCATCAGCTGGAAGAGCTGCTGCAGGCTTACAGGGACGGTACGATCATCGAAAGATAAAAATTTCCGGCAGTGCTGACAGAAGCTGCGCTGCCGGAAGTTTTAAGTTGTTAACGTTTGTTGCTGCCGGTTACATCGTCCACCATGTTTTCAACGCCGTCAGCGGCATCGTCAATGACGTCAGAAGCGGCATTCCCCACATCACCTATTGCGTCGCCGACATCGTCCAGTACGGAATCATTGTCGTTCTGGTCGCCTGCGGTTACATCATTGACATTTTCATTCATGTCAGTACCGTCAGTAGCGTTCGTTGTGCCGTCAGTTGTGCCGTTTCCTGTGTTGTCTGTAGTACTGTTTCCGGTAGTACCATTGTCTGTAGTATCCTGGGATGTGTTGTCCATATCCCCGGTACCATTTGTAGTTGTGCCGTTTGTATTGGCATCATTGCTGGTATCCGACTGCGTGACGCTGCCATTGTCGCTGCCAGTTCCTGCATCGTCATTTCTTCTTCCGCAGGCAGTCAGTGAAGCTATGGAAAGCGCCATGAGAGAAACAAGTACTAAAGTTCTTGCTTTTTTCATAATTACCTCCATTCCGAAGCGTTTTACGCGTGATATTCCAATCCCGCCTTTATTCCCGCGAGCAATGAGCCAGGTACCGTGCTTGCACGGGTATTTGGCGAATGCCGCGAGGTATTTGACTTCGAAGTATCACATTGTACTTCTGATTGCAGCAGCCTGTTTTGTTAAAACATCTGCTCTTGTGTTATTATGTCTGTTAAAGAATAAAATATACGTAACAGTTTTGGGTGTCCGGTCAACGTCCTTTGGTGAATGTTCTTTAGCGAAGAAGGACGTAGCGAGATTTGTGTCTGCGCGTTGCCTGCCACAAACTCGTTTAATGCGGCGTCTCAACATAGTTGAGACAAAAGCAGCGCAGAAATGGAGTAAAATATGGAATTCAGACCATGTATCGATATTCATAACGGCTGTGTCAAACAGATCGTGGGAGGCAGCCTGAAAGATCGAAATGATGAGGCGGTGGAAAATTATGTATCTGTCCAGGATGCGGCATTTTATGCCAGATTGTACAGGGAATATCAGGTCACGAACGGACACATAATATTATTGAATCCGGTTACATCCTCTTATTACGAAGAGACAAAAAGGCAGGCGTTTTCTGCTCTTCGCGCCTATCCCGGCGGACTGCAGGCAGGAGGAGGGATTACGCCGGAAAATGCGGGGGAATTTCTGGACGCCGGGGCGAGTCATGTGATCGTCACATCGTATGTTTTCCGGGATGGACAGATTCAGTACGATCATTTAAAAAAGCTGGTCAGGAAAACAGGGAGACAACATCTTGTACTTGATTTAAGTGTTCGGAAAAAAGAGGATCGTTACTATATTGTGACCGACAGGTGGCAGAAATATACACGGGTGGAATTGACGGAGAAGGTGCTTGATGAACTGTCAGCCTATTGCGATGAATTCCTGGTACATGCCGTGGATGTGGAAGGAAAGGCAGGCGGCATAGAGGCAGATGTGGCCGGACTGCTGGGAAACTGGGGACGACAGCCTGTGACTTATGCGGGCGGTGTGCACAGCTTGGAGGATTTAAGAACGTTGAAGAAGCTCGGAAGGGACAGAGTGCATGTGACGATCGGCAGTGCGCTTGATCTGTTCGGGGGGAATATGAAATTTGAAGAGGTATTGCGGGAGTGCGGAATGTGAGAAGATAACAGGACAAAAGATTTTCCAAGGTGTCAGAATAGCCGCAGCCGCCTTGGAAAATCTTTCTGCTGATGAGGGATGCCGCCGGCATAGGATCAGAATTCAAGAAAATCTTTCTGTGCCTGAATTTCCGGCGGAATAGCTGCCCCTGTATTTTTGATCTTCTGAAACAGATTGTTATAGTGGTGGAGACGCTGGCCCTGCTTTACGTCATAGCGCTCCATGGTTTCTTTGTACAGCGGGTTGGCCTTCAGTGTGTCACGGATCCCTTTGGCAAAAGGACAATAGGTGAAGAGGATCGCACGGGCAATCTTATTGAGGCGCGGTGAACCGGCTCCCTCGTAGAGAACCCATGACTCGTAATCTCTGATGAACATCTCCTTAAAGCTGTTCTTTGCCTTCTGCATGGCCAGTTTGATCTTTTCTTTAGCATCTGTGGACAACTCATGGTTCTTCTTATAGAACTGGATATAATCAAAGTATTCGCTTGTAAGGGAAGGCTCCGTCACATCGTTCCATCTCGGACCCTGAACGCGCTTACACATCTCCCAGCGGAAATCGGCGGTCAGGCGGATGAAGATATTGGTCAGGTCCTCCATCTGGAAGATAGATACCATCATGCGGGCGGGCGTAGTACGTTTACGTCCTTCGATCTCCTGCCACATAACGCCTCGGATTCCCATATTGGGCATCAGGATAATGTCCGGGAGCACTTCCACGCTGATGTATTCCTTGGCGATGCCCAGCTCCGTGTTCGTATAGATCGTATCACGGTAATAGGCTCCGAAATCAACGGAACGAATATGGTTAAAGGTTTCTTCTACTCTTGCCACCGATACCAGCGAAGTGTCCAGATCTTTCAATATATTATGTTCTGAAAAGACAGGGCAGAAACTGCTGATCCGTCCGAACGTGATCTTGTTGATGGCCGGGAATACACTCTGGAGTTCGAAGAGTACCATTTTCTCATTGTCATTTAACATGGCAGCTTCTTCTGACGCGGAAATCTTGCCGCTCGTCTTCAGTTCATGGACATAGGCCTGGAAATCGGTGTCAAATTCATTCCGGCTGGGAGATTTCGTTCCCTTGTAGATCGCCATCAACCACTCATAGACAGTGTACAATCCCCTGGAAGGATCCGTGGGCAGATAGTCTACGATAGAATGAAGATAAGAAGCATTCTTCATGCCGGCCAGCTGTTCATCCACATATCCAAAGTTGAAGAACATCTTTAAAACTTTGGGCATAGAGGCGTCATTAAGACTCTGGACAAATGCTTTTTCGTATACTTCATAGAACAGCTTGGTGATCTTCTGACGCAGTTTTCTGGCGGTATCGTCGGAGCTGTTCTTATCCGTCATTTTACGGTATTGTTCCACGGATATTTTAAAAGCGTAAGCCGTCTCTTCGCTTACCTTGGAGTAGGATAAGATGGTATTAAGCGAATCAATGATCTCTGCGCTGGCTCCGGCGGCAGCATCGACTGAATCTCCGGTATGTGCGCTCAGAGAATTTAACCTGTCATGATATTCGGCAACGCGTTTTTCATACATAGCCTGGTCGAGAGAAGAATGACTCTCCAGCTGGGACATCATGGCAGATATGGTATCGCTCAGTGTCGAGGAGTCCTCTGTATTCGAACCGATCCTGTAAAGCAGGCTGGCGTAAAAATCGAACAGATCCAGCCGGTTCTCATTCATCAGAAGATTGGAGAGTTCGGATTTATAATCGTGCAGGACACGGCATACGGAGATGACCTGATAAATGTCCTGGCTCGCTTTGGCTATAAGGCCAAACATGAAGGCAGAACTCTTCTTCTTAGCGGGAGAGTTCTTTACCAGAGCAAGCAGCTGGGAATAATAACCGCCAAGCCAGTCGGCGACATCCTCGTCCAGTACAAGCTCGGACAGTGCTTCGAGACCGGGAAGCGCTCTGGCGGCCACACCGTGCCTGTTGCAGAAAGCAGTATAGCTGCCATAGCTGTCTATGAGATAGTGGTAAAATTTGTCGCAATCCAGCCGTTCCTGTTCGTATTGTCTGATAATGTTACGCAGCTGCTTATATAAAGACGCAATGATCCGGCCCGACATATCGGCGTTAACGCCCATCAGGTCAGACAACTGTGCTTTGGAACAGGGATAAGGGGCAAGAGAGACTGCCTCATCTGCTTTGTAAGTAATATAATAGGAACCAAAGTGAAGTTCACAGATCCCGATAACGTCTCCTTTGGTCAATTGAAATTCACCACCGGGATAGGTGGCGCGGACTGTGCCGTTTGTGATCAGGTGGATAGCAGTGACCGGTTGTTCGCTTTGAAATAGTAGTTCCCCGGCAGGGAATTCTTTTACAGCCATAAAATGTTCCTTCATCTGCAGGTTATGCAGAAATCCCTTCTGAATAATGATAAGTTTATAAAATTTATATGCGGCAGTTTCCCGCTATATTTTAGTATACTGCGATTAGAAAATAAAAACAAGGAAGAATATAGCCCGCTTTTGCCATTTTATGCTGTACTTTTGAGGAAAGTATGCTAGAATTATATGACAGGTATGTCGATTATAAGGTTATGTTCAGACAGGTTCACATATTCTAATAGGATCCTGCGTGTTAAGGAATATACATGGGGTTTGCGCCGGTCACTGTGACACGGACGTTTTGTGAAAGGTGTAAGGACGCGTCGCGTAAAAGGGGGCACAGGCAAATTTGTGCTTGCGCCCAAATTCGCGCGTTGAGCAGGAATGGAGGATTTCTTATGGATAAGGAAGATATTGTGTACAGAAAGCAGGTTGTGGATACCTATAAGCCGGACGTGGAGAAGCTGATCCGTTATCTGCCATGGCTGCAGGAGAAGGCAGGAGGAAATGTGCAGGAGAATTTCGAAGGTTCCGGCATTAAAGACAGTTCGATCACATTTCCGGTATATGACGGTATGTTGATGAGTTTTATCAAGGAAGTGCAGCGGACAGGACTTTTGGACCGCAATTATCCGTATGTCTATTCCAGAAACAGAATCAGGACGGTGAAAGATGAGCTTGCGGCCATTGAACGGGCCGGAATCAGAGAGATGGATATCCTGAAAGGTATTTTGTCCAAGTATGTGCTGGGCGGTATGACGAAGGGGAAATTGTGGGGAGAGGCAGTCAATAACAGCGTCTTTCTGAATGTGGTGCGGAAGATGAAAGAGAATCTGGAGTTTTGGGATGGACCGATGCGCTGAGACCGATGATCCCGGGTGGATGATCGATCCGGCCGGGAATGCCGTGGCAGTGATACATGAACAGGCAGCGGTTACAGTGAGTGCATGATACAGGAATGAATCAGCGGCAGTCAGTTAAGCCGGTCGCTGGATATCGGCTTAACCAGGTGACATTGGGAATGAACAGTAAAGACAGTAGAGAAGGAAATGTGGTAAAATGGGTGAGAAATCTGTACAGAAGAAAAAATATATATTGGATACGGCAAGGCAGGTCTTCGTGGAAAAGGGCTATAAGAGTGTGACGATGAAGGACATCGTGGAAGCCTGCGGGATCAGCCGCGGAGGCCTGTATCTGTATTTTGACAGCACGGAGCAGATCCTGTTGGAGATTCTGCAGATGGAAGCGGAAGAGACGGACGATATTTTTTCCGAAAATATTACGGAAGGGGATACGGCAGCGGATATCCTGACACTTTTTCTGAAAGAACAGAAGAAAGAGCTGCTGCAGAAGAACACCCTGACGACAGCCGTATACGAATATTTCTTTGCCAACAGATCCACGGACAAGAATAATATGCTCAGGAAGCAGTTTGAAGCCGGCGTGCGTGTACTGGAGAAACTGATCGAGATGGGAATCGCCAGCGGGGAATTCTACTGCGAGAATCCGAAAGGAGCGGCCAGCAACATCATGTATGTGCTGGAGGGGATGAAGATCAATGCGCAGACTTTCGGCATATCGGAGAAGAAGGTGGATGAGCAGCTTCTTTATATTATGGAAGGCCTGATTATAGATTAACAGGCGATAGTGCGCGGGAGATGTGATCACACCCGTCTTTTCAGGGGCAGTCTGTCAGGGCCGGCAGGCGGTATAAGTATATAGGAGAGGAGAGATTTCAGGCAGACATATCCGTGTGGTGTGTCTGTCTTTTTTTGTAACAGTTCAGCCATAAAGTACTCTGCAGACTGTGCGGGTGCTTGTACACAGAACACGGGCTGCAGAGTACTTTATGGCTGAACTGTTACTTTTTTTCATAAAATTCTGGAAAGTTGAAGACATGGTCAGCCGTGTCCCGTTATAATAGATAGAGTTGCTTGGGTGTACAGCCAAAAGGAGCTGGTGCAGAGCAGTTTATGACTTGGGTCAGGAGAGGAGGCAGATCATATCAATCGGGAAGAACAATTATCAGCGCTGATCGATTCCTACCAGAATCTTGTTTTTTCCATATGCTACAAAATGACAGCGGATTATTTTGCCTCCGAGGATCTGACGCAGGAAACATTCCTGTCGGCTTATAATCATCTGAAGGACTTCGACGGGAAGCATGAGAAAGCGTGGCTGTGCAGGATTGCGACCAACAAATGTCTGGACTATGTGCAGAGCGCCGGGAGAAGAAGCATCCCTACCGAAGACACCGGCATAGAGGAAACCATGGGGAGAGGCCAGAGCTTTGACAACACACCGGAGCAATCGTATCTGGAAGAAGAAGTGCGGGAGACGCTGCTTGCAAGATGCAGGTCGTTAAAGCCTCCTTATGATGAGATTGCCAGGGCATATTACTATGACGAAATGGATGTGAGCGAGATCGCTGCAGCAAGGGGCATGAAGGTCAAGACGGTACAGACGCAGGTTTACCGGGCAAGGTCAATGCTGCGCAGGTTGTATGGAAAGGAGAAGGGCGCATGATCTATCAAATAGAAAATGAAAAGAAAAAGATGAAACAGAAAGACAGTGACGACTTCTCCGGCTATTTGTCCGAGGAAGAGCTGCTTGAACTGATCGGGCAGGTGGAAAGGGAAGAAATGCTGCGTGCACCGGTACATCTGAAGGAAAATGTATTGACACAGATCAGGAAAGAGCGCAGTGCAGGCAGAAAAAGGCAGGTCTTTGCTTATCGTGCCAAAGTGATGATTGCGATGGCGGCGGCGCTCACGGTGTTGATCCTGATGCCGGCAGGAAGCGTGGAGGACGAAAGACAAACGTTTCTGTCAAAACAGACGACTGCGGTATCTATGGAACAGGCAGCAGAGGAGCGGCAAAAGAGCATAGATGATAAATGGGAAGCATATCTGGAAGAACAGGCAAGCGGCGGCGTGAGAGGAATGATCGATGACATTGGCGCCAGGGTTTCGCGGTTTGGAAAGAGACTGTCATGGGACAGAGATGTGGAATAGTTTGAGAGTTTTAAGCAAATGATCATGGAGACTGGAAAGAGAGGATGAATAGGATGCAGAGAAAGAAGAGCAGGTTTTTGGTGTTTGTATTGTCTTTTTTCCCGGGAGCGGGAGAGATGTATATGGGGTTTATGAAAATGGGACTCAGTCTGATGCTGGGATTCATGATCCTGACAGCGATCGTTGGACTCACGAATCTGGGGGCGTTGGCGGTCTTCCCGTTCGCCATGTATGCATACAGTTTTTTCCATGCCAATAATCTGGCAACCCTGGATGACCGTATATTTCACAGTATCAGAGACGAGTATCTGTTTGGATTCGGTGAGCTTGACAGCTGGAAGCTTAAGCTGGAAGGCAGGAATCGGAAGATAGCGGCAGGTATTCTCATTGTACTGGGAGTGATGATGCTGTGGCAGGTGGCCTTTAATCTCCTCTGCGATATCTTCGGATGGGATAACCGGTTTCTCAGTGCCGTCTACTATTTCGTACGGGACGATCTGCCGAGAGCGGTGGTCGGCATCGGTGTGATCTGGGCCGGGTTTGCCCTGATCCGCGGTAAACGGATAGCGATCGAAGAGAAAGACAATGCGTCAGATGAATGGACGGGATACCGTGAGCGGCAGACAGCAGACGAGTGGACGGGATATCACGAGCGGCAGACAACAGATGAACAGCCGGTGTATCGTGAACAACAGCCGGCCGGGGACTGGCCGGGACATAACGGGAATCGGCCTGGAGCGGACGGTTTTAGAGAACAGAACGGACAGATGACAGTGCGGGAAGTACAGCCTGCCGCAGACGGAAGGATAATTTATGGAGAAGGACCGGTTGCCGATGGTCCGGATCTGCCGGAAAACAGGAATTAAGGAAGCCGGCGGGAGGAGTTTACGCCTGAATCCGCAGGTTAAGCAAGAATGGAGGGGACTATGGAACAGAAAGAGAAGTCTTGTCAGGTTAGAAGAATCGGTTCGGTAACATTCGGAATCACGTTGATCTGTTATGGTATCCTGTTCCTGATCAGGATCTTTGTACCGTATCTGGAATATCATATTATATTTCAGTGCTGGCCGATGGTATTTATCCTGCTGGGCATAGAGATCCTGATAGAAAATTACAGGTGCAGGACGAAGGATGAAAAGTTTATCTATGATCTTCCGGCTATATTGATGCTGGCAGCGATGTTGTTCTTCGCGATGATCATGGCGGTGATCGATTATGCCATACGGTGTGGCAGTGTTATGTACTGGTAAATATTTTCTCCCGGAAGATGCGGATGCGTGCGCGCGGATGTATCTTCCGGGATTTTTATCGTATGGAGAGTGCGCCCTGTATCGTTATAATTCCTCATAAGCGATCTCCCTCCTGGCCAGAAATTGGCGGATCGACTGATCCCACAAGGCGTCGGGGGTCTTATCCATCAGAAAGGTGTTATACGAAGTGCCGGTGACAAGAGTAAGGCCAGTGCCGTCATAACGGATATTCAGTACGAACGCCTTGACCTGCTGGGGTGTTATGCCGGTATCGCCTTTCTTCAGGATGGAGCCCACGTATTCCGGGATCAGATGCAGCACGAACTGAAAGGCGGCAGGGGTGCGCCGGCCTTTGATCAGGTCGAAACAGACCGGCCGTATGGTCTGCCACTTTGTAAATTCATAAGGACGCAGCTCCTTGTCCTCCCATTCTTCACTGGTATAGAAATCCCGGTTCTGATGCCCGTCTATTCGGAAAGTATTGTAGGTGCTGATCGTAGCTTCCTCCAGCAGGAAACTGTCGAAATCTTCCCCGCCCAGCAATTTTCCCATAAATTGTTTCACATTCGTAATCTTAAGTGCGATCATAGGTAACCTCGATATTTCGATACAGTGTTGTTAGTATGTTGATATACGCAGGTGGCGTTTTGGGTGCCTTAGCATAGCTTAATGTCGTTTACTATAGTATAGCATAATTATATAAAAGAATAAAACATTTCTGCTGACATAAAAAGCAGTAAATCTATTTACAATATATAAGATTTCATGTTATCATAAGTAGTAATGAAAACTACATTGAATAGTTGTGGAGGCCTTATGAATTATAAGATTGTTGTAGACAGCTGCTGTGAACTGCCCATAAAGTATAAGAAAGACGAGCGATTCCAGATCATCCCCCTCGGAATCGAGGTGGGAGATTATGCGATCCAGGATGACGAGAACTTTGATCAGAAGACTTTTCTGGAAAAAGTGGCATCCTGTCCGTCCTGTCCGAAATCATCCTGTCCTTCCCCCGAGAAGTTTATGGAAGCTTATCACTGTGAAGCGGAGGAAGTGTTCGTGGTGACGCTGTCCTCTCATCTGAGCGGAAGCTATAACAGTGCGGAGCTGGGCAGGAACCTTTATCATGAGAAATACGGAGAGAAGAAGATCCATGTGGTGGATTCAGAGTCTGCCAGCTGCGGAGAGACTCAGCTTGCTATGCGGCTCATGCGGTATAAGGAAGCAGGACTGTCCTTCGAGGAAACGGTGGAAAAGATAGAAGTGTTCAAGCGGAAGATGCGTACTTATTTCGTGTTGGACAACCTGGAGACGCTGCGCAAGAACGGAAGACTCAGCGGCGTCAAAGCACTGGTGGCCTCTACATTGAATATTAAACCGGTGATGATAGGGAATCTGGGCGTGATCGAACAGAAGGGACAGGCGATCGGCATCAACAAAGCGCTTGCAAAGCTGGCGGACAATATCGTAGCGGACGTGTCGCATCCGGAGAAGAGAACGCTCATGATCTCCCACTGCAACTGTCCGGAGCGGGCGGAGTATGTGCGTACTCTGATGGAGAAAAGAGCTTCCTATAAGAATGTCGTTATCCTGGATACGGCAGGTATCAGCAGTATGTATGCCAATGACGGCGGCGTTATCGTGACGCTGTAACCTGCTGTACACTTGAAATTTCTGTCAGTACGGAGCGCCGGCTGTTCACAGGAGAGGAACAGACCGGCGCTCAGTTTGTTGCCCTGGTGCCTCACATCACATGAATCTCTATGGGGGATGTCACGAGCAGCAGTACAAGCAATACCTGTATGATCAGGATTGCCGGCATACCGTATAGGAAGTACCAGTGCCTTGTCTTATGGCGGAAAAGGTGCATCCCCAGGATGGAACCGAGCGAACCGCCGATCAGGGCGAGGATGAAAAGCGTAGATTCCGGAATCCGCCAGGCTCTTTTGCGGGCCTTGTGCTTGTCCACACCCATGACGATGAAGCTTATGCAGTTGACAGAAACCAGATATATGATAATAAGTGTAATCGCATTCATGATATTGTCCCTCTATTTATCTTTGCACTTCTTTTTCTATGGGAATCAGTGTCAGAAACTGACGTAGAAGCGCAGGTATGGTATTATCATAGCATAAAAAAGCAGAAAAGGAAAGCTTGTACAAAAGCAGCCGGTCACTTGTGTGCAGAGCCACCGCATAACCTGTCGGCAGCCTGGATAGTCGGAACGGACAACGGAGAAACACACTTTTTCTTTACACTTACAAGACAATGCGGTCTCAGTCCGATATGCTCCCAACTTTCATGAAAACAGCAAAGAATAGAGACAGAATCGTTAAACTGCTTGCCAAACTGAAAGCGAAGGGATAAACAGCCTGTCCATATAGCGCTGGTCGGATATCATCTTAATAACTCTATCACCGACAATTTATTTTGATATTTTAATGCCGCTTCTGTAATAGTAACGTTACATAAAATGACAATGATACAGTAAAGACCGGCAATACCTGACGGAAACTGATAATTCAAATAGCTCATCAGGCTGCTTTTCAGAAAAATGCAAACAGCATATCCGATACCACCGCCAATAGCGAGTGATAAGACAAGTCCGATAGATACCACGATCAGACCTTCATAATGTATCATTGAGGAAAGCTGCTTTTTTGACATTCCTACAGAGCGCATAAGTGCAAATTCTTTACGCCTTGTTACGATACCAGTCATTATAGTATTCAGTAAATTCATTACTGAAAAACAACCTATGAATATGATTGCAGCTGCAAGAGCAAATTTTGTCCCCTGCAGGAAATTTTCGTTTTGCGCGATAGCCGCCGAAAGAGTGACAACATCTAAACGCGGATTTTCTGCTAAAATCTGTTCTATTTCTTTTTCCGCCTGTTGTTCAAAATCATCCCCGACACGGATTACATATTGATACGTTAAATTACTGTTTGCAATTTTTCTCATAGAATCAACTGGCAGCAATAACATATCAATCTTATCCCCATTGTTTCCAATTTTATTTTCATCAAGAATTGCTGTTATCTCAAATTGCATATCCTCACTATGGTTTCCATCGAAAACCTTTAATGTGATAGATGCACCGACCTCTGGGTGTACACTGAAAATTTCTTCAAAATCATCTGGTCTGCCAATAATAAGCTGATTTTGCGATACTAATTTCTCATAATCAGGAATTCTCCCGTCTGAAACACAATTCTTTATTAATTCCATATCATCCTGTACAAATCCCACAATTTCTGTATCCGACTCTGCTTCCTTTAAATCGGTAGATACAGGGAGATGCCAATCATCTGCAATTTCTGTTACACCGGAAACATTGGCTAACGCATTATATATTTCATCTGTAAACGGGCTTTCTGTTTGAACCTTCTCCAAAGCATTTTCACGCAGTTCCTGATTCGTAAATCCTATAACAAACTGACCTCTTGTAAAACCAGATAAAGCCATCTCTCTCGCATCTACAGAGGAAAGGACAGATGACAGCCCCAATAGCAATACCCCTGTCAGGATAAGGGAACTTATCGTCAACATATTCTTTTTCCTGTAACGAAAAATTTGGGTTTTCGCTAAAGAATACGTGGATAACCTGCGTTTTTTTGTATGTTTGTGCAAATTGTTATCTGCTTCATAACGAGAAGCTTCTATGGGCGAAATCGTTGATGCTGTCTTTGCCGGCTTTCTAATTGACAAGCGCACTGTGATATAGGCTAATACTACAACTAACGGACAAACCCACACCATATTGCTTATTCTGAATCCTTGTGGAACTAAAACATAAGATAATAGAGTTCCTGTTATCAGTCCAATCGGAATTGCAGCCAATGTAAGTGAAGAACCTTCCTTAAACACAAGACGTTTTATCTGTTTTGCTGTCATGCCAATAGTACGTAATTGACCGTACTTCTTAATTGAACTGATAATCGAAATATAGAAAATGCAATAAATCACCAGTATGCCTGCCAAGATAATAATTGCAAGGCCCACAACTGCTGCAGCAATCATCAGCGCAGAAGGCTGACTGAGTTTAACAAAAGCTTCATTAACAGATGGCGGCTGTTCTATTCCAGCGTCTGCGGCTATTTGTGCTGCTATATCTTCAATATTTCCATGATTCAATAAAACATCCTTCTTGATCCGAAACATGGTCGCTGGCGGGAAATTCTCCCATCCGTTTATTGCCACAAAATATTCTTCTGAAACAACAGCTGCATATAAAGTTCTTTCTGTCCCACTTGCCGCCGTTTCCAAATAACCAGATATGACAAAATCTGCTTTTTTATGTCCATCAGAAACAGGCAATGAAATAATATCTCCAATCCCGGCATCTGTTTTTTGACTAAGCAGATACTCTTCCTCAATTATGATTTCATTTTCTGCTTCAGGCATTTCCCCCTCAGAGACAGATAACCCATTTAAAGTAAGACTGTCTTTATCTGAGTAAGAAACATTCAAACGGTTCTCACCAACTTTTATGCTTCCTATAGCAGCGGACAGCCCTGGCAATTCTATACGTGAATCCGTTGATATTTTTTTATACTGTTCTTTTGTCATGCCGGAAATAAGAACATGATAGGAACCCGTAATGCTATTGCCGCCATTCTGATTCACGTTAATAATCCCTGAAACCAGAAGCAATACAGTCGTCATGAGAAACGCAGCCAATGCAATAGCAACAACAGTAAGCCCTTTTTTTAATTTGTCATGCTTTAATTGCGCAGAAACAATTTTATCTATAACACGGCTGGTATCATTTTCAAATGGTAAAGCCATTATTCCACCTCCTATGCCTTAATTTTTCCATCTTCAATTCGTACGATTCGGTCGGCAAGCTGCGCTATTTCCTGATTGTGGGTAATCATTACAATGGTCTGATCAAATTCGTTACCTGTACGTTTCAACAACCCCAATACATCAGCACTGGTATGGCTATCAAGATTTCCTGTCGGCTCATCCGCCAATACGATAGCTGGCTTTGTGACAAGCGCACGGGCAATGGCTACCCTCTGCTGTTGACCGCCTGAAAGATTGTTTGGCATATTATAAAGCTTATCCTCCAATCCTAACATGGAAACAACCTCATTCATGAATTTCCGGTCTACTATATCGCCATCCAATTCCACTGGAAGAACAATATTTTCATACACATTCAGAATGGGAACAAGATTATAGTTTTGGAAGATAAAACCGATGTTGCGGCGACGGAAAACAGTAAGCTGTTCATCATTCATTTCTGCAAGTTCTTTATCCCTGATGCGTACAGAACCAGATGTCGGAATATCAAGACCACCCATCATGTGCAGCAAGGTAGATTTTCCGCTGCCAGAGGTGCCGACCACCGCCACAAATTCCCCTTGCTCCACCGAAAAAGACACCCCATCAAGGGCTCGGGTAATGTTCGGCTCGGCTCCATAATATTTTTTCAAATCTGTTGTCTGTAAGATACTCATACGAATACCGCCTTTCTTTGTTTGACAGGCATACTATAAAATTGAAATGTTGCAGAAATGTCCTAAACGTCATGAAAATATTCTTTGAATTGCTTCAATTTCAGGACAATTTATTTTTTGGCAGAAAGGCGGAAAACGTAGAGCCGTTTCCAACGTTGGAAGTAACCCGGATATAGCCGCCTTGCATGGTAATAATCTCACGGGCAAGGTAAAGTCCAATGCCTATCCCATCTATATCATGTACTGCTTCCTCCCGATAGAAGCGTTTGAAAATCGCTGCCTGTTCTTTTTCAGGAATACCCCTGCCTGTATCTTCAATGTCTATCTTAAAATACATTTCCCATTCCTGCACGTTCACGCGAATACTGCCATAAGCAGGGGTGTATTTTACCGCATTATCCAAAATATTATATAATGCTTCTGCCGTCCAACGGCTATCATGGTAAAAAGTCAGATTATCCGGGCAATCCACAAACAAAGTAATCTGCTTTCTCTCAAGCGGCGCAAGAACGCTGTTTAATGCAGCGGTAAGCGTGTCTGTGAAAGAAACTTTTTTCTTTTCCAAAGTAATGACGCCCGTTTCAAGCCGAGAAGTCTTTACCATTGCCTGAATAAGGAAATCCAGTTTTTCAAGCTGGCTTCCCGCAGCCAGCAGAAACTCTTTCTGCTTTTCTTCTGTCATTCTCCTTGCCAAAAGAGTATCGTTTATCATTTTAAGATTTGAAATCGGTGTTTTTGTCTGATGTGAAATGTCTGACAAAAGGGACTGCAGCTCTGCCTTTTCTTCCTCTACCTTATGGCGGTTTATCTGCATGATATTGTAGAGCCGTTCCAGTCGGTGTGAAATGCGGGCGAAAGAAGTTTCCGCTTCCAAATCTGTAAACGGTCTTTCACTTCCACTTATCATATCGTCAAGCGTCCTGCATAAGCTGTTTGTAAATTCAGAAATCTTTTTTTGAAAGAACTTCAGGAAAAAAATCCCCATGTAAAAAAAGTAATGGTCAGAAGCAATCCATAAAGTGCAAGAGTGCTGCTGTCAGTAAAGAAATAAAGAGTTAAAAGCAAAAAAGCTGAAGTAGAAGTTACCCCCATTATCACTAACCGTAGAAATTTTCGGATTGATATATTTTGCAATTTCATTTCTGTTCACCACCAATCCATTGATAACCCATGCCGTAAGCGGTTTTAATATACTTGTGTCCATCGACTTCGATTTTTTTACGGATACGGCTGATTATAGTAGTCAGTGTATGTTCATCCACAAAGTCTCCGTCAATATCCCACAATCTTTCCAAAAGCTGTCTTTTCGTCATAATCAACCTGTCATTCTTAGTAAACAGGAATAAGGCACGGTATTCCTTTGGTGTGAAATCTACAGGATTGCCATCCAGTGTCGCACACTGTTCGGAAAAATCAATTTTAAGAAAACCATCCTCGTATAAGTCATGGCGCGGTTGATGCTGTTCTATGGTTTCAAATACAGCGGCTATCTTCTTACAAAGCACTGCTACAGAAAAGGGTTTTGTTATATAGTCAGATCCACCGGCCTCATACCCCCTTAGCATATCACTTTCCTTATCATTGGCGGTTAAAAAGATAACGTAAGTTTCTGGATATTTTTCTTTCAATTTGCTGCAAAAATCAAGCCCGCTTCCATCAGGCAGTTTGACATCTAACAAAGCAAGATGATATTCTTCTTTTAATAAACTGACTGCCATAGAATACGAATATGCAGAAACAACCTCATAACCATCTGATATAAGATTATAAGTAAGGGTTCTATTTAATAAAGTATCATCTTCAACAATAATGATTTTTTTCATGTATTCATGTCCGCTCCATTGTTTTAAATGTATCATACTATCCAAATGTTGCAGAATTGTCCTAAAATCCTTTTTTATGAGGAAATCAGCAGATTCTACCCAAACATTTCTGACATTCCAAATCGTGTGTATTTATTATATCCGTTTGAACATATGGTATCAATCGCACAATTAGAAATACATATCATACCATAAAAGATTAAATCTCTTATGACAAGACAATACTCTCCGAAAAAAACAGCAGAGATTTTCTCTCTGCTGTTAGATATACCAAAGCCGGCACTGACGGGGGTTCTGGCGATGTATGCGCATATCGGGGAAGGCGGGGGCGTTAAGCCGGCCTGTCTTATTCTGATGCATCCGGATAAGGATCATATCGGCGGTGCAGGAAGAGACTGGAGGAGCAGCAGGACGGTTTTGACGTCAGAAAACGCCTCCAGGGTATACCGCTGGAGGCGCTGGTATGGAAAATCAAAGCAGCTTCTCGCCATTCTCCTGCATCTTCATGGCGCGGACTTTACAGGATAAACCGAACAGGTTGATGAAGCCTTCCGCGTCATGGTGATCGTACATATCGCCGGTAGTGAAAGAAGCGATACTCTCATTATAGAGCGTGTACGGGGAAGTGGTGCCGGCCTTGATGATGTTGCCCTTGTAAAGCCTGAATTTCACTTCGCCGGTCACATACTTCTGGGTGGATTCGATAAAGGCCTGGATCGCCTCGCGGATCGGGGTGAACCATTTGCCTTCGTAAACGATCTGCGCAAATTTGCTGCCCAGGTCTTTTTTCAGTGCATAGGTGTCACGATCAAGGATCAGTTCCTCCAGCTGCTGGTGCGCTTCGTAGAGGATGGTGCCGCCGGGGGTCTCATAGACACCGCGGGACTTCATGCCCACTACGCGGTTCTCCACGATATCGATGATGCCGATGCCGTGTTTGCCGCCCAGTTCGTTCAGGGTGGAGATGATCTCGGATACTTTCATCTGCCTGCCGTTTACGGAAGTGGGGATACCCTTTTCGAAAGTCATGGTAACATATTCGCCCTCGTCGGGAGCCTTCTCCGGAGTGGTACCGAGAACAAGCAGGTGCTCGTAGTTAGGCTCATTGGAAGGATCTTCCAGCTCCAGGCCCTCATGGCTGATGTGCCACAGGTTACGGTCGCGGCTGTAGCTTGAGTCGGCGGAGAAGGGCAGGTTAATGCCGTGCTGCTTGCAATATTCGATCTCTTCCTCACGGGAGTTCATGGTCCATTTCTCATTCCGCCAGGCAGCGATGATCTTCAGGTCAGGCGCCAGTGCCTTGATGCCCAGCTCGAAACGGATCTGGTCGTTGCCTTTGCCGGTAGCGCCGTGACAGATAGCGGAAGCGCCCTCTTTGCGGGCGATCTCTACTAATTTCCTGGCGATCACGGGACGGGCCATAGAGGTGCCCAGCAGATATTTGTTCTCATACACCGCATTTGCCTGTACGCAGGGCATGATGAAATCGTCGCAGAATTCGTCTGTCAGGTCTTCAATATAGAGTTTGGAAGCGCCGCTGGACAGAGCGCGCTCTTCCAGTCCGTCAAGCTCCTCGGCCTGGCCGCAGTTGCCGCATACGCAGATCACTTCGTAATCAAAATTTTCTTTTAACCAGGGGATAATGGCCGTAGTGTCCAATCCGCCGGAATAAGCAAGAACAACTTTTTCTTTCATGGTGTAATCTCCTTTGTCTTTTTGATTTTATTTTCTTTGTGCTTCTTTATGACTGTTTTCTACAGTAAAACAATATACAATAAAACAACACAGAATGCAAGTGTAATTTTATGCATTTTATAAAAGATATTTACTTAATTTTTATGCAAAAAGTAGATATAAGATTGAATAATATACATAATTAATGAATTTTTATGCGATTTAAGACATGGGATAATCCACATGGCGGTTTTGGGCCCCGGATAGGATAAAAAGCGCCTTTTAGTACGCTGATTACTTATGGTAATATCCTTGACAGGATAGAGGTTGGGGAGTAGAATGAAGGAAATACAGGAGTATATGGATATTTTATGTAATCTGCGGTGTGGCAGGGCATAAGAACAGGTTCTGAGAACCTGTAAGTTGTCAAGGAGGGATTCTGATATGTGGTTGAAGAAAGCAGCAGCATTGGGAATGACGGGTATGTTGGTTTCTGCAGCATTTGTTATGCCGGTTTCGGCTCATGGACATCATGGCAGACAGGCGGCAGGATGTGGTTATGATCATGATCATTTATGCGAGGTCTGTACGGTGGAAGATTGTGCGAGAGTAGGCTGGCATGTGCATGACGGCAGTACTTTCTGTGGATATGACCATGTGGACGGGTATTGTGACGGGACCTGTGATGCGGTCAGAGTCTGTGCGGTAGAGGATTGTACGGTGACCGGACATCATGTCCATGACGGGAACAGTTATTGTGGTTATGATCATGCAGGCGGATTTTGTGACGGCACATGTGACAGTATTGAAGTCTGCGCGGTGGAGGGATGTACGAAGACCGGACGCCATACGCATGACGGAGAGACTTATTGTGGATATGGGCACAGCAGCGGATATTGTGACAATTCCTGTGTGCAGACGAAGCGCTCCAATGTAAGAGGAGGGTGCAGAGGGCATCGCGGACATCATTAAGCAGAGGTTGTAAGCTGGTAGTCAGGCGGTGTGACTTCTATAAGGAACTGTTAAGAATTAAAAGTAAATGAAACCTTACAGATTTACAAAGCAAAAGTCCGAGATCTGTAGGGTTTTGTTTTTTTCGGCAATTATGCTACAATAATTTTATAGCTGCTTTATGAGGCCAACGGGCGGTCGGCGGCTTTATACAGGAAAAGGATAGGAACAGCAGTATGGAAAACAGAGAGAGCAGGGAGAATATTGACCGGTTCATGGAAGAGCAGAGGAAGCGGATCGAGGAACTGGAACAGGAGAAAGCCGCTTTGAAGGAGGCTCTTATAGCGGCGGAGGAAGCGAATAAGGCCAAGAGCCGTTTCCTGTCTAATATGTCCCATGATATTCGAACACCAATGAATGCCATTATGGGCATGACATCCATAGGTTTGTCGCATATTGACGAGAAAGCTAGGGTACATGACTGTCTGGGCAAAATCCAGACAGCAGCCAGTCATCTGATGAGTCTGGTGAATGATGTTCTGGATATGTCACGCATTGACAGTGACCGTTTGACATTGAATGAGGAGCCTTTTTCTCTTGCGGATCTGATCCATGATATTTCCGTTATTGTCAGGCCGCAGGCGGCACAGAAGAATCAGGGGCTTAAGATAGAGATCGGCCGGATTGAGGAGGAAAATATTATCGGAGATCCGCTGCATCTGCGACAGGTTCTGGTCAATATTATCGGAAATGCGGTGAAATATACCCAGGATGGCGGGGAGATATCGGTACAGTTTGCACAGCGCTACGCGAAGGCGGATCCGCCGGAAGAAAAGGGAGCGGAAGATGTCGCAGCAGCGCAGGAAACAGCAGGCAGTATGGAGGCGAGAATGGTATGGCTGGACTTTTGCTGTAAAGATAACGGAATCGGCATGAGCCCGGAATTCCTGCAGAAGATCTTTATCCCCTTTGAGCGTGTGCACAGCGAGGCCACCAGTAAGATAGAAGGAACCGGACTGGGCATGTCGATTGTCAAAAATCTGGTGGAACGGATGAACGGAGAGATCCTGGTAGAAAGTGAGGAAGGGGCGGGCAGCTGCTTTACGGTGCATCTTCCCATGGCAACGGCGCCACAGGAGACGACGGCCCTGCATCTTCCGACAGGAGCGGCCGTACTCATTGCGGAGAACAGGAAAGAGCGGGCGGGTCAGATGGCCAGGTACCTTCGGGAGGCCGGTCTTGTATCGGTACATCAGGAGAAAGGCGCCCAGGCAGTTACCTGGTTGACACAGGCTCAGTATGAGGGACATATGCCATGCGCCATGCTGTTGGGAGAGGAGCTGTCGGATATGCAGCCGCTGCATCTGGCCTCCCATGTGCGTCAGCTGGCAGGCCGCGAATTTCCGATCCTGCTTGTATCGGAAGCGGACTGGGTACAGCTGGAGTATCGGGCGACCAGGGCCGGGGTTAACGGATTCGTGCCCTGTCCGTTGTTTAAGAGCAGACTTCTGGGAACACTGGCGGAACTTCTGGGCGGTATGGGCAGTGACGACAATTCTGTAAAACAGGAGCTGGATTACAGCGATCGCCGGATCCTTCTGGTGGAAGATATAGAATTGAATCAGGAGATTGCGGTGGAACTTCTGTCGGTGACGGGTGTGCAGGTGGAAGTAGCCGATGACGGCGCCCAGGCGGTGAAGAAATTTTCTGATGCACCGGAGGGGTATTATGATCTGATCTTTATGGATATCCACATGCCGGTGATGGATGGATATGAAGCCACAAGGCAGATCCGCAGCATGGAAAGAGCAGACGCAGCGGCGGTTTGGATTGTTGCAATGACGGCGGACGCTTTTGTGGAAGATGTGAGACAGGCGAAGGAAGCCGGAATGAATGAACATATTTCGAAACCTGTGGAGCCTGGACGTCTGCAGGAGATATTGTACAGGCAGTTTTCCGGTTAGAATCCGCTTTCCTTTATTGTGAGTGAACAGCGGCAGAGACAGAGGGAGAGAAACGAGAAAGCATGCAGCCCTATCAGGAAGAATATATTGCAAATTTAAGAGAGATTGCGGCCCTGGCGGCGCGGAAGAAGACAGAAGGATATACGTTCGAAAGCTATCAGACGGAGCTTGCAAAGAACCGGAACCGGATCGCAGGGAAAGTGGAGCGTAATATGGAACTGCTCAGGGCGGGATTGTTTCCGCTGCTGGACCATCTGCCGGAGTCCGGTGAAGAAGAGCTGCAGGAACTGCAGGAATTTGCCGGCAGATTGTTTCAGGTCGGTGAGGAACTGGATGTGGGTCTGTTCTGTCAGATCCATCAGGCATTATTGAACTGTGCGCGGTTGAAAAAGGATCAGGCCGGCATGATCCGGGAACTGTACTGGCTGGGAATCGGACGGAATAATCGATGCAGTAAACTGGTCGGCTTAGATTATTCCGTAGTGGAGAATTATGTCTTTGAAATGCGGCTTTGCTTTACGGAGGCCGGCGCCTATCTGAAATATTTTGATGAGATTGAGGATTCCGAGACCAGAGGTTATATTCTGCGTGCCCGTGCCAATACGGCGCTGGGGCAGTATGCGTCGGCCAGCGGGAAGATTCAGCGTGTCAGGCAGACGCTGCAGATCCTGCAGGACCGGTATTATCAGGAGAAGGAACCTGGGCTTCCCTGGGAGCGGTATATTTTCATGGCACACAGGCAGATGGCCAGCAGTATTTCATACAGCAGGGAGAATGTCATGACCGCAGAAGATGTGGAGGCGGTGATGGAATCGGTTTATATTGTCTACCAGGCGAATATGCAGGAAGCGGCCAAACGGGGAGAGAGGCCGCCGATCCATTCGGCATTTAATTATTATGCGATCTCCTACTATTGCGGGCTGGATACGATGGACGGACTGTTGAGCAAGACAGAGCATTTGATGGATACAACGGAGATTTCGGACTTTACTTCGGAGAATATGTATGGGCTTATTTCTCTGCCGGCTTTTTATCTGCAGTATCTGAAACAATTTCCGGAACGGATTCCGGGGCGGGCAGAATATATCGAGAATTTGTACCGGAGGATTCTGGACTACGTGGAGGTGTTCCCCGATGCGCCGGAGAACGAGATGCTTTTCCTGTACCTGCGTCAGCTGGCTAATAATTATGTGGAAACGGCAAACAGTATTCCTTACGGGGCGTTTCTGCTGAAACTTATCATGCGGTTTGCACCGGATATCTATATCCAGTCCTATATCGTGGCAAAGGCGGCGGCTGTTTTCTGTGATATCCTTATGGCGGAGGAGCCGGAATTTTTTGATGATATTGAGCAGATCAGGGAAGTGCAGGATCTTGAGGAGAAGCGGCATGAGGTCAGAAAATATGCGATGGCATGCGGGCTGCTGCATGATGCGGGTAAGATCAACTTCATTAACCTGTATACCCAGACAGGACGGCAATGGTTTGAGGAGGAGTATGAAATGACACGTCTGCATACAATAGTCGGGGAGAGCTGTCTGCGGGAATGCGCTTCCACGTGCCGGTATGCGGCGGCAGCATTGGGGCATCACAGCTGGTATGATGGTTCCCGCGGATATCCTGCTGTCTATGAGAGGCTGGAGTGCAGGGAGCGTCAGATGGTGGATGTGATCAGTCTGATCGACTGGCTGGAAAACGTGACTGATGCTCAATGTCTTTATACAGGTGTGAAAATGACATTTGATGCGGCCGTGAAGACGGCTGTCAGCCTGGAAGGGAGGCGTTTTTCACCTTTGCTTACGGCAAGGCTGCGGGACGGGCAGATTGTTGCACAGCTGGAGAAAGCTTTTGCAGAGGGGAGAAGGGAAGCTTGCCGGCAGTTGTATGAGGAAGATTTTCTTTTCAATCATCCGGCGAAATGATAAAATAAGGATGCAAAACATCTTTTGACGAAAACTTAAAGGAGGGTATGCCATGGCAGCCAGTGAATATACAACAGCGTTAAGACAGGGACGGCGCAGCTATCGTGCGGCGCTTACCAGGGGCGAATATCCTTATCTCCCTGTGTTGGATGAGATCATGTCGTATACGGAAATAGCGGGGATGGAAAATATAGGGATCATGGATATTCCATTATCCAAGATCGTAGGAACGAAGACGGTAGGCCGGTCCAATGCGTTTGCGGACAATTTCATGCCGCTGCTTCCGGAAGAATCGGAATTCGGTATGAAGTGGGCGGCTGTTTACAAGCATCAGATCGAGGATGGGATCAGTGATCCGATCGTGGCATTTGAATTTATGAATCAGTTCTATGTGCAGGAAGGCAATAAGCGGGTCAGTGTCATGAAATACATTAAGACGTACAGTATTGCGGCTGTGGTCACCCGTTTGGTTCCCAAGAAGACGGATGATAAGGAAAACCGCCTGTACTTCGAGTTTCTGGATTTCTATGAGGTGTCGCGCAGTTATGATGTCTGCTTTACCAGGGAGGGCAGTTATAAGAAGCTTTTGAAGCTTATGGGAAAGAAAGAAGATGAAGTCTGGTCCGATGACGACAGGATGAATCTGCATTCGGCCTGTTATAATTTCGAGCGGGCGTTTATCAAGGAGCACGGCGAGAATCTGGATATTAACGTTTCGGATGCCTTTTTGATCTATGTGGAGATCTATGGCTATGATAAAGTGAAGGGGCAGACGGAGAATGAGATCGTAAAGGCGCTCCAGAAGATGTGGACAGAGATCACTCTGGCCGATCAGGGCAGTCAGGTAGAGCTTGTTCAGAATCCGGAGCAGACGAAAGCAACCCTGTTCAACAAGCTGATTTCGACAGGTATACCGGATTCCCTGAAAGTGGCATTTATCTATACCAAAACCATAGAAACTTCCAGCTGGGCTTACGCTCATGAACTGGGCAGGCATTATCTGGAGCAGGCATTCGAGGGACGGATCAAGACGATGGCCTTTGATGAGGCTGATACGGAAGCCGAGGTGGAGGCGGCCATTGAGCTGGCAGTTACCGCAGGCTGCGAACTGATCTTTACCACGGCGACACAGATGGTGAACCAGAGTGTCCGCTCCGCGATCCAGCATCCGAAGGTAAGGATTTACAACTGTTCCATTATGATGTCTTACTCCTCGATCTGCACATACTATGCGCGGATGTATGAATCCAAGTTCCTGATGGGAGCCATCGCGGCGGCGCTGTCCAGGACAGACAGGCTGGGCTATGTGGCTGACTATCCTATTTACGGAGAGATGGCCAACATCAATGCCTTTGCATTGGGCGCCAAGATGATCAATCCCTTTGTGGAGGTACATTTGGCGTGGACCAAGGTCAAAGGGACGGATGCAAGAGAGAAGCTGAACCAGGAGGGCATTGTATTCATTTCCGACAATGATATGATCACGCCGGGGAACGCTTCCAGGCAGTACGGCATTTATCTGAAAAAAGAAGATGGATCTCTGGAGAATCTGGCTACACCGATCTGGCACTGGGGTAAATTCTATGAGCAGATCGTCAGAAATCTCTACAGCGGCGGCAGTACGGAAGCGGATACACAGAAAGGGAAGAAGGCAGTCAATTACTGGTGGGGCATGTCGGCGGATGTGATCGATGTGATCTGTTCAAAATCCATGCCGCATGGTACCAACAGGCTGATTGAGTTTTTGAAGAATTCGATCCGGGCGGGGGCCTTCCATCCTTTTGACGGACCGATCTATGCGCAGGGTGGTGTACAGCAGTGTGAGAAAGGAAGGAGCCTGCAGCCAAATGAGATTATCACCATGGACTGGCTGGCCGAGAACGTGATCGGAAAGATTCCTGATCTGGAGGAACTGACAGAGGAAGCCAGGGCACTGGTAGAGTTCCAGGGAATACGGGTAGATGAATCCGATACGGAGAAGGGGGATGCTGCCCGCAAAGAAGTACCTGCAGAAGGAGGCTCCACATGAAGATCCTGGTGCTGGCCGATCAGAAATCAAAATATCTGTATGATTTCTATGAACCGGATAAACTGAAAGACATTGACCTGATCATATCCTGCGGCGATCTGTCACCGGGCTACCTGTCGTTCTTCGTGACGCTCTGCAATGTACCGCTGTTGTATGTCAGGGGCAACCACGATGACAAATACGAGAAGACGCCGCCGGAGGGATGCATCTGTATTGAAGATGACGTTTTTGTATATGAAGGAATCCGCATTCTCGGGCTGGGCGGTTCCATGGAATATATACCGGGAGCCAGCAATCAGTATTCGGAGAAAAGAATGCGCAAACGGGTGCGCAGGCTGCGGTATAAATTGTGGAGACACAGGGGCTTCGATATTCTTGTGACTCATGCGCCGGCTTATCAGGTCAACGATCTGGAGGACCTGCCCCATCGGGGCTTTAAGGTCTTCCGGACACTGTTGGAGAAGTATGAACCCAGATTCTTTTTCCACGGACATGTACATGCCAACTACAGCAGGAAATTCAAGCGGCACGATAATTTCGGCAAGACGACCATTGTCAATGGGTTTGAGTATTGTATCGTGGAGTATCCGCCTTCGCAGGGAGATGGGACAGGCAGTTCCCCTGCATGATGCCGGAGACAGTTCTGCCAGCGATGTGCATGGCCGTTGGGTGGTGTGTGGATCAGTTTTTATCTGCCAGCATAGATTCCACCTTCTCTACTGCGCTGCGGATGTAATCGCCCATGGGGGCTTCGGCAAGGCCGGCGATATAATGATTACAGCGGCTGACCGGGATCAGGATCTTGAAGGCGCGGCTGGCGCTGACTGCGGTGGCGATGGCCGGGGTGATCTCCCCCAGGAGGGCATTGGCGAACACGATACCGACAGGCCCCACGATGATATCGGAGTCGGCGGCGTTGACGATCACTGCATTGTCGCCGGTGGCCCCGTAGTCTGCTCCCGCTTTGAGCATGGCGGTAGTGGCGGCGCTGTTGGTGCCGATGGCATACAGTTCCAGTGTTCCATGTTTTCTCTTAAGCTGTTCGATGACGGTGCGGCCGATACGGCCGCCCTGTCCGTCTATGATGGTAATCTTCATCTGATTTACTCCTTATTTTACAATAGATAGCAGGGTGTTCTTTTGATGGGAAATTCCCTGCTTATCCGAGTTCGCGAAGAGAATCGTGAAAAGAGTTTTGTTCGCTTTGGTGATTTTGCTAAGCAAATTTGTTTTTACTATGAAAGTCTTCGACTTTCACAGCATGGATGGCCATGCGGCCCGCCAGGCGGCAGGCTGAGCATGATGGGGTTACTGTATCAGGGCGGGACAGCTCTGCCTTGCCACGTATGGCGTCGGAAAGGTAATGCTGGTAGGGGTATACTTAAAGTTAGTAAGAGAGTCCGACAGTATCCTCAGGCATTCTTCAGCCATATCTTCAAGAGGCAGGCTGATCACGGAGAGAGAAGGGATACAGTATTCTTCCTGTTCGGGTCTTCCACTGCCCACGCTGATGATTTCGATCTGCTCGGGAATGCGAATCCCCTTCTCATAGAAAGCCTTCAACGCTCCCAGCGCAATGCTGTCAGAGGTGCAGAAGAGACAGTCCGGCAGCGGATTTAAATCGCACAGCGTGAGTGCTCCGAGATAGCCGCCTCTCATGGTATCTTCCACCATAACGGAGACAGGGCGTTCCATGGCGGATTCACTGAGCTGGAATTCGAAGACATTCGTTCTGATATTCATCCCGGAAAAAGTGGCCGGGGATTTTAAAAGCGCCGGATGTTTTTTGCCATGGGCGGCAAATATGTCGGCCGGCAGAAGGCCGATTGTCTTGTCGTCCATGTTTACGGTTGCATATTTCGAGGAGTATCTGTTATAGAGAACGATCGGAATGTGGAAATCGTTAGCCTCCAGATATTCCATGTCTGTCTCGGAAGGGTTACAGATAATGATCGCGTTGGTGGTGAGCACGGATTCATTGGTCAGTACATCCTGCAGATGATTATTCTCATAGGGAACAATGGAAAGCTGAAACTGATAATTGTTTTCCATAATGGCAGTCTGCAGCCCTTTCAGGAATCGGGAAAGCAGATGGATCCGGTTATCGGATACCCAGTAGAGAGATATATTTGCTTTCGCGGAGAGACTGCCCCGCAGTATTTTGGCCTGGATATTCGGCTTATAACCCATTTCTCTGGCTGCTTTCAGGATCCTTTGCTGTGTTTCTTTCTTGATCTTGCGCCTGTCTCCGTTTCCCTTCAAAACGATGGAGACGGTGCTGGGAGAAAGCCCCAGGCGGGCGGCGATATCCTTAATGGTAGTCATAGTAATAAACCTCCCTCCTGTCTGTTGTCATTGGGTGAAAATTTATGACGTTTCCTAATACAATAAACGAGATAGGAAGGAAATGCAAGACAAAAGCATAAACCCACAGGCAATAGTTTTGGCAAATGGTCTTGTATTTAAAATAGTACAACGTTATACGTTGACAAGGAGGGGGTGTGTGGTATACTGAAAACACAAGTACAACGTGGTACTAAATGAGTCTGAAGTTTTTGTGAGACGATTCATGGAAAAGGAGGGGGCAAATTGACTGATCAGGAAAAGGCGTCCAGGATGCAGGCCGAGATGGAAGAGCGGATCCGTCTGGGAGCATTGGGGATCAGGGCAGAGTTTGATGCCTGCCCGGTCATGGGAGAAGCGTTTAAGTACGTGGTGGAAGAGCGCTTCCTGCCGATGCCGGATGGGGTAAAGCTGCACACGACGATCTACAAGCCGGTCGGGAAGGACACCTTTCCGGTATTGATTCAGAGAAGCTGTTATCCGTCCCAGATGGAAATCTATAAAGTATACGGAGAAGAACTGGCTAGGCGTGGCTATGGCTATGTTCTGCAGGTCTGCCGGGGGACGGGCAGGAGCGAAGGCGAATGGGAACCGAATGTGAACGAGCGCCGGGACGGACTGGCAGCGCTTGGCTGGCTGAATGATCAGGAATGGGCGGAGAGTATCGGCTATTTCGGTGCAAGTTATCTTGCTCTGACAGGCTGGGCCATTGCGGATGCGGTTCCGGAGAAGGTCAAAGGCATGATGTTGACTGTATATGGCACCGACCGCTTTAAGTCAGCCTATGAGAAGAGGCTGTTCCGGCATGATGTGCTGACCGGGTGGAGTATGGCCAATGCAGGCCATCCGGTGGATGCTGATTATCTGGAGAGCTGCAGATATAAGCCGCATGCAAAGGTAGACGAGGCTTTGTGGGGCGGCAGACTTGCGTGGTATCAGGACTGGATCCATGCGGTAGAACGTGATGACGCCTACTGGCAGCAGGGGTGGTGGAAACAGCTTATGGATATCCCGGCTAAGACCAGGGTGCCGATCTATATTGTGGAGGCCTGGTATGATCATCACTTCGGTAGTGCCATGAATACCTGGAGCACATTAAACGAGGAGACAAGGGAACACAGCTGGCTGGATATCGGCTGTTGGAATCATATGTCTGCAGACTGCATCGAATGGGGGCAGCAGGAACATCTCGAAAACGGGGATGTGAAGCGGGTCCTGGAATGGTTTGATCTGCTCCTTAAACAGAAGAAGATGCCGCAGAAGCGGATCCGCACTTACGTGATGCGGGAAGACCGCTGGCAGGAGCATAAGGCATGGCCGCTTCCCTCAGAGAAGATCAGGAAATATTATCTTGCAGAGGACAAGAGCTTAAGTTTGGAGCCGGGAAAGGCAGGGGAGATGCTTTTATCTATGATCCGGAGGATCCCTGTCCCTCCCACGGGGCGGAGAGTGTGCTGACGACGATCACGGAGGCGGGAACGCTGCGGCAGCCGGCACCGGATTATCGGCCTGATGTGGTAAGTTTTGTCAGCAGGCCGCTTATAGAGAAGCTGGAGATCGCGGGGCGGATCAAGGTACGCCTTCAAGTGAAGACGGATGTGGAGGATACTGCTTTTTCGGCAAAGCTGTGTGAAGTTTTTCCGGATGGCAGGGCATATAATATCCGCAGCGGGATTACCACCATTGCGGCAGATCTGCCGGAGGGGGCAGATTACATACCCGGAGAGCAGACGGAGGTCAGTGTGGATTTCTGGGATATTGCGTGGACAATACAGCCGGGAAGCTGTCTGCGGCTGGATATTTCGTCCTCTGATTTTCCGCAGTACGCTGCCCACAGTAATTACGCGGGCATCTGGTCGGATCAGGAGAAGAGCAGGATCGCCCGTCAGGTGATCTGTACCGGCAGCGGGGAATGCTGTCTGGAGCTGCCGGTGGCGGCAATGGAGCAGGCTGTATTGCCGTGAGAGCGGCGTTATGGTAAATAAATGTGACTGTGAGGCCGGGAGCCGATCGGTCACACCAATAAATCTTAGAAAAGGAAGGATAAAAGCGATGAAGAAGATTGCGATTGGCGGCGGCCAGGGCTTTTGGGGCGATTCCCCGGATGCTGCGCTCCATATGCTGCGTCATGCGGACATTCAGTATATGGCATGTGATTATCTGGCGGAACTCACGATGTCCATCATGGCCAAACAACAGTTGAAGGATCCCGGTAAAGGATTTGCGCCGGATTTCGTGACGAGAATCTTGAAGGACGGCGGCAAAGAAGCCTGGGAAAAGAAGATCCGTATTCTGACCAATGCCGGCGGCATGAACATCACGGGATGTGTGGAAGCCATCAGGCAGTGGGCGGAGTCTGCTGGGATGAAGGGCTATAAGATCGGCTATGTGACAGGAGATTCCATCAAGGAGAAGATCCCACAGCTTTTGAAAGAAGGCTGGACTTTCCCGAATTTCGATTATGACGGCGATTTTAACGAGATCGTTGACAAGATCTATAACTGCAACGCCTATATCGGCCATGAGAAGATCAAGGAATGCTTAAATCAGGGCGCCGACGTGGTGATCACCGGGCGGGCGGCGGATTCTGCCCTGTTTCTGGCACCCTTCGCCCATGAATTCGGCTGGGCGGAAGACGACTGGGATAACCTGGCCAGAGGCATTATGGCAGGCCACTTGTTAGAGTGCGGCGGACAGGGTGCAGGCGGCAATTACATGTATGACTGGCGCAGCGTACCGAGAATGGATGAGCTGGGATTCCCGATCGCGGAGATCACAGAGGATACCTTTGAAATCACGAAAGCGCCTGACTGCGGCGGTGTGATCTGTGAGCAGAGCTGTAAGGAGCAGTTCCTTTATGAAGTATTGGATCCTGCAAACTATATGACGCCCGATGTCAACGTGGATATCAGTCAGGCGACGATCACGCAGGTAGGACCCGACAGAGTGCGCATCGGCAATGTTCGCGGCAAGAAGAGACCGGATGATTTGAAGCTGTGTGTCGGGTATCATAAGGGCTGGAAGACAGTGTCCATGTTAAGCTTCGCCTGGCCGGATGCCTATGAGAAGGCACAGTACTGTGCAGATGTGATCATGAAGAAGATGGCAAGACGGGGCATGAAGGCGGATGATGTGCATATCAGCTATATTGGTGTGAACAGTCTGCATTTGAATGTGGCGGATATGAGTGAGGAATCTCTGAAAAACCTTAACGAGTGCGTGCTGCGGATCGCCGTGTTCAGCGAGGATAAGTCCGAATGTGCGAAGATTATTCCGGAGATCAGTCCCCTGCAGTTAAACGGACCTCCAGGAGCTTCTTTCTTCGGCGGACGTGCCCATGTGCAGGAAGTGATGGCATTGTGGCCGACCTATGTACCCAGGGATGCCCTTGATATTCAGGCGCATATTCTGGAAGTCTAGCAGAAAGGAAGGAATGTAAGATGGCGGAAATCTATTTGAATGATATCGCTCACGGCCGCAGCGGGGACAAAGGAGATACGAGCAATGTCTGCGTCTATGCGAGGAAGCCTGCGTATTATAAAATCATCGAACGGGAAGTGACACCGGAAGCGCTGCATGCGCATTTTGGCGATATGGTGAAAGGGGAGATCATACGGTATGACCTTCCGAGCCTGGGGGGATTTAACTTTGTGATGAAACATGCCCTGGGAGGCGGAGCGACCATGAGCCTCAGACTGGATTCCCTGGGGAAATCGATGGGAAGTGCAGTGATGCGGATGAAGGTTCATGTGACGGAAGAAGAGCTTGCGGAGATTACAGCATAAGTTATGCTGTCAGCGACAGCAGCACATAAAGTAATTATCCCAAGGTGGCGGATTCTGTGTGAAGCCGGGAAATGGACAGAGGGTATCTGCATGGGATGCTATGTGAGTCCCGGACTGTCGGACAGAATCCGTACAGTGGGATATGGAGGAGGTTTAAAGATTGAGCGGCGAAACGATTCAGGATATACAGGCATTACAGGATTTAAAAGTACTTGATCTGACGAGAGTTGTAGCCGGACCCTATGCCGGCTCTATTCTGGGGGATTTTGGCGCAAGTGTACTGAAGATCGAGGTTCCCGGGCGTGGAGACGATGCGAGAGGGTATGGGCCTTATGAAAACGGCGAGAGTATGTACTATGCAAATCTGAACCGTAATAAAAAGGGCATCACACTCAATTTAAAGATGGATGCGGGAAAGGAGATCTTCCTGAAACTGGTCAGGGATGCGGATGTTCTTTTGGAGAATTACCGGCCGGGCGTTATGGATAAGCTGGGGCTTGGCTATGAGGTATTACATGATATAAATCCCCGTCTGATCTACGGTGCGCTTTCCGGATTTGGTTCTTACGGTCCTTATTCCCAGAGACCGGGGTATGATATCGTATCTCAGGGAATGGGCGGCCTTATGAGTATTACAGGCGCAGAAGGCGGTGAACCGACAAGGTCAGGAAACGCCATGGGAGATATACTGGGCGGCATGAATCTGGTGATTGGAGTCCTGCTGGCTGTACACGCAAGAGATCTGACCGGTGTCGGGCAGAGAATAGACGTATCGCTGGTGGATTCAGTAGTGGCCAGCCTGGAGAACGCGTATGTGCGTTATTTCAAGTCCAGGCAGATCCCGGAGAGAACCGGCAATGCTTATGCTTCTATTGCGCCTTATGATACCTATATGGCGAAGGACGGGCGGGTCATTCTTGCCTGTGGAAATCAGAAGCTGTACGAGAAGTTTTGTACGGAAGTGCTGGATATGCCCTGGATGATCACGGACGAACGTTTCCTGACAGTACCCCTGCGGGTCAGGAACAATAAAATTCAGAAAGCCTATATCGAAGAGTGGAGTAAGCAGTATACGGTGGACGAGATCGTGGAGAAGATGCTTGGTAAAGGCATTCCGGCAGCGCCCCTCTATGATGTAAAGCAGATTACGGAGGATGCGCATATTGCAGGGGCACGGGAAATGTTTATCGAGGTGGATCATCCGGTGATCGGCAGATCGAAGGTGAACGGCAATCCGGTTAAACTGATGGATATGATGCCCAGGGTCAATTATCCGGCGCCCACCCTTGGACAGCATAATGAGGAAGTCCTGGAAGCGCTTGGTTATACGAAACAGCAGATCGAAGCGCTGCGGGCAGAGAAAATAATCTGAAAACAAAAACCTCGAAGGTTTGGGTCCTTCGAGGTTTTCGCTTGTGTAAAAGGGGAATTCTTCCGGAATTGCTATAACCGACTTGACTTCCGTGATCAAGTCTATATATACTATAGTACTATTAAATGATAAAATCTATAATTATATTATAAAAACATAGCACTATATTAGCCAAAGAAGCGATTTATCATAGAAAAATAGTAAAATATTGGCGCAAAATAGAACCATATTGATGAATGAAAGTGACATAAAAAAAACCTGCCAATCGACAGGTTTTTTCTAATCCGTTATGACAATATTGCAAATTCTAAATAAAATTCATCATTTATATTTAAGAAAAGGCACATCGTAATACTGATTATGAGATTATAAGAACGATGTCTCTTATAATTTTGTTACGTTTACGGCCTGAGGTCCTTTTTCGCCATTAACTACTTCGTACTCAACAGCAGCGCCTTCTTCAAGAGATTTAAAGCCTTCCATGTTAAGTCCTGAGTAATGAACGAAAACATCGTTACCCTGCTCATCGGAAATGAATCCGTAGCCCTTTTGGTTGTTGAACCATTTTACTGTACCTTTGTTCATCGTACATACCTCCAAAAAATAATAAATAAGCTGACTTTGTCAACATTGATAGAATAGCACATGTCTCGCCAAATGTAAAGCATTGTTTTTTATAATTCAGTCAATTATTATAAGAAACAGAGAATAACTGTCAGAAATGATCTGTCAGGTTTTGTATGTGAGAAAGAGGAGATTTGATTTATGGAAGGTGAGGCAAGAAGAACCAGGATCATGGAGATTCTGCAGAAGGAGAGCGTGCCGGTTTCCGGAACCGAGCTGGCCAGGCGAACGGGGGTCAGCAGACAGGTGATCGTTCAGGATATAGCGCTGCTGCGCACTTCTTGTCAGAATATCCTGTCCACCAACAGAGGATATCTTCTCTATGAGCCGATGCAGGCAGGGAAATTATGCAGAAGAGTGGTCAGGGTGAAGCATGGAAGAGAAGATATCATGCGAGAACTGGACTGTATTGTGGATGCCGGCGGAAGAGTGATGAATGTAATTGTAGAACATGCGATTTATGGACAGATTGTGGGGGAACTGGTGATTCACAACCGTGCGGATGTGAGAAAGTTTATGGATCGGGTTGAGGCGTATGGGACGAAACCGTTGACAGATCTGACGGAGGGAGTGCATTTTCACACGATAGAGGCAGAACGGGAAGAAATGCTGGAGGCGGCGGTCAGAGCGCTTGACGAAGAAGGATTTCTGTTGGAGGAGATGTAGGGAACTGTTAAAGAATTAGTCTTTACATCTGACTTGCCCGAGTTTTCCTGGGCGGCGTTGTCGTCAATTTATTCCTCTGCTTTGCACAGAAAGATTTATCCTGTGTCATATAAGGAGCAGTGTGATTGGCTTCGATATGATCTTATGTAAACATAGATTGTCATCTATACGCTGTTTATGTTAAAATAAGGTAATAAAGTTTTTGAGGATCTTTCGGATAGAAAGAGATCCCGGAAACTTATTAACAGTTCAAAGCGGACTGGATCATAAATAAAAATGTGGCCGGAGGTGATTTTGATTGAATGCAGAAGGCAGCAGGAGAAAAAGAAAAACAAATTACATGTTGATGCTGTTCATGGATTCCAAGGAGGGACGCATCCGTCAGATGGGGTTTGGCCCCCTTCTGGTAGAATCGGTAGTGATTATTGGACTGGCGGTTGTCGCGATTCTCTCGGTAATCTGCTATCGGAGTGATAAGAAAATAGCAGTGTTGCTGGCGGAGACAGAGCAGCAGAGGCTGAGTATTGAAGAACTGACGGAAGAGAAAGCGGATCTTGTCTCACTTCGGGAGGAGTTAATGAACAAGGTTACTATACTCAGTGATACCATCAATCAGAAGGTGGAAGAGGAGGAGGCATTGGCACAGGAACAGGCTCAGGCTCATATGCCGGTGGGATTTCCACTGTCTTCTTCGGCATCCCTGGAGGAGGCTGGAGAAGAGAATCCGATGGTTAAGCTGACCGGCAGCGAAGGGAGCAGCGTCATAGCTTCTGCGGATGGCAGTGTTATTTCCATCACAACGGACAGTGGGTACCTTCACTGTATTAAGATTGATCATGGAAATGGATACAATAGCATCTATCGCAACGATGGCGACGTCATGGTGAAAGAAGGAGATGAAGTAGTCAGAGGGGCAATCCTGTATGTAATCGGAGAAGATAACACGGAACTTGGGTATCAGATTATGTATGACGAGAAATATATTGATCCGATGGACTTGATTAATATTGACGGATAATGTCAGCTTACAAACAATACACATCAGATACAGGGTATAGATCAGGCCTGCGTGCTGTGCGCGCAGGCCTGATCTGATCAAAGTCTCATTACGTAAGACGTTCAAATACCATATTGTAACCATCATTTCCATAGTTGAGAGACCGGTTGACACGGCTGATCGTAGCAGTGGATGCGCCGGTTTTCTCGGCTATCTCAAGATAAGTCTTGCGGTTCCTCAGCATAGCAGCGACTTCGTAACGCTGCGATAAGGAGAGCAGCTCATTGACAGTGCACAGATCCTCAAAGAAAGTATAACATTCTTCCCGTGTTTGCAGACAAAGTATGGCATTAAACAGCTGATCGACAGAATCAGTCTTTATTTTTTTGTTCATGAAAAAAGACCTCCAAAGATTTTCTGAAAATGATGTAGAGGGAACCGCAGGATTCGGGTTTGCTTTCATGCGTTACAACGGTACTCTCACTATGTATGAATATAGCATATGGGTGAATATTTGTAAACAGGTATAAATTTTTCGCGGATCCGGCATACTATAGCAAATGATCGGGTAAGGAACTTGTCTCAAAACTTTTAATCGATAGGGTGGTGTTGAGGCGGGTGAGAGAAGTATGTGATCTGCTTTGCAAATATGAGATGGGGGTGCAGGTATGTCAGGCACGGGAGTTTGACACTTCCTTTTAAACCTCATAACACACAAATCTTGTATTTAA
>CANPTH010000039.1 GCA_947576945.1 uncultured Lachnospiraceae bacterium
GACCCACGGCTTAGAAGGCCGTTGCTCTATCCAGCTGAGCTACGAACACGTACTGAACAAAACTAACAGGCAAATTACCTGCACTTGTTTAACACGAGTTATACTTTAACACATCTGAAGTATGGTTGTCAATGAAATTTTTACATTTATTGTAATATTTGTACTTATCAGGTACTATTCATGGTCAATGTCAGTTAGTTAAGCCGGACGCGCCTGTCATTTTATGTTTCTTCTTCAGACACGCTTCCGCCCGGCTCCAAACTTCACGGTTCCCTGCATACCTATAAAGGGCAGGCAGAGAATCCAGACTCTGAACCTCCAGGCTCCTATTTATAGGTTATGCCGTTATTAGGATCAACTACTTCCTTAGGCTTCGTATTTTTGAGAACTACATTCCTTCCTGCCATATTATAGAAGGCGCCGTCCATCGTACAATTCTCCAGCCTGATATCATTTGCCGACTTGATGATTCCCATACTGGCTTTTGCATTTCCCTTAAACTCAGAATTCGATATGACAACGTGTTCACAGGGTCTGCTTTCATTCGGTTCAATATCGATACCATACTGTGGATCCGTTCCGCTGGCATTATTAAACTTACAGCGGTCTATTGTAATATTGCTGGCATCCGTAATAGACAGATTGTTTCTCCTGTTATGGTGCAGGTTACAGTTCGTGATCGTAATATGCTCACTGTATTTACTTTGAACGCCATAATAACCCAGGTAGATGCCGTCTCCCCAGCACTGTGAGATATCGACGTCTTTGATAGTGACATTGGTACACCCGTCGATCTGGATCCCATGTCCCCATTCGCCGTCTTTGCCTTTATGTTCCCTGCGCTCTCCTACGATCTGACCACCGGAAATGGTAATGTTATCGCGGCCAAACGCATAGATCACATGATATTTGTTGCTTCTGTTCCCGATCGTCATCAGCAATGCGCTGGGCGACATGATCAGCTTCTGGTTATCCGTCAGTACGATGCCGCCAAACCTGTTATTCCCCAGGCTGTCCTTACCGCCTTCTACGGCATCGATCCAATAAACACCGGCCGGCAGATACATGTAGTCGTAAGCTTTAGGCCTATTATGCTCCCAGTCTCTCAGAAGCGCATTGATATACGGCGTATCATCCGTACAGTCGGCTGACCGTTCATAGACAAGCGCCCTGCCTTCCGGAAGCGTTTCTTCGCCCTTAACGACAACATAACATTGCTGGGTGTACTTGCCGTTATAAGTGACCTTAATGATGGCAGCTCCCTGCTTCTTCATGGTAAGGTTTCCATAAAGACCGTTCTCTTCGTCCTTTGCTACTGATACTACCGCAGAGTTACTGGTCTCCCACACGACTTTCGCGGGATCTACCTCCTGGCCTTCCTGTTTCTCCAATTCCAGCCTGGCCGTCTGGCCCGCTTCGCCCTCGATCGTCTGCTCAGCCTGTATCAGAATCGGCGCATCTACGATCGTAACCTTGCACTGTGCCTTCTTGCTGCCCTCCTGCGTCGTCGCCGTGATCGTTACGGTTCCTTCTTTCCTGAGTGTAATCACCGCCGCAATTGTGGTATCGTTGATCACTCTGTCTTCTACCGTGGCAATACTGCTGTCAGACGATGTCCAGGCTACCGTCGGATTTGCTATCGTTTCCCCTGTTTCTGCCATTAACGTGGCCGTAAGCGTTCGTCTCTTTTCCCTTTCGGCAAGAGCGAGTGTAAGACTCGTTTTGTCCAGTTCGATTCCCTTCACGCGATTGATCTGATACGCTTTCTTCTGAATCTTAAAGGAGTATGTCTTCGTTCCGCCATAATGTCCCGCTCCGCGCAAGATCACCTTAGCAGTGCCTGCTTTGATATTATTCTGATATCCTGCAATCTCAAAACAGGTTTCCTCTTTTATTTCGTTTTTCTTGTTTTTTGCATCGGCGCTGGAAGCGTAAACGTGGATATCACTGCGGGACAATTCTATCTCCTCACCGGTATACTCCTGCGGATCGATGACAAATTTCAGCTTGCTGATATTCTTCGCGTATATCCGATAACTGCCGGTGATCGAAGAATTTTCATAACAGTTCTTTCCATTCACTCTCACCGTCACCTCCTTACCGTCTTTCGGAGGTTCCCCGCTTTCCATACCGTCATAGGTATACACGGGCTGATCGTCATAGTCCACGCCCGCCTTCAATTTCTTACCGTTGCCGTCCGTGATCGTGATCTTGGATTTCCACGCATCCTGCTTCGTGCTGTACTGCTTATCCGCTACCGACAGAGTTGCCAGGGAAATGTCGCCCGTTATCACCTTAAGCTGTACGGTCCGGGTATATCCCTTATAATTCCCTTTGCCGGTAATCTCACAACTCATGGTTTCCCCTGGCGTCTTGTTATCCAGCAGCTTTACCGTATAATCGGTCTTGTTTTTCAGTATATTCCTGTCCTGATCCCTGATGCTCAGTTCCGGCGCCGCGCCGCCTTTTTGGTACGTCACCGCAGGCATTCCGTCCTGCAGCGTCACATTCTTCCCCCAGACGATCTCCAGATTCTCCGTGCCGGGAGTAATCTCATATTTCAGCTTAAGCGTTCCCTTATATCTGCCTATACCGGTAAAGGTGGCCGTCACTTTTCCGACTTTTTTGGCATTGCTGTATTTTACAGTATAGTCTACACCTTCCGTCAATGCCTCCTTTGTTTCTCCAAATGTCAGCACACCCGTTTTTTCCTGGAACATACCGCCGTTCTTATTCACCTCTTTTTGAGAAAAAGTAAAGCTTTCTTTCCAGTTCTCTCCCACTGAGGCCTCGGCGATCTTCCGATCACCTGTCAATTTCAAATTTACTTTTTTACAGCCGCGGTAACCTGCCGTCCTTCCTGCTTCGGAAGGGTACACCGTCACATAAGCGCCCGTTAACCCGGTTGCACAGACTTCATACTCATAAAGGCCCGGATCCAGAACCTGGGCTCCCACCTTAACCTGATTGATCGTCACTTCCGATTTGGATAAAGCTGTCCCATGGTACTCATATTGTTTCTGTCCCAGCGTCACCGATGCGGCGCCGAAATTACGGGTTTTATCATTCAGCACCACAAGCTGCATCTGAAAAGAACCGGTATAATTGCCAATTCCATTCACGGTATAATGATAAACCTCTCCCGCCTTATAAGAATCTCCTTTTTTATACTCCGCCGGCAGAGTCGAATAATCACAGACAAAATCTTTATTGGCCGCCAGTTTCTTCTTACCGAACGTCAGAACCGGCGTCGGTATCTTCAGATTCGCGCTGTAAGGAACCGTCTGCTCATATCCGGGCGAATGATTGTCCTGATCCATACCATAGCCGTCAATCTGATTGATATCCAACGGTTTGATGCCATAGAACAGCGTCACACTGCCGCTGTACTGCCCCTTGAGCTTAATGGTAACGCTGGGCGCGTTGACCGCATTAGAGGCTGCGGCATTAATGTTATTCTTATAACTCAGCGTATAGTCTGTCTTTTCTTTTAAAAGCGTGGACTTATGATAAACCCGGATATCCTGCGTGATCTTCTGTCCCGAATATACAAAATCCTCACTTTCCTTCCGGAAACCGGCTACCCAGATATCCCCCGAAAGATCCAGCAGTTTATTATTCGTGTCGGCCGCCTGCACGACGTCTACACTGACAGACGCTGTCTTATCACCGCAAGCCGCAGTGATCTGCGCATAGCCTTCCGCCACTGCCCTGATCTCACCGTTCTCACCCACCGTCGCGACAGTTTCATCGCTGCTGTCCCACGTAATCCTGACCGGAGCATTTTCCGGTATAGTCGTTGCAGTCACCTGCTGCACGGCGCCTGGCTGCATGGTGATACTCTTCGGATTTACTCTCAGTCCGCTGATCTGTTCCTCCGCCGCCGGCTGCGCTTCACTGCTTTCGGAAGGTTCAGAAAGCTGAGGCGCTTCTTCCGTCATTTCCTCTGCTTCAGATCCTGCCTGCTCCATATCGCCGTCCGGCTTAAGCTCCGCTGCGCCTTCTTCCTCTTCCGCCAGTGCATCCTCCTGCACTTCCTCCTGTTCTACATCCTCCCTGTCGGATGTATCGTCCTCGATTCCTTCCGCCGGGACTTGTTCCCCATCGTCCGGTGTCATCTCATCCTCCCGGGGCAGAAACGGTACAGTAGCCGCCGCATAGAACGTCCCCTGCCGTTCTTCTTCCGTTCCCAAATAGTAAGCGGCCCTGATATAGTAGTCATATTCTCCGCCGTCTGCCGGCATCTCCGGAACAAGCGCCACCGTTTGACGACAGCCGCTCTCCTCTTCGTCCTCTGTCATCGTGAAATAAGGGGCATCCTCCACGACTTCAAAGCCGATCCAATCATCTTCCTCATTGATCAGACTTGTGCTGCCGGCAGTCAGTTCTTTCCTGCCGCGCAGAATATTCCAGCACAATGTGCCGTTCTCCACATCTTCCGGCTTCACATCTATGCCATAATTAACAAATAAAATCAGGCTGTCCGATGTTTCAAAGGAAATGGGCTGATCGTATACAAATTCGGAATCTTCCGGATCAGGAAGCGTCTCTCCCTGATTGATCTGCCCAATATGCAGTTCCGGTAATTCTGTCTCATCCCTTTCATTTTTCTCGCCTGTTTCTTCCTCGGAAGCGACATCGTTGCCGGAAACCGTCTCATTACCTGAAACCGTTTCATCGTCAAAAGCGATCTGAGCATCCGCATCTGTCCCGTCATCAAATACGTTCTCAGTATCTGCATCTGTCCCGTCATCAAATACGTCCTCAGTATCCGCATCTGTCCCACCGCCGGAAACATTTTCGGCATTTTCAACATTCTCATCGGCTGGCACATCATCAGGAATCATTGTATTTACTTCTTCCTCTGTTTGATTCCCAGGATCCGTCATTTCGATCGTCGCTGCGGTTACACCCTCCGCTGCAAACACGGAAACACTGCCGCAATCGCTAAACCCGATTGCCATCGTGAGTAACAATGCCATCCATCTTTTCATTTTGTACATATTCTGCCTTCTCCTTATGCATCTTCTATATTTCCATTAAATTATAGCATAAAATAAAAATAACCGGAAGCATCATGTTCTTTGCAATAAAAAAAGAACCATGAACGGCTTCTGGCAGCCTGGCATAGTTCTTGATAACAGCAGTTTCCTATTCCATGATTAATTTCCTGTTGTTCCGCCTGTCACTGGATCAGCGCAGTATCTGCAAAACACTGTGGGTACGGAAAACCAGATGGATAACATCTCGTTAATCGGGGTGACAGGATTCGAACCTGCGACCTCCTGGTCCCAAACCAGGCGCTCTAGCCAAGCTGAGCCACACCCCGAAATGTACCTGTGACCATTCCCTTAACAAAGCAGATTATATTATATATTACCCTCGACCTTTTGTCAACCTGTTTTTCCAACATCCTTAAACCCTGCCGCGCGTATCAGGACTACGAACGCCGCTCCAGTTCATCCAAGATAATTGACGGTATAATGTGCCTCTCCGTCTCTGTCTATCTCCATGATCACATAGCTTGGTTTCCGGTTCTCCTGCCGCGGATAACTGATGCTTCCCGGGTTAATCAATGTAATATCATCCTGGATCTCAACCGCCGGCTTATGGGTATGGCCGCACATGACGATATCAACCTTCCTTGCCCTGGCCTCTTCCTTGATGATCTCACTGTTCATAGCTATGTAATAATTATGACCGTGCGTCAGCCACACTTTGTACCGCCCTATCATAAATTCCTTCTCCCGGGGAAGCTCCGAGAAGAAATCATTATTCCCCTGAATCATTTGCACCGGACATCCCGCCGCTTTGGAAATCAATACCTCGCTGCCTTCCACATCTCCGCAATGTATCACCATATCCAGCGGCGCCGTTCTCTCCACCACTTTCAGAAAATTTCTGTTATTTCTATGTGTGTCGCTTACGATCAATATCTTCATGCGCATCCTCGTATGTCTGTTCCTATGCAAACAGTTTCTTCTCCAATTCCTCTTTCATCGCCGCCAATGCCCTGGCTCTATGACTGATGCGGTTCTTCTCCTCCACGCTCAGCTGTGCAGTCGTGCAGCCATACTCCGGCACATAGAAAATCGGGTCATAACCGAAACCATTCTTCCCCTTCTCTTCATAATCGATCCTGCCCTCAATCACACCTCTGGTGGTAACCACCCCGCCTCCCGGCAGAGCCGCCGCAATAGCGCACACAAATCTTGCCGTCCTCTTATTATCGGGCACACCTTCCAGTCTGTCAATCAGATTTTTATTTTTTATGCAATATGGCGTATCCTCCCCCATATATCTGGCTGAATAGATACCCGGCTCCTTATTCAGATAGTCCACTTCCAGCCCCGAATCGTCCGCCAGCACGATAACCTCAGCCTGTGCTGCCGCTGCCACCGCTTTCGCCTTAATTGCCGCATTTTCCTCAAAGGTGGCTCCATCCTCCACAATATCCATTTCAATTCCCGCTTCCTTCATGGACAGAATATCCGCGTCCATATCCCGAAGGATCTCCCTGACCTCACGCATTTTCCCTTCGTTTCCGGTTGCAAATATAATCTTCTTTCTCATGCTTTTCTCCCTTCCGCTCACGCGGCGCAGCTGCTGCCCCATCAATATGCGTGCCGGAACGCCCTTTGTTCCGCCTGCGGGCTGCCATTGCTTACACCGCATTGGCGCATCACGCGATCGTAATTATTCCGCATATGCTTTCAAAACTGCCTGATAGATTCCCTCTGCAATCCGCTGTACATAATCCTCCCGCTGCAGAAGGATCGCCTCCTGACCGTTGGTAAGATATCCCACTTTAACGGCTGCTGCCGGTACTGTCGCTTCACTGATGACCGTATCAGCCTCTCCCGCCTCCAGCAGGCCCGCCGCTTTGCCGCTGATCGCAGTCACGACCTCCCGCTCCAGCAGATCCGCCAACTCCACACTGCCGAAACCCGGAATAAAAAACTGGCTGTTATATACGGTTTCCGTTCCGTACTTCTTGCTGCTCTTATCGCTTCCGACCTCAATGCGGATCAGCATATCGGCCTTGGTGGCTTCTGCCAGCCTGACACGATACTCCGCTTCCGGATTACTGTCATCCATTCTCGTATAGTAAACCTTGATATCGGTCTCGTCCAGCTTCGCTTTCAAAGCTTTTGCGATATTCAACGTAATATCTTTCGCCGCAATATTGTCTGTTACGACACCGGTATCTTCCTTGCCGTAAGCCGGGTCTATCACAATGATTTTATCGTAGACCTCCTTCGGCGGCACGAATTCAATATAAAGCGTATTATCCTCAAAAATACTGCGGTATTCGAAGACATCCGTCAACTGAAAGCGAAGGCAGATCCTTTTCTTCTCCACCTCGAAATGACCGTCCACCACCGCTTCACAGCTGCCGTAAACACCATTACTCTCATAAAAGGATTCCTGGCCGGACATTTTTTCCGGCTCTATGCTCACCCACAGTTCCCTGTCCATATAATGGTTCTCTATCGTCACTTCCTCCACGCGTACATCCGGCGGGACAGGAACGCAGAAATAATTCGTCTTCCCGCTGTCCCGGTCGATCGCAATACGATTTTCGTCCTCGTCCTCCATTTCTGTATGATTCGGCCTGTTTTCCGCCGCCTGTACGACTTCATCCTGTGCCAGATCCGCCACGATGGCAATCTTATTGGCACAATAGTACAACATAATGCCCATTGCCGCCGCCACAAACAACGAACAGAGTACCGTCGTTTTTTTCATTAAATCATTCTGCATTTTATAACCATTCCTTTCGCATCACCCGGGCGCAGAACGCTGTCCTATCTTCTAACTCCGGCAGGCTTTGGTCCCGCAAACTGATAGAAATAGGTCTTCATCATGCCATTGTACAGCTTCCTGTTCTTATCTGCCTTTCTGCCAATCGCCTGTTCCGCCTTCTCATAGGAAGTAATCAGATACATGGACCAGCTGTCCAGCATACGATACCGCTCCCCGATTATACCATACAGCCGCGGAAGATTCTCCTTATCCTCCAGCCGCTCCCCATAAGGCGGGTTGGTAATGATGAAACCATATTTCTTCGGATGGCTCAGCTGCTCTGCTCCTCTGCGCTGAAAGTGGATCATCTGTTCCACACCTGCCAGTCTGGCGTTTGCTCTGGCAATAGCCACCATCTCATCATCAATATCATATCCCTGGATATCTGTATCTATATTCATGTCAATCAGCGATTCCGCTTCATCCGCTGCCCGATACCAGCATTTTCGATCCACAATATGTCTCCAGGCTTCCGCCGTAAAGCTCCGATTGATCCCCGGCGCCATATTTGCTGCCATCATAGCCGCTTCTATCGGAATTGTCCCGCTGCCGCAGAAAGGATCTACCAGAATACGGTCCTTCCTCCACGGTGTCAGCATAATAAGCGCCGCCGCCAGATTCTCTGCGATGGGCGCCTTTGCCGTAAGCTTTCTGTAGCCGCGCTTGTGCAGGGATTCCCCGGTTGTGTCCAATCCCACCGTCACTTCGTCCTTCATCAGAAAAACCCTGACCGGATAAGCATCCCCGCTCTCATCAAACCACTCTACGTGATAAGCCGATTTCATCCGTTCCACCATTGCCTTCTTCATAACAGACTGGATATCGGACGGACTGAACAGCCTGCTCTTCACACTGGCCGCCTTCGCCACCCAGAATCTGCCGTCCTTCGGTATGTAATGATCCCAGGCAAGCGCCTTCGTCCCCTGGAAAAGCTCCTCGAAAGTCTCCGCATGAAAGCTTCCCACTTTAATCAGAACCCGTTCCGCAGTGCGCAGGAAAATATTTGCACGGCACACAGCCTGCACATCTCCGGCGAACGTGACGCGTCCGTCTTCCACGGATACGACCTCATATCCAAGATCCGTAATCTCCCTTTTCAGGACCGCCTCCAGTCCAAAGTGACAAGGCACTATATATTCTACTCTATCCATTTCTATAACCGTGTCTCCTTCTTAAGTCCGCGGATTTATACCGTCACAAACCGTGTCGGTGCAAACCCGCATCCTGCCTCTCCTGCCGTCTGACCGGGCATAAGCCGGTCGGACCCATAGAAAATATTGTATACCAAAACATAACAAATAACAATCTCTAACCGCAGAAAGCGGTATGATCAAAATAGACCATACCGCTTTCTGCTTAAGAGCACTGCACTTCGCTCTTAATAGTTGTTCTTCTGGTTGTCCTGTGCGTTGCTGCCGGAATTGTTCTTGGAACTGTTCTTAGAACTGTTCTGGCTGTTCTGATTGTTGGTCTTGTCCTGCTGCTTGTCGTTCTGAGAATTCTGGTTATAATCGTTCTTAGACATCTCAAATACCTCCTGGTTGATTTTATAGTCAATGACATTGGAAATTTCGCTTTCTCTCTTGCAAAAGCTTCCGTATACGGCTTTGGCGAGAACCGGAAGCAGAAATTTGTTATGCCGTTTACTATAGTTACAGGAATAGTATTGCAGGATCACAGCTGAAATATACAAAAAATTTCATCTGTTTTATAAAATTTATAAAAAACGGGGCAGATCTGCACAAACCCGAAAATTACTGCAGCTTATCTTCGATTATGACTGCCCTGGATCACTTTAACGATCAGCAGCACGATAAGCGCCGCCATAATCACAGGTGCAAAAAGATAAAGCAGCGAACTTACCACACCGATAACCAGCATGATGATCACAATAATGATCAGCATAACAAACCAACCCGGCAGCGCCACTTTCCTCACCTGGTTATTCTCACCGCGAACGCTGTCTTCCCGGGCATTTGCGCCGACCTCGTCGTCATATTCCTGCGCTGCGCCGTAAGCAGAGCCGGAACGCCTGTTGGCATCCAGAATGCTTCTGGCCAGCAGTCTCGGCTCGCCAAGCTGCGCCAGTATCTCTTCTTCCGTTCTCCCTTTATGGATCTCGGAATCGATATACTCTCTGTAATACCGCACATGCTCCGCAGTCTGGCTTCCTGAGAGACCACCCGCCAGCGCATGCTGCAATTTCATGATAAATTCTTCTTTGTCCATAATGTATGACCATGCCTTTCCCCGGCCTGTAAGCCATTCTATCTGCAGACCGGGCGACGAACAGCCTCCTGCCACGTCATCCGCCATACAGGCGCATTCTCTTATTTGAAGGGGATCACACCACCGTCATAAGTATTATTGATATATTCCGTGATCTCGTCGGATTTCAAAGCATCTACCAGCGCTTTGACTGCCTCGTTGCTCTCATTGCCTTCCTTCACCGCGATCACATTCACATAAGTCTTCGCAGCCTCGGAGTCAGCCTGCTCATAGGCAACCGCATCCTTTGCCACGGAAAACCCTGCTTCCATTGCATAGTTACCGTTCAGGACAACAAATGCCACTTCGTCCTTAACTCTCGGCACCTGTGCCGCTTCCAGCTCCTGGATCTCGATCTCATTCGGATTGTCAACGATATCTCTCACCGTAGCTTCCAGGCCTACGCCATCCTTCAAGGTAATAATACCGTTGTCCTGCAGCAGCAGAAGCGCTCTCGCCTCATTGGTCGTATCATTGGGAACCGCAACGACGTCTCCCTTCTCCAGCGTTGTCAGATCGCTCTTCGTACCAGGATAGATCCCGAAGGGTTCATAGTGGATGCCGCCCGCATTGACCAGATGTGTTCCCTGCTCTTCGTTAAAAGAATCCAGATAGGGAATATGCTGGAAATAGTTGGCGTCAAACTCACCGCTCTCCACCACCATATTCGGCTGCACATAGTCGTTAAACACCGTCACCTCCAGCGTCCATCCCTGGGCTGCCAGAAGAGGGGCTGCCTGCTCCAGAATCTCCGCATGGGGTGTCGCAGATGCAGCGATCGTAATAGTGCCTTTAGACTCCGCTGCCTCCTCGCCTGCCGGCTCTTTCGCGTCGTCTGCAGACGCTTCACTCTCCTGCGCTGCCGCATCCTCTTCTGGCGGTGCTGCCTCCTCGCTGCTCTCCGCTTCCGATGCCGGCGCATCCTCCTGTGCCGGCGCTGTTGTCCCTTCATCGGAACCGCCGCACGCCGTCAGCGTGCCAAGGGCAAGGGCTGCCGTTAAAATAGCTGCGATAAATCTTTTCTTCATAATATTTACTCTCCTCTCTGCCGGAACGGCCTGTCTCCTCTTTTCCGCCGTCCCTTTCTATCTGAAAGTCCACACATCCGTTCTTCCATCCGGCTGTTCCGGAACGCTCTGCGCTTTGCAACGCTCCCGGATAGCTTTCCGGCCTTCCGTGCGAAACTTTGAGATCTCTCTTCAGTCGAAGCCGGCTCATATGCCTGCCTCTTTCGCCCGCTACCGCTGTCTTCTGTCCAGCTTCACTGACATCTTCATGCCCAGCGTCTGGAAAATCTGAACCAATACCACCAGCAGGATGACCGCTACAAACATAATCTCCTTCTCATAGCGGTAATACCCATACCGCATGGCAATGTCTCCAAGGCCGCCGCCGCCCACAATACCCGCCATGGCAGAATAGCCAAGGATCGTGCCAAGCGCGATGGTCACTCCTACAAGAATGGAGGTTCTGGCCTCCACCAGCAGCACTCTTACTATGATCGTCATGGTGTCTGCTCCCATACTCTGCGCCGCCTCGATCACACCGCGGTCCACCTCGTTAAGCGAAGACTCGATCATGCGTCCGATGAAAGGCGCCGCCGCCACCGTAAGCGGTACCACCGTAGCCGCCGTCCCGTAGCTTCTTCCCACAAGCAGCTTCGTCAACGGCATAAGCAGGATCAGCAGGATCAGGAACGGAATACTCCTGACCACATTGGCGATCACATCCAGCACTTTATAGATGACCGGATTCGGTCTGATACCATTATCGTCCGTCACCGCAAGGGCCACCCCCATGGGCAGTCCCAGCAGATAACCGAAAATGGTAGACAAGAGTGTCATGAAAAGCGTCTCCCGCACACCATCCATCATCATGATCGTCATTTCGTTAGTCCATTCCATAACCGTCTACCTCCTGCACTGCCAATCCCCTCTCTGTCAGATAAGCTTTCATGTCTTCCTGCATCTTCACATCATCCGGCAGGCTTAAGATCATCTCTCCTCTGGCAATGCCTTCCACATTCTTGGTATCCGCCCGCAGAATATTGATCGGCTGCCCGAACCGCAGCACCATATTGGCAATGACCGGTTCAAAAGAAGAATTGACCGAGAACACAATACGGATGCAACATTTCCCTTTCATCAGATCCTTCTGGCGCCCTTCCAGCGTACGGCGTTCTTCCCCTCTGCCCTTGACGATCAGCTCCCTGGCCTCCTTCGTCTTCGGCTGGGAAAAGATATCGGCCACCCTGCCCTGTTCCACCAGGCGGCCGTCTCCTATGATCGCCACATGGGAACAGATCTCCCTGACCACCGACATCTCATGCGTTATGATCACGATCGTGATCCCGAACTCTCTGTTGATCTGCTTAAGCAGCTGCAGAATCGACTGCGTGGTCTGCGGATCCAGCGCACTGGTCGCTTCATCGCAGAGCAGGATCTTCGGATTCGCGGCAAGCGCCCGGGCGATCGCCACCCTCTGCTTCTGTCCCCCTGACAGCTGGGAAGGATAAGCCTTCGCTTTCTCGGTCAATCCCACGATCTCCAGTAACTCATACGCCCGTTTCCTGGCATCCTCCCTGCTTATCGTGCCCTTCCGGCCGCCGTCCTTCCTGCTGACTCCTGCATACAGCAGCGGAAAACATATATTATCAATCACATTCTTCTGCATCAAAAGATTGAAATGCTGAAAGATCATTGCAATCTCTGCACGCTGCGCCCGCAGCTCCTTCTCCGACAGCATACTCAGATCCCGGCCTTCGATCTCCACAGTGCCCCCCGTGGGCCGTTCCAGAAAATTCAGACAGCGCACCAGAGTACTCTTTCCTGCTCCCGACATACCGATAATCCCGTAGATATCCCCCTTCTGAATCGAAAGGTTGATATCCTGCAGCGCTTCCACACTGGCATCCTTCGTCACAAATGTTTTGCCCAGGCTCCGAACTTCTATCATTCCTGCCATCTCGTCTTGTCCTTTCGTAAATGGTTACACTCCACACCCTTCGTATGTGCTGACATTGTTACAGCTGAGCGTGTGAACTGCAACAAGCGATAACTTACTGACTACTTTAGCATGAATGGCGGAATTTATCAAGCAAAGACACTCTTCATGCAGTAAACAACGCCGTAGACAGATATCTGTCACCGGAATCCGGCAGCAGTGCCACGATCATCTTACCTTTGTTCCCGGGACGCTTTGCAAGCTGTGCAGCTGCATGAAGCGCTGCACCGGACGAGATTCCCACCAGGATCCCTTCCTCCTGTGCGATGGCCCTTCCTGCGGCAAGCGCATCTTCATCTGAAACCCGGATGATCTCGTCGTAGATACCGGTATTCAGTATCTCCGGCACGAAACCGGCCCCGATTCCCTGAAGCCCGTGTGGTCCCGCTTCACCGCCGGACAGTACCGGGCTGCCTTCCGGTTCCACCGCCACGACGATGACTTTCTCATTCTTCTCTTTCAGATATTCTCCGATTCCGGTGATTGTCCCTCCTGTGCCCACGCCGGCCACAAAGATATCCACCCTTCCATCCGTGTCCTCCCAGATCTCAGGCCCTGTTGTCATCCTGTGCGCTTCAGGATTGGCCGGATTCACAAACTGTCCCAGCACAATGGATCCCGGCAGAGAAGCCTGCAGCTCCTGCGCCTTCTCAATCGCTCCTGTCATGCCCCTGTCACCGTCCGTCAGCACCAGCCGGGCGCCATAAGCCTGCAGCAGCCTGCGCCGCTCCTCACTCATCGTCTCCGGCAGAGTCAGGATCGCCTGATACCCTTTCGCTGCTGCCACAGCCGCCAGGCCGATCCCCGTATTGCCTGAAGTGGGTTCAATGATGGTCGCGCCCGGCTGCAGCCTCCCGGTTCTCTCCGCCTCCTCAATCATATGCAGGGCCACCCGGTCTTTCACCGATCCTGCCGGATTCAGATATTCCAGCTTCACCAGCAGTGTGGCATCCGTGATTCCATGATTCTGTTCATAATGTGTAACTTCCATCAACGGCGTCTTTCCGATCAGCTCCGCCGCACTTTTTTTAATATCCGCCATGCTCTTCCTCCATTCCGAAGCATCTCATGCTGCAGATTCCGGCCGGAATCCGCCCTGCCCCTTAAAATTTATACAGTATCCCTTTCCGCCGGCATGCATAAAGATCCCAGGCGATCATACAGCATGCCGTATAGAAAAGGCCCATGCCATAGATCATATACCGCGGCTGTGCAAAAATGAACAGTCCCACCACCACCGCATTGATCACAATACCGGCCATGGTAATCATCGTAAAACAAAGACTGGCATCGATCTGCCTGACCAGTTCCTCATATTCTGTAACCACTGCTCCCACAGATTCCGACAGCCGTCTTTCTATTTTCTTCTTCTGCACCACAAGGCAGCACGCCGCCGCTCCCATGAACAGATAAACCGCCGCCGCATACAAACTGAGCGCCGGATGCGCCTTGGCCACAGAATTGACCAGGCCCTGCCAGGTATTATAGCAGTATACCCGCAGTAACGGCAGCGGCTCCTGCCGAAACAGGGTGTTGCTCATCTCTTTACAGATCTCATCGTATTGCATGGCTGCTTCCGGCTCGGAAAGCTGAAAATGCTCCGAAATATATCCAAACACCACCGGATTGATGATTCCATACCCGATCGCATCATAACTGTCGGCATAATGAATGGCCGTGGTCAGCCAGCCGCTCCCGGCATAAGGATACAGAATCTGCTGCGCGTCCGCCTGCTCCATAATCTCCAGATACAGCTCTCTTATCGTCTCATCGGTAAACAGACCCGCATCCCTCTCCGGATCTGAGGAATACAGCAGCGTACACAAAATCCCCATGGAATTCCCACTGTGTTCCATCCACACGCCTCTGACAGCATACTGGTATGTCCGGTCAAACAGCTTGCCGGCGAAAAATACGGCCGCCGCCATCACTGCCAGACACAGGAATCTGCGCACTCTCCTTCTCCGGATCAGCTCGTACCAGACTAAAACGACACCCAGAATGAGCAGCGTAATCATCATCTGTTTTCTCAGGCTGACCAGCAGAAAAGAGAACAATAACGTCCAGCCAAAATACCGCTTCTTCTCCGTTCTGATAAAAAGAAACAGAAAGGCCGAGAAAAACACAAACAAAGAAAGGCCCAACCCTTCCGTCAGAATGCTGTCCGGATACGCGGATCCCCGTTTAGCCGCAAACCGGTTTAAAAGCGTTACCGCAAATTGAAACAGAATCGCCGCTGTCTGCAAAACTCTGCTCCCCTGCTTTGCTCTCCTCACAACCCATCCCACAAACCATGCAGCCATGCCTGCCAATATGCTCTGCAGAACCACCGCAGTCATCAGCGCATCCACTTTACATACGCCGGCAATCCATCTGCACAATGCAAGGAAGGAAGGGTACAGCGGTTCCCGGGAAATGTGCATGGATACATACCCTTCGGAATCCACACACCAGACCGGTCCGTCTATGATCGGGAACAGCAGATAGAAAATAAGACAGACGCCAAGCAGCAGATACTCCCATTTGTCCGTTTTGAATTCTTTTACTTCAAATTTATTCAGGCTCATCCTCATCCATCCGCGATATCCGCCTGTTCTCAGGCAGTTCTCTGTCGCTTCTCCTTTGGCTTTTGCTCGTAATTCTATCATATTCCATGAAATAATACAATCGACACGATTCCGGCAGTTCCCACCCGGCTGCAATCTGGTCCCGCAATTTCTGCCGCCGCTGCAGCTGATCAAATCTGAACCGTAACAAATGATGCGCACAATCTGACCAGGAACAGTAACGCCGGCCGATTTGACCACAGGACATAAGTTTACTATAATTAATATATCCAGTGTACTGACTGTTCATTTTCAGCCAAACGGCGCAGAATGAATTTTCAGCCTGCAAGGCGGCTGAACGAAGCGATGCGGCAGCATCGTTGAATGAGGCCAACGCGGCAGATGGAAATTCAGGCAAGTCATTTGACGAAATGTGAACGTGTCAGTACACTGATAAACAAGGTAAAGAGAGGAACCCCTATGCAGCAATCCCAGCCCACCACATTAAAGGAGATCCGTTCCCACGGAACAGAATCTTTTCCCTGCGCCGTCTATCGGACCCGCTCTGCAAGAAGAGGCACTCTGGTCAAGCATCACTGGCATGACGAAGTGGAAATCCTCTGCTTCTCCGGCGGGGCATTCCGCCTGGAGATCAATATGGAACAATTTCCGATTGCATCCGAATGCCTGTACTTCATCAATCCTGGCGAACTCCACAGCATCATCACGGAATCGACAGGCAGCTATGAGGATGCTGTTGTTTTCTCTCCGGATATTCTCAGCTTCGATTCCTACGATGCGGCGCAGATGCAGCTGATCCATCCCATCCAGAAGGGACGGATGCTCTTTCCACGCTGTCTGACACCCAAACACCCGGCGTTCCCTTTGATCCAGGGCGCCTTTACGGATATCCTGCGGACATTCCGGCATACGCTGCTGGAAGAACCGCTGCCAGATCCGCTGCTTCCGGATCCGGCGCTGCAGGGTTCCGCTCCGCACACGGAAATCCTTCACGGCAAAGCGCCGCAAAGCGAGAGACTGGCAGATATATCCGTCGTTACGGATGACCTGACCAGTCAATTGTATATAAAATCTTCTCTGCTCCTTATCCTGGCCGTTCTTTCGGAACACCGGCTTTTTACGCCGACAGAGAAGAACTACGACAAGCGCGTGGAAGATATCAAGACCACTCTGACCTATATCAAAGATAACTATAGAGATAAAATCTATATTTCAGACCTGGCAAAACAGATAAATTTAAATGAACAGTATTTCTGCCGCTTTTTCAAAAAAGCGCTGGGACGCACCCCTATGGAATATGTGAACGAGTACCGCATCAAGCAGACCCGCCGTCTGCTGGAAGAGACTGACCTGCCGGTGACGGACGTCTGCCTGGAATGCGGTTACAACAATCTCGGAAATTTCCTGCGGGAATTCCGGAAAAACACCGGCACCACCCCTCTGCAATACCGGAAACAGGCGCGAAGATCTGTTTGAAAAGTCATAATTTCGTAGTTTCTGATCATATAACCGTAAGACTTTTCCTATCGTTGTCAATAAAATGAATCTAACTTTATTCCTTCCCGGGCAAACTTACATATTCTCGAAGTCCTGGAATGAACTATTATCGGTTAACACTTTCTTAGACACACGGAGGTACGGTTATGACAAAAAAATGGTGGCACAATAAAACAGCATATCAAATTTACCCGAAGAGTTTCTATGACTCCAACGGGGACGGCATCGGCGATATCCCCGGCATCATCAGCAAGCTGGACTACCTGCAGGATCTGGGCGTGGATATTATCTGGCTCTCTCCCTGCTACCAGTCCCCGCTGGCGGACCAGGGTTACGATATTTCCGATTATTATAATATCGATCCCCGTTTCGGCACTATGGCGGACATGGACCGCCTGATTGCGGAGGCGAAGAAGCGCAACATGTATATTCTGATGGATCTGGTGGTCAACCACTGTTCCGACGAACATGAGTGGTTCAGGAAAGCCTGTGAGGATCCCGACGGCAAATACGGAAACTTCTTCTATCTGCGGGACAAGAAGGAGGGCGAACTGCCTACCAACTGGCGTTCCTACTTCGGCGGATCCGTGTGGGAAGATCTGCCCGGGACAAACAAGCAGTATCTGCATGTTTTCCACAGGAAGCAGCCTGATCTGAACTGGGAGAACCCGGAGCTTCGCGAGGAAGTCTACAAGAACATCAACTGGTGGCTGGAGAAAGGCCTGGGCGGTTTCCGCATCGATGCGATCATGAACATCAAAAAGGCTCTGCCCTTCCGCAGCTATGAGCCGGACCGGGAAGACGGTCTTGCCGGGATCCACAACATGCTGCAGGAAGCCAGGGGCATCGGTGAATTCTTAGGGGAAATGCGTGACCGCACCTTTCAGAAATATGACGCCTTTTCCGTCGGAGAAGTCTTTAACGAAAAACCGGAAGAAATTCCCGATTTTATTGGCGAAAACGGCTATTTCTCCAGCATGTTCGACTTCAACGAAGCCATCTGCGGCCAGAGTCCCAACGGCTGGTACGACGCTTCCCCGGTCACGCCGGACGATTATAAGCGGGCCTGTTTTGAAGCGCAGGAAAGGATCGGTACCATCGGTTTTCTGTCCAATATCATCGAGAACCATGACGAGCCCCGCGGTGTCAGCCATTATATCCCGGCCGAAGACTGCTGCAATGAGAGCAAGAAGATGCTGGCAGCCCTGAATTTCCTGTTGCGCGGCCTTCCCTTTATCTATCAGGGACAGGAACTGGGCATGGAGAATACTACCTTCTCCTCCATCGAGGAAGTGGATGATATCTCCACGCTGGACGAATACCAGGTGGCCCTGAACGCAGGCCTCAACCCTGAGGAAGCCCTGCAGGCCGTGGCGGGACACAGCCGGGACAATGCCAGAACACCCATGCAGTGGTCCGATGCCGCAAATGCTGGATTTACCACCGGAACGCCCTGGCTGAAGGTCAATCCCAACTATACTTCCATCAACGCGGCGGCTCAGATGGAGGATCCGGATTCCGTGCGCAGCTTCTATAAGCAGCTGATCGCACTGCGCAAGAACCCGTCCTACAGCGAAACCATCGTGTACGGCACCCTGGAACCGGTCTGGAAGGAAAGACATAACCTGATGGCCTACTACCGCAGGGGAGAGAAAACCCTGCTGGTGATCGGAAACTACCAGCGTGAAGAACAGGAGATCGTGCTGCCAGGAATGCCGAAGACGGTACTGCTCAACAACTATCCGACGCTGGTCGTGGAAAACGGCATTATTACGATGCACGGATATCAGGTACTTGTACTGGAAATGTAGCATCTGCCCCGCGAAACGGCAGCGCAAAGAATATTGGATGAAAATGCGGAGTATTCTCCTTGAATGGTTTACACTGTCGCAATTTCCTATTATAAAAAGAGAAGCGTCCAAAACGCTTCGGAACGGAGGAAACTATGAAGAAAACATGGTGGAAAGAAGCGGTTGTTTATCAGATCTACCCCCGCAGCTTTATGGACAGCAATGGGGACGGCATCGGCGACTTGAAGGGAATCACAAGCAGGCTGGATTATCTGAAATATCTTGGCGTCGATGTGATCTGGCTGTCCCCGGTCTATCAGTCTCCCAATGACGACAACGGTTATGACATCAGCGATTATCAGGCGATCATGGACGAGTTCGGCACGATGGAGGATTTCGACGAAATGCTGGCAGCGGCCCATGAAAGGGGCATCCGCATCGTGATGGACCTGGTGGTGAACCATACTTCAGATGAGCATAAATGGTTTATGGAAAGCCGGAAATCCAGGGATAATGCCTTTCGCGATTACTATATCTGGCGCGACGGCAAGGATGCGCAGACACCTCCCAACAACTGGGGAGCCTGTTTCGGCGGCTCTGCATGGCAGTACGATGAGGAAACTGCCATGTACTATCTGCATCTTTTCTCCAAAAAGCAGCCCGACCTGAACTGGGATAATCCCAAAGTAAGGCAGGAAGTGTTCGACATGATGACCTGGTGGTGCGATAAGGGGATCGACGGCTTCCGCATGGATGTCATCAGCATGATCTCGAAGACAAAGGAAATGCCGGACGGAGAAGTTCAGGGCCTGTACGGCAGCTTCGGCCCTTACTGCGTGCATGGTCCCAACGTTCACAACTATCTGCGGGAGATGAACGAGAAAGTACTGTCCAGATACGACATCATGACTGTCGGAGAGACGGCAGGCGTGACTACGGAACTGGCGAAGCAGTATGCCGGCGAGAATGCCCACGAGCTTGACATGGTATTCCAGTTCGAGCACGTGGAGGGCGACGGCAAATACGGCAAGTGGACCGACGAGAAGCTGCCCCTTACCACCCTGAAGAAGACCATGTCCCGCTGGCAGACAGAGTTGTACGGCGCCGCCTGGAACAGCCTTTTCTGGGATAATCATGACCAGCCCCGGGCCGTGTCACGCTTCGGTGACGACCGTCCGCAGTTCAGGGAAGCTTCCGCCAAGATGCTGGCCACCTGCCTGCATATGCAGCAGGGTACCCCTTACATCTACCAGGGAGAAGAGCTGGGTATGACCAATTATCCGTTTGAAAGCCCGGCGGATTTCCGGGATATTGAGAGCATCAACGCCTACCGGGAATGGTGTGCCGAAGGCCCCCTCTCCCATGAAGATTTCTGGCCCTGCATGCTTTACAAGAGCAGGGACAATGCCAGAACACCGGTACAGTGGGACGACTCGCCGCAGGCCGGATTTACCACCGGAACCCCCTGGATCGCAGTCAATCCCAATTATAAGGAGATCAACGCCAAAGCAGAGACCGCGGATCCCGATTCTGTATTCCATTATTATAAGAAGCTGATTGCCCTGCGCAAAGAAAATCCGATTATGGTGTACGGCAAATATGAGCTGCTTCTGGCAGACAGCGAAGAACTGTTCGTCTACACAAGGACTCTGGAGAACGAAAAGCTTCTGGTCGTGTGCAATTTCTGCGACCATGAGACCGCCTTTACCGTTCCGGAGGAATTTGTGGGCGCGCCCTGCCTGATCGCCAATATGGCGAATGGCTATGACAAACCGGAGATGACACTGAAAGCTTATGAAGCTTTTGTACTGATAAGAAAATAATTCAAAAGGGCAGCGTAATGACAGATGGCAATCCCCCTGATTGCCATCTGTCTGCTTCCCTGCATCCTATTCTACAATGGTGCCGTCCATGGCATTGATGGTCAGCAGGCTTTCGTACTCATTATCGATCACATACCTGATCTCTCCTGTCTCGTTCCTGCAGATCTTCCTGCCCTGGAAATTCCATACCGGGATCAGCGATGCCGTCATCTCCATTCCTTCCGCCTCCTGAATCCGCCTGTAGCCTAACCGCACACCGGTCACCTGAATGTCTATCGTATCCCCCTCCTCACTGAATTCATCCAGATTTTTCTTCATGATCATATCCTGAAATATATTCTGAACCTCCGCAAAAGGCATCAGGAACACAGATTCTGCCGACAACTCCTCCACTGTCCATGGATTTACCCATTCAAAACAGGCTAATCCTTCCTCCGTGTATACAAGATTCAATTCTTCCTGCGGCCACCACATGGAAGATCCCTCCGGCATTATGCCCGTCTCATGCGTATAGATCACCGGAACCCCTTCCTCCATTCTGCTGCAGTGGACAATATACCCCACCTCTTTGAGCAGGTTCTGAGTCTCCGACAAGGCGCTCATGAAACAGTACTCTCCACCGTAAGGCACATACTCCTCCATGCCCATCTCTGCAAGTTTCTGCTTCGCCTCTTCCATCACGGTCTCCGGCTGCAGCTGCATCGCTTCCAGCCTGCCTGCCAGCTCCCTGTCAATTCCAACCGAGTCCGGATACTCATTTCTTCCCGCAAAATCCACCGTCAGCCAGTTCCAGCTGCCGCTCAGTTCAGCGTCGCTCACCGAGAAAACCGCCCTTCTGATCTCTCCGGTCAAAAGGCTGTTGTCCAGATTGACCAGGTAATCCCTGCCGTCCACCGTGGCCCGACCGCTCAGCCAGTTTGCCTCCGCTCCTTCGGGCAGCGACGCATCATATACAACCACCGCCTGAACATCCCGCAGGACTGCCTCCCTGGGCGCCTCCTTTGCCAGTTCGCGATAGTACACGATCTGCTCGTCCAGCGTTTCCGCCTTTCCGGCATAGGGCTGATCGCCCTTCACGCCGTTTTCCTTTTCCGCCTCCAGCTGCTTTGCCATATTCTCAAGCTCTTCTGCCGTAAAGCCGCAGCCAGCCATCGCCTCAATATCTCTCTCCCACAGCTTACTGCCGCCCAAAAGCGTCTGGCTGACTCTGTCGTAGTCCTCCTGTGTGAAAGCGCGTCCCGTCACTTTCTTCGTTCTGATTCCTTCCACATCCGGAACTACTACCGTGGCGTCCGCCGTCACACTGACCTTATCCGAAGTTCCTTCCCATTGATACCGCACCGGCGCCTGTACCTGCGCCGCCACACTCCCGGCCGGCGCTGCAGCCTGTTCTCCCGTCGTCCCCGTCTCTTCCTCCGTCTGTTTTGCGGGAATCACCAGCTCTTCCTCCGTCTGCAGCGCATCACCACACCCGGCCAGCATACAGCCGCAAAGTCCCAACGCCGCTGCCACCGCTGCCACACTGCCACGCTTCCTGCTGTCTTTTCCGCCTCTTCCCGCCATCTTTTCCGCCTTTCCTGTCATCCTCCCTGCCACACTGCTTTCGCTCAAGATCCTTTCCGTCATACCTTTACCAAGCATTTCCCTGACTCCTTTCTCTCCTTCGTGTCCCGTATTGTCTCCGACATGATCCTGATGGTTACCGCCTTCATGTCTTCCTCATCATACATCCATGCTCTGTAAAAAGTACTCATCAATCCGTAAACGTTTTGTAAAACACGATCCGTACCGTAGTCCCTTCTCCCACCATACTCTCGATCTTAAGTTCCGCCCCATGCAGCTGTGCGATCTTCTCGCTAAGCGCCAGCCCCAGTCCGCTGCCGCCCTCCCTGCGGCTCCTGGCCTTGTCCACCATATAGAATGCTTCCGTCACCTTGGAAATCTCCTGCGCCGGAATGCCGCACCCCCAATCCTGCACCGTGATCTGTTCCCCCGCCGCCGTCAGCGCAATGACACCGCCGGCCGGGCTGGCTTTGATCCCGTTGTCGATCAGATTGATCAGCAGGCTTTCGAACAGATCTCTGTCCATCCTCCGTGTACCCATCTCGCAGCAGCAGCGCAGTGTCATCCCTTTTCCCTGCAGATGCGCTTCCTCCGCCCTGGCCACACTGTTCAAAAGCTCCGCCACCGGAACCTCTTCCATACAGATGCTGTCATTGTCATACATGCCCAGCAGGTTCATCAGCTTACTGCCAAGCCGGGAAATCCTGCCGCACTCCTCATGGATATGACGAAGCGCCCTCTCCTTCTGTTCCTCCCGCAGATTGACGTGCAGCAGGGAATCCGCATATCCCATAATGGACGTCATGGGCGTTTTCAGCTCATGGGTCAGACTGCCCAGCATCTGCCGGCGACGCTCCGATTCCTGCGAAAGCGCCTCCACCTGCTCCTCGATCCGCTCCGCCATCTCGTTAAAAGACACCGCCAGCATTCCGATCTCATCCCGCGTCCGTACATCGGCCCGCCGCTCCAGCCTGCCGCCGCTGATATCCTGTGCCGCCCGCTGCAGTTCCCGCAGTGGAGACAGACTCCGCCGAACCGCCGCAAACGCAAGCAGTGCGGCCAGCAGCTCTGCGCCGGCACAAATGCCCGCACAGAACAGACTCTGTCTGTAAATATCCTCATAGACCGCCGTGATATCCTGAATCAGAATCAGTGTATACTCCTTTGCGCCTGCGACAGGCACCGCTCTGCCCACCAGCAGAAGATATCTGTCCTCACTCTTCTGGATCACACTGCGCTCCGACCACCTTATGTCCGTTGGATCCGCCAGTTCATAGGAAGTCCTGTTGCAGACCACCTCTCCCCCTTCTACCAGAATATAATGAGAGGGGGCGTATTTCTGCAGCACATAATCGTAATAGGACGCCAGCGTGGCATCCGTAAAATGGGCCATCAACTCATATTCCAGTTCTTTCCCCACGATATGGGCCGCCGCTTTCGTCTGCTGCTCATAGCTCTCCACCGTTTTTGCCCTGTTATAATATGCCGACTGGTAAATCACCGCCGCCCCGGATACTGCACTGCCAATAAACAACGCCGCCGCCGTGATCAATGACACCTTAAACCGAAGTTTCATCTATCCCATATCCTCCAATCGATACCCGGTCTTGGAGATCGTGCGGATCACATCATGAAAATCCAGCTTTTTCCGCAGCTGCCCGATATGTACGTCCACCGTCCGCGTCTCCCCCACATAGTCCGTTCCCCAGAGCCTGTTTAAAAGTTCCTCCCTGCTGAACGCCACATTCCTGCCCTGCGCCAGCGTCACCAGCAGCTCATATTCCATCGGTTTTAAATTCACCCGCACTCCCGCCTTCGTCACGCTGTGTTCCTTCAGATCGATCACCACATCGCGCACGCAGATCCGCTCCCTGCCGCGTCCCGTCCGCTTCAGCACCTTTTCCATGCGCACCAGAAGCTCCAGTATTTCAAAAGGCTTGACGATATAGTCCTCCGCCCCGCTCTTTAACCCGTGCACCTTCGACAGGACATCGTCTCTGGCCGTCAGATAGATGACCGGAATCTGCGCTGCCTGCAGATCTTCCATCAACGCAAACCCGTCCTTCCCCGGCAGCATCACATCCACCAGCGCCAGCGCCGCATCGTCAAATGTCCCCTCCGTGATTCCCTGCGCCGCACTGACGCCGTCAAACAGCGGAAGCGGCTCATAGCCGGCCGCTTCCAGATTCATACAGATCAATTCCGATATTACAGTATCATCCTCTATCACTAAAATCTTCATGCCAACCCCCGTGATTTGCGGAGCATTTCCCGCTTTCCTTCCCTTTTTGCGCACTTGATCAAATCGGCAGTAACACAGTCTTCCCCATTCATACACTAAAAAACGCTGCTGCCTCCACACCAGCGCACATATTTTTACTTTACCATATTTTAACCATAAAAAAAGCAACAAAATGTAAACAGGCTATGTTCTCTTGCAGAATGACAAAGTGCGTGAAACAGGTTTAAGCCTTTCCCGTGTATTACAGGATGCGTTGAGCGAACGGTTAACGCTTTGATAAGAAAGGGCAGAACATCCTGCAAAATGTCCTGCCCTTTCTCAATAACCTCTATTCTTATCTTAACTTCCAGATATCCCTGTTGTACTCCGCAATCGTTCTGTCGGAAGAGAAGAATCCCGCCTTAGCGATGTTGACAAGCATCATCCTGCGCCACTTTGCCTGATCCTCGTAATCTTCCATCATCTGGTCCTTCACCTTGATATAGTCTTCCAGATCCAGCAGCGTCATAAACCAGTCCTTATTCAACAACTCTTTGTACAGTCTCTCCAGATTCTTCTTATGGCCCGCCTTCAGCGCCTGCTTGCCGACGATGAAGTCCACTGCTTCCTTGATCACCGGGCTCTTCTTATAATAGTCCATGGAGACATAGTCTGCTTTCTCATAATGTTTGATGACTGTCTCCGACTTCTCACCGAAGATATAGATATTCTCGTCGCCCACCAGCTCATGGATCTCCACATTCGCGCCGTCTGACGTGCCCAGCGTCACTGCTCCGTTCAGCATATATTTCATGTTGCCCGTACCGGACGCTTCCTTGGAAGCAAGAGAAATCTGTTCGGAAATATCGCAGGCCGGAATCATCTTCTCCGCATATGCCACGTTATAGTTTTCTACCATCAATACCGTCATGTACGGGCTTACGTCCGGATCGTTGTTGACGATCTCCTGCAGTACCAGCAGCAGGTGGATGATATCCTGCGCGATGATATAGGCCGGAGCTGCTTTCGCACCGAAGATAAAAGTCATCGGCCTTGCCGGTTTCTTCCCTGCCTTGATCTCCAGATACTTGTGAATGATGTAGAGTGCGTTCATCTGCTGCCGCTTATACTCATGCATACGCTTGCTCTGCAGGTCAAAGATGGAATCCGGATTGAGTGTGATACCCTCCACTTCCTTCACATACGCCGCCAGATCCTTCTTGCGGTTCATCTTGATCTCTGCGATCCGGTTCAGCACTGCCTCGTCATCCTTATAGGCCAGCAGCTGCTCCAGCTTATCCGCATCCTTCTTGTAGCCATCGCCGATGGTTTCAGACAGGAAGGCCGCCAGCTCATGGTTACAGGACAGCAGCCATCTTCTGAACGTGATACCGTTGGTCTTATTGTTGAACTTTTCCGGATAAATCTTATAAAAGGCATTCAACTCGGTATCTTTCAGGATCTCCGTGTGAATCGCCGCCACGCCGTTTACCGAGAACCCGTAATGGATGTCGATATGCGCCATGTGCACCCTGTCATCCTTATCGATAATCTGCACCTTGGGATCCTTATACTGCTTCGCCACCCTCTTATCCAGCTCCTTGATGATCGGCACAAGCTGCGGCACTACCTTCTCCAGGTACTTAAGCGGCCATTTCTCCAGCGCCTCCGCCAGAATGGTGTGGTTCGTATAAGCACAGGTCCTGCTCACCACGTCGATGGCCTCATCCATGGTAAGCGCTTTATCGTTTACAAGAATTCTGATCAGCTCCGGGATTACCATCGTCGGATGGGTATCATTGATCTGGATCACCGCATGGTCATACAGTCTGCGCAGGTCATACTGCTTTTCCTTCATCTCTTTTAAAATAAGCTGCGCCGCATTGCTCACCATAAAATACTGCTGATAGATACGCAGCAGATTGCCGGCCTCGTCGGAATCATCGGGATACAGGAACAGCGTCAGGTTCTTCTCGATGTCTTCCTTGTCAAAATCAATGCCTTCCTTAACAATGCTCTCATCCACACTCTCAATGTCGAACAGTCTCAATTTATTGACACCATTGTCATATCCGATTACGTCGATATCATACAGCCTGGAAGTCACCTTCCTGTCGCCAAAAGCCACTTCGAAGGATGTATCCGTCTTCGTCAGCCAGGACTGTGCTTCGATCCAGTCATTGGGCTGCGCTGTCTGCAATCTGTCCTTAAACACCTGCTTGAAAAGGCCGAAGTGATAGTTCAGGCCGATTCCTTCCCCGGGAAGCCCCAGCGTGGCAATGGAATCCAGGAAACAGGCTGCCAGACGTCCGAGACCCCCGTTACCCAGCGACGGCTCCGGCTCAACCTCCTCGATCTCGGAAAGGCTCTTGCCGTTCTTTGCCAGAATATCATTCAGCTTATCATAAATTCCCAGATTGATCAGATTATTCGATAATAACTTACCGATCAGAAACTCTGCGGAAATATAATAAACCTTCTTCGGACCCTCAATGCGTTCCGATACCTCCATCAGTTTCTTTGACAGCTGCAAAAGACTGTAGTAAAGCTCGGTGTTGCTGCACTCCGCCACATTCTTGCCACAGCTTTCGTTGGTCTGTGCCTCCAGTTCCTTTTCCAGATTCAGGACCAAAACGTCTCTTGTCAGGTTACTTGCCTGTGCCATGATCATACCTCCTGTTTCTTTACATTGTTGATGTATTAGTATTATTATCTAAAAAGATATTACTTCCCCATGTTCTGTCTCTATTCCATATCCTGTCGACAGGCTTCCGTTCATTTTCAGCATATGATATCCATATACTTCATGCGGACCAGCTCATAATCCAGCACAATCTGCTGCCCTGTGCCTCCGTCTATCAGCCGCTTTAATTCCGTCACGGCCTCGGACGCAATCCGCTTAAAGTTCTGCCGCACAGTGTTCATCTGCTTTCCCGCATACCCCATCAGCATAATGCCGTCAAAACCGCACACCGGCCGGAAAATATCCATCTCGATCAGCGCCTTCATCGCCCCGATCGCCATCAGGTCGGATGCGCATACCACCACGTCCTTCTTCTTCGCATACTTAAAAGTGTGGTTTCTCGCCTGCAGCTCGGAAAACTCTCCGTTACGAACAAGCAGTGACAGTTCCAGCTCCCCGGCCAGCCGCCGGATCCCCTTAAGCCTTTCGTCCGTCACATAACCGTTCTTCTTCCCCGCCAGATAGAGAATGCTCCTTCCCTGATTGTCCAGCACCGTCTTCTTCGCCACATCATACTGGGCCTGCTCCTGATCGATCCAGACACTGGAAGTCGTCCCGTTCACCATCGGGGCATCCACCAGCACGATCTTAAAAACCTGCGCTGCTATCAGTTTATGCAGCACCTTATCTTCCTTTGACATCCCGAAAATAATAAGCCCTGTGATACTCTGCACCTGTAAATAGCGTATCACCTCTTCGAGGTTCTTATTCTGCAACATGGAATAAAATATGGTGATGACGTCCAGATTCAATTCCACGGCCCGCCCGATGGTTCCCGACATGTACTGCATATTGATCTCGTCCACCGCCTGCGACGCGCTGCTCAAGTTCAAAAGGATCGCCACTCTCCCGGACTGCTTCGACGAAAGCGCCGCCGCCACTGAGTTGGGCACGAAATTTAACTCATTTACTGCCTGATTTACTTTTTTCTTCGTCTCTTCGCTGACATTCGGGTAGTCATTCAGCACCTTGGATACCGTGGAGATCGCTACGCCCGCATGCTTCGCCACATCTTTGATCGATACCATGCTTCATCCATTCTGAAAACGGTGTGCATTATATTCTACGGAAAAGGTTTTCCGGAAATCGTTTTCCGAAATCATCATACAACAAAAGAGCGGTTTTGTAAACCACTCTTTTCAGAAACTTATGGAAAAATTTGCACCTCTAAGTTACCTGCCCGCTAAAATATGCGCCTGCAGCGTCATTCAGCAAAACAGCCGCACTCCTCAATGGAATGCGGCTGTCTGCCGGCGCAGTACTTATGCAGCCGGTTGCTTACTTATAACGAATTCATCAGCCAAGTAAAGACAATGCCAGCTGGTTGCTCTGGTTCGCCTGGGAGAGCATGGAGGTACCTGCCTGCTGCAAGATGTTATTGTTCGCATATCTGACCATCTCGGTGGCAATGTCCGTGTCACGAACCTGCGCCTCCGCAGATGTGGTATTCTCCACGATGTTATCCAGATTGCTGATGGTGTGCTCCAGTCTGTTCTGGATCGCGCCGAGGTCGGAACGCTGTTCGGATACATCCTTGATCGCATGCTTGGCAAATGCATTGAGTGCAGCGAAGTCTGCTGCCGTAGGTGCATCTTCTACTGAACCATGTGTCGTAGGTGTCTGATCCCAGCCGGTCGCCTTATTATTATCAACCCACTCTCTTACCGCCGTATCTACAATTTTTGTGGTGTCTGTTTCTACTTTATAGAATTTAGCCAGCATGCCTGCAGTCAGGGTAGCTTTGCCATCCACCAGCGTATTATAGTGATTCTTATCCGTGCTGTTGTTCGTAGCGTCATTTGGCAGCGCTTCCGTATTAGCCACCCCGAACTTAGTCTGATCTTTGACTGCATTGGCGATCAGCTCATTGGTGTTCATGTTCTTGATGGTAATGCCGATATGCTGACCGGACTCCGCGCCAACCTGCAGTCCCTTGTTGGAGAAGGATCCATCCAGAAGACTCTGCTCATTGAATGTGGTCGTGCTCTGTACACGGTCGATCTCACTCATCAGCTGCTTAACCTCTGCCTGGATATAGCTGCGGTCTGCGGATGTCAACGTACCGTTCTCACCCTTTACAGCCAGCTCGTTCATTCTCTGCAGCATATCCTGCACTTCGTTCAAAGCGCCCTCTGCCGTCTGTACGCAGGAGATACCGTCCTGTGCATTGGCAGATGCCTGGGTCAGGCCGCGGATCTGTCTTCTCATCTTCTCGGATATGGATAAACCTGCCGCGTCGTCTGCCGCACGGTTGATCTTATAACCGGAAGAAAGTTTCTCCGTCGACTTCGCCTGCGCCTTCGTCGTAAGGCCCAGCATTCTGTTGGAATTCATTGCCGTGATGTTGTGTTGTACTACCATAATTTACCTCCTTGTTATATGCTGCCGTAAATCCTTTTACGGCATTCTGTTTATAAGACGGGACTCATTAACCAAGTAAGGACAATGCCAGCTGGTTGCTCTGGTTCGCCTGAGACAGCATGGATGTGCCTGCCTGCTGTAAGATATTGTTGTTCGCATACCTGACCATCTCTGTCGCGATATCCGTATCACGAATCTGTGCTTCTGCAGATGTGGTGTTCTCCACGATGTTATCCAGGTTGCTGATCGTGTGCTCCAGTCTGTTCTGGATTGCACCAAGGTTGGAACGCTGTTCGGATACGTCTTTGATCGCATGTTTTGCAAACGCATTCAGTGCTGCGAAATCCGCTGCAGTAGGCGCCTCATCTACCATTGTAACATCTGTTGCTATCGCGATCTTATCATTTGCCGTACCCGTTGTTGTAAGACGATCATCTGCCAGATCATCCGTTTTAAAGCTGTAGAATTTCTCTAACATATCCAATTTGAGGAAATTGTCACCTTCTACATATTTCTTGGAATCGCCTGCATTTATCACATCTCCCGTCGCTGCAGCTGCTCTTTTCTCGTCATCTCCTATGTTATCAACTCCAAATTTTACATTATCATGAACTGCATTAGCGATCAGCTCATTCGTCTTCATATTCTTGATCGAGATAGCGATATGCTGACCGGACTCCGCGCCAACCTGCAGTCCCTTGTTGGAGAAGGAACCATCCAGAAGACTCTGCTCATTGAATGTGGTTGTGCTCTGTACGCGGTCGATCTCACTCATCAGCTGCTTAACCTCTGCCTGGATATAGCTGCGGTCCGTGGACGTCAGGGTTCCGTTCTCACCCTTTACAGCCAGCTCGTTCATTCTCTGCAGCATATCCTGCACTTCGTTCAAAGCGCCCTCTGCCGTCTGTACGCAGGAGATACCGTCCTGTGCATTGGCAGATGCCTGGGTCAGGCCGCGGATCTGTCTTCTCATCTTCTCGGATATGGATAAACCTGCCGCGTCGTCTGCCGCACGGTTGATCTTATAACCGGAAGAAAGTTTCTCCGTCGACTTCGCCTGCGCCTTCGTTGTAAGGCCCAGCATTCTGTTGGAATTCATTGCTGTGATGTTGTGTTGTACTACCATAATTTACCTCCTTGTTATTGCCTGCTGCAATTCCGTTTGCAGCATTTTTATTCAGTTTCTGCTGCATGGCGCATATACGCTCAGCGCAGTAAATGCGCAGAGCTGTTGCCATAAGTATTTTTCTACATACTTACTGTGCAGATTTTTATAATAAACCCGAAACCCCCAGGATAGTTTCGGATTATTATCCCTTTGCCGCTATATCGCTTTCACATCTTTTCCGGATGCCTGCCTGCTGCCCTTTTTCTTCCGATACTTCTCCGGAAGATCCGGTACCGCATAGTAATGTGAAAGCCGCTCCTGCCCATCCCCATCGGCTGCATTTGCTTCAATCACTTTACTGCGGACCACATTGATGTCTTTCGGAATATCCAGCATAACGCGGGTATGATTCTTACTGCCGCCCAGAAAAACGATCCTGATATCATCTCCTATCATCAAATATTCTTCCGTGCTCACTGTCAGTCTTAACATCCTCACACCTCCTGCAAATTGCTTTCTCCAAAAACATCACTCTTCCTGTCAAACTTCGAACCCATCCTTCAGAGAACAAAGCATCTATCTGTAATGCAACAATTGTATAAGAAGTGTTGCATTGCTGCAGTCTGTTATATAGTAAGGGAGACCCGGAGAAATCAACGCACAGAAAGGAGCACCATCATGAGTACGACGCACCCCATTAAGAGTGAAGAAAAACTGAAAAAATTCAAAGAATATTATCTATTCATCAAACCTGTATGCCGAAACTATGCCATGATCATATTGGGATTAAATACAGCATTCAGAATCGGCGACCTTCTGAGTTTACAGTGGCGGGATGTATTCAGCGAGAAAAAGAACTGCTTCAAAGATCATATATGCATTACGGAGCAGAAGACAGGAAAAGAGCGAAGCGTGGCAGTCAATGACAGCGTTTCAGACGCTCTCTACATTTTACGGGAAAAAGAAAACCATGGGGAGAAAAGCCAGTATCTGTTTCCGAATGGAAGAAAACACTCAGACCATCTCTCCCGTTCCCAGGCATTCCGTATCATCAAGGAAGCTGCCGAATATGCAGGATTAGAGGAACACATAAGCTGCCATTCTCTTAGAAAGACCTTCGGTTATCATGCCTGGAAGCAGGGCGTGCAGCCTGCTCTGCTGATGGAACTGTACAATCACTCTTCCTATCGCATAACCAAACAATACCTGTGCATCGAACAGGACGATAAAGATATGGTATATTTAACTGTGCAGTTATAAACAGATTTCCTGATATCATTTACCATAAGGCTGAATAAATTTAACATATTTTCAGAATATGATCTAAACTATTATGACATGGGTCCGATATATATAATGTAAGTCAAAATGCAACACTTCTTATACAAGTGTTGCATTTTTGTCTGCATTTATCTAATAGAATATCCCCGTAAAATCTTTTCATACCTTCTTATCCCAAATTCCAACCCCTTCAGCACAATCTTTCTTCAACTGCTCCATCACACTTTCCGGTATTCTCTACTGTTCTCTGCATTCTTCCAGACATAACACAAATGAGCCCGGGCTGCTTATCTCACAGCCTGAGCTCACCTGCATATATTCTTTATATCTCTCTATATCTTATTATTTACGTACCAGATGTCTCGGCAGACCATTCACATACAGCGGCTGCAACTCGCCCATGATCAGCGGTCTTGCATATTTCTCATAGCCTTCTGTCAATCCCTTGCCATCCTCTGTGATCCACTCGTCGGGAACGTTTCTCTCTACGTTAGCGATCGCATGGATATCATATGCGCTGGTACCGCACTGGTAAGGATCGTCACCATTTCTGTCTAATGTGATCATCATACCTGTCTTGCCTTCCTCTGCCGCCACAACTGCGTCGTGACCTACCTGGAATGCCTCGTTGATATCTGTCAGGGAAGCCAGATGAGTTGCCGCTCTCTGCAATGTGGAGAACTCAACCGCACGTGTCTTGAGTCCTGTCTCAGCAGCAATCCTGTCTGCCAGCATAACAGCCGTACCGGACATCTGCTTATGACCGAATGCATCCACTGCCACTTCTCTGCCAATCTCACATACATATCTGCCGTCTGCAACCTTGACACCCTCGGATACCGCGATCACTACGGAAGACTTGTTCGCTGCCAGTTCCTTAACGTCCGCAACAAACTTATCGATATCAAATACTCTCTCCGGCAGATAAATTGCATCGCATCCCTGGCAGTCATCACCCTTCGCCAGAGCAGCCGCTGCAGTCAGCCAGCCTGCATTACGTCCCATGATCTCCACGATACATACGGTAGGTTTCTTCGCACCGAAAGATTCATTGTCACGGATAATCTCCTTCACGGAAGTCGCAATGTACTTCGCTGCGGAACCGTATCCAGGGCAGTGGTCTGTGACCGGCAGATCATTATCAATGGTCTTCGGAACACCCATGAATCTCTGCGGCTTATTGTGTGCTGCCGCATAGTCCGACAACATCTTAACGGTATCCATGGAATCGTTACCGCCTGCATAGAACAGACACTCTATATCATGCTTCTCCATAATCTCGAATACCTTCTCATATACATCTTCATGGCCTTCGATCTTCGGCATTTTAAAACGGCAGGAACCGAGGAATGCAGAAGGTGTTCTCTTCAACAGTTCAATACCGGTCTCGTCATTCAGGTACTCGCCCAAATCGATCATCCTGTCTTCCAGGAATCCCTCAATACCGTGAACCATACCATAAATCTTCTTAACACCCAGCTTCTTGGCAGCTGCGTAAACGCCTGCTACGGAAGAATTGATAACGGCTGTAGGGCCGCCAGACTGACCAACAACAATATTTCCTTTCATCGTCTCTCTCCTTTAATATAATATTCTATACGATACCCCCATCCGGATAAACTTACCGGATATCAACAAGATTATACCAAATAAATCCAAACAAGACAAGCCGCTATCTTACAATGCCTCATTTGTTATGTACGTTTACTATGAAAGTCTCTGACTTTCATAGCATGGATGGCCATGCGGCCCGCTAAGCGACAGGTTGAGCATGATGTACGTTTACTATAAATACTCGATCTGCATCAAGGTAAGTCCGCATGCCGGCGCAGTTGGCCCGGCTGCCCGTCGGTCCTTTGCCGCCAGAATGCTCTCCAGCTCTTCCGGCTCCCTATGGCCTCTGCCAACCTCCATCAGCGTCCCTGCAATGATCCTCACCATATTATACAGAAATCCCCTGCCGGTCACCCGGATCACAATCTCCCTCCCCTCCTCCGACACACGCAGGGATTCTATCCGCCGTACTGTGGACTCCACCTGCGCTTCCGTATTGCAGAAACTCTTAAAATCACGTTCTCCGATTAAATATTCCCCGGCTCTCTGCATCCGCGTTACGTCCATCGGCACATAGGTAAAATGTGAATACAGTCTCTTAACCGGCATCGGAAACGGTGCACAGTAAATTCTATACTCATAAGTCTTACGACTCGCCGTATGACGCGGATGAAAAACGCCGTCAACTTCCCTGGACCCCTGTATCCTGATGTCTTCCGGCAGCCTGCGGTTCAAAGCATATGCGATCTTATCCGCAGGAATCCGCGTCTCTGTATCAAATACGGCAACGTTCCCCATAGCATGGACCCCGGAATCTGTACGGCTGGCTCCGGTTACTGTCACATCCTCCCCCAGAAGCTCAGAAAGGCATCTGTTCAAGATGCCTTCAATCGTCTCTCCATTCGGCTGTATCTGCCACCCATGATAATTTGTTCCGTCATAAGCTACAGTCAACATCACTCTTCTCATATATCGCATATCCTTTCAGACAGCCCGAAATAACATTCTCCAATTTACTCTTTCATTCACTGAGGGCATTATACCCCCTCCTACAGACAGATCCCGATCGCAATACATCCTGCGAAATACGCCGCCAGCACGCCATAAGCGATCCTGTCTCTTCCCGCATATTTCAACGGCTTCATCTTCGTCCTGTGTTCTCCGCCCCGATAGCATCTGGCTTCCATCGCCATCGCCAGATCGTTAGCCCTGCGGAATGCTGAAATAAACAGCGGAACCAGCAACGGAACCATGGCCTTCGCCTTCTTGATCAGATTCCCACTTTCAAAATCAGCTCCTCTGGCAATCTGCGCCTTCATGATCTTATCAGTCTCCTCCAGCAAAATCGGTATAAAACGCAGTGCGATCGACATCATCATTGCCACCTCATGCACCGGAACCCTGAATACTTTGAGCGGCTTCATCAACTTCTCCATCGCATCCGTCAGGCTGTTCGGCGTAGTGGTCAACGTCATGATGGAAGACCCCACGATCAAAAAGGACAGCCGCACCGCCATCGTCACCGCCATCTGCAGGCCTTCTTTCGTGATCCGTATCTTCCAAACGGATACCAGCGCTTCCCCCGGTGTCAGAAAAAGATTAAAAACCACCGTTATCAGTAAAATAAAAACAATCGCCTTCATTCCTTTTACCATATACTTAAAAGGAACTCTGGACAATCTGATCGATACTGCCAGAAAAATTGCTGCTATAACATAACCAACCCAGCTTTTCACAATAAAAAGTGAAATAATAAAACATACTGTCGCTATCAATTTTACCCGCGGGTCCAGTTTATGAATCACGGAATCCGTCTGATAATACTGGCCCAAAGTAATATCTCGTAACATATTCTTATCCTTTCATGATCAGCCGCCTCTGAGGACACGCAGGATCTCTTCTTTTGCCTCAGCGATCGTCGTAACATCGGTCTTCACCGGCATACCTTTCTTACTGAGCGCCTGCATGATGTACGTCACCTGCGGGGCTGCCAGACCTACTTCTTCCAATTCCCTGTAATGCTTGAAGACTTCCCTCGGTGTATCATCAAACATGACTGATCCCTGGTTCATAACAATGATGCGCTCTACGTACCTGGCCACATCTTCCATGCTGTGCGATACCAGAATAACGGTAATTCCCGTCTCTTCTTTCAGTTTCGCAATCTGATCCAATATTTCATCTCTTCCCTTAGGATCCAATCCGGCCGTAGGCTCATCCAATACAAGAATCTCCGGCTTCATGGCCAGTACTCCGGCAATCGCCACCCTTCGCTTCTGACCGCCGGACAGATCAAAAGGTGATTGATAGAAATAATCATCTTCCAGCCCAACCTGCTTCAAAGCTGCATAAGCCCGCAGTTCTGTTTCCTGTCTGGACAGGCCAAGGTTCCTCGGTCCAAAACAGACATCCGAAAACACATCGATTTCAAACAGCTGATGCTCCGGATATTGAAACACCAGCCCCACTTTACTGCGCAGCTTCTTCTTATCATAATCCTGCGCGTGAATATCTTCTCCATTAAAATATATGCTGCCGCTCGTAGGCTTGATCAGACCGTTAAGGTGCTGCACCAGCGTAGACTTCCCTGAACCGGTATGCCCGATCAGTCCTATAAACTGCCCGTCCGGAATCACCAGATTAATGTCCTTCAAGGCATGCACCGCAAGGGACGTATCACTTCCATATATATAATTGACATGATCCAATATGATCGACATTCTTTCCTCCATGCCAGAGCGTTTTTTGCAGATTCCCACTTTTCTCTGTTAATACGGTATTTTGCTCCTTCACCCACCCATTAACCCTGCAAATCGATATCTGTGGATAATGATCCGGAGACTGCCTTAAGGCCTGTACTTTTGTACAGTCTCCAGCGCCTGCGTCAGTTCTTCCACTGTCAGAATACCTGCCGGAAGGCCAATACCGCTTTTTTGCAATTCATGGGCAAGCAGCGTCACCTGGGGAACATCCAGTCGAAGCTGTTTCAGTCTTTCCACCTGTGAAAAAATTTCACGCGGCGTCCCCTGCATCGCGATCTTGCCTTTATCCATCACAAATACTTTATCCGCATGAATAATCTCTTCCATATAATGCGTGATCAAAAGCACTGTGATACCTTCCACATCATTGAGCGCACGCACCGCACGTACCACTTCCCTGCGTCCGTTCGGATCGAGCATCGCCGTCGGTTCATCCAGGATGATACACTTGGGGTGCATGGCGATCACACCGGCAATAGAGACTCTCTGCTTCTGTCCTCCGGACAGTTTATTGGGAGAGAACTTCCGATATTGATACATACCCACCGCTTTCAGACTCTCCTCCACCCGTTCCCAGATCTCTTCCGTGGGAACACCCATATTCTCCGGACCAAATCCCACATCCTCCTCAACAACCTGGCCGATGATCTGATTGTCCGGATTCTGAAAGACCATGCCGGCTTCCTGCCTGATGTTCCACAGATCTTTATCGTCTTTCGTATTCATGCCGTCTACCCATACGCTTCCTTCCGTTGGATAAAGAATGGCATTGATATGCTTTGCAAGCGTAGATTTCCCTGAGCCATTATGCCCCAGAATCGCAATAAACTCACCCTGCCGCACATCCAGATCAACTTCATCCACAGCGCGGGTAATTCCTTCTACATTGCCCTCTTCGTCACGTCTGATATATTCAAACACCAATCGTTCAGTCCTGATGATTCCCATCTGTAATTTTCCCTCTTATCCCTGCACTTATAGCAGAAACATACCTGGCATCTCTTATTCCCGTATCCTGTATTGCCTTAGCACACCCCGCCAGACTTTCCGTTCTATTTTACTAGAAAATATTTAAAAGCACAAGACTTTCATTTGTGTTATACTATAGTTAACGACATTAGAAATTTCGTTTTCGGCCTTGCAGGAGCTACCGTATATGGCTTCTGCAAGAGCCGGAAACAGAAATTTGTTATGTCGTTTACTATAAGTATAATGTAATAGTTCTGCCTTTGACTTTAGTCTGCACACCCGCAAAATACCCGCAGACTTTTACATAACAGTTTCTGAACATCCATATCCCGTACCATCATACCACCATAAATTAATATACTATGCGGATACTTTATTCTAATAGAACGGAGATATCTTATATGCCAGAAAACATGCATACAGACAACGTACCCCCTTCTACCTTAAAAAAACTCCTGCGCCAGGCAGGTAAACCCTTCGCATTTCTCCTGCTTTTTATCATGATATGCGCTTTCCTTGCACAATACCTGACAGGCTCCGAAACATTGCAGGAATATGCCGACAACAATCCGGAAATTGCATATGGTAATGCTTCCCAAAACGCAAGTACGGATGTGCCCCAAATCGGGCATACTGATGAAAGCCCGCAGGAGGCGGAACCAGAGAAGGAGAAAGAAACTCCTGACAAACCTTCTGCATATGATAATGCAAAAACACCCGTTTCTAACACTGCCGGCAGCGCAGAATCGGATTCGGCAATATCAAATGTGGAGAACGATCATATGGCTTCTATTTCAGAACGCACTATCTACCAGGACGGCTTCTATTACGAGCCGTTAAGCGAGACAGTAAAGACCAGAATTACCGGTATTTCTTACCCGGAGACTGACTGCAGTATCTCTTATGATGAATTAAATTACGTGGGACTCCTCTATGTTGACTTCAACGGAGATGTGCAGGAAGGAGAATTGATCTGTAACAAGGCCATTGCACAGGATATGGTAGAAATCTTCTATGAACTGTACCAAAATGATTATCGTATTGAACGGATCCGTCTCATAGATGAGTATAACGGGGACGACACTCTTTCCATGCTGGATAATAATACTTCCTGCTTTAACTACAGAGTCGTAGACGGAACCACCAGGTTATCAAAGCACGCGCTTGGCTGTGCCATCGATATCAATCCATTCTATAATCCCTATGTGGTGTTTAACAAGGATGGAAGCGGAGAAACCTATATTTCTCCTAAGGGCAGCGAAATCTATGCCGACCGCTCACAGGATTTCCCTTATAAGATTGATGAGTCTGACTTATGCTATAAACTCTTTACCTCTCATGGTTTCACCTGGGGAGGCAATTGGAACTCTTCCAAAGACTATCAGCACTTTCAAATTGTTCTGCCGGACTGAACATCGGGTAGGAGGCTACCCATTAGTTGAGCAGCCGACCTCCCACACCACTGTAC
>CANPTH010000040.1 GCA_947576945.1 uncultured Lachnospiraceae bacterium
ACCTCCCTATTAAGTCAAGTCTTTTTTCCTTATTTTTCAAGGAATTTTTTGTTTCATATCTCAGATGAATGAGCCAAGAGGATGGACATTTCTCTGTATCTGGTACGAAAATAGAGGTGTTTGGGTACAAGAAGTAGAACGTCTTGGTTTTTCGTTCTACATGGCCTTATGTATACCCTTCCTTCTACGGCAGCGAACCTCCCGTGTCTACCAGGATCGCCCGCATTTCTGTGGGGTCCTAACTTCCTTCGTCCCGCCTGTCCATAACCAGGGTGTCAGCTCAGCTCCATTGCAGGGTCCTGCCCTAAGGTAAATATTCCTGCCGACTACTGGCTCATTCTTTGTTTTAAGTCTTACTGACCTGTTCTGTACGCTTTGCAAACCGGCACCTTGCGGCGGACGTTTTCCCGGCTCCATCCACATACCTTCCAGCTATCCTGTCACAGCTGGATTCAACTCTCGATCAAAATTTTTGAAAGTTCAACCCAACTATGACAGGGCATTGCCTGCCTGTGGTTTATGTTCGTTTATTACGCTGCCTGGATCTGTGGCCTCCTGATGTCGCCCATCAGTTTTCCGGCATCATAGTCTGCACCTTTTGTCAGTATCGTGTAGAATATCCTCAGGACCTTACACGCTACCGCTACGACAGACTGCATCTTCTTTAACGGGTTTTCTTTACGTGTCCGGTAATACTCATGTATTGCCCTGAACTCTGCATTCTTCCCAATCAAGGATATCGCTGCTTCATACAGCACATACCTCAGGCGTTTCCTTCCCCTGTAACTGATCCGGCTCTCGCCGTTATGCTTCCCGGAATCATTCGCCACAATCGCATATCCCGCCAGCTTCTGTAACTGCTTTGGGTTGTCAAAACGTCCGATGTCTCCCACCTCCGCAATGAATCCGCTGACTGTTGCCAGGCCGATCCCCTTAATCCCCATCAGTTTATCAACATATGGGATTTCTTTCAGCTTTTCCTCTATTTTCAGGAGAAGCTCCTCCAGCCTTGAGGTATATACATCCATGTCGTTGAGCAGGTTCTTCAGTTCCATCCTTGCCGCTCCCGGCGCTTCCTTACTTCCTACGCTGTGCTCCGCTGCCGATACCAGGGTCTTTGCCCTCTTCATTCCGGCGCCTCTCAGCTTTGCGTCCCTCCATATCCGGTTCACACCTTCTGCGCCAAGTTTATGAATATCCTCCGGCAGCGGTGCCTCCTTCAGCACCATCCTCCCGCTCACCGCCTTATAATCCCCATAAACGTCTTTGTATTCAGGGAAGTAGATGGCAAACCATCTGGCAATCCGGTTTTTGATCCTCGTAAGCTCCTCCTGCGTCTGGAAGCGTAGGTTCGATAAACTCCTGATCTCTGCATAAATACCGGTCGGTATGTAAGGGTAAGAGAACCTCCCCTCATTGACAAGCGCAGCGATCGTCTTGGGATCTTTTCGGTCATTCTTGTTGGGATTGTTGTCATCCAGTTCTTTTGATTTCTTCACATGATGGGGATTCACATGCACAGGTCTCATCCCGCTGTCCTGCAGGAATTTCCCCAGGGCAGACCAGTAATGCCCTGTCGGCTCCATGCCCGGTATTACGGCAGTTTTACCGTGTTTCGCCGCCATATCCTCCATCCATGCTTTGAATGTCTGGAACCCTGCCTCTGTGTTACTGAATTCCAGTGGCTTTCTGGTATATTCATAGTTGCGCCAGTCGAATGCCCTGGCATAGTGGGTTTCACTTCCTACATCGATTCCAACAATCAAAGTTTTTTCAGTTATGGATGCAATTTTTGCGTTTTGTGTGTTACAATTCATTTTAGATACCTCTCTGTTCAATAAGATTTTCACTAACCTGCAAGTCAGTAATCTTATTTTACTCTGAGGTATTTTTTTCTCAACCTTCTTTCTTGGAATTCCCTATACTTGAATTATACAGGAAGCTCCATGCCGAAGCATCACAGATTCCCGATTGGATGCTTTCCTAAAACAGTGCGTTGTCTTTGTCAACTTTAGATACCACGAAATTGGCAGTCAGTACCAGGATGAAGCCACAGACCGACTGGAAGAAACCGGCCGCCGCAGACCTTCCCACATCGTTCAGGATGATCAGACCCTTGTACACATACACGTCAATGGTCGTCGTCACATCATACAGCATCCCGGAATTCATGGGTACCTGATAGAACAGCCCGAAATCGGAATAGAACACTCTGCCCACCGCCAGAAGCGTCATTGTGATGATCGTCGGCCGCAGCCCCGGCAGTGTTACATGCAGGATACGCTGCCACCTGTTCGCACCGTCCACCACTGCCGCCTCATATAAGGATGTATCGATACCGATCACCGTCGCGTAATAGATAATGCTGTTATACCCGAAACTCTTCCACAGATTGACGAAAGTCAGGATAAATGGCCAGTATTTGGGTGTCATATACCAGTTGACCCTTTTATGCAGGATCGAGTTATTGATGAATCCATTGTCCGTACTGAGAAACGCGAATGCGATATAACTGACAACGACCATGGAGACCAGATACGGGATCAGGATAAAAACCTGATAGATCTTCTTTGGCAGATTGGCCCTGATTTCGTTCAGTATAATGGCCACTGCAACCGCGAATACCGTTCCCAGTACGATAAACACGAAATTATAGCCCAGCGTATTGCGGATGATCATGGCAGCGTCTTTGGTGCCGAAGAGGAATTTGAAATTGCTCAGCCCATTCCACGCACTCCCCAGAATACCCTTGGAATAGTCATATTTCTTAAACGCCAGGCTTAATCCCCCGATCGGCAGATAATTGTTGATCAGCAGATAAATGATACCCGGCAGCATCATCAGATACAGTTCCTTGTGTCTCCACAGGTTACCAAAGAAACCTCTTTGCTTTCTATTGTCCATTGCTCCCCCTGTTTCCGGCCGGCCAGCTGCGGCTCTGCCGCCTCTTTATGAATCAAACAGGCGGCCAGCAATATGATATGTCCTTTGGCCGCCCGTTTCGCACACTATGTTACTTTTGTCCCTATATTTGGAGCTTACTGCGCAAGCCATGCATCCAATTCAGCCTGCATCTTCTCTGCAACCTCATAGAATCCGATCGCTTCCAGTTCTGACTTGATATCCGGAAGGACATCATCCAGCGCCACGCTGCCGGTGCGGAGAGGTTCGTAGTACTTTTCCTCCAGATTCTTGTAGGCAGTCACGAAATCCCCGTATTCGCTGGTATCAAAATAGAAACCGAAAACCTCAGGCATCTTTACCCTGGTACTCCATTCGTCTACTGCCGCCCGGTAGTCATCCACGGCAGCCGTTGCCTTCACCGGATTCAGCAGGTAATTCGGATAAGCGGCCGTCGCTGCAAATCCGCCGTAAGGCTCTGTCTCCGCGGTCATCCCCTCCGGATAGTCCGCGCGGCCGTCCTCGTTGATCACATAATGCTTACCTTCAATGCCGAAAGAAAGCAGCGTATGAAGTTCTGCATCCGTATAAAGGGCGCTAAGCAGTGTAAATGATTCATCAGGATGCGCGCTGTTTGCGCTGATGCCGTACTGCAGATTGCCAAGATCGGAAGGCGCTGACTGGGGTTCAATGAGCATGCCACTTACTACCGTATTCGGATACAACTCCTCCAAAGGATCGATATCACCATTGTGCAGAGTAGCAAACGCTGCGCCGGCCGTCACCATGCTGGTGCCCTCCTGGGTATTGCTGATCGCATCCTGCATGATCAGTCCGTCTTGATACCACTGGTTGGTATAACCGCAGAATTCTCTGAACGCATCAGTCTCGAATACACTCTGGATCTCAGTGGAGTCAAGGTCATTCACATAGGCAAAGGACGTCAACCCGACACGCTTCACCCACGGCTGGATCCAGGACATTTCATTGGTGGACTGAGGTACCAGCGCATAGATATCGGGATGAGCCTCATGCACCTGATAGAGCGCTTCCCCCAGACTCTCCATGTCTGTGACGGAGGCCGGATCGATCCCCAGTTCCTCTACGATATCCCGGTTCATCACCGCGACTTCATAACCGCCATACTGATACTTTCTGACAAGCCCATACATACGGCCATCCACGCTGGAAGCCTTTATTTCCGCTTCTGTGAAGGTGTTCTTCAATTCGTCGGATGCATTGTTGAAACGATCGGTAATGTCCAGAAGCTGACCGTTATTTACATAAGTGGCAAGCGGTGTATTCTCCGGAAAGTAGCATGTCACGTCAAGTTCATCTGTGGTCATGGCCAGATTGATCGACTGGTCAAAATTTCCGATCTCAATGTAGACTAACTTCGTCTGAATCCCGTAATTCTCTGCCAGATGTGCATTTACGGCATCCTGTACTTCCATGATCGCTTCATCCGTGTATGGCGCCAATGTGGGAATATACAGGGAAACCGTTACCATATCCCCGGTATCAGCTGCCGCTGTCTGCGTCTCTCCTTCCTGCGTCTGCGCTGCCGCGTTACCGGCATCCGATGCCCCCGTATCTTTCGCCCCGCCGCATCCGCTCAATAGCCCAAGTGCCATGGCTCCACATAACAGTGTGGCTGTTATCTTCTTTCTCATCTTTTCCCTCCATTCCGAAGCGCTTTGCGCTGAGGACGCGAGCAGAATTTAGGAGTTTTCCGAAGGAATACTCCGATTTTGCTCTGCGATCAAGGAGTTTGTGACGCTTCGGCACAAACTCTTGGTTGAATAAATTGCTCATCAGAGAATTTATTCAGCCTTTCCTCCGTTCTCCCCTTATACTCTCTCGGGTGTGGTTGTTTGTTACTATATACAGTATAGTGGGCATCTATAACAGAAAGTAGCCGTTTTCAGACCTGGACTATCAGTTTTCTGACTTTCCGATGAAGCCTCACCTGCAACATCACTTTTCCTTCATGCCAAAGCGCCACAAATTTCCGGTTAAGTCAATGACAGCCTGAGCATCATCCGCAGCAATCTTCCGGCGGACCTTCTGATCTGTACCATGCTCACCTCGCCATCGCACACTGATCGGTACAGGTTATCAAAATCCTCTTTGGCGCCCGGCATGATCAGATCATTGCCGGCCTGAATACATCCGGCACAGGTAGATGCTTTATACTTACGTCCCGCATTTCCCGCCTGGGATGTAGTACCCCAGTCGGTCATTACAATACCGTCAAATCCCCACTCCTCCCGCAGTACCGTGGTCAGAAGATCGTAATGATTGGCGCAGTGTATGCCATTGATCAGATTATAGGCCGACATCACCGCTGCAGGACGCGCTTTCTTCACACACAGTTCAAATCCCTTCAGATAAATCTCACGGATCGCTCTTTCGGAGATATGTACGTTCGTTCCGTGACGGTTATCTTCTTGATTGTTACAGGCAAAATGCTTCAGCGTGACCCCTGCCCTGCGGAAACTCTGCAGGCCGTCCGTTACCGCCGCCGCACAGACACCGGTGATAAATGGATCTTCCGAATAATACTCAAAATTTCTGCCGCAAAGCGGATTCCTGTGCAGATTCATAGAGGGCGCCAACCACAGTTCCACATGGAAGCGCTGCATTTCCCGACCTTCAATCTCACCGCATTTCCTGCATAGCTCCCTGTCCCAGGTCTGGGCAAGAAGTGTGGCGATCGGTAATCCGGTGGTATATTGCTCATATACCCTGTTGTTTTTTCTGTCTGTAATGTAATCTCTGCCCAGAATCCTGCTCACACCACGCACGGAATAAAGTCCCTCCGTTATCAGGTTCCCTGCCTGATCCAATTCAAACTCCGGCAAAACGCGCACGCCGGAACCGCCGTCCGCACAGTGGATATTGGGAATTCCTCTGCGCTCCAGCAATTCTCTTGTCGTATCACAGGAACCAGGCACAAGGTTTACCGGGTAGTCCTTCTGGTCGCTGCCCGTGCCCGCACAGACAATGGACGCGCTCTGCTCCCCGTCAAAATGACCGATACAAAGATAAGTCAGTTCCTCCGCCGTCAGAGAATCGACCAGCTGCTCCAGACTGACTGTACCGGAACATACGTCCTGAAATGTAGGAAGGCGCTGCCCCTGACAGATACTCTCTCCCGCAGAATTCTCTGTACAGAATGTATAGGAATGAACGACTGTTTCCACATCTTCCGGACAGATACAGATCCTGCAGGCTCGTTCTGCTTCCTCTCTGTCCTGTTTCGACAGTTCCCGTTTCGCCGCACAGATCTCCTTAAACTCACAATCCTTTTGAAACAGCGGCTTACACTGTTCACTGAGTATCCTCTCCCTCACTGACAACACTGCCACGATGTGAGTATTGCGGGAAGAATTTCCTACCCGTACCAAATATTCTCCCGTCTCCAGCACCCATGCGCTTTCCTTCTCACTGTAAGAAGCAAACAGAGTGACCGGCATGGATATCCTGACACGTTCGCTCTGTCCTGGCGCAAGCACTCCTGTCTTTGCAAAGCCCTTCAATTCCTGCCACGGCTTTTCCAGTTCTCCCTGCGGGGCCGAGACATAGATCTGGACCGTTTCCCGACCGGCAAAGACAGTGCCGCAGTTTTTCACAAGCGCCTCCACACTGATCCTGTCTTTTTCCTTTTCAACTGCCTCCACCGTCATATCGAACTCCGTGTAGGATAACCCGTAGCCAAAGGGATAGGCAGGCTCTATGCCAAAGGTGTCGAAGTGCCTGTATCCTACATAGATGCCTTCCGTATAGAATTCATCATCCAGATTTCCGTTCCTGGCTGCAAAAGTATGCGCGGAAGGATAGTCCTCATACCTCTTCGCCCAGGTGGATGCCAGTTTCCCCTCCGGCACGACTTTACCCGTAACCACATCCGCCACTGCAAGCCCGGTAATGCCGCCTGCCTGTCCTACGACCAGAACTGCACCCAGGTTTGGCAGTTCCCGCAGTTCTGCCGTGTCAATCACGTCGCCTACATTCAAAAGCACCGCCAGATTCCGATAATTCTTTGACAGGAATGCCAAGTTCTCCTTTTCTTCCGGCGAAAGCAGATAATCTCCTGCCTCCACCTTCCGGTCCGCCCCCTCTCCCGCCGTTCTGGATATCACATAGACCGCCGTATCGGCATCCGCTCTGCTGATATCTTCTTCGGTAATGATCGGCTGTCCATGGGGTACAAGCGGCTCTGCATACATCTTCATGACTCCTTGCAGCAGGTCGCCCCTGGCCGCTCTGCGGATCCTGTCATAATAATCGTCTTCCTCTTCCTGTATGATCTTCTCATAACGATCCAGATATTCTCCAGACACAATCTCAATACCGGCCTGCTTTAACCCGTCTTCTATGCTCACTGCTTCCCTGTCCTGAAAACTGGCGGCTCCCAGCCCACAGGTCACCGTATGTCTGGCGCCGTATCCATACAGAGCTACCCTGCTGCCCTCTTTGATCGGCAGTACGCCTTTGTTTTCCAGAAGCACCATTCCCCTGGCTGCAACGTCTCGTACGATCTTACTGTGCTCCCTTTCCTGTTCCGTGACCATTCCCGGCCGTAATCCATAATATTGATTCATATGCTCCTCCATTCTGAAATGTGATCCGTAAATACATCTTAAAGAGCTTTGCTGCACGAAAATAGCTTTTTCCTGACTTTTGTTATGCATTTTACGACCTGTCCGGCGCTTCTTTCGCAAATCCCGAATCAACAGAAAACTTTTCATCCGTCAAAAACAGGAGTCCACCGGGCGCTCCGGTAAACTCCTGTCCTTCTGTAGCATTTCTATGCACGATTATCCGTCTCTATTCCACGATCACCTTTGCCTTATCGAATACATGCTCCGCCGTGGCCATTCCTCTCTGACCACGGTTGCGCAGCTCCCACTCACCTTTCTCCGGGAAGTCCGTCTCTCTCCTCTTCGTTCTCATAGGGAAAGTCCAGGCAGTTACCAAGTTCCAGAAAAGCCCAGTCTTCATCCTCGTGCCCTCGTTTCTCCTACAGTCTCCCGCATATGCCAACGCTGTCTTCGTCGCCGTATACCGAATAATCAGGTTTTGTCATCTGCAGGTATCTGCGCAGGCCTGACTCTCCCACCGCTCGATCACACAGCTGTGCGGCTTGTCAGCATTGTCCTTGTCGTAACCGATCCCCACAAGCAATATTTCGCCCATATAATCCTCCAGCGCCTGTATATACTGTCTGTCCTTGATCTGCCGGATCGCCGTCCGTGCGGATTTATCATATTTCAGTTCTACAATCAGCGCCGGTTTCCCCGTATGCGGCAGCGGCAGGAACACGATATCTGCAAAGCCCCTGCTGGTGGGCAGTTCCCGAATCAGCCTGTAATCCTTCCTCGCACTGTAATAGGCCAGTCCGATGGCACAGGCCAGCGAGTTCTCATCATTGTAGGTTAAAATAGAAGAAACTTCCGTATGCGCCCGGTCAAGTCCCTCGGCTACCCTGCTCTCCCGGCCGTCCAGCGTATCTTCCACCAGCTGCTCCGACGCTTTCAAAACGCGCATCACCTCCGGCCAGCCGCCCGTACTCATGACATTCTCAAATTCCTCAATGATCTCCTTATTGGGGATAAACGCCTCCTTCCGCTCGGAATCGTAAGCAAGATATCCCAAATGGATCAGCAGCGTCAGCACATCATCCTTCGAATCCAGATTACGCATATCATTACGAAAGCTGCGCGTATTGACCCGGACACAACCGCCGCCGAGCATCTGCACGATCTCCTCCCTTAATCCGTCGAAGTCCATATCCATATAGATCTTCAGCGCGTCATACACTTCCGTGGAAACCCAGTAATTGGAAAACCTGCGGTTGCACATGGCTTCCACCACGGAACGCGGGTTAAAGATATGTTGAAACCTTGTAAAACTGTAACCATCATACCAGCTGCTGGTCTCGTCGAAATTCATTTGAAACCGGTCGCACAATGCTTTTACTTCATCTTCCGTGAATCCGGTATACTCTTCCAACGCCTTCTGGTCCGTCATCGAATATTCCCAGAACATGTTGAGCGCCGAGTGCTCCCCGTATTTCTTCACCGGCAGGATCCCCGTCATATAGGCCAGCGCCACATAAGGCTGATCCTTCAAAAGGTTTCTCAAAAAATCCAGATACTGCTTCTGTAACCCCTCTGAAGTCTGCCTTTCACGCATCACACAGTCCCACTCGTCGATCAGAAAAATAAACTGCCTGTCCGTCTCCACGAATATTTCCCGCAGCGCTACGGCAAGCCCCCTGTCCTGACAGTCTAAAAGCTCTCCATATTCTTTTTTGAGCTCACGCATTACCTCCTCGGTCAGATATTCCGTAACTTTTCCTGGGGCGGCCTCGATCAGGAACTGCTGCATGTTCAACCAGATCACATCATATTGATTCAGGTGCTGCCGATAAGTCTCCTCTCTCTCGATCTGCAGACCTGCAAACAAATCTGCGGAATCGCAGCCACGGCTGTAGTACGCGGCAAGCATTTTCAGTGCCATGGATTTTCCGAAACGTCTCGGCCTGCTGACACAGATAAACTTCTGCTCTGTATTAATGTACTCATTCGTACAGGCGATCAATCCTGTTTTATCTACATAAATCTTAGAACGAATAGATTCCCAGAATCCCCTGTTTTTCGGATTAACATAAAACCCCATAGTCCGGACCTCCTCTACATTTATCCTGTCAACGTCCCGCTTCTGTTTAACTGCAAACGCCAGACTGTACGGTCATACTTAAACCCGACTGTCACTGCATCAACTGAACCACAGCCATATGCCATACCGTCAGACTCCGTCCACTCCGTTCTCCTGCTCTGCCTCCTCCTTCTTCCGCGTTACATGCAGATATCTGCGCAGTGCGCACAGAATACCCACGCTGATGACCGACACGAAATCATCCACCGGCGTCGTATCGCCCAGGATCATATGCCTTGCCACAAGGAAGATCAAAACTTCCATGACATTGTCGGAATTCGGCCGGCACAGCATCTGTAGAAACTCAATACCGATCACGATCACAAAGACATCTTCCAGAAAAGGCTTGAACGCCGAAGTGTCCACCGCCAGCGAATGAAAGATCTCAAAGTCCTTCAACAGACTGTAGACGGACAGCAGAATGCCGAACAGCACGATGACTGCCATCACGCTCTCCAGCGCTTCTCCCGTTCGCTGTATATTTTTCTTAAATCTGCTCATGAATCGTTCCATAAAAATCACCCATCCCTAATCTGCTGCAGCTACACTACTGCTTCCACAATTTCCAATTTCTTCGTCCAGAAACTCACAGATTGCCGGCACCGTCCCTCCGTATTGAAATAACGCTGCATTCTTACCTCTCCATAGATACCCTCAGTGAACAAAGGTACACACGGTCGGTAAAGAATCAATTTCATCCCCTGCTGCGTTGCTTTCATTCCGTGTACGTCCAGTACACGTCAATCAAGCGCCTTGCAGGGATTGAAATTGCCTTCTTTCCGACTCTTCGACCCTGACCATGGATATTTGAGTGATTTCCAAGGCGGACGATTGAGGCGTACCGGACGTACGCCGATTGAGGACAACGCAGAAAACCGCTCAAATATCATGGTTCAGGGCGTGTATTCCTTTGTTCACTGAGGGTATGATTTCCTGATACAATTTCATTCTATCATTATCTATCGGGGATGTAAAGAAAACAGCGTTTTTTCAACAAGTCTGCGGCCGGTCAGGCCGTAGACCGCAGCCGCTCCACCAGACTGTCCTTCTCCAGATTGTGGAAGCACAGATAAGGAACAAGCACGGCAAACAGAAGCAGCAGCGGCGTACAGATCACCAGCGGCAGAAGCGTAAACCGGAAGGTCGTAAAGCCGCCCTCCACCATGGCCCGCACACCGATCCCCACCGCCAGGGAACTGATCACGTAGGTACACAGCAGCGTGATCCATGCATAATCCATTCCCTCCCAGACGAGCAGTTTACATAATTGCGGCTTCGTCATGCCCACGCTCTGCATCATGGCAAACTCTTTTCTTCTGGACACAATGGAAGTGACCATGGAATTGATAAAGTTCAGCACACCTACCAGAGCGATCACGGTGCTCACCACATTGCCCATCACCGCACTGGACCTTGTCTCACGGCGGTACTGCGCGGCCTTGGAAGCCCGGGTGGTAAGCGGGATGTTCTCTCCCGTCTCTGCACTGTAGCGGTCCAGCATTTCCTGGGCAGCATCCAGATGCGCATCCTCCACGTCAAAGAATACTTTACGCGGTGTATTCTGAGGCCAGCGTGCCCGAAAAGTCTCCATCGGCACGATAAATTCCAGATAATGCCGATCCTTATTTTCTGCGCCTCCCTCTTTTGCCCCTTCCGTAATAACCGAGAATTCGTCGAGCACCGCCATGATGGTATATTCCTGACCCTCGATCTCCACAGTATCTCCCACCGAGACCGTAGGCAGCGTCTGTCCCTCTTCCTTCGTCATGGCAAGACCGGCAGCGATCGCATATTTTCCTGTGGCAAACTGCTCCGCATCATAGCTTCCGGCAAGTACATGCGCCTCCGCGGTGTAGGCATCCAGCACAATGCCGTCCAGACCGTAGACCACCGCCCCAGCACTTTTCTCCTCCACAGCTTCCTGTATGGACTGCGGTCCCACAGGATCATAGGACGCCCAATCGGCCAGCACATCGTCCGTATAAAAAGCCTGCATGTTCGCAATGGTCTGCTCACTCAGCGCAATCTCTGTCTCATGACTGTATTCGTAACCGATGCCCTCCAGGCCTTCCAACGTCTCCACCTGCGCGATCAGCTCCGAATGCAGGGTATCACCGTAAGGGTCGTATCCCTTCATGTACTCTTCACTGGTGGCCTGATCCATCTGGAAATCACTCAGCATCAATTCTTCCAGATATTTTTCCATATCAAAAGCGGCATTCCTGGCATAGAAGGCGCTCATCAGTGTCAGCCCCAGCGTCAGAGAACAGATGACCGTCACGGTACGCTTTCTGTTGCGGCCCAGATTGGACCATGCCAGAGCAGGCAGACCGGCGCTGCCGCTGCGCCTTTTTACAGAACGTCCGCCCCGCTGTACGTCATTATACCGAAGCGCTTCCATGGGAGAAACCTTTCCCGCCATTCTGGCCGGACGCATACAGGAGATCAGCACGGTCATACCCGCAAACGCCGCCGAACCGATAAAGATCAGCGGGCTTACTGATACCCGGGCGTCCTCCATCTGGATCCAGACAGGCACCAGCACCATACCCAGCAGATACCCCAGAACCATGCCGACCGGAATCCCCAGAAGGCACAGCCTCCCGGCCTGCCCATAGATCAGCCTCTTCAACTGTCTGGCCGTCATGCCCAGCGTTTTTAACTTGCCGTAGAACTGGATATCCGTGGTCACCGAAATCTGGAAAATATTATAAATGATCAGGTAACCGGCCACAAACACCAGGATCATCCCCAGATACATGGGCAGGCTCTCCTGCGCCGCCATGCGGTTCATATCCGAATCATAGGCCAGATTCACGCCGTATTCCAGCTCCGTCAATCCGGTATCCTCCAGAATCCGGTCCATGGTCTTCTCAATCTCTCTGTCACTGTACAAATTCACCTGACCCATGCAGATACCGGCGATCCTGCTGTCCGCCACCTGTTCCGGCGCTTCCTCTTCCGGCGCCGCTGTTCCCGCCTGTTCTGCTTCTGCCTGTTCGGGCGCCGCTGTTCCTGCCTGTTCAGCCTCTGCCGCCTCCAGCTGCGCCGTCACATCCTCCGCAAACTCCCTGCTCACCCAGGCCATACTCGCATAGGAAGATTCGTTTCCTTCCCAGAATCCGCACAGCGTGAATTCCGACACCCTGTTCTCTTCTTCCTGAAAATCCGCGATCCACTCCAGAGTCACCCGCTGCCCCAGCTCATGAGGGATGCCAAGCTTATCCAGCACGATATTATCCAGCGCGATCTCGTCCGCCGCCTGCGGCATTCTGCCCGTAACGGGCTTTGCAAAAGAATGTTCCGCATAGCTCTCATCCGCAAAACGTATCTCCACCTGCCGCCCCGACAGCTCTTTTCCCTGTCCAATCCCTACAACCATACTGTAGCCTGTCTCGGCTACGTCGGGATGAGCCGCGATCTTCGCTGCCTGCTCCTCGGTAATGCTCTTAAAAGAAGCCTGCCCATCATATCCCGTCTGCCGGAAAGTCATCTCGATTATATTCCTGCTCATGCTCTGGCTCAGCACAAAGAGTGTGGTAAACATCAGCGTCGTCAGAACGATGGCCAGCGCCGCCACCAGATTGCGCCCTTTGTTCTGGCGGAAAGTTCTCCTGTTCAAAACGGAAATCGGTCTGAAATTCATCTCGCCCCCTCCTTCCCTGTCACGATCTTCCCATCCTCGATCCGGATCACTCTGTCCGCCTGCACCGCAATGTCCGGATTGTGGGTGATCATCACGATGGTCTGACGGAACTGCTCACTGGTCACTTTCAACAGGCCGATCACGTCGTCGCTCGTTCTGGAATCCAGATTCCCCGTAGGTTCGTCTGCCAGGATGATAGACGGCTTGGAGGCAAGCGCCCGGGCGATGGCCACCCTCTGCTGCTGTCCGCCGGAAAGGTTGTTCGGCAGACTGTCCAGCTTACTCTCCAGCCCCAGAAGCTGCACGATCTCCATGATAAATTTCTGATCCGGTTTCCGGCCGTCCAGGGTGATCGGGAAGATGATATTTTCCCAGACCGTCAGCACCGGTATCAGATTGTAATTCTGAAAAATAAAGCCGATCTGTTTGCGGCGGAAGATCGTCGCCTGTTCGCTGGTCAGTTTCGACAGCTCCTGCTTCCCGATCTTCACGCTCCCTTCGCTCGGCACATCCAGCCCGCCCAGCATATTAAGAAGCGTTGATTTCCCACTGCCGCTTGTTCCGATGATGGCGGTAAACTTCCCCCGCTCAATCTCCAGATCCACACCGTCCAGTGCCTTCACCAACGCTTCGCCTTTTCCATAATATTTTTTTAATCCTGCTGCCTTTACGATTGCTTCCATGTTGTAATCCTCCTTGTCAGATCCCGTCCATATGCCGATGGCCCTATGAACTGTTTCGTTAAGAGAATTGTAGCAGTCTAAAGTTACAGATCAGGTACAGAAATGGTACAGTTTTGTAACAATCGCGGGAATCAATCCACCACCCGCAGCCTCAATGTAACGCTCTCCTGCCGCAGCATTTTCAGGCAGCAAAGCGGAACTGCCACCGCCGCCGCAAACAGAACCGGCAGCACCAGCCAGAGCGGCAGCAGCGAAAACCGCCATGTGATGCACCATGTATTGGTGTTGGCCAGCCACCACCGGCCCCAGATCCATGTGACCGCCGCCGTGACGGGCAAAAGGATCAACAGCATTATCCCATAGTAGAGCAGCCCCTCCCACAGCAGCATGTTGCGAAGCTGTCTGCCGGTCATGCCCAGACTCTCGTAGACTGCAAACTCTTTTCTGCGCACCAGCATCCTGCTCACAAGAGCGTTACAGAAATTCAGGATACCGATCATCAGCATCACGCTCCCCACAAAAAACGGGATCATATACCGGTGAAAGACAGCATTATGAAAATTCCACTGATAGGTGGTAAAGGATGTCACCGTGACTCCCGTCCCCTCCAGCAGCTGCTCCAGAAACGCCTCGAATGCCGCCTGCTGTTCACGGTCGATATCCACCGCCACATTGCGGATGCCATGTCCCGGGAAAAGGGTATCGAATGTCTCCATCGGCATATAATAGGTCACATTAAACTGCGCCTGTCTACTGTCCGCTCCGGAAACCATTGTGCTCTCGTAAGGAAGCGCCGCCATGATCTCAAACTCCCTGCCGCCCAGCTCTACCTTGCTTCCCACAGGCGGCGTCGTCCTGATATCGGGGGAATCCGCACCCGCGGCAAGGACATAGTCACCCGTGGCAAATTTCTCCGGTACAAATGTCCCTTCCATGATAATGCCCTGCGCCATCGCATTGTCCAGCATCAGTCCTTCCACCCCCATCACGACGCCGATATATTCCCCGCTCTCCCGCAGCTTCTCGTAACCGGCCATCCAGTCCGGATTCCCCGCCATGACCGCCTTCCCCGGCACGCCGTTTTCATCCTCTTTCTCAAACGAATCCACGATCGGTGCACGCATCGCTTCATCCGCATACAGAGGCACCTCCACGGAACTCACCGTCCCCAGATCCGTCACGGCAGGATGCTCCGTGAGTGCCTGCAGAAGTTGTGCCGTAATGCTCCGGCTTGCGGGATTGTAACGCTGCAGAGTCGATGTGGCAGATGCGTCCTCCAGCCGGTAATCGCTCAGGGACAGCCCGTCCACATACTTATCCTCATCATAGCTGGCCTGCTGCGTCCAGATACCGCACAGGATACATAAGGACAACAGCAGCGAAAAGACTGTCAGCAGCGACTGCCCTTTCTGCCGTGTCAGGCCGGAAACCGCCATCCGCCAGACGGTGGTGCGGCGCCTTCTCCCCCTGTAGTCCTTCTTTCCCGGCCTGCCTTCCACAAACCGCATCGCCGAGGCAGGGCTGCACATCCTCACCCGCCGAAGCGGCAGCACACAGGCTGCCAGCGTAGTCAGCCAGGTAAAAAGCGCCCCCGCCGCCAGAGGCCAGAGGCGGAAAAACCGGATCGCCGGGTTCTGCTCCATCCCGATCACCACATAGGGAGCCACCGCCACATGCAGCAAAAGGCCCAGCCCCCACCCCGGCACTACCGCGGACACGAAATAGAAGGCCGCCTGTTCCACGGTCAGCACCCGGATCTGCCGCGGCGACATACCCAGACTTTTGACTCTTCCATAGAAACGGATATTCTGTCCCGCAGAAATACGCACGATATTGTAGATCATCAACACGCCGCACAGCACCACGATCAGATTCATCTGGTAAAAACCCATCGCCTCACTGTCCGCGAATTCCCGTTTGGTCTCGTTATAGGCCAGATTGGTCGTATAGGAGACCGTCTGCAGTCCCACACGATCAAGCATATCCTGTGCCTGTTCCTCCAGATTGCCCGGCCGGTACAGCGTCACGCCAAGCGCTGTCCGCGCAGGCGCATCGGGACACAGCGTCTGCGCCGTCTCCTCCGTGATCCACGCACAGGTTTCCGTCTGCCCCATCAGACTTTCCCACCATCCGCACAGACGAAACCGATCTGTCCGCTCCGCCCCGCCGCCCGCCGGCTTCCAGCGAAGCTCCACCTCCGTCCCGATCTCATGAGGAATGGCCAGCGAATTCATGGTAAGCTCATCCAACGCGATCTCCCACTTCTGTTCCGGCATCCGCCCCACAAACGGCACCGATTCCGTGGCCTTCGCCCACCCTTCTGACACCGCCGCCAGCTTCACACTGCGGTATTCCATCATATCGTCGCTGAGCGTCCCCACTGCCGACAACGTAACCGCCTCCCGGATCCCGCTCAGCTTACACAGCGTCTTAGCCTGCGTTTTACTCATATCAAAAAACAGAATATGGCTGTTGGAGCCATACATCATCCTGTAAGTATACAGATAACCGTCCCGGATCATCCCGCCCAGCGAAAAGGAAAATGTATACAGCATGCACACCAGCGCCACCGCCGTCACCAGAAAAATGCTCCGTCCCTTATGAAATTTGATATCCCGCCACACCAGCCTGCGGCAGATTTTCAGATTATTATTCTGCAGCATGATTTACTCCATTTCTGCGCTGCTTTTTGCGCCTGTCTTCCCCTCTGGATTGCTTTATCCAGTCCATCGAATCCGCCTTACTGACTTACGATCCGTCCGTCCTTCATCTGCACCACCCGGTCCGCAAGCTGCGCCAGCTCCAGGTTGTGCGTGACAAGCACCAGCGTCCGGTGGGTGAGCTGCGCCGTCATCTTCAAAAGCCCCGCCACATTCTGCCCGTTCTGCGAATCCAGATTGCCCGTAGGCTCATCCGCCAGAATAATGGCAGGCTTCGCCATCAGCGCCCGAGCAATGGCAGCCCGCTGCTGCTGTCCCCCGGACAGCGCCCCCGGATAAACCTGCAGCTTATCTCTAAGCCCCAGAAGCTCCGTCATCTCCTCCAGAAACTTAAAATCAGGCGCAGAACCGTCCAGATCCAGCGGAAACAGGATATTCTCTTCCACCGTGAGCGTGGGGACCAGATTATAATTCTGGAAAATAAAACCTACCTTCTTCCGGCGAAATACCGCCCGCTGTTCCTCCCGCAGACCGCCCAGATTCACACCGTCCACGATCACCTCGCCCTCCGTAGGCGCATCCAGACCGCCCATCATATTCAGAAGCGTCGTCTTACCGCTGCCCGACGCTCCCACAATGGCGACGAACTCCCCCTGCGCAACCGACAGATCCACACCGTCCAGTGCCTTGACCTGACTGCTGCCGCTGCCGTAATATTTCTTTACATGACGTATCGTTATGCTGTTTAGGATGTCCATTACACTCTTCCTTTTTCTTTGTTATTTTTTCCTTACTTCTTAATCAAAAGGTTTTTTGTTTATTTTTTCTATTCCGAAGCCTTTCTGTCGTCTCCCTCATTTCCTGCTGGTCTTCCTTTGCATTACTGTTGTCATGAACAGATATCAATATCACAGAGCAGGAAAACAGCCCGGCGCTTTTCTACCGGATTATAGTATAGCAAATACCCACTCCCATGTGCAATTTCAATTATGAAATCCGCCTCACTAAACTCTCCTATTATAGTATAGTTTTAGTACTTTTCTTTATTTTATCAACTTGTTTTGTCATTTTCTATCTCATCACAAAATAACCTGGGATATGCTTAGAATAACCTTTCAGGAAAGTTACAGATACCGTGGAATGTGCAGTCACACACTGTATCGATAACGGTATCCTTGCAACCTTTCTGTCCAGGAATCGTGCGGAGGCGATTGCTATGAGCATCTTTGAATACAATGAAGAAAAACATATGAAGAGTGAACGGGAAGAATGGCACAAAATTGGCCTGAAAGAGGGAATGAAAGAAGGCGAAGAACGGCTGTCCCGATTAATACAGGCGCTTTTGCATGCCGGCAGAACCGAAGATATGCAGCGCGCCCTTTCCAATCCGGAATACAGAGAGCAGTTGTATCGCGAAAATAATCTTTAGCCTGCTTAAAACAGCATGACAGCGGGGACTGTTATCAGCCTCCACTGTCATGCTCATGATCGCGATCATAAGTTGCTCATCAGAGAATTTATTCATCCCTCTCTTTCCTGATCAATACATGATAAATCATCGTAGCAAAACTTGATGCCAGCAGAATTTGCATAACATTATTTATGTATTTGTTCAGGTCAGTACCCATCACATTGAAAATAATGTGGATCAAAATCAAGACAAACATTACGATCGCCACCGCAGCGGCTCCTTTTAAAAAATGCTTCATAACTTCCCGTTTCCTTTCCAAATAAATTTATTTTCTGTCAGACAGTATAACAGGGAAAACAGCAGTTTCTCCAAAACAGTCATAAAACGCCGCCATTCTTGCATAAGTGCATTTTTTCCTTTCCTGAATACGCACTTATTCTTCATTTTCGCCGAACGAGGCTTGCTGTAAAGAATGATATAAAGTATAATTAGGCGTGCAAATACCAAAAGAAGGAATCTAATGAAATGTTATTGTCTTTTTTTCAGCTTTCCCTTGCCGTTCGCAATGTATGGCCCGGGCGTATGGGCCTCAAAGCCTTTATCGTTCTTTATCTGTCGCTGCTGCTTGCAGGAATGCCCATAAAGCTCCTGTCCTGTATACCCTACGGCCTGTTCGGTATTCCGACGGTCATTTGTATTTACGGGCTGGTCTTCTGCCGGGATACCGCCGCCCAAAATGTCTGTATGGGTATGATCGGGTTTGTGCTTGCGCTCGTGACGGATAACCTGGTCTCAGGCTTTCTGCATATGCTGATTCCCACATCTTTCATCGAGCGGCCGTATGTTTCTTCCATTGTCCATATGATTCATATTCTGCTGTTCTACCTGGCGACGCTTTTTTGCGGCAGGCTGCTCAGGAAACTGCTGCTTTCAGGAAAAAGCGTTTTGCGCCTTCAACAGACCTGGTATCTGATCGACGCCGGATTGCTGCTCCTTATCACCATCTATCTGTTCGACGATCTGATCCCGGGGCAAAACGGCTCTGTCGGCAAAATGATATACAATAATGTCCTGCATATTTCAGGGTATCTATTCGTTATGCTCTTTCTGCTTCTGGCCGTGCACTGCTCCTATCTGGAAAAAATGCAGACAGAGGCGAAGCAGAAAGCCATGCAGGACTTACAGGATTACACACACAATCTGGAAGCCATGTATAACGGTCTGCGCTCCTTTAAGCACGACTATATCAATATTTTACTCTCCATGTCCGGCTATATTGCAAACAGCGATATAGATGAACTAAAGCGATATTTTGAAACAAAGATCTTCCCCACAAAGGATCTGATCGACCAGGGGGATTACAAGCTGAATCAACTCGGTAACATTGATGTATTGGAGATCAAAAGCCTGCTCTCCGCAAAAATGATCTACGCCCATGAGTCAGGGATCGATGTCACGATCGACATTCCCTGCAGGGTGGACAGCTTTCCGATGAACACCGTAGACCTCGCCCGCATACTGGGAATTTTTCTGGACAATGCGATCGAAGCCGCTCCTTTAGCAGAACAGCCGCAGGCCGGCTTAAACATCATTCAGCACGAGGCCGGCGTATCCATCACCATCTCCAACAGCTTTCAGGATCAGGGCGCAGTATTACATAAATTAAAGCAAAAAGGGTTTACCACAAAGACCGGACATCAGGGAATCGGACTTTCCAATGCCCGGAAGATCATCAGTTCCTATGACAACGCGCTGCTGGAAACATCCATGCTAAACGGCCGTTTCACGCAGCATCTGGAACTTACTGACAGAAAGGAATGACATCATATGCTGGATATTTTTGTGTGTGAGGACAATGCCGTGCAGCGGCAGACTATCGTACAGACCATTCAAAATACCGTTCTGATAGAAGAGCTGGATATGCAGCTTGTCCTAAATACAGGCGATCCTTATGTACTGCTGGAAAAGATCAAGAACAGCCAGAACACGGGCATCTATTTCCTTGATATCGACCTGGGCAGCGACATAAACGGCATGAAACTGGCACAGCTGATCAGGTTATATGATCCCCGTGGTTTCATCGTCTTCATAACCGCACATTCCGAACTAAGCTATATGACATTCCAGTACCAGGTGGAAGCAATGGACTTTGTACTAAAAGACACCCCTGCCGAAGCGAAAGTAAAGATCAGACAATGCCTGCTTAATGCAATGGAACGCTATGCCCTGCAGACTGGCAGAACACACAAAGTCTATACGATCGAAACCGGCGGCCGAAAGATCAGCATAGATTATGATGATATTTTATTCTTTGAGACTTCCAGCAATATCCATAAGGTCATTCTCCATGCGAAGGATCGGCAAATTGAATTTTTCAGCACCATTAAAGATCTGATCAAAGCGTTTGGCGATGATTTTGTGCGCTGCCACCGGTCCTTTCTGGTCAACAAAAAGAACATAAAAGAAGTAGACACCAAAAACCGGATCATCCATTTTATCAACGGAGAAACCTGCCTGATATCCACACGCATGATGAAAGAACTCTAAATTTTGGTATTACTTCGATGCCGCCCAGGCGTCAAGCTGTGCCTGCTTCTCCGCGATGATCTTCTGCAGGCCTGCGCTGTTCATCTTCTGCAGCATTTCAGGAATTGCAACTTCCGAATCCACGAAGCCAAATTCCAGACTCTTACGATATTCGTCGTATACGTTGGTAACTGCAGTCTGCTCTGCCGCAATATTGATGCTGTCAAAAGCAAACCCGGACGCCGGAGACTGTCTTGCCTCCTCATTAAACTGTGTTGTTCTCTCCCACAGATCCGCGGTATTGCCAACGATCACCGTACTTGCGAACTGATTCGGATACAGCCAGTTTAACGTAGAGAACTCATCAGGGCTTGTTCCCGCATTGGCATCCAGGAAACCGTCCTCTGTGATCTCATAATGCGTTCCCTCAATCCCATAAATGATCAGATCCGCAAGTTCCGGATTTGTATAAAGCTCATTCATCTGCCATCAGCACGCTTTCTTTTACAAGCACGATCACGTTCGTGGTGTCCGCAGCCGCGTCCTTACTGATATAACCGAGCTGGTTCCAGTTGTAGACTCTCTTACAGAAGTTCATATATTCATCCGTCTCAAACAGATTCACCACTTTCAATTCGTCACTGCTGCCCAGAAGAACACCGAAATTGTTGCCGCCAATCTGGTCTACCAGCGTCTGCTGAACCAGGTCATTGTCCGCCGGACGATAAACTTCCAGATCCGGGAATTGTGCATGCAGTCTGGCAAAAATATCCTCAAGCTCTTCTTCCGTGATCGGTATGATCTCTTCTGCATCTGCAGGCGCCTCATAACCGATCGCATCCAGGAACTCCGTTCCCACCGAGATACAGCCACGTCCTACGGCATAATCACGTGTATTCGTAATACCATACAATTCGCCGCCCACACGGCACGCATCAATGTATTTCTGGTCGATCACGCCCTGAATACCCTGTCCGTAAGTCTGGAACAGACCGTCTTCTTCCAGATCCATCAAATATCCCTGATTGACCATATTGGAATAGTTTGCAAACAGTGTACTCATAATATCGACCTGCTGTCCGCTGGAAAGCGCCAGTGTTATGGTCTGGTTGTAGGAACCGGAATCGCTGATCTGGAATTCCACTTCGATATTGTACTTTTCTCTCAAAATCTCGTTAACTGCATCTGTCACCATCTGCGTATCTGCCGGAGCGCCCGTCCGTAAACGAAATTTCTAATGTCGTTAACTATAAGAAAAATGACTGTTTTGTGTCAAAAAAGGTCTGCATTGTTCTTTTCCTGGTTTTCTCTTCTTACCTATAATAAAGATCAATAAAAATACAGAAAAGTGTTTTGTTCAAAAGGAGGATTTTCCATGCAAAAACTACAAACAAAAAGAGAACTGTCTGTCCCTGTAAAGGAACAGCCCGTCACCCTGATCTCCGGCATCACCTTTGCCTAGGTGCCTTACTGGTTTCCCTTCTGTAATTACAGGGACTTAAAGCTGGATCTCCTGCTTCCTTTCAGCAGAAGCAACGGGAAGCGCCCCCTGCTCGTATGGATCTGCGGCGGCGGTTTCGTCACCATGGAGCGCTCCGCCTATATCCCCTGGCTGTCCTGGTTCGCGAAGAAAGGCTATGTGACAGCCAGCATAGAATACCGGCTGTCCAACAGCGCACATTTTCCGGCGCCGGTAGAGGATGCCAAGAAAGCGATCCGCTATCTGCGTGCCCATGCGGACGAATACGGTATCGACCCTGCAAAAGTCGTTATCGGCGGCGAATCTGCAGGCGGAAATCTTGCCTCCATGACAGGCGTCACCAACGGTCTGGTCGAATTTGAAAAAGGAGAACATCTGGAGCAATCCAGCAGCGTCTCCGCCGTGATCAACTATTACGGGCCGACTTCCCTCGGCAAAGCAAAACGTGACGAAAAATCCTTCGACGGCGTGCCCCTGCCGGAAACTACGGCCTCATCAAACCTGATCCAGTATCTCGGCTTTCATCCGGATGCGGAACCGGAACGGGCAGCCAGATCCACCACTCAATATTATGTAAACCAAAATACCGTACCCTTCTTCATGGCGCACGGGACAGCAGATTCTCTCGTGGATATCTCCGCCAGCGATGATTTCTATGATGTCCTCGTCCGGAATCATGTGCCTGTGGAATATTACCGCATACAAGGCGCCGGGCATATGGGTATGGAATTCTATCAGGATGAAATGTGTCAGCGGATCCACGATTTTCTGGAAAAGGTTTTTGCCGGGTAAACCCTGGAAAAATTGTTTTTTAAAGGCAGGGGCCTCACAGCCCCTGCCTTTTACTTATTTGATATTCTCATCCACAAGCTCCTGCATCTGCTCGCAATAGCTGTCCAAATCCAGTTCTTCCAGCATATACTTCTGGAACAGTTCTCCCACCGTCTCGATATATTCCATGGAATTGGCCGGAATCGGCCTCACCTCCATCTCCACCGAACGCAGCAGCTCTCTGATTTCTGCATAGCCGATAATATGCAGTTCCTCTTCCAGAAGATCCCTTCTGGCCGGAATACTGTTTGTCATCTCCGCATAGAGCCTGTTTCCTTCCCGGCTCACTGCATAACTCATAAACCGTCTGGCCGCCTCCTTGTGCTGCGAAGCCTTGTTCAACGCATACTGCCAGGTACCGATATAGGTCACATGCCTGCCGCCCAGATCCGGCAGCGGCGCCATATGGATCCTGTCCTTTCCATACACACCGGCATCGGCATATTTCTTGATACCGCCGGTATACATAAACACCATCCCGTATTTACCGTCTATAAATTTCTGGTTCATCTGTTCGTACTGGTCGATCATCTGCTCTTTCGGCGTATACCCTTTATCGACGCACTCCTTGGAGAATCGGACGGCCGCCCTGGTCTTTTCATTGCTCCAGTCAAAGTAATCTCCGCCGAAAAGATTGATCAGCTCTCCCAGTTCATTATATACATAGGTTTTCTCCCAGGAACCGCCGTATGCATAGCGCCCCTCACCCCAGTCATAAGCCAGAAACCGATAGAAATCTTCTTCTGTTTCTATCCCGGTAAGTCCGGCCTCCCTCATCCACTCCTCATTGACCCAAAGCGCAAGAATATCCAGCACATAAGGCGCAGAGTAAATCTGCCCGCCGGCCATGGTAGTCTCCTGCAGATATTCCTGCTCAAATGCCCGCGCGGTTTCTTCGTCCATGACATCGTCCTGCAGCGGTTCCAGATACCCTTCGTTCTTGAAGGCATTTATCATTTCATCATTCACCGCAAACACATCCACCGAAGAATCTCCTGCCGCCAAAAGAGACGACGCTTTGGCATGACGGGAATCGGCATTGGCAGGATACGGCAGCAGGTTGATCTTCATCTGCAGCCTTGTCTGCAGCTCTTCAATATAGGCCCTGAAACTCTCATCTCCTGCATCAACATGCATGATCGTGATCTCGTCTTCCCACATGCTCTCTGTGGTATCCATAAGCGGCTGCGGACTGCTTTCTCTTCGTCCGCAGCCGCCAGTTCCCATGACTGCCAATGCAGCCGCCACACCTGCCACCCAGTATGTTTTCCGGTATTTACCTGCTCTCCTCTTCATATTCACCTCTACCCGGATATTGCCGGCTCTTCCTGCAATATCCCTGAGTACGCAGTGGAATCCTTGCCTTCCACATTGACAGCTCTTTTAGCCGCACGCAAAGCTGTAGCGCTACATTCTGCGGCGGACCTGTGCCCCGCCTTAACGGGGCCATCTGTCCTCCTTCTTAAGCAGCGGCATAAACGGATGATGCGGCTCCGTCTGATACCAGTACGCCACCGACGCCACATCGTCCTGCCGCTCGAAATTCCCCTTATGGCAGGTACCGATCTGCTGGATCGTCACCCGCAGATCCTCCTCGAACAGCACCGGATCCATAATATGCCAGCGATAGAACCCCCTCTGGGGCAGTGTATCGTCATTGTGATAGAAATTATGTACACTCAGATCATGATGGGAATAATACGGATATCCCATAAACGGCGTACAGTAGGTATTCTCCACCGTTCTGCCGTTACACTGACTGGCAAAGCTCCAGGCGCCGCCGAAATAGTCCTCCGTCCCTGTCCCGCAGATGGTGGGATACCGGTCGTCACCGTCCAGGTAGAATTTGATCTCCCCTTCTCCCCACCAGTAACGCTCCAGCGCCGTCAGTGCCATATAAGTTCCCACATAATGGCCTCTGCCCCTGACCTGATCCAGGATCGTATAGTCCCTCTGCTTCTCCGTAAGCCGCTCCCTTCTCCACTGGGCATGGAAATAGCAGATATCCTCCGGCAGCTCATCCGTCAACAGATAATCCACCTGATAGAAAAAGGCCGGCACCTCAACCTCATGCTGGTTTTCCAGCGTGATCCTCGCCCCTTTGTGAAAAGGCATGGGAAAATAGCAGTTCATGCCGCGAGCCGGATTCACCACGATCGGCATGGAATTGACAATGCATCCCCGCCCGAAACCACAGCAGAAAAAGTCTCCCAGCGGCGTTTCCACAGAAGGTGTCTCCTCATCATCCCAATACATCCGCAGCACCAGATCCCGCAGCACATAGTAATCTTTGTCCGTTCTGTCCGTCACCGTCATCCAGATATGCTGGATGATACCGGCCCCCTCGATCTGCGCCAGCGTCGTCACACTCCCGGGTGCCAGCCCCTGAATACAGGGCGCCCCCTTCCTTGACGGACCCAGGTTGCTTGCGGCCATGCCGCCTTTTCCCTTCTCCCCGTGAGGATTCTCACAGTTGATCGATCTGCTTTTTCCGTGTCTGGCCAGAGGCAGTGCGCCCAGGCCACCCATAAAACTTTGAAACATACAAACTCCTCCTTCCTCCATCTGTCTGCCAGATGTGCTTCCCTGTTACGCCTTGACACCGCCGGCCATAATACCGTCCATGATCTGCTTCTCGAACACCGCTACGAAGATAATGATCGGCAGTAAGATGATCCATCCCATGGCACTGACCAGATCCCACGGTACTCCATACATATTATCACGGAGCGGCAGCTGTACGATAGCCACACTTAACACCTGAATGCCGTTCGAGTAGTATAACGGTGTGAAAAAGTTGTTCAGGCAGTTGATAAAATTAATGATACACACCGTCGCGATCGCCGGTTTCATCAGCGGCAGCACCACCAGGAACAGCCTCTGTACGAAATTCGCACCGTCAATGGATGCCGCTTCCTCCAGAGAAACCGGGATCTCCGCCACAAAATTTCTTAAGATCAGCACCGTAAAAGGAATAACAGAGCTGATATAGAGAATGATCAGACCCGGATAGGTGTCAAACAACTTTACTTTCTGCATGAATTCATAAAGAGGACGCGCCGTGACCACTTCCGGGATCAACATGGTAGCCACGATAAACCCAAACGCCGCACTCACCGCCTTCGACCTGAATCTTGCAAATCCATAGGCGCCCATCACACAGATGATCGTACCCACTACCAGTGTAACACCAATTATAATAACTGTACTGCCAATCTTTGCCAGCAGCCCTACATTCTGGATCAGAAAGCTGTAGCTTTCCAGTGTCGGATGATCGGGCAGATAGTCGATCGGCGTCTTAAACAGTTCTCCTGGCGGTGTGATCGAAGAGATGAAGATCCAGTACACCGGAAACAGTATAAAAAAAGCCACCACCGCGAACATAACCCATCTTATGACCACCGTAAACCCTCTGTATATTTTATATTTTGTATCAGAATTCTTTGTCATGATTTCCTCCATTCCGAACCGTTTCTGCTAATCTTCAAAGCGGTTCATAAACCGCATATTAAACCATGAAAATACTGCCATCACAAGGAACAAAAGCACCGCCAGAGCAGCAGCATACCCTACATTCAGATTGGTGAACGCCTCCATCGTGATCCGGTACGCGATCAGGGAAGTATCCTCTCCCGGTCCGCCGGAAGTCATGGAATACACCAGATCGAACCCTGTCAGACGCCACAACGTAAAAGGAATACACAAAGTCAGCACGTTTCTCATGATCAGCGGTAGCGTGATATAGAAAAAAGACTTGACCGCATTTGCGCCGTCCACCTTCGCCGCCTCATAGATATCGCTGGAAATAAACTGCAGCCCGGACAAGATCAAAATGGCGAAAAAGGGCAGATCCTTCCAGAGATCCAACGCAATGACTGCCGCTCTTGCCGTGCCGGTATTGATCAGCCAATGCAGCTCAAATCCGGGAACGAACCGGCGGACAAGATCATTGATCAGTCCGTAATCGTTGTTGAACGCCCATTTTCCGGCCATACCGATCACGACTGCAGGCATCGCCCAGGGAATCAATACGATGGTGCGCAGGAAACGCCGCCCCTTAAATTTCATATTCAGGATCAACGCCAGCCCGACTCCGAGTATGATATGGAAAAACATGGAGACCACCACAAATACCCCGGTAAATTCCAAGGTTGTGATTACTTTTTGATCCTTAAATATATTGAGATAATTGGAAACTCCGGCAAACTCATGAACGCCGCTCAGAATCCTGATATCGTAAAAGCTGTTGATCACCGTTTTTAAGATCGGGTAGATCGTGGTGAATCCTCTTATGAGCAACACCGGTAAGATCAGTACCCAGGCGATCCACTGAAGTGACTTTTTATTGATCATACTATCCTCCTTGCAGGTCTGTCTCAGACCAAAGGAGGTAACGCAGGGACAACATGCACTTTGTCCGCCGCATTGCCTCCTTCCTGAAACAGAATGCTACTGGTTATAGGTTTCTACATACTCCTGTGCTTTCGTGCAGAACTCATCCAGTGTCATCTCATCCTTCACATAAGACTGGAATATGGTTCCCATGGCAGAGATAAATTCCATGGTCTGCGGCAGCATCGGGCGTCCCTTTACCACACATTCATTTGCGTATCTGGAATACATCTCCTTGGCAGGATCCGTATCCGGAACAACCTTCTCGGCCACGTCTCTTCTGGCCGGATATCTGTCAAACGCTTCATAAGAAGCCTTCATCCCCTCTTCACTGGCCATATACTGCAGGAACTTGACAGCTGCCTCTTTGTTCTGGGAAGCCGTATTCAGAACGTAACTCCAGGAATCCGTAAAGATGTATTTCTGGTCCGAGAACTGTGGCACCATAGCCATATGGATTTTATCCGCTCCCAACATGCCTGCCTTGTCATAATCCGTTCCCAGACCCCACATGAACAGGCTGCCGTATTTCCCGTCATTGAATTTCGGATTCATCTGCTCATACTTGTCGGCAATCTGATCGATGGGTGTATAGCCTTTTTCCACCATCTCATGAATGAATTCCATCGCTTCCCTGTTGGCCGGATTCGTCCAGTCGAGATAGTCGCCGCCGAACATATTGACAAACTGCGCTATTTCGTTGAATACATAAGTCTTCTCCCAGGAACCGCCGTAGCCGTATCTGCCGTCGCCGGAAGCCGCCTCCAGATACTTCACGAAATCTTCCTTCGTATCCATGGAAGTGATCCCTGCCTCATCCAGAATCTGCTGGTTCACCCAGAAGGCCAGATAACCCGAATAACCGGGTACCCCGATGATCTGTCCGTTTTTGTCGGTGATCATATCTGCCACATACCCCTGCGGGAATTCACCCCTGATATCCTCTGTCATCACCGTATCATTGAGCCCTTCCAGCCATCCGGAATTCTTGAAAGAAGCGCTCATCTCATCATTGATCTCCAGGATATCCACATTCGCATCTCCCGTGGAAAGAATGGTCGTGATCTTCTGCTGTCTTGTATCGGAATCGGTGGGCGCTGCGATCACATTGATCTTTAAGCCCGTTGCTCCCTCCACATTGGCCAGCCAGTCGGGAAAATCTTCATCAGTAGAGTTGATGGTATATAAAGTCAGATCATAAGCCCCGTCTTTGCTGCCAGACTCTGCTGCAGCGTCATCCGCTGCCCCCTCGCCGGCTGCCGCATCTTCTGCCGCTCCGCCGTCTGACTGTGCCTCCGTGCCGCCTTCCGCCGGCGCTGCCGTGTTGTCTGCACCGCCGCAGCCTGCCAGTAAAGAGCCTGTCAAGGCTGCCGAAAGCAAAATACTTACAAGTTTCTTTTTCATTCCTTTTCCTCCTTGTGTTCCGGACGGTCATCCGTCTCCCTGTTTGCAATTCAAGGGTAACAAAAAGAAAAAACGATAAAAATACAATTTCTTTTGATTCATTTATATTATTTTTATATCGGTTGAATTTGGACGGACTCCTTTTTATAATCTTTGATAATGAAGGAAAAATACAGAAACGCAGATAGAATCAGGAAAGGATCTTCCATGAATATTATGTTACGAAAATGCCGCAGGCTGTTCTCCCGTTTCCGCACCAAATTGCTGGTGGCTTTCCTGCTGTGCACACTCATCCCTCTGGGAACGGTCAGCTATGTTTCCTATACGGTTTCCCGTTCCATCGCCTGGGATAAGACCATGGACGCTTCCATCCTTACGGCCGACCAGCTCCACGCACAAATTGCGGCCAAGATCCGGCAGACCGAGAACGTGGCGGACGCCCTGCAGTACAATATGTATACGTTAGAGAGCGCTAACGAACAGGAGCTTTCTGCCTATCTGGACACCCTCACCCTGCTGCGGGGGAATATATCTCTCTACCTCTCTTCCTTTGACTTCTACCAGATCTGCGTCTTCTTAAAGGATGACAAGTTCGGGAGCGGTGAAGGCCTCTACTTCTATCCCTTAAGTCAGCTTGATCTGCTGGCCGTATCCCCGGATGACCTGCAGACACTGGGCGCATCCTCCCTATGGCTTTACCGGTCGCAGGTGCAGACTCCCTTTATGCTCTCATCCGACAAAAAGACCGATTCCGTCATCTGCTGCCGGGCGCTTTTTAACCAGGGAAGCGGCCAGCTGGATTACGCCTATTTTATCCTTATGGATACCACGGATTTTTCCGATATGTTCACTACTGCCTTTTCCAATGTGGATACCTGCGGTTACCTTGCCATGCCCGACGGCACGGTCATCGCCTCCTCAAATCCGTCCTTACACGGCAGCACGCTTTCCCCTGCGTTTCTCCGGGAGATCCGGAAAGACCGGCAGCCGTACTTTATCTACGAGGATTCCTATATTCATACCTCCACACTGGACAACGGCTGGTATCAGATCACGGAAATACCCAAAAGCTATATTACAGGCAGCATGGCCGTCCTGCTGCGCACCATTCTGATCACCCTGCTGATCACCCTGCCCGCAACCCTGCTCGTCATCCTCTTTATATCCAGGAACCTTTCCGGCCGTATCCATACCCTGTCAGGCGCCATGGAAGCCTTCCGGCCAAACGCCGATCCGCCGTCCTGTGAACCGCTGACAATCCCAAAACCCGACGATCCGGCCCTGTATGACGAAATCGATATGCTGGGGTTGACTTTTGAACAGATGCAGACAGAGATCCAGCATAATCTGGACTCCATCCTGATGCTGTCCCTCAGGGAAGAGCGGTTGAAATACCAGCTCCTGCAGTCCCAGATCAATCCTCACTTCCTGTACAATATTCTGGGTTCCATTAAGACCTGCCAGTCCCTCGGCAGGCTGGATGTGGCCGACCAGATGATCTCGGACCTGACCCGCTTCTACCGTCTGACCCTGCACAAGTCCGACGAACTGATCCCGCTGCGGGACGAGCTGGAGATCGCCACGCTCTACCTGAATATGGAAAAGCTCTGCCACAATCACAATCTGGACTGGCAAATCACTCTCGAAGACGGCATCGAGAATTTCCTGATCTGCCGTTTTACACTGCAGCCGCTTCTGGAAAACTGTATCCTCCACGGTATTTCCGCCGGAACGCCCAATATCCTCATCCGGATTGCTGCGGCCTACGGAGATGATACGGTTCTTCTGAAAATCGAAGACAACGGCGCCGGCATCCCGCCTGAAAAGCTGCAGGAACTGCGGCAAAGCCTCCAGGACCAGACTGTAAATTACGAGAAACATTTCGGCATCTGCAATGTAAATGCCCGCATATCCAGCAGGCATTACGGCAGCGGCCGGATTCAGATCGAAAGCAGCCTCTGTCAGGGCACCTGCGTCACAATAGAATTTGATCAAATGGAAGGAGTGGAAGACCAATGAAGAAAATCATGCTGGTAGATGACAACGCCTTATCCGTAGAAGGCATCCACAAGAATATTGACTGGGAAGCTCTGGGCGCGCAGGTGACCCACATTAAGTACAACGGCCTTTCCGCCCTGAAAGCGCTGGAGGAAGACAGTGCAGACATCATCATCTCCGATATCGAGATGCCGGACTTAGACGGCATCGCCATGAGCAGGCAGGCGATCGCAGGCAATCCCTTCGTGAAGATCATCCTGATCTCCGCCTACGATAAATTTGAGTATGCCAAAAATGCCATCCGCATCGGCGTCTATGACTACATCGAAAAACCAATCGACTATGCCTACCTGACCGAAAAAATACAAGGCGCCTGCGCCCTCATCGACAAAGAGCGCCGGAACATGAAGCTGCTGGAACTCAGCCGCCCGGCCATGGTCGAGAAGTTTTTTCTCGATCTTCTCAGTTACGCAGGCCGGGAAGCCTCCTACCATCTGACTTCCCACATGGAATACCTGAATCTCAAACTGCAGTACCGCTTCTACAATGTAACCCTTTTTCAGGTGGAAAACGCCTCCGAACTGAAAAGCGCCCTGGGTGTGGCACAATATGAAATGCTGCTGTACCAGCTCCACGACACGGTCCGGGAATACTGCAAAATATTTGACTGTTCCTATCTCATCAAAGGATTCGACTGCCTGAAACTGATCCTGGGCCAGGACAGCTCCAACGCAAACCACTTTTTGCAGACCATCCATACCATCGCGGCAGAAATCCTCACGAGAAACCAGCATTCCGGCATCTCCTTAAATATCGGCATCGGCAATATTGTCTCCGACCTCTGGAGCGTGCACTTTTCCCACGAAAGCGCCAATCATGCACTGGAATACCGCTTCTTCTTTCCGCAGAAAAATATATTCGATACCCGGGAGGCTTTCGGCAAGAACCTTTCGTTGGAACCCTTTTCCGATACCCGGGAAGAAGAACTGATCCGGCTGATCTGCCAGAAGGATTATGCGGCTATGGACGTCTGGATCAAAAAATTCTCTACGGAGCTTCTTCACAAATACCAGGCAAAGGACTTCGTCTTCGTCCGCACCTACAATCTGCTGGGCAGATTGCTGAAATTCCTGTACGAACTGGATATCGAGACGACGGACTTAGAGGAAAAGATTGCCCGCACTTACTCCCAGCTGTACTCCTTCAACACCAGCGAAGAATTCTTCGCCTGGCTGTCTGAGATCTGCACATTGGCCTGCCAGAAACTGGACAGTTCCTTGAAGACCTATCACAATCAGCTGTGTGAACAGGTACTCGGCTATATCCGGGAAAATTATCAGAACAACGAACTGTGCCTGCATGAGATCGCCCGCTTTGCCAACGTCAGTCCGGCCTACTTAAGCGCCCTCTTCAAGAAAACAAGAGAAGTCAGCATCAGCGACACGATCACTGCCACCCGCATCGAAGCCGCCTGCCAGTATCTGAAAAATTCCGCCCTTTCCCTGCGCGAGATCAGTGAAAAATGCGGCTATGCCAACCAGTATTATTTTTCCACCAGTTTTAAGAAAAGTAAGGGAATCTCACCGTCTGCGTATCGGGAATGGGCATAGAAAACAAAAAAGAATACGGGGTAAAACCTTGCCATACGTTGTCATGATTATTATGTTATACTCAGGTTACGAAGATGGCAAAGTTGAATCAAATACCCCGCTGCAAGCAATGGGGTGTTCAGCAGCCTAAACCGCAAAGCACTTCAGAATGGAGGGAAATTGGAGATATGAACATCAAAAAAGAACTTGAAACGAAAGTCGGCCCAGCAGGCAATATGCATCTGAACAATATTGATCTTGACCCGCTTACGATCAAGGCGGTTATGATCAATGAAGTAGTCCCCGCCGACCCTTTACAGGATTTCTATGGAATCCCCGAAGCTGATTACCTGAAAACAACGATCCCCCTTTTCCAGGGGACGGGAGCCGAAGTTACTTCTATGCAGGACATATTACAGCTGGGCATCTATATCACAAATGCCGTTAAAACCCCAAAGACAGAATATGCCATTGACAGAAGTAACATTGAAAACAGTCTGCCTTATCTGGAAACAGAGCTTTCCTTATTTCCCAATACAAAAGTGATCATACTGATGGGCGACGTCGCTAAGAAAGCCTTTAACATGATCGCCAAAAAGGCAACCGGGAAAAATGCCATCCCTGCCGTTTCCACCTACAAACTGCGAAACAGCGAAATCTACTACAAGGGGATTCGGGTAATGCCGTCCTATATCATGACCGGTGGAAATATCCTGATCGAAAAGTCAAAAGTAACCATGGCAACCGAAGACATTGCAGCTATGTTAGCAATGATCAGATAAGTCTCCAATGCGAAGATCACGTCAGCAGATATACCGAAAACGTGGTTCCCTCACCTGCTACGGACTTTACACTGACATATCCCCTCTGCCTGGTAACGATCTCCTGCGCCAGATACAGCCCCAGTCCGACGCCCTCCTGCGCCGCCGCGGCTTCGCTGCGCCAGAAACGCTTGAACACCTGATTGCACTGCTCTTCCGGAATGCCCATACCGGTATCCGCAATATCCACGCGCGTATAGAACTGCCATGGACGGACACTGATCCTGATGCTGCCGCCTGTCGGCGTGTACTTGACCGCGTTATCCAGAACATTGCCCAATGCCTCCGCCGTCCACCTGGCATCATGCCTGGCCGTGATGCTGTTGTCGCATTCCACCGACAGCCGGATCTGCTTCGCCTCCGCCCTGGCCCAGATTGCATTCAGCGCCTGCGCAATCGTGTCATACAGGCTTGTGCGCTCTATATGCAGGGCAAAAGTTCCTGTCTCCAGCCGCGACATCTTGATCAGGGACTGCAGCAGAAAGTCCAGCTTATTGATCTGACCGGACATCGTGTCCATGAACTCCCTGCGCTTCCCGGCGCTTAGATCATGGGACTGCAGAATCCCCATGAACATCTGCAGATTGGCCATCGGCGTCTTGACCTGATGAGAGATGTCCGACACCAGCTCCTGAATGATTTGCTTATCCTGCCTGCTCTGTCTGCGGCCCTCACTCATCAGGTCATAATACTGCAGAAGTTTGCCCTGGATCCTGGCCGTCAGCGTGTCTTCATAGGGAAAATAATCCTGGGGCTTTCGTTCCGCGATCAAATCATCCAGCGTCCGGCACAGCTCGTCCGCGAATCTGCACAGCTGCCGCCTCTGCCAAAGGCTCCACAGAACCCCGGTCAGGCACAATCCCCCGCAAAGCCCCAGCAGCGCGACGCGGATATTCGCCTGCGGCACCCAGATCCACACCACATACAGGAAACAGCCAAACATGACTGTTCCCGCCGCCAACACACACCATCGCATTACACTGTCCGCTCTCTGTCCCATTTCTTCGTCTCCAATTCTATCGATAACGACCTGACCAACACTACCTGTTTAGAGATTCCCAGATATATCCCATCCCGCGTACCGTCTTGATATATCCGTGCTGCTCGTCTTCAATCTTCGCCCGCAGTCTGTTCATCGTCACAGTCAGCGTATGATCGTCGATGAAATTCCCGTCGCAGTCCCACAGCTTCTCCAAAAGAAGTCGTCTGGTGACCACATTGCCGGCATTGGCCACAAGTACCCGGAGCAGCTTATATTCGTTGGGCGTAATCGACAGCTTCTCCCCGCCCCGCACGGCAGTCAGCGCCTCGAAGTCCAGCTGCAGGAAATCATCCCGGTAACACGTTCCCTCTGCAGTTTTCCCTGACGCTGCTCCTGTCCCGCCGGCTGCAGCGACGCGTCGCAGGGCGACTTCCACCTTTTTCAGCAGGATCGGCATACGGAAAGGCTTGGTCACATAATCTTCCGCCCCCAGGTCATACCCATTCAGCATATCCTCTTCCAGATCATTGGCCGTCAGAAAGATCACCGGCAGTTCCGGATGCAGACTCTTGATCTTCCCGCACAGTGCAAAGCCGTTCCCGTCCGGCAGATTGACATCCAGAAGCGCCAGGGAAAAGTTCTCCTGCTCTACAAGATATTCCGCCTTCCGGCAGTTATAAGCCGCCTGCGTCACATACCCGGCTGCGTCCAGCTCAAAACAAAGTCCCGTGCTCAATGCCAGGTCATCTTCTACCACTAATATCCGTTCCATGATCAACTCTCCGTCATAACCATTTCTTATAGTTAACGACATTAGAAATTTCGTTTTCGGCCTTGCAGGCGCTTCCGTATATGGCTCCTGCAAGAGCCGGCAACAGAAATTTGTTATGTCGTTTACTATAGCTAACAGTATAGCAAACTACTTCCGAAAAAGAAAGTCGTTGGCTTCCCGTCTTTACTGCCACTTTTCTTTCTAGTATAATAAATAAGAAACCTTACACCCTTGACAACAGTACTCGACAAATTTGTGACGTTTCGGTATGGAGGAAAGCATGAAATCCCTACGCTCCCATTTACCCGCCAATATACAGGCTCATCTGCATCCGCATTCCCTTCGATTCCGCATTCTTCTGCTGCTGATGCTGCTGATCTTCTTTTTCAGCACACTTGTCGCCTACAACAACTTTTCCGCCTTTTCTTTGCTGCGCAAAAATGTATACCGCAACACGGAAGACATGTTGATCTTATACCAGGAGCATCTGGACAATACCCTGGAGCGCACAGAAACCTGGCTTTATACGATGGCGCTTGATAATACGACGCTTTTCACACTGAAAAATACGCCGTACAACACCACCACCTGGTTCGGGGCACTGCATCAACTGCAGACAGATTTCAGAAATGCCATGAACATCTATACCGCAAACGGATTTTTCTGCTACCTGCCCGCCAGTGAACAGCTGGTCACCACCAGCAATCCGAAAGATACCCTGCCTTTCCGGCAGGCTGTTCTGGATGCCATCTCGCAGGAAAATCCGGACTTTTTCTCCTGGACACTGTTTCAGTCAGGAGATTCCTACTATCTGCTTCGCATCCTCTACATCGATAATGCCTATACGGGCGCCTGGGTCAGTCTGGACACGCTGCTTGATTCCATGACCGGTAAGGAGAACAACTCCCGGCTCGTATTTTCCGATGCGAACGGTCATCTGTACCGCAGCGGCCAGCCGCTCCTTACCATCACGCCGCCCCGACAGCAGAAGGGAGCTCCCTATGCCCGCGAACAGATCGACGGCGAGAAAATGTTCGCCGTATCCCGCAAACTGAACAGCGGAGATTCCTATCTCACACTGCTCGTTCCCTACACCGACATAAACAGCGCCAGCACCTCACTCTATACCGCACTGCTGATCGTCGGTTTCAGCTTCCTGATCATCTGGGGCATGCTTGTGCATCTCCTCAACCGGTGGATCTTAAAACCTGTTGCAGACCTGATCACCGGCATCAAACACTTACGCACCGGCGATCTGGAGACCCATATAACGGCCGGCGGACAGCTGGACGAATTCCAGAATATGACTACCGCCTTCAATGATATGGTCACACAGATTAAAGATCTAAAGATCGATGTGTATGAGAGGAAACTGCAGAGACAGAAACTGGAAGCCCAGTTTCTCAAACAGCAGATCACCCCGCACTTTCTGATCAACTGCCTGAATACGGCCTATCAGCTCACTGAGACCGACCATCCAGAACTTGCCAGAAAGATGCTGCGGGATTTAAGCCAGCACCTCCGCTATACCCTTTCTTCCGGACAGACTGTCACCCTCGGGGAAGAGTTGGATGTGGTACGCAATTACGTGGAACTGTCGGGAATCCGTTATCCCGGCTGCCTGTCTCTGTCACTGAACTGCCCGGACGGCATCCTGCAGGCCAGTGCGATCCCGCTTCTGATCCTGAACTTTGTGGAGAATACCATTAAATATGAAGTCGTCATGGGACAGCTTTTGGAAATACATATCGAGATTTCCCATTATCTGCAGGATGATGAGAAGCGTCTTATCATCAGCATCTGGGATTCCGGCAAAGGATTTTCCGATAAAGTACTGGCCGAACTGCATAACATAGAAAATTATCTGGCCGTGGAAGATTATCATATCGGCATCACCAACGTGCTGCTGCGGGCGAGATATGCTTTTGAAGATCCCGTCTTCTCCTTCCAAAACCGCCCAGGGGCCGGGGCCCAGATCGATATCGATCTGCCTTTCATTCCCTACCGGAAAATGGTCTTACCCCCCCCCACACCTGATCATAACTATCTGATAAACTAAAGCCATCGTCTCTTGAAAGGAGTACCTGTATGAACCTGCTCATAGTAGATGACGAATACTACAGTGTGGAAAGTATTAAACGCAAGCTGGAAACTAACCGCCCCGAGATCAATGAGATCTTCTGCGCTTATAATATCAGCCAGGCGCTGGACTGTTTCTCCGGTAATGAGATTGACATTATGGTGTGCGATATCGAAATGCCCGGCGGAAACGGGCTGGAACTGTTAAATGCCATCCGCAGCCGCAATCTGGATACCATATGCATCTTTCTCACCGCCTATGCCCGGTTTGAGTACATATCCAACGCTATGAAGCTTTCCAGCAGCGACTATCTTCTCAAACCCGTGGAGGACGAACAGCTCTACGCTGCCCTTGACAAAGCGCAGGAGCAGCTTCGCAAGCGCAAGCGGGACCAGCTCAACACCCTGTATGCCGGCTACTGGAAAGAGAGCGAACTTACCCTGATGGAGCAGTTCTGGCTGGATCTTTTTACCCACGCCGTATCCGCCAGTGCGGAGGATATCCTGCTGGAGTTAAAATATCGCAAGCTGAACCCCGAACAGTCCGCTGACTCTTTCTTCCTCCTGATCATCCAGGCCGATCTTTCCGGTCTTTTTCCTACCGACCGGAGTTTGTATGAATTTGCACTTAAAAATATTCTGCGCGAATATTTTTACACCCGCCAGGAACTTCCCGTCACGGTGCGGATCACGGTGCAGTTCTTCGCTCTGCCCCTTCCTGCCGCCGGACGGACGCATGAAGGCATTACACAGTTATGCCGGCAGGCGCTGGATCATTTTGTGCCTCACTTTCCGGTCCCCTTTAATTTCTTCCTCTCCGGAGAAGCGCTGTCCATGCAGCGTCTTGCCTCTCAGTGTGAAGAGATGCTGCAGGCAGCCCACAGAAATGTATCCCACGAGAATCATGTATTTGACCTGTCCTGCATCTCTGCAGCGGAAGAAGACATAACGCGGCCGGCTCTTCCCGTCGATCGCTGGAGCGAATGCCTGCATACCGGAGAAACAGAACCGCTGCGCACGGAAGTGGCCGCCTGGCTGAACCAGCTCAGACACTCCGGCGGCGTCACCAGGGAATCGCTGACCGCCTTCTATTATGATTTCCTGCGGATCATACTTGGCAGCATAGACAAAGATCAGGAGGAAGCTTTTGTGTCACTGCATGACCAGCTGTCCAGACAGTCAGCCGATCAGGCCTGTTCCTCTTTCCGTATCCTGCAGGACCAGATCGCGGATATGCTCACAGTCTACGCACAGTGCCTGGAACAGGCACGCTTACAGGACAATGCCGTCAGCACCGTTAAATCCTATATAAGAAATCATCTCTATGAAGAATTGAACCGGGACTCTCTGGCTGCCATGGTCTATCTGAATCCGGACTATCTCTCCCACCTTTTTAAGCGGGAAACCGGCTTTTCCCTGACCAACTATATCATCGAGACCCGGATCCTGGAATCCAAACGCCTGCTCTCCAAGCGCGATATGAGCATTCAGGATATCGCTATCGCCTGCGGTTTCCAAAATATCTCTTACTTCTCCAGACAGTTCAAGCGGACCACCGGAATGACGCCGCGGGAATTTCGTAAGCTCGGTGCACCCAGATGACAAAAAATGGGTTTACACTGTCGCAATTTGGTAAGTAGGTAAGTCCCTTACGGGGCTTACCCCTCTCAGAACCGGACGT
>CANPTH010000041.1 GCA_947576945.1 uncultured Lachnospiraceae bacterium
TTTTCTCAACCTTCTTTCTTGGAATTCCCTATATTTGAATTATACAGGAAGCTCCATTACAATTATCTTTCTTGAAAACTTGTAAACTGTTTGCTTCGCAAATTTTTTCTTTCAGAAAAAACAGGCAGTTGACAAGTTGGTTACACTTTTGGTTACACTTGATTAGCTGATGTGCGGAAAGCTCCTTTCTATGAGAGTTTACGGTGTGGGGAAATTCGTTCAAGTCCCATCTTCCGCAGTAAATGAATGATGTAGATTTGAGTTGAAAACTCAGATCTACATCATTTTTTGTTTTATGATGATTGATACAGCATCAGGTTTTCTGTAAAAGGTAATCAAAGAAGTACCAAGACATATGTTTGGTTCATAATTTGCACAGGAAAGAAGATATTCTGTACATTACAATTTTGTAAGCTGGCGCAATTTTGTTTCTGCCTGTGGTATAGTAACATTGAGTTATCAGTTTGCGACAGAAACCGGAGGGAAACGCGGATGCAGAAAATACTGCTTTTGGAGGATGACATCAGCCTGATCGACGGGCTGACTTATTCACTTAAGAAGAACGGATTTGAGATAACGGTGGCAAGATCGGTCAAAGAGGCCGGCGCGCTTCTGACTGGCGGAGACAGTGAATTTGATCTGTTTCTGTTTGATGTGACGCTGCCGGATGGGAATGGGTTCTATCTGTGTGAGCGGCTGCGGGCGGAGGGCAATGAGACGCCGATCATATTCCTGACGGCTGCGGACGAGGAGATCAATGTGGTCAGAGGATTGGACTGCGGCGGGGACGACTATATCACGAAGCCATTTAAACTGGGGGAGCTGTGCTCGCGGATTCGGGCGCTTCTGCGGCGCAGTACGGGACGCAGAGCAGAGGACGGAATCCTCAGATCCGGCAGCCTTACCGTTAATCTCACGGAGGGCAGGGTAATGCTGGGTGGAGAGCCGGTGGACTGTACGGGGGCGGAGTATCGGCTGTTGTGTCTGTTTCTTGCAAACCGTGGCAAAGTGCTCTCACGTTCTTTGATCCTTGATAAGCTGTGGGACGGTGCGGGGAATTTCGTGGACGACAATACGCTTTCCGTGTATGTGCGGAGGCTGCGGGAGAAACTGGAACAGGATCCTTCGTCGCCGGAACATCTGAAGACGGTAAGGGGACTGGGATATCAGTGGGTATAGGGAGGTTGGAGTGAGAGGGATGAACGGTCTGAAGTTTTTACAGGATAGACAGACCCGACAGCTGTATGGGTTTCTAGCAATAGTCTGCGTTTTGCAGGCTTTCTTTTTGGGGATCTGCGGTGTCTGGCATGTATCCGATATCCGGCATGTACTGGTGGAACGGGAGCTGACGGTATCGTCTTATTTGTTGGAACAGGGGATCTGGCCCGAAGTGGTCGCGGCGGCATGGAATCATACGGAAGTGACGGAGGCAGGGAGAAAGCTGCTTTGGCAGATCGGGCATACGGAGCAGATGCAAAGTTATCTATTGCTGCTCACGGGACAGACAGCAGGCTCTTATCTGCTGGTATTACTCGCAGGAGGCATTCTTTTTACGGCAGTGCTGCTGATCGGCGCGGGGTTTTTTCTGCAGAGAAGAGAGAGGGCCTATGAAGCGGCAGAACGGATCGTCACCGGATATGCAGAGGAGCGGTTTACGCAACAGCTGCCCGTGGGAGAGACGGGTGCCCTCTATCGGCTCTATAGCAGAGTAGAGCAGCTGGCATTGTCGCTGCAGGCCAAAAGCGAGACGGAACGTCGTTCCAAGGAATTCCTGTGGGACATGATCTCGGATATATCCCACCAGCTGAAGACACCGTTGGCTGCGCTTGCCATGTATATGGAGATCATGGCGGAGGAGGCCGGGCGGGAAGAGACTGTGCGCAGCTTCACGGAGAAATCCATGCGGTCGCTGGAACGGATGGAACAGCTGATCCTGTCGCTTCTGAAAATGGCGCGGCTGGACACGGGCAGCATCATCTTCGAGAAGCGGCAGTGCTATATGTGGGAGGTAGTATCGCAGGCGGTCGGTGAACTGTCAGAGCGGGCGGCGCGGGAAGGAAAGAGGATCGTACAGGAGGGACGTGTGGAGGAACAGATCTGCTGCGATCCGGCCTGGACGCAGGAGGCGCTCGGCAATCTTGTGAAAAACGCGCTGGATCACACGAAAGCAGGCGGTATGATCCGAATCTGCTGGCAGCGTTCCCCGGTGCTGATACGGTTATCGGTGGAAGATGATGGATGTGGTATCCCGCCGGAAGATATGCACCATATTTTCAAACGTTTCTATCGGAGCAGGCAGACGGATGGCAGGCAGGGGGTGGGGCTCGGACTCTCTCTGGCCAAAAGGATCGTGGAGGAACAGGGCGGCAGTCTGTCGGTGGAGAGCCGGCCGGGGGAGGGCAGTGTGTTTTGGATCTCATTTCCGGTCTCAGGCTGAGCGGACAGTGTGCCAGGCCCGGACATGAAGAGGACGGCAGCTTACAGATGTGTAAGCCGGGATTCACCGGGGCGTAAGGTTCTGGTGGTATGCTTTTCCTGTACGTACAAGAAACAACACGAAGAATATCCGCTGCAGAGCGTAACAGAAAGGCAGGTCATAGTATTGGAGATCGTAAGAGTAGAGAATCTGAGCAAAACATACGGAAAAGGCGAGGCCAGGGTGGCGGCCCTTAAGAATGTCTCCTTTTCCATGGAAAGAGGGCAGTTTGGGGCCGTTGTGGGCGCATCCGGTTCGGGGAAGAGCACGCTGCTCAACTGCGTGGGAGGATTGGACCGGGCGGATGCCGGGAAGGTTTTCATAAGTGGCAGAGATCTGTTTGGCATGGATGAAAATGAGCGGACGGTTTTCCGCAGGCAGAATATCGGGTTTATCTTCCAGTCCTTTCATCTGATCCAGGAGCTGAACGTGGAGCAGAACATCGTTTTCCCGTTGCTGCTGGACTATCGGAAGCCGGAACGGGAACGGGTGGAGGAGATCCTGGAGGTACTGGGGCTGGAGAACAGACGTAAGCATTTGCCGGGGCAGCTTTCCGGCGGGCAGCAGCAGCGGGTGGCTATCGGGCGGGCGCTGATCATGCGTCCGGCGCTGGTGTTGGCCGACGAGCCGACGGGAAATCTGGATTCCCGGAACAGTCAGGACGTGATGGATCTTCTGTGCAGCGCGGCCAGACATTATCAGCAGACCGTGCTGATGATCACCCACAACAGGGATCTGGCATCCTCGGCTGACCGGGTATTTCAGGTGACTGACGGTGTGGTGTGTGAGCTGGGAGGTGAGGGACGATGAAGCATTATCTGGAATTGACCGCGATCTTCGCCGGACAGCACAAGCGGCAGACACGTATGACCAGACTCTGTATTGTGCTGGCGGTATTCCTGGTGACGGTGATCTTCGGTATGGCAGATATGGAAATGCGGTCGCAGATGATACAGGCAGTAAAAAGCGACGGCAGCTGGCATGCGGGCTTCGTGGCGGATGCACGACAGGGGGCGCTGATCGGTGCGCGGCCGGAGGTGGAGCAGATCGCCCGGTATGGGGCAGTGAACTACAGACTGCAGGATGGTTACCGGATCGAGGGTGTGGAGACCTGTATCTGCGGCCTGGACCGGAACCTGTTGGAAATGTTTCCGGATGTGACGATCCTGGAAGGAAGCTTTCCCGGTCAGCCGGATGAGGCTATGCTCAACGAGACGGCCAAAAGCCGTCTGGGCCTGCAGGTGGGCGATCTTGTCAGTCTGACGGTGCCTCAGGGCATAAGCAGGCAGTATAAGATCACCGGCATCACGAAGGATACGATATTGGAAGCGGAACATGACGCCTTTGGAATGCTGCTTACCGTGGAAGGGTATGACGCCCTGCATACGAAGGAAACAGGGGCGGAACAGGAGATGGTCTATTATGTGACATTCAGAAGCTTCTGTAATATCCAGAAGGCTGTCGGCGATATCACGGCGCAGCTTGGCTTTGCACCGGAACAGGTGCGGCAGAATGTGAAAGTGCTGGCGCTCATGTTTCAGAGCGGGGATTCCTATTTGATACAGTTCTACTTCGTGGCGGCGATACTGGCGGTGCTGGTGGCAGTGGCGGGCATCTTCATGATCGCGGCCAGCATGAACAGCAGCATTGCGCGCCGGACGGAATTCTTCGGGATGCTGCGCTGTCTGGGCGCCACGCAGAAACAGGTGGTTCGATTTGTCAAAAAGGAGGCGCTTTTATGGTGCAGGTCTGCCGTTCCGGCAGGAGTGCTTGCCGGTGTGGTGGTGGTATGGCTGCTGTGCGGGATGCTGCGGTTTTTAAGTCCGGGGCTTTTTGAAGGAATGCCTGTGTTTGGAGTGAGCATTCCAAGTATTGCGGTGGGCATTCTGCTGGGGATCGTCACGGTACTTCTGGCAGCAGGAGCGCCGGCGCGAAAGGCGGCAGGGGTATCGCCGCTGACGGCCGTGTCCGGCAATGCAGGTACGGTGCAGGCGGCGAAGCGGGCGGCTGACACGAGGTTCTTTAAGGTGGATACGGCGCTGGGGGTTCATCACGCATCGGGCAGTAAGAAGAATTATATGCTGGTGACGGGTTCTTTTGCCTTCAGTATCATCCTGTTTTTGGCTTTCAGTACGGCGGTCGATTTTATGCATCGTGCGATCACGCCGCTGCGGCCGCAGGCGCCGGACCTCTATGCCTACGACGGCGGCTACGCGAATGTTATTCCGACAGAGCTTGCCGGTACGCTGCGGGATCGTCCCGGTGTCAGGAGAGTTTTCGGCAGGGGGTATGTGCAGGTCACGGCGCCTTTAGACGGGCAGGAGACGGATTTTACGATCCTGTCCTATGACGCGCAGCAATTCAAATGGGCGAAACGGGATCTGCTGGAGGGGGATCTCGCTGAGGCGGCAGACGGTAAAGGCGTGCTGGCAGCCTGGCGGGAGAAAGGGCAGATACCGGCAGGCAGTAAGATCATGCTGCCTTTAGGAGGAAGCGTGGCAGAGGTTACCGTGGCCGGTACGCTGGGAGATGTTCCGTTCAGTTACGGGAGGAATCCGAATATCGGCAGCAGCGAGACGCTGTTGATCTGTTCCGAAGAGCTGTTTCAGAGCCTGACCGGGGAACGTGGCTATGCGGTGCTGGATCTGCAGGTGGAACCGGATATAACGGATGCAGAGGTGGCGCAGATCAGAAAGGAGATCGAACAGGCCTGCGGGGCAGGTATTTCTTTTTCGGATAAAAGGCTGAGTAACCGGGAAGTGAAGGGCGCGGGCTATTCGATGGCTGTCTTTCTCTATGGATTCCTGATTATCATTGCACTGCTGGCCTTTTTCAATATCATCAACTGCATTGCCATGAGTGTGTCAGCAAGAATGCGGGAATATGGGGCTATGCGGGCTATCGGTATGAGCGATTCCCAGCTGGTGCGGATGATCGTCGGGGAGGCGTTGTCCTATACGGTATCCGGTGTGTTCTTCGGATGCATCATCGGTCTGCCGCTCAATCGGATGCTGTTTCATCAGCTTGTTACATCCCGTTGGGGTGAACAATGGCAGATGCCGCTCAGGGAACTTGTGGTCATCGTGGTGGTGATGGGGGTGGCGGTCTGGCTGGCAGTGCAGGGTCCGGCCAGACGGATCAGGCAGATGATAGTGGTGGATATGGTTGGGACAGGTTAATATTCATCGGTGAGGGGCTGGATGCCTGAAACCGTGGTTTACACTTTTCATGTACTTTGTTATAATCGAAACAGATAGAGATAGAAAGCGGCATGGAGGATTAGTATGGGAAATATGGCAGCGGAAATAACCTCCGAACTCTCTTTATTGTCGGTTGTCATGCGTCTGGCGTTTGCCACATTCATCGGTGCGCTGGTGGGAGTGGAGCGCAGCAGCAGAGGACGCGGCGCGGGTGTGAAGACGCATGCGCTGGTAAGCATGGGGGCGGCGCTTGTGATGCTGACCAGCGAGTATATGAGGATTAGTTTACATAATACTGGAGATATGGCTCGGATGGGGGCACAGATCATCAGTGGTATCGGCTTTCTGGGAGCGGGAACGATCATCGTCACCGGCCGCAACCATGTGAGAGGGCTGACAACGGCGGCGGGACTCTGGGTATGTGCCTGTGAAGGAATGGCCGTGGGGATCGGGTTCTGGAAGGGCGCGGTGGTGGCGCTGTTGTTCATTATGCTTACGCTGCGGGTACTGGTGAAACTGGATCAGAATCTGCACAGCCATGCAAAATCTTTCGAATTGTATGTGGAGTTCGACGAGGGTGCGGATATCCGGCAATTCATGAAGGAAGTGAATACGCGCAATGCGGTGCTTAAGGGCATGGAGATGGCGAGAGGCAAGATTGATCCCAACGACAAATCAGTGATTGCCAGCTTCGAGATGTACAGAGGCAAGGACAGGCCGGATCTGGTACAGTGGATCCGCAGTCAGAAGTATATATTATTTGTGGAAGAACTGTAGGGGATTTTATTTCCCTGCAGTTTTTTAGTAACAGGCTCTTTACAATTGAAATATTTGACTTTTGAGTTTACTCCTTCTGCCGGTGTCTGAGCATGTAATTGTTCACATAGCAGATCAGAAACAGGAGCAGTTTTTCCACATCCTGACATCGTAAGAACATGTAGAATTTTCTCATAGAAGACGCGGCGCGAGTCGCTGCCTTTGTGCAGTTCCGTGAGAATGCGGCCGTCCTTTAAGAACAGGATCCGGCTGGCGTAGATGGCGCAAAAGGCATCATGGGTCACCACCTTGAACAGATAGAGAAGGAGGAACTTCCCTTCTTGAAATTTGTAATAAACAGGCTCTCGGCTTTTCAGGCTTTACACCTTTCTGAAAATCCACTACAATAAGTATACAGACAATTTCACAATGCAGCAAGGAGCTTGCGACCTTTATAATTCAGGAAAATCAAGTGGCTGGATGCAGTACAGTCTGCGGCTGGACGGGGTGTGAACTGTAACTGTACCAGGTGATGACGACAAGGAGGACAGGATTATGGACAGAAGTAAGGCAATCAGGCAGCTGTGCGAAGAGCAGAATATCCGTATGATTGACTTTAAGATGACGGATATTGACGGAAGATGGCGGCACATTACCATTCCGGTGGAGCGGTTTGGCGAGGATACGTTTACGTACGGGATCGGATTTGACGGTTCCAATTATGGGTATGCGCCGATTGAGAAGAGTGATATGGTATTTCTGCCGGATCCGGATACTGCTTACGTGGATCCGTTTGCGGTTGTACCTACATTGACGATGTGCGGTAACGTGTGCACCATTGGCCAGGGGGAGAATAAGCCATTCGACCAGTATCCGAAGAATGTGAGCCTGCGGGCGGTGGAATATATGAAAGAGAGCGGTATCGCGGATCGTATGATCATCGGGCCGGAATTTGAGTTTTATCTGCTGGACAGCGCGCGGTTTGAAGTGCAGCCCCAGCAGTGCGGCTACCAGATCAATACCAGACAGGCGGAGTGGAACTGCAGCATGGATATGTACCGTCAGGGCAACAACGGCTACGAGGTGCCCTACAAGGGCGGTTATCATGTGGCGGCGCCCCAGGATGTGGGATATGACCTTAGAAGCCGCATGTGCATGATGATGGAGGACTGGGGCATCCGTGTGAAATACCATCATCATGAAGTGGGTGGTCCGGGTCAGATGGAGATCGAGGTGGAGCTGGCTGATATGCCGGCTATGGCGGATAATACCATGATCATCAAATATATTATTAAGAATCTGGCGGCCAGAGAAGGTAAGACGGCCACCTTTATGCCCAAGCCCATTTATCAGGAGGCGGGCAGCGGCCTGCATGTACATATGCTTCTGATGAAAGATGGTAAACCTTTATTTTATGATGCGGAAGGGTATTCAGGACTAAGCCGCACGGCTCATTATTTTATCGGCGGGTTGTTGAAGCATATTGCATCCTTGTGCGCTTTTACCAATCCTTCCACCAATTCCTTTAAGCGTCTGGTGCCGGGATTTGAAGCGCCGGTGACGGTTGGTTACGCGACTTCCAACCGCAGCGCGGTGATCCGTATTCCTGCTTATGCCAAGTCTCCTGAGGCAAAGCGTTTCGAGCTGCGCAATCCGGATGCGACGGCTAATCCCTATTATGCATATGCGGCGATCCTGATGGCGGGGCTGGACGGCATTGAGAACCGGATAGATCCGGAGGCAAACGGCTGGGGACCATATGATTTTAACCTCTATACCTTGTCTGAGGAAGAGCAGAAGAAGATCAAGGGTCTGCCCAAATCTCTGGGCGAAGCGCTGGATGCGCTGGAAGCGGATCATGACTATCTGACGAAGGGCGGCGTCTTCCCGCAGAGACTGATCGACATCTGGGTGGCGCGTAAGCGGGGCGAACTGAAGAAGCTGGAGCAGATCCCGAATCCGGCGGAGTTTAAGATGTATTATGATCTGTAATTAAGATATGGCGCCGCATCAGGATGTCAGAGAAGGACGTCTGAGAGTAACCGGTTATGCCTGCGGGAGTAAAAGAAGCGGGCATGACCGGTGAGGTGTGACCCGGGAAAATATTCAGAATAAAGAGAATGGTATTATAGAGAAGTAATTATGAATTATGATCTGACAGAAGGAAAAATCGTACATAAGCTGTTGCGGTTTGCATTTCCCATTATGGTGGGGAATCTGCTGCAGCAGCTGTATAATGTGGTGGATACGCTGATTGTAGGGCGGTATCTGGGAGAAAATGCGCTGGCGGCGGTAGGGTCTTCCTATACGTTGATGGTGTTTATTACGTCTATTATTATCGGATTGTGTATGGGCAGCAGCGCCTTTTTCTCCATTCAGTTCGGCAGCCGGGACCAGGACAGGCTGGAAAAGGGAATCTACATTGCTTTTCTCACTATTGGGTTTGTGGCGGCGCTGCTGAATACAGCGGTATATCTTGGCATGGAAGGGATTCTTGTGTTCCTGCGCGTGCCGGGAGAGGTAACGGCTCTGATGCGGGAGTACCTGGTGTGGATCTTCGCCGGGATCGTGGCAGTGTTCCTTTACAATTTTGTGGCCAATCTGCTGCGGGCTGTAGGTAACTCCGTGGTGCCGCTGCTGTTTCTGGCTGTGTCTGCGCTGGCCAATATTGTATTGGATCTGCTTTTTATCAGAGGCTTTGGGTGGGGTGTGGGCGGCGCTGCGGCGGCCACGGTCATCTCCCAGTATCTGGCGGGTATCGGCATTGTTCTTTATTATTTCGGGAAATATCCTGAGCTTCGTGTCTCCGGAAAGAACCGTCATTTTGACATGCAGATCCTGAAAGAACTGGCGGGGCTGTCTTCATTGACCTGTCTGCAGCAGTCCATCATGAATTTCGGTATTCTGATGGTGCAGGGGCTGGTGAACAGTTTTGGGCCGGTGGTGATGGCTGCTTTTGCGGCGGCGGTGAAGATCGACTCTTTTGCCTATGCGCCGGTGCAGGATTTTGGCAATGCCTTTTCTACCTATGTGGCGCAGAATTATGGAGCCGGCAAACCGGAGCGGATTCGCAGAGGGATGAAGGATGCAGTCTTAAGCGCTTTGGTTTTCTGCATGATCATCTCGGTTCTGGTAGTTGGATTTGCGAAGCCGTTGATGGGTATATTTTTAAAGGCTGAGAGCAGAGAAGCGATTGCAGTCGGAGCGGGCTATCTGCGTATCGAGGGGGCCTTCTATTTTGGCATCGGTTTACTGTTCCTGTTCTATGGGTATTATCGAGCCGTTCATAAACCGGGCATCTCTGTGGTTCTTACGGTGATCTCGCTTGGCACAAGGGTGGTGTTGGCTTATGTGCTGTCCTCCATCGAGGTGGTAGGGGTAACAGGGATCTGGATGTCTGTACCCATTGGATGGATCCTGGCAGATCTGGCAGGGGCGTGGTACTATTTCCGGGGTCGAAGGGCAGGATAAATGAGTAATGCAGTGGCTTTCGTTATATAAATGAGTAAATCTTATATGTTTTGTCATATAATAAGGCAGGCTTACAAGATATGAGGAGGTGACAATATGTGTACGGCAGCAACGTATAAGACGAAAGATTTCTACTTTGGGCGGACGCTTGATTACGATTTTTCTTATGGCGATGAGATTGTGGTGACACCCCGCAGATATCCCCTGCGGTTTCGGAGTATGGGGACTTTAGGTGAGCATTATGCGATCATTGGCATGGCGCATGTGGTGAATGATTATCCATTGTATTATGATGCGGTGAATGAGAAAGGGCTGGGGATGGCAGGCCTGAATTTTGTGGGAAATGCTAAATACGGCGGGTGGATGCGTGATAAGGAAAATGTGGCGTCGTTTGAACTGATTCCCTGGCTTCTGGGGCAGTGTGGTACGGTGAAAGAGGTGCGGGCGCTGCTTGACAGGATCAATATTACCGATGAACCGTTTAACAGAGAATTGCCAGCCGCTCAGCTTCATTGGCTGATCGCAGACAGAGAGGAGGCCATTACGGTGGAGGCGATGGAAGCCGGACTGAAGGTGGAAGAGAATCCGGTGGGAATCCTGACCAACAATCCTCCTTTCGGAGAACAGATGTTTTATCTGAACAACTACATGGCGCTTTCTCCCAAAGCGCCTACGAATCATTTTTGTGACAAACTTAAACTGCAGACCTACAGCCGCGGCATGGGCGCCATCGGACTGCCGGGAGATCTGTCTTCGCAGTCGCGGTTTGTCAGGGCGGCCTTCGTCAAGATGAATTCGGTTTCCGGTGACACTGAAGCGGAGAGCGTGAGCCAGTTTTTTCATATCCTGGGGTCTGTGGATCAGCCGCGGGGATGCTGCGTGTTGGAGGATGGGCAGTATGAGGTGACAATTTTCACATCCTGCTGCAATACTGATAAGGGGATTTACTATTATACCACTTATGGGAACCATCAGATCACGGCGGTGGATATGCACAGAGAGAACCTGGACGGTACGGCGCTGGCGCGGTATGAGCCGGTGGAGAGCGAACAGATCCGGATGCAGAATTAGGCTTGCTATGGCAGGGAAAATTTGCTATACTCAAAATATAAAAACTTAAGCAACAGCTCTGCGTACATGCTGCGCTGAATATATACGCATTATGTTGTCCGGACGGTTAACGTGATGTGAAGAATACAGGTGCTCGATACAGAATATACAGTTGCTTGATTAGGAGAGGATACCCTCAGTGAACAAAGGAATACACGCCCTGAACCATGATATTTGAGCGGTTTTCTGCGTTGTCCTCAATCGGCGTACGTCCGGTACGCCTCAATCGTCCGCCTTGGAAATCACTCAAATATCCATGGTCAGGGTCGAAGAGTCGGAAAGAAGGCAATTTCAATCCCTGCAAGGCGCTTGATTGACGTGTACTGGACGTACACGGAATGAAAGCAACGCAGCAGGGGATGAAATTGATTCTTTACCGACCGTGTGTACCTTTGTTCACTGAGGGTAAGGTTGGATAAATTCTCTGATGAGCAATTTAGTTCAACAAGTGAACAGGTTCAGTTAGAATTTGTGCCGAAGCGTCACAAATTCTGTTGATCGCAGAGCAGAATCGGAGTATTCCTTCGTAAAACTCCTGAATTCTGTTCACGGCCTCAGCGTAAAACGCTTCGGAATGGAGGATAAGATGGGGAATGTGGTAATTGTCTCAGAAGTTCAAAGCTATCTGATTTTATCATTGAAAAGCTGGTTTGAGCAGGCGGAATATGAAGTGACGATGGTGAAAGCTGACATTAATGCCATCAATAAGATAGAAGAAACGCCTTCTGTTATGGTACTCTATGTAGATGAGAATATGCTGGAGGAGCTGCAGGCGCTCAACTTCATTAAGGATAAGGCGGCAGAAGGGGATATTCCTATCTTTATTGTGGGGGATATGGATGAGCTGAATTCGGCTGAGAAGATTATCTCCAAGAACCTGATCCGACAGAGATTTCAACGGCCGATCAATGTCAATGAGGTGGTGGCTACGATCAGCCATTATGAGAGGAAACACGGCAGACAGAATAAGAAGAAGATTCTGGTGGTAGATGATTCCGGCACGATGCTCAGGAATGTGAAAGGCTGGTTGGAAGAGTCCTATCAGGTCAGCCTGGCTAATTCGGCAGCTATGGCGATTAAGGCGATCGCAACAAATCGGCCGGAGCTGGTGCTTCTGGACTATGAGATGCCCATTGTGGATGGCAAACAGGTACTGGAGATGATACGCAGTGAGCATGATTTTGCGGATATTCCGGTTATATTTTTGACCAGCAGGGAAGATCAGGAGACTAAGGATGCTGTCATGGCATTGAAGCCGGAAGGATACCTGTTAAAGAGTATGGAACCCGGAGAGATTGTGAAGGCGATCGACGACTTTTTCGGCGGCCTGAGAAGAAAAGAACTGGCAGGGTTTTAGTGTTTGGGCGGATGCCGGGGATTACAATTATAGAAAGACACAGTGCAGATCATGTAATTGAATGCCCTGTGTCTTTTTATTCATGGAAAACGTATCCTGCTGTATAAAGCAGGTATACAGAGACTGTTATTTAAATAGTAAGATCAAATCGTCCGCCCGGTGTGGGAATGGTAGTTTCTTCTTTAACAGCATCCCAGTCAACGTGCTTGATTTTATCGAGTAATTCATCGGCAGTAGAAGCGTACAGAGTGGTGCGCCTGCTGTGTTCATAGTCATACTTACCGTGCGTTTTGGAATCAGTCCTTGCGGCTTCCTTCTTATTTTCAAGGATTCTGTCTACGAATTCTTTCTGGCGTTCCCCGGCTTTCTCCAGTTCAGCGAAGTAGGAAACTTCTCCGTTTTTGCCGATATTGATGCCCAGACGCACTACTTCATCTTTCTTATCGCCCAATTGATCTGACATTTCGTCAAGCTTATCGACAGCATCGTCAAGAAGGGAAAGATTCTGTTCTTTGACGCTGTCGTCCGAAGCCATACGCTCTAACTCTTCCGGGTCGATCAATACGCTGTAATCTTTTGTGCCGCGGGCAAGATAGGCGGCAGCTTCTTCCTCAGATTCATAGTCAGCTACCATGAAATCCATGTTGGAATATGTCTTTTTCAGTTCCTGCAGGAGAGCCTTGGCTCTGTCGCTGAGTTGTACGGAATTGCTATCGGTTTTCCGTGTGCTTCCGGTTTTAGAGGAACCGGTTCTCCCTGTCTTTGCCGGTTCTTTTTTGTTATTGATGGCATTATCGTAATAAGTGTTCTGATATGTGCCAAATCCATTTACTTTGTTCATAGTCGTGCCCTCCTTAGCTAAGGTCTGTAAATCCATTTACTGACAGCCGGCAGCATAAAACCGGCTTCTTTAAATATATATCGTATTTTGTAAAGGCTTTCTTAACAGATATTCTTTTTATCTTTACCTCCCATGACGAAGCAGTTCTTTTGCGCAGTTGAATAAATTGCTCATCAGAGAATTTATTCAACCTTATCCCCTATTCATCTTTTTCATACTTGCGTCACAGAGTATGTTATTGTACAATAAGGAGGCGTAAGATGATTCAGAATTTTGAAGAGTGTGCCGGCCGATATGGTAAGAAATGCCGGATGAGCCGGGGCGGTCAATGACTTAAGAATATTTAGGAATTGTATAAATTCTAAATATAAATAAAGCATATATGAGGCAAGGAGGTAGTATGATGACAGAGTCACAATACAGGAGAGCGAATAAGGCGGTACTGGGGGTTATTGTCGTTATTCTGGTGTATTTCACGATGGTAATGGGAGCAAGGACATTTACATTGGATGCAGACCTGGGCACCTATCTGCGGGTGGGGATACCTGTTCTGATGCTGGTCGGTGCAGTTGCGTCCTATGTTATGTGGAGAGATCAGAAGAAGGGTTCGTTGGGAATCATCATTTGTGCGTCGGTTGCTTATGTGGTGGTAGTATTATTTGGTACAAGTGTCGGTACATATGCATATGCCTTTCCGGTACTGATTGGCGCGCTGGCGTATTATAATAAGAGACTGGTGTTCATCGGAAATGTTGTTATTATTGTGATCAACGCGACAAGAATATTTTTGCTGGATAAGTCACAGATTTCAGATTCCGTTACAGCATTGCTTACTATTTTTCTGGTAGCGTATGCGTCTACAGCGATCTGTAATCTGTTGACGGCATTCAATCAGGAGAATATAGGCACTGTGGAGGAAGGTGCGGCCAGGCAGGAAGAAGCGCAGAAGAAGATGCTGCAGGTGGCAGGAAGCATCATCGAGAATTTTGATGAGGCCATGAGTAAACTGAATGATCTGCAGAGCAGTGTGGATACCAGCAATTTTGCGATGAGCAATATCGCAGACAGTACGGATGCTACGGCCCAGTCTATTCAGAGACAGGCGGATATGTGTGTGGATATCCGTACGAATACGGATGCGGCGGAAGAGAGCATGCAGGAGATGATTGCTTCCTCCGGCAGGGCAGGCAGCATGGTGACGGAAGGATCGGAAGTAGTTGAGAATCTGCGCAGACAGGCCATGAATGTGGAGGCAGCCAGTGGTGCGACGGTGGAGGTCAGCAACCAGCTCAGCGAGAAAGTAGAAGAAGTGAAGAATTTCATAGGAGCGATCATGGCGATTTCCAGTCAGACCAATCTGCTTGCGTTAAATGCTTCCATAGAGGCGGCACGTGCAGGCGAGGCAGGAAGAGGGTTTGCGGTAGTGGCTGAAGAAATCCGTCAGCTTTCCGAGCAGACACAGGAGGCGTCAAATCATATTACCAATATTATCAATGAATTGATCCAGGATACTAAGAGTGTGAAGAAGAGCGTTGACAGCGCGGTTGATTCTGTGACAAAACAGAGTGAATTGATTCAGGCTACGCAGGAAACGTTTGAGCAGGTAGATTCGGAAGTTCAGAATTTAACGCAGCAGGTGCAGAACAGCGAAGTAATCATTGCCAGCATCTTGAACAGTACAAATGCGATTTCTGATGATATTTCCCAGTTGTCTGCTGCCAGTGAGGAAGTGGCGGCTTCCAGTATGGAAGGACTCAAGACGTCAGAGACGACGGTACAGAATATGCAGGATTGCAAGGAAATCCTGGAGAAGATTTTCACGCTTGCAAAACAGCTGCAGTAATGCACTATGGAAAATGCAAATAGTGTTCCTGTAGAATATAATAACGAGAACAAAAGCCGATGCAGATTATTTACAGCATCGGCTTTTGTTCTTTGTTTCTCTGTTAACAATATTCTTTCATCTTGATAAAAGTATGACAAGGCAGGGCATCCCTGGTGTAGCCGTTGGTATAGATGTGGATATTCTTAGCCCGTTCCTGTTCACATGCCTCATCCAAAACCCTGGAAAAGAATGTATTTGCAAATGTTTGGGACGGGTTCTGTTTGGACTGGCGATTTTTGTCTTCAGAGGAGACTCTCTTTAACGGGGTGATCGCCATAACCGCTTCCACTCTGTAATTGTTTCCATATGCATATTTTGCGGTAATCCCTCCCTTATAATTTGTATTCTATAAAGTATATCGTCACACATTTTGTTTTCTTAACACCATTTTAACAGATAATTATAAAAAATAAAATAATAAAACAGAAAATAAAAGCTAAATGAACAAAAATTATAATTTCTCCTGGATAAAAAATATAGTTTAAAGAATGGGTTGACAAGTGACTACCATTACGCTAGATTATAGGTAGGCAATTGTCAACCCAATAGAAATGGAGGATGAAATGATCAGATTATCGGAAGCAGAGTGGAAGGTAATGACTTTGCTATGGCAGGATGCACCGCAGACGATGATGCAGTTGACGAATCACTTTAAAGATTCGACAGGATGGAGTAAGCATACAGTGATGACCTTCCTGCGCCGCATGGAAGAGAAGGAGGCAATTTATCATGTGGAGGGGGAGCGGGCCAAATTGTATTATCCGGAGATCGGGAGAGACGAGGCTGTTCTGCAGGAAACAGAAGAATTTCTGGAGAAGGTGTTTGATGGCAGAATGGGACTGATGCTCAATACAATGGTAGAGAAGAGAGCAGTGTCCAGGGAAGAGATCGCGGAGATGTATGAAATTCTGCGCAGGGCCGAAGAAGAGAACCGTTTGGGAGAGGAGTGAGGAAGATATGATGGAGATTTTGATGAGCGTGACGCTGCTGATAGGCGCTATCCTTCTGCTGCGGTATTTGACCAGGGGAAGGGTCAGCATGAAGTTTCGATATGTTCTTTGGAGCATAGTTGCTTTACGGCTGCTCCTGCCATTGTCCTTTGGCAGCAGCGCATTCAGTGTCTTAAATCTGGCGCCGGTGTGGACAGAGCGCAGCGTGGGAGAAGCGGAGCCAAGGGCGACGTCAAAAGCTGCCATCCGGCAGGCAGAGGAAGCCTGGGACAGTCTGGTAAACGGGCATGCGGCGGGTAAGGCAGGGTACGGTACAGCAGAAAGCGTCGGACGGGAGACGGGACAAGCTGATCTGAAGCAGACAGGAGGACAAAGGACGGAACAGCTGTCAGCCAAAGGACATACCGAAAGTGAGAGTACGACCCGGGAAGGTGAAGATATGGGAGCGTTGGATATACTGAGAATACGCTCTCTGATACTGGGTCTGTGGATTTTCGGCGCGGCGGGAATTGGCTTCTGCATGCTGGCCAATCATCTGCGGCTTGTAAGATATCTGCATCGCAGGAGAGTAGAAGTTCCGGCTGATGAGCTGCCTGGAATCTGGAAAAGACGCGTGGAGGTACGACGGATACGGGTGTTTCTGGTCAAAGGACTTCCGGGACCGTGCCTGGTAGGACGTAATATCTATATGGAACCGCAGATCTGGCAGAATAAAGGAAGACTGCGGCACGTGCTGGCACATGAATATGCGCATTTCATACAGGGAGATGTCTTTTGGGCGTTTTTGCGCAGTATATTGTGTGTGGTGTACTGGTTTTATCCTTTGATCTGGGTGGCGGCATACGCTGCCAGAAGAGACAGTGAGCTGGCATGTGATGAACGTGTGATCAGAATTCTGGGAGAGAAGGAGAGGCTCGCCTATGGAAGAACATTGCTCGATCTTTTTGTCAACAGAGGGACGGCAATAAGAGGTGCAGGGGCAGTCCCGATCGTGGGCGGCCGGGGGAACAGTGTAAAGGAGAGGATTTCCATGATTGCAGCAAAGAAGAAGAACAGCAGGATAGCGGCAGTACTTGCGGCATTTGTGATGATTTTAGCCTGCGGGTGCGCTTTTACAGGCCCGGAGTCATCGAACAGTGATGCGGCCGGGAAAGGGAAAGAGATCCTTCTGACAAACAAAGGGGATCTGATGTCCGGCAGTACAGACGGACAGGAGGCGGCGGAGAAGGAAGATGATGCGCAGGAGCGACGGAGTGAGGAGACAAATCAGGGACAGCAGGATGCGGCGGCAGCTGGAAGTGAGCAGACAGAGTTTGAGAAGCTGCTGTTCAGTATGGAGGATACTGCACTGGAATCCGCAGAGATGGTGGACACGGGCAAATATTATGAGTATTTGTTTGAGGAGACGGAGTGCCCTATGGAAGACGGTCAGTGGTATCGACTTTTGCAGGAAGGGGAGAGCGGCATTGAATTCTATGGACTTTATACGGAAGAGTATGGGTGCAGGGGGATGAAGATTGAGATTGACGGAGATGTCAATACTTTTGATGAGCCGTGGCTGCCGACATTATCAGGCGGAATAAAAGTGAAGATTCTGGAAGAAGCAGAGTCAGATGGCCTGCCCAGGAGTTTTGCATTCACAGAATGTGTGGTCAACACCAATACCAGTGAGATCTGGCGTCTTTACGTGGCGGACAGGTATGATACCGGTACGATAGAATTGTATTGTTTTGAGGAAGAGGATTACCGAAGGCAGATCGAAGAGCAGGGAATAGAATTGCTGCTCACACAAGAGCAGGAAGAAAGAACGGTGAGCCTTATTCAGAATGAGAAGGAAGAGATTGGCAGTGTCGATATTTCGCGGTATAACGGTGATGACGTGGAAGAAGTGATATGGGATGAGGGATCTGTCTGTTTCCAGATGACTGGAGAGGGGCGTGAGGCTGTTACGTTGATGACAGGGATTGGCCTGAAACTGGCAAACAGCAGTGAAGTCCGGTTCGGCGATCTGCCCCTGATTGAATTCCCTGTGGATGTCGGCAGTTTTGGCGAACATAAGTTTTTGCTGAGAATGCCGAATGTAAGTGCCGATTATGTGTGTGGGAGACCTGATCGGTAGTAATGATGACTCCGATTCAGGAATAAAAACGAATAATATGGGTAAAGTAACGAAAATATCGAATTAAAAAATAATACGCGATAAGATTCTTTCTTATTGCGTATTTTTATGTTAGAATGATATTGCACCTGAAGACAACGGCAATATACAAAACCGCCTGTGCCGATCAATCCTGGCGAAAGCGGATTAAGGCCAAAGGCAGGTAGAAAACAGAGGATAACGTGTTATATGAAATATAAGAAGATCAATGAAGCTACAGTGCAGTGTATTATTACAGCAGAAGATATGCTGGAGTATGGCCTGACTCTGTCAGATATTTTCGAGAGGAATGAGAAGGGCGAAGGATTTTTGCGTGACATAATCGAGCGTGCGCATGATGAGATCGGCTATCAGATCAACGGAGAGAATATTGCCATGCAGATCACGCCTCTGAAGGATAAGGGGCTGGTGGTTACTTTTACGGATGAAGGCCCCATGGGATTTAAGGATATTCTGCAGCATTTAAAGGATGTGCTGCAGGGGGTAAGCGATGGAATTGGAAGGCAGGAACAGGATGCGGCGGAAAATGGGCAGACTGCGGAGACTTTTGACGAGAACAGAAGAATGTTTGTTTTTGCGTCGCTTCATCAGGTTATGCAGTATACGGCATCAATCCCCAGTACACTATCGGTGAAGAGCCATCTGTATAAAGAGGGTGATGTGTACTATCTTGTGATGGAGAAGAACAGATTGTCTTACAAAGCGTTCAATAAGATCAGCGCTCAGGCGGTGGAGTTTGGAAATCTGATTGCAGTTTCTGAGGAGCGGATGCAGTATTTGGCGGAACATGGAGAGTGCTTGATCGCAAACAGGGCGGTGAGCAGGCTGAGAAAAATATATCTTGCCTGAATGAGTCAGACCATGTGGGCCGGAAGTATCATGGATAAGTTTATAGGAACAAATGTATCTGCTGCCATGCCTGGGAGTTCAGGTTTGGCAGCAATTGTTGTGTGTCTGTAAATGCAGCGTACGGAAGTTACTGTAAGAGATGGGTGTTTAGATCAACAGGAAACGGAGAGAGTATGGGAAGGCGGAAGAGAAAGAGAGAGGAATTTGAGATTTTTTTGGAAAAAGAGATTTTGACACAGCAGCGATATGACAGATTGTATGGCGATCAGATAATGGCCGGACATGTGGAAGAGAGCAGACAGAGCGATATGGTAGAAAAGGAAAAACAGGGAGAGAGAAAAATGAGATATGAAGATGCGCAGATTGACGGGAGAATTCTCCGCGCCGTAAAGGAACTTGGTTATGAGGAGATGACGCCGATCCAGGAGCAGGCGATTCCACTTTTTATGACAGGCCAGGATATCATTGGACAGGCACAGACCGGTACCGGTAAGACGGCTGCTTTTGGAATTCCTATTTTACAGAAGATTAACCCGGATAATCGTAACCTGCAGGCCGTGATCTTATGTCCGACCAGGGAGCTGGCCATGCAGGCGGCAGAGGAGCTGAGGAAATTTTCCAAATATATGCATGGTATTAAGGTGCTTCCGATCTATGGGGGACAGGATATTGTCAGACAGATTAAGTGTCTGAAAGGCGGTGCGCAGATCATTGTGGGCACTCCGGGACGTGTGATGGATCACATGCGCAGGCATACGTTAAAGATGGAAGATGTTCATACGGTGGTGCTTGACGAGGCGGATGAGATGCTCAATATGGGATTCCGGGAGGACATCGAGACCATCTTAAAGCAGATGCCGGAAGTGAGACAGACAGGACTCTTCTCGGCCACCATGCCGGGACCGATCCTGGAATTGACAAAGACCTATCAGAAGAATGCCGTATATGTCAAGATGACGCCGGAGGAAGTGACGATTCCTCTGATCCGGCAGGCATACTATCAGGTGCGCAGACAGGACAAGGAAGAGGTTTTATGTCGCCTGATCGATTACTACGATCCGAAAAGAGCCTTGATTTTCTGTAATACCAAACGGATGGTGGATGAGCTGACAGAACATTTAAAGGAAAGGGGTTATGAGGCGGAGGGGCTGCATGGCGATCTGTCTCAGCATCAGCGTGATACGGTCATGAATCTGTTCCGCAGCGGCAGGGCAGGGATTCTGATCGCAACTGATGTGGCGGCCAGAGGAATCGACGTAAACGATGTGGAGGCTGTCTACAATTATGACGTGCCGGAGGATATCGAGTATTATGTGCACAGGATCGGCAGGACGGGACGCGCCGGTAAGACAGGCCGTTCTTTTACGCTGGTGTCCGGCCGGGAGGTTTACAAAATCAGGGATATTGAGCGCATATGCCATACAAGGATCAAAGAGAGAAAGATTCCCAGTGCGGCGGATATCACATCCAGAAAGGCAGCCAAAATATTGAAGGAAGCGGTCCGGGTGACAGAACAACAGGATATCAGCCGCGCTACAGGATATATTCTGGATGAGATCGCGTTGGGAGAACATAGCGCGGTGGAGATTGCTGCGGCATTTATGCAGATGAAACTGGGAGCTGAAATCGAGGATATAAAATCGGAGAAATTCTCTTTTGATAAGAGAGCAGGCAGCCGGGGACGTCGAAGAGATAACGAAAATAGTGGACGAAGCGGTAAACATGAGAGTTTTCATCGTAAAACCGGGCAGAGAAGTGATAGAGGACGACAGCGCGGCAGCGACAGAAGCAGTTATTATGCGTCTCTGCGTGTCAAGACAAAGAAACAGGGCTGATCACAGTATCAGCTCCTGCCCGTGTTCCTTTAGCCATTGGCGGGCGCTGCGGTAGTCAGGGTATACGGATTCGACGGCCTGCCAGAACGCGGCGGAATGATTCATGTGCGTCAGATGACAGAGTTCATGGACAACTACATAATCCAGGATGGCAGGCGGCGCCAGCATGAGACGCCAGTTGAAGGAGAGGGTACCTTTTGCACTGCAGCTTCCCCAGCGGGTTTTCTGATCTCTTATGGTGATGCGCTTGTAGGTGCCTCCGGTAAACTGATGAAAATAGGCAGTTCTTTTTGGAAAATACTCTTTGGCAGCGTTGATATACCGCTGCGTCAGGGCGCTGCGCTGTACATCCGTCAGATCTGAGACCGGCCTGTCTGCCTGCTTTTCCTGTAGTTCCAGGTATTTTGTGATGATCCAGTGCTGTTTCTTGGTCAGGATCTGTCGGACTTCCTGATTGCTGGCGTGAAGAGGGACACGCACTGTGATCCGGCCGTCGGGAGAGATACTGATGGCATAGCTTTTGCGTTTACTGCGGACGAGGGTGTAAGAAAGTTCATATAACCTGCTTTGGTATTTGATACGTAACATTGTGTCCATGATCGTCTCCCGTGTCTGATGTAGTTGTTTTCTGCTATTTTATCACAAGAACTTTACAGTAACAAGGCATCAAATAGCTGGACAAGATCCTATGAAATATGCTACTATGGTGAAGGTGTGAGGCATTGACCGGGACGGATCGTCAGATAGAATAAATGGATTGATTTTGTTTTGTTTACGATGAAACAGGAGTTAAGACAGAATGGGACATAATAACAGTAATTTGGCGGAGAAGAAAGCGAAGATAGCAGTTATTGAGAACGAGCCTTCAGCCGGAAAGAAAGCGTCCGGCCGCAAACGCAGCGGTGTGAAGAAGACGGCCCATGGAAAGAAAGCTGCAGCCGGCGGTGAGACATCCCAGGGGAAAAAAGAAGTCTATGATATGCGTAAAGCATCCGCAGAGAAGAAGGCAGCGAATGTAACGGAATCTACGGACGATGACAGGGATAGTTTTGAAGCCCGCATGAGCAGGCGAGATGAGGAACGGGCCAGAAGAAGAGCAGAGCGGGAGAAGAAGGTCAGAAGGCAGAAGATTATCATGGCAGTTTCGGCGGGGATTATTTTGCTTTCGGCTATTGGCGTTGCGGTGTTCTGTCTGCCGGCAGTGAAAGTATTTTTCAGGCTTTCTCAGGGTGACAGGTATATGGCCAAAGAGGACTATGGAAAAGCGCGGAGCGCTTATGAGAAGGCATTGGAGGCGGATCCTGCTTCGACGAAGGCATATCGCAGCCTGGCGGAGCTTTTTGACAGACAGCAGATGGCGGCAGAAGAAGAACAGATTCTGTATACCGGGTGGGAGAAGACGCAGGACGAAGAGCTGCTGCAGTATTACAGTGTTGCGGTATTGAATCAGGCCGTTGCAGATCTTAATGCAAAAAACTGTACGTTGGCAACGGTTGATAAATGTATTCGGGTATTAGAACAGGGAACGGAGAAGGCAAAAGCGCTGGAACTGCTTTCGACCTGTTATGAACGTCTTTTTAAGGTAACGGAAGAGGCGGATACCTGCTCAATGTTCTTTGACGAAAACATTGAACATGACAGTTGCAGCTATGCGGAATATGAGCAGCTGCTGCGCAGAATGCTTACGGTATATCAGGCAGATTCTTCGGAAGAGACAGCAAAATTGCTGAAGCGGTATGCAGTCATTGATATGCCATATGTCAGGATCAGCCTCCCGCACATGGAATCATATTCGGCAGTACTCACGGAAATAAACAATGTGCTCAATGATACGGATCTTACAGAGACATTGGCATGTCTTGCCCGGGCAAAAGAAGTCAGTGAGTATTTTCATGAGGCTTTTGAGGAATTTGCGGCAGGAAATTATGCATATGCACGGGATTTGGTGTCGGAAGATACATACCAGAAGATACGGGATGAATTTATTGAAGAGAATTCGGGATACTGGGAAGGAAGCGTATATATTCCTGTCAGCCGGGAACAGATGGCGCTGCACAGGGAGGCGGGGAAAGTCAGATTTTCTTTCCTTGGCAATGATGATTATGCAAACCGGCAGGGTATCATTACAGTGTGGGGGACACATCAGGAGGATGACGGGGTGCAGAGGAGCGTTATTTCCTATGAACCGCCGGAGGATGACGGGGCAGCTTCCCATACGGAGTATACGGTACAGTATTTATACAGTAATGTGAAGATAGATGGTCAGTATGTGCCACAGATGAATTACAGGTTTGACACAAAAGTGACAACCTCTGAGGGTATTACGACGAATGCCGTCGGCGACTGGGGCGGTGAGCATGAGTGGGAGATTGACTATTAACGGTACAGCAACAGGCAACAAGATAGATGTTGAGAAAAGGAGAATGAAGACTATGAGAAAGAAACCTGCAGTATTAATGATCCTGGACGGCTATGGCCTGAATGAGAAGAAAGAGGGCAATGCGGTAGCGGAAGCAAAGACGCCGGTGATGGATAAGCTTATGGAGGAGTGTCCTTTTGTCAGGGGAAATGCCAGCGGTATGGCAGTAGGCCTTCCGGATGGACAGATGGGGAATTCCGAAGTGGGTCATTTGAACATGGGAGCCGGACGTATCGTATATCAGGAGCTTACAAGGATCACGAAGGAGATTCAGGACGGGACTTTCTTCGAGAACCCGGCGCTTCTTGATGCGGTGAATAACTGTAAGAAGAATGATTCCGCATTGCACATGTTCGGTCTGGTGTCTGATGGCGGCGTTCACAGTCATAACACGCATATTTATGGATTATTGGAGCTTGCAAAGAGAAACAATCTTCAGAAGGTGTATGTCCACGCTTTTCTGGATGGACGCGATACACCCCCTGCAAGCGGTAAGGGATTTGTAGAAGAGCTGGAGCAGGAGATGCATAAGATCGGTGTGGGTGAGGTTGCATCCGTTACGGGCCGCTATTATGCCATGGACAGAGATAATAATTATGACAGAGTGGAGAAAGCGTACCTGGCGCTGACGAAGGGCGAAGGTCTGGAAGCAGACAGTGCGGCGGAAGGCATTCAGGCGTCTTATGACAGAGAAGAGACGGATGAGTTCGTAAAACCGACTGTTGTGAAGAAGAACGGTGAGCCGGTGGCTCTGATCAAGGATGGTGATTCCGTTGTCTTCTATAATTTCCGCCCTGACAGGGCAAGAGAGATCACCAGAAGCTTCTGCGATGATGATTTCAAGGGATTTGAGAGAGGAAAGAGACTGGATCTCACATATGTGTGCTTTTCCGATTATGATCCCACGATCCCCAATAAAGAAGTGGCGTTCCACAAGATCTCCGTTACCAATACATTCGGTGAGTGGCTTGCAGCACATGGCATGAAGCAGGCAAGGCTGGCCGAGACAGAGAAGTATGCCCATGTAACCTTCTTCTTCAATGGAGGTGTGGAAGAACCCAATGAGGGAGAAGAAAGAATCCTGGTAAATTCCCCCAAGGATGTGGCGACTTATGACCTGAAACCGCAGATGAGCGCTTACGAGGTTTGTGACAGACTGGTGGATTGTATCAAATCCGATAAGTATGATGTTATCATTATCAATTTTGCGAATCCGGACATGGTAGGTCATACCGGCGTGGAACAGGCAGCGATCAAGGCAGTGGAGGCAGTCGACGAGTGTGTCGGCCGTGCAGTGGAAGCTGTTAAAGAAGCTGACGGCGTTATGTTTATCTGTGCCGATCACGGAAATGCAGAACAGCTGGTGGATTATGAGACGGGCGCTCCTTTCACGGCGCATACCACGAACCCGGTACCGTTTATTCTTGTCAATGCGGATCCGGCGTATAAATTAAGAGAAGGCGGTTGTCTTGCGGATATTATTCCTACGCTCATCGAGCTTATGGGTATGGAACAGCCGGAAGAAATGACCGGAAAATCATTGCTTACGAAGTAGTTTATAGCGAATGGCATTAAAATTTGTGTTTTTTACTGCCAGCTTCCATAATATGGAGCTGGCAGTAACCGGAAGAAACAGTTTGTTATATGGGATTGAGACAGGGAATTATAGGAGAGGACATTTGGCGGAAACGACAAATGTCCTTTTGTTCACTGAGGGTAACTTTATACTTGACATTGACAGCCAGCAGAGAGTATACTAACTGTACCATCACTAATAGTACACGCGGTATGGAGGGTTATTTCTATTAATGATGCTGCCGGGATACCGGGCATGCGTGTCCAGAAAGGAGAAGACATGATAATGATAGACTATAAGGATACCAGGCCAATTTATGAGCAGATCGTGGAGCGCTTTAAGATATTGATCCTGAAGGGAGCTATGCAGGCAGACGAGCAGATGCCTTCAGTGAGAGGCCTGGCGATGGAACTTTCCATCAATCCTAATACGATCCAGAAAGCCTATGCAGAATTGGAGAGGCAGGGGTTTATCTATACTGTCAAGGGAAGAGGGAATTTTGTTTCAGGAGACAGCAGCCTGATTGATAAGAGGAAGAAGGAATGTGTAGGCAAGATCCTTTTGCTCGTAAGCGAGGTTCTGGAGATCGGTATGTCTAAGGCGGAACTGATCCATGAGATCGAGATGCTTTAGACAGAAAGGAAGGAAGACATGATAGAGATACATAGCCTGACTAAGACTTTTGAGAAGATCAAAGCAGTAGACGAGGTCAGTGTAACAATAAGGGACAATACCGTGTTTGGCCTGATCGGAACCAATGGCGCTGGTAAGAGCACGGTGCTGCGTATGATTTCCGGCGTGTTGAAGCCCGACAGCGGGACGGTAACGGTGGACAACATACCGGTGTATGATAATGTGGAAGCTAAGAAGAAACTTTTTTTTATTGCGGACGAACCTTATTTTTTTGCCAATGTCAATGCGAAGGCGATGGAGAGATATTACAGCGGAATCTATGAGAATTTCAACAAGGCGGAGTTCTATAAATACCTGGAGAGCTTCAATCTGGATAAGAACCGGAAGATCGGAACCTTTTCCAAGGGAATGAAGAAACAACTGGCATTGTTACTTGGTATTTGTGCACACACGCAATATATACTCTGCGACGAGACTTTTGACGGTCTGGACCCTGTGATGCGTCAGGGCATTAAGTCACTTTTTGCCAAAGAGATGGAAGAAAGAGGGCTGACGCCGGTGATCGCTTCCCATAATCTGAGAGAATTGGAAGATATCTGCGATCACGTGGGATTATTACATAAAGGCGGTGTGCTGCTTTCCAAGGATCTGGAAGATATGAAATGCAATATACAGAAGGTGCAGTGTGTCTTTACCACGGTGGAAGAAGAGCTGAAAGCGCTAAGCGGCATGGAAGTCCTTAAGAAGGAACAGAGGGGATCACTGCGCACCTTTACCGTGAGGAGCACAAGGGAGGAAGTGGCAGCAAAGTTTGCGGCAGCGGATACGGTATTTTATGAAGTACTTCCTTTGTCTCTTGAGGAAATCTTTATCAGTGAAACGGAGGTAGTGGGATATGACATCAAGAAACTCATTTTGGGCTAGCAGCGTGGAAAATCATAAGAGACGCATATGGGTATGGATCCTGACAGCCCTGGCACAGATCACAGCCTATGTAGGAGTACTGACTGTCTATTTAAGCCGCATCAGAATGTGGAATGCCGATGGTGTATACAGGAAAGCGGAGGAATATCAGAAAGCGCTGTATCAGGCCACGCAGGATGCATTGGGATTTCAGGATAATCTGCTGCCGGTTATTATTGGACTGGCCCTCATCATCGGTATGCAGGGGTACTCCTATCTATATGACCAGAAGAAAGTAGATATGTATCACAGTGTGCCGGTAGACAAGAACAGAAGATTTCTGGTGATCTACATAAACGGCGTGATTATTTATCTGACGACCACACTTGCCAGCTTATTGATCGCTGTCATATCGGCGGCGGTGCAGCGGGCGGTAAGCAGGGAAGTGATGGCAGTGGTTTATCTGGGATTTTTGTGGAATTTTCTGTTGTTTCTGGTAATGTACCATACAGTGATACTGGCAGTGATGCTGACAGGGAATCGTTTTGTTACACTGTTTGCGGCGGGAGCGTTTACAATGTATGAGATGTTGGCGTATACATTGTTTAACAATCTGCAGTTTGTTTTCTTTAAGACTAAAGACAGCTTCTATATATCTCATGAGCCAAAGCTGTCCGCAGTGGCAGACTATGTGGGGAATACCTGGAAGATCAAGCAGCTTTTGAGTGTGCAGGAGATGGCCGGCACGGCGTTTCCTTTTTATGTGAAATGGTTTCTGACGGCGGCGGCGCTTATGGCAGCGGCATGGCTGTGCTACCGCAGGCGCCCTTCGGAGGCAGCCGGTAAGTCGATGGCGTTTCCGGCCATGGAATCGGCGATCAAGGTGGTTATTGTGATCCCGGCGGCGATCGGGCTTGGAATGTGGGTGAACAGTGCCGGTTATGGGAATACAACACTGACGCTGGTGACTATGATCGCGGGTGGTGTGATCGGCAGTGCCGCCATGGAGGTGCTGTATGACTTTGACCTTAAGAGTATGTTTAAGCATCTTATGTCCAGCGGTATCGGGGTTATTGGCATCATTATAGTGTTCTTTATCTTTAAAGAGGATCTTCTCGGATACGATAAATATGTACCGAAGCCAGATAAGGTGGAGAGTGTTGCGCTGGCGCTGAGCACTTATGATGAATTCTGGAATGGAGAGTTTCATTATATGAGTGCGGCGGAAGCTACGGAGGAGAGAATGAAGATTCTGAATGTGGAGCCTGTCCTGACATTGGCGGAGAAGGCACAGCATCAGGATGAGAAAGATATGACGGATCCCCGGATAATGCATGTGCTTTATCGATTAAAATCCGGAAGAAAGGCAGGAAGAAGTTTTTACATAGATTTTGCTGATCCGACAAATGAAGAGCTGCTCAACCAGATCGTAGGGACAGAGGAATATCGGACCGGCACTTATCAGATCATAACCGATCAGGATTCTTTTGAACTGGTGCAGTCGATGACCTACAGCAACGGTGCCACTGAAGTGGCGCTTCCGGCAGGAGACGGAATGAAGCTTCGGGAAGCCTATATCAGGGATTTGGAGAAATTTGATTTTACGCTTGCAAGAAATAAGCGTCCGTGCGGGATGCTGAGGATTCGCTTTCCGAACTGGATGAGCTGTTCGTTGTATGTGTATGAGAGTTTTGAGAATACGATCACTTATTTACAGGAGGTTGAGGCCTATTATCCGGTTACGTTAAATCCTGAGGATATTGATTCCATTACCATAACGAATTATCATAATGATCTTGGGGAAGACTATGAGGATATGCAGGTTTATGATGTAAAGGAACAGGCGGCGGCTGAGTTTGTTTATGATGAAAGCAGAACTGTGTCTGAGACATTTTATGAACAGGAGGAGTTTGAGAAGATACTGCAGGTGATCTACCCGAACAATCTGTCAGTGTATTGGCATGATTATAAAGAAGTAGATGATAATTATGACATCTATATTACCTTTAAGAAAGATACGGCGTACCCTTATATCCGGAGCAGCTATGGGTTTAGCTATAAGTTCTTTACGGGTCAGGCGCCGGAATTTGTGACAGAGGCTACGCAGCACAACAGTAAAGATGAAGAATGAACCAGCGTTGCCGGAGCTGGAATGTGCGCTGGATATGCATTCCGTGAGAATATGGTTCCGGCGTGCTGCGGGCGGACGTGTCAGGCGGCGGGGTGGACTTGATTGCGGAGTGGTTTTGTAGTAAACTTATTTCGTGTAAGTACATTGCCGGATCGGCAGGCCGTATGGAGAGCTATAGGAAGTTGTTAATCAGGAAAGGCGGGACAAAAGCGTGAGTCAGACAGGACCTGTGATCAATGTTAAGGATTTATATAAGATTTACCGGGTCGGTGAGACGAAGGTACGGGCACTGAATGGTGTCAGCTTTACTATTAACCGAGGGGACTTCTGTTCTATCGTAGGCACCTCAGGATCCGGAAAATCAACGCTCCTGAATATGTTGGCAGGACTTGAGAAACCAACAAAAGGAGAGATCGTGATCGCCGGAGAGCATATGGAAAAAAAGACGGAGAATCAGCTGGTGGCATTTAGACGGGAGCATATCGGTTTTATTTTTCAGTCTTTTAACCTGATGGGAACCATGAATGCCATTGAGAATGTGGCGCTGCCCCTCACATTTCAGGGGATGGACAGGAAGAAACGTAACAGAAAGGCTGAGGAAATGCTGGATCTGGTGGGGCTGCGCAAGCACAAGATGCATAAACCAAACCAGATGTCCGGTGGACAGCAGCAGCGTGTGGGCGTGGCCCGTGCATTGGTGGTGGAGCCGGAGATTATCTTCGCGGATGAACCTACCGGTAATCTGGATTCCAATACTTCTGTAGAAGTAATGAACCTGATGAAGAAAGTCGTCCGGGAGAAGAACCAGACACTGGTTATGGTGACACATGATAATTATCTGGCAGGATTTGCCGATCTGGTATTGCGGATCAAGGATGGCAGGATCATCGAGATTGAGGACAGGCGCGGCATGGATATGCCGGAGGAGATTCAGGCGAAGGAGTGATACATAGGGCTTCTTGCGTGAAATGAAAACTGCGGTGCAGGTATTGTCTGTGTCAAAGAGGGCATGGACACAATTATGTTGTAGAAGAGGATAAGAAGAGATGAAAAGAAGAGAATGGAATGTGAAGAAACGCTCTGCCTGTAAACGGGTGATGAGCAGGTTTTTGATCGGCGTATTGTCTGCGCTTGCGATCGGAACAATGCTGCCGGCGATCCCGGGAACCGCAGGGGCAGTAGCCTGTGCGGAGGAACAGGAGTCGTGGAGCGGAAATTCGGTTATAAATCGTAATTCGGATCGTATGATCAATGACGACGACCGGGCAGATGCCGATGAGGACATGCTCCATTATATGAAGAGCCTGGAAGTGCGGTACAGGCTCGATGAGAAAGTAATGGAAAATCTTCATAAAGTATTTGACAGTGCGGTATATTATATTGCCAATACCGAGATGTCGGTCACGGAACTGTGGGCTTATGTGTCACAGGTTAAAGGGAATATGGAATCCACGGCAGTGGCGGCGGTCACCATGACCACCAGCGAGTTTCTGCAGGTGGGAGACAATTGGGAGACACCGACGGTGAGTTACGGACAGCAGGTTTCCATTGTACTGCCTGTAATCAATTTCGGTACGGAGGAATTGAATGATCTGATCATAGAGCCGAAGACTTCCACCGTTGTCACGGAGTGGCCTTTTGAACCGGATATGACCAGCTATCTGCAGACAGAACCATTTATTCCGGGCAACCAGACGAAGGAAGCGGCCATGGCCAACAGAAGAGAGTTTACTTTCCTCTTTACAGCCAGAGGCGATGTGATGAGTGGATATTATCCGCTGACCTTTAATGTCTGGTACACGAAAGCCGGGATTCGCAGTGAGAAGCCGGCGGAGCTGACCGTGTATGTGAGAACGATCGGTAAGCCGGGAAGCGGTTATATCGGAGGCAATGGCCAGGAGACGGAAGGATCCAAGCCGCGAATTGTGGTAACAGGCTTTGAGACGAATCCGGCCAAGGTTTTTGCCGGTGATACGTTTACCCTGACGATTCATGTGCAGAATACGGCCAAAGACATGGCGGTGACAAATGTTCTTTTTGATATGCAGGCGGCACAGGAAGGCGAGGACAAAACCAATACGTATTCAGCGTTCCTGCCGACTTCCGGAGCCAGTTCCGTTTATATGGACAGAATAGGGGCGAACACGTCAGCGGATATTGTGATTGAGATGACGGCAAAGGCTGATCTGGCTCAGAAGCCCTATGTGCTTGACGTTAATATGAAATATGATGCGGGAACTGTGTTTGATCTGACAGATAAGGCCAGTGTCTCCATTCCGATCTCCCAGGAAAGTCGGTTTGACACGAGTATCCCGGAGGTGGTGCCGGCGGATATTGCGGTAGGATCCCAGTCTAATGTAATGTGCAGCATTTATAATACAGGGAAGACGACACTTTATAATGTGCAGGTCAAATTTCATGCGGATTCAGTCGATGAGGCGTCAGCTTTTGTCGGTAATCTGCAGTCGGGAGCGACGGGAAATGTTGATGTTATGTTAACTGGAATTGCTCCCACGATGGATGACGGAACGGTTATCATGGAGATTTCTTATGAGGATGATGCCGGAAATGTGACTTCAACGGAGAAGACGATCACATTGCTTGTAACAGAAGCAGTATATGATGATATGATGAACGGCGGCATGATGGACGGCGATATGATGATAGATGGTATGACGCCGGAGGATCAGGGTGGTTCTAAGAAAGGAAAGATCATTGGGATTGTCGTTGCCGTGATCGTGGCTGCAGGCATTATCATTGCAGTAATATTGCTGCGGATACGTAAGAAGAAAAAGGCGGCAGCGCTGTTAGCGAGTGAGTTGAGTGATCTGGAAGCGGAATTGGAGAATGAGAAATAAGATAGGGATCAAAATGAAAAGTTTTGTGAACTGCAGTAAAAGAATGCTGCTGTCAGGAAGTGGGGACGGCAGGTGAAGTGGAGAAGCATATGAAACTGCTTGATTTGCTGCGGATGAGCAGCAGTAATCTGTGGAAAAGAAAAGTAAGGACTGTACTTACGGTTCTTGGTGTTGTGATTGGTGTAGCGTCCATTGTCGTGATGGTTTCTCTGGGATTGGGACTGAGCCGTTCCATGATGGCGGAATATGAGTCTTACGGAAGCCTGACGCAGATTCAGGTGAACGAACCGTGGGACAGTGAGAATGCAGAAGACAAAAGGCTGGATGATACTCTGGTACAAAGTCTTGAAGCGCTGGAGCATGTGGAATCCGTCCAGCCGATCCTGGAGGTGTCTGTGCTGGCCAAGTACGGGAGTTATGAAGGGTATCTGCAGGTCAGAGGGGTGCCGAAGACGGCTTTTGAGAGTATGAATATTAAAATCGGGGAAGGAAGACTGCCGGGAAATGACGATGAGCTGACCTTTTTCCATGGCAATCAGGTGTTACAGAATTTCTATAACCCGAAGTCGAGCAACCCGTACAGTGAGACACCGGATATCGATCTGATGCGGGATCCTGTCTTTTTCATCTTTGACAGGGATGCGTATTACCAGTCTATGTATCCATCGGAGGACGGGCAGCCTCCCGCAAAGCCACCGAAGAAGTATATGATTGAGACCTGTGGTGTGGAGGCTCCTAACGAGGAGGACTCCTGGTCTTCTTACGGCTGGTATACATTTTGCGATATAGAGCAGCTGCTCCCACAACTGAAGAAGATCTTTAAGAATAAGGTCATTCCCGGACAGCCGCAGACGAAGACCGGCAAACCCTATAAAGAGATCTTCTATAACCAGCTTCTGGTGAATGTGGACAGCATGGAGCATGTGATGGAGGTACAGAACTACCTGACGGAAGATCTGGGGTATGAAGCATGGAGCAACGCCGAATGGGTGTCGTCTGCCCAGAACTCCATGGGCTATGTGCAGGCCGTGTTAGGAGGTATCGGTGCGGTATCCTTGTTTGTGGCAGCTATCGGTATTACGAATACGATGATGATGTCCATCTATGAGAGGACGAAAGAGATCGGTGTGATGAAGGTGTTAGGATGCGATTTGAGTAATATCGGTACCCTGTTTTTGATGGAGGCAGGTTTTATCGGTTTTCTCGGCGGTGTGATCGGACTGGTTCTGAGTTTTATTATCTCCTTTGTGATCAATAAGATTTCAGGAAGCGGTAATCAGGATATGTCAGGTATCGGTATGCTGGGAGTGGGCGGCTCCGGTTCGGCGAGCATCTCATACATTCCGCTCTGGCTTGTGGCGCTGTCGCTGATCTTCGCCGTGTTGGTGGGTATGGTGGCTGGTTTCTTTCCGGCGCGCAGAGCCATGAAGCTGAGTCCGCTGGCGGCGATCAGGAATGAGTAAAGTGGCAGAGAAGCCGGAAACTGAGATGTTTCGTATAAAGAATACCTTCTGTGTGCATAATAATGGAAAACGGTTATAGACCAGTGCGCACAGGAGGTTTTTTATGGCTATGAAATTGAGAATCGTGGATGTACATGCGAGGGAAATTCTGGATTCCAGAGGGAATCCTACGGTGGAAGCGGAAGTGACGGTGGAAAAGGAGGTTGGCGGCAGCCAGTATGTGGGTCGGGCAGCAGTGCCCAGCGGCGCAAGCACCGGGCGTTTCGAGGCAGTGGAGCTGCGGGACGGTGAGACGAGATATTTCGGGCTTGGCACGACGAAGGCGGTGAACAATGTCAATACGAAGATCAGAGAGGCGCTGATGGGGACGAATGCTTTTGACCAGGGACTGATTGACCGGATTCTGATCGATCTGGATGGCACGGACAACAAGAGCAATCTGGGAGCCAATGCTATGCTGGGCGTATCCATGGCCTGTGCCAAGGTCTGTGCCGAGGCGATGGGGATTCCGCTGTACCGCTATCTGGGCGGCGCTTATACGAGACTACTGCCGGTGCCGATGATGAATATTCTTAATGGCGGCAAGCACGCAGACAATACGGTGGATTTCCAGGAGTTCATGATCATGCCGGTGCAGGCAGAGAGCTTCGGAGACGGTCTGCGGATCTGTGCGGAGATATACCACAACTTAAAGAAGATATGTAACGACAGAGGATTGTCCACCGGTGTGGGGGACGAAGGAGGCTTCGCACCGTCACTGCCGGATGCCTTTGCGGTGCTTGACCTGATCGTGGAATCCATCAAAGCGGCAGGCTATACGCCGGGCAAGGATATCAGGATTGCGCTGGATGTGGCGGCTTCCGAGCTTTACAGTGAGGTGGACGGCGTGTACCATTTCCCGGGAGAGACGGAGCTTAAGAGGAAGAGAAATAAGGTGCGGGGCAGCCGTGTGACGGAATGCTACGAGGCGGGCGGTGAGTTTGCCGATCAGGCGGAGCTGGAGGAGATCACCAGAAGCACGGAGGAGATGGTGGCTTACTATGAAGAGCTGGTGGAACGCTATCCGATTATCTCTATCGAGGACGGACTGGCGGAAGATGACTGGGACGGCTGGCAGATGATGACAAAGAAGCTGGGCGATAAGATCCAGCTGGTGGGCGACGATCTCTTTGTGACCAATACGAAACGTCTGGATGCGGGCATCAAGCTGCATGTGGCCAATGCAATCCTCGTCAAGGTGAACCAGATCGGTACGGTCAGCGAGGCCATGGACGCCATCGAGATGGCGCAGAAGAACGGCTATCGGGCGGTGATTTCCCACCGGTCCGGCGAGACGGAGGATACCTTTATCGCGGATCTGGCGGTGGCGGTCAATGCCGGACAGATCAAGACGGGTGCGCCCTGCAGAAGCGACAGGGTGGCGAAGTACAACCAGCTTTTGCGGATCGAGGAAGATCTGGGAAGCGTGGCGTGTTATAAAGATCCGTTTAATAAGATGTAAAAGGGCAGAAAGGACCGTGTCAGGTTATGGGACCGGGGATTGTCGGGATATCTGGATCAGGAAAAGGAACGGATGGTGGGACAGAAACCTGCTGCTGCATGGGTGTTGTGCGGCGGCAGGTTTTGTTATGCTGCTACAGGTTTTGTCATGCTGCTGCCGGAGTTGTTTTACGTAATGGCGGAAAGAAAATAGAATCATTCTTGCGTTTTTCATGATAAAAAGCTAATATATTGTCTGTGGACAGAAGTTCTCTTTTACTTCTATGATGAGCAGGTATGGCTGACTTGCCGGCAGCGGCGGACAGAGAAAGGAATGGATGATTTTGCAGGTACTTAAGAGTAACAGGGCACAGTTTGAATATGATATCCACGCGCTGGTGAAGGCCTTCTATCCGGCGTGGGAGCTGAAGATCGTAACGCCGGAGTCGGTGGTGAAGGACAGAAGAGTGCGGCGGGCCGTTCCGGTGATGGATCTGGAATTCGGTGAGACGGATGTAAAGTTTACGGTCTATAGAGGTTTACATAATATTGAAAAAGCAGACGGCGGCACAGAGCAGCGTTGCGATAGAACGGACGGGGAAGATGACGATGCAGATAATCGTTCAGGGGCAGATGCAACAGGCAGAGAAGGCAATGTATATCTCTGGCGGGATACCGATCAGGTAGAACCTGCAGAGTATAAGGACAGATTCAGGAAGTTCCTTTATACTGCCCTGCAGGAGGAGACAGGCCAGTCGCTGCCCTGGGGGAATCTGACGGGAATACGGCCCACGAAGATTGCCATGACCATGCTGGAGAACGGTGAGAGTGAACAGGCAGTGGAGGCCTATCTTAAGGAGAAGCATTTCGTCAGCGAAGAAAAAATCGGGCTGGGAATCGAGATCGCAAAGCGGGAGCGGGAGATCTTGAGTACGCTGCACTATGAGAATGGGTACAGCCTTTATATCGGCATTCCTTTTTGCCCGACCACATGTCTGTATTGTTCCTTTACCTCCTTTCCGATCAGTGCGTGGAAGGAGCGGGTAGCGGACTATCTGGCGGCTCTGGAACAGGAGATGGATGCGGTGGCGCAGATGTACCGGGACAGGATACTGGACACTGTCTATATCGGCGGCGGCACGCCAAGCTCGTTGTCGGCGGCGGAACTGGACAGACTGCTCACGAAACTGAAAGAGAAGTTTGTGTTTGATACCGTACAGGAATTTACGGTGGAGGCGGGGCGTGCGGACAGCATTACGGAGGAAAAACTTAAAGTGCTGTTAAAACATGGTGTGACCAGGATTTCCGTCAATCCCCAGACGATGAAACAGGAGACCCTTAAACTGATCGGCAGGCAGCACACGGTGGAGCAGGTGGTGGATGCTTTCAGGCTGGCGCGGCAGGTGGGATTTGACAATATCAATATGGATATCATCCTGGGGCTTCCCGGGGAGACGAAGGAGGATGTGCAAAGTACCATAAAGGCGATCACAGCACTGGCGCCGGACGCCCTGACCATTCATTCTCTGGCAGTGAAGAAGGCTTCCGGCCTGCAGAAATGGATCGAGAAAAACGGCGCGACGGCTTACAACAATACGGAGGAGACGATGGAGATCGCGGCAGCCGGAGCACGGGCCATGAATATGTTGCCGTACTATCTGTATCGTCAGAAGAATATGTCCGGGAATTTTGAGAATGTAGGTTATTCTGTGGAAGGGAAGTATGGGATCTATAATATTCTGATTATGGAGGAGAAACAGACCATAGTCGCTGTCGGTGCTGGTTCGATTACGAAAAGGGTATACCCGGATGGAAGGATCGAGAGATGTGAGAATGTGAAGGATGTTTCCCAGTATATCGAGAGAATCGGGGAAATGATCGAGCGCAAAACAAACCTTTTGAGCGATTGATGATGAAATTTCTAAAAGGATGATAGTTGGGTAGGAAGGCATGGATAAGTACTGAAAATATCCAAAGGTGCAACATAAGTGCAACAAATAATTTATTGGTGTAAGCAGCACTAACCAAAGGACATTTCAAATAGCAGTGAAATGTCCTTTTTTTGCACATTTTTGACGGTTTTAAGGTGCAACAAAAGTATTTGGGAAAGCCGTTTCAGAAACAGTCAAACATTCTTTAAAAAGAATTGTAGGAAAGTAGTATGGGTACTAGTATAGCGTATCGAAAGTTCTTGTGTAAATAATGTGTATCTGCTATAGT
>CANPTH010000042.1 GCA_947576945.1 uncultured Lachnospiraceae bacterium
TTGTTGCATAACCATCTAATAATGATACTAAGTTATCTACCTGAGCATTTGCTGCCATTGTTGTGTCCTCCTGTAATATTATTTTATAAAAGTTGTCGTCCTACGGATCTCTGACATAGCATCTGTTGGAAAGCAGGATCTCTCCTGATTGTCCGCCAGAGATCTGTATGACTCAATGCCTATTTATAATCGTCCAGACCCTCCTGGAGAGTCGGAACGCTGCAGGCAAGAGGCGTACGGGAACAATCTGTACAGCCCATTGTCTGGACATTCTTTGCTTCTGCGGCTTTATCATCGACATCCACATTCACGTGTCCGACACCCTGTGCCATCCCGGAATCCATCATCCTGATAAAGTCGTCGATCATCTGCTTGTTATCCATATATTCATCTTCCTTTCATATATGGAGAATTATTTGTTCAGGTCTAATTCAAGATCGCCTGCAAATACCTGATCCTCTTTACCAAGAGCGCCCGGAATGATGGTGAAGGTATTGGAGATACCATCCTGTGCATCATTGAACGGAAGCTTGGATACGGAAGACAGGGAAGCTACTGCACCATGAGTATCACGGCCGTGCATCGGGTTAGCGCCCGGAGCGAAAGGCTGGCCTTTCTTACGTCCGTCAGGTGTGTTACCTGTAGCCTTACCGTAGGTTACGTTGGAAGTAATGGTAAGGATAGAGGTTGTAGGAACACCGTTTCTGTAGGTGTGATGTCTTCTGATCGCTGTCATGAACTTGTGAACGATCTCCTGAGCGATCTCATCTACGCGGTCATCATCATTACCATATTTCGGGAAGTCGCCGGTTGTCTTGAAGTCAACGATGATACCATCCTCGTCTCTGATCGGCTCAACCTTAGCATACTTGATAGCAGATAAGGAGTCAGCCACGATAGACAGACCTGCAACACCTGTTGCGAAATAACGCTTAACGTCTCTGTCATGAAGAGCCATCTCTGCTCTCTCATAGCAGTATTTGTCATGCATGTAGTGGATGATGTTCAGTGTATTTACATACACATCTGCCTGCCACTCCATCATGTCAAGGAACTTATCCAGAACATCGTTGTACTCAAGAACATCGCCTGCAACCGGACGATATTTCGGGCCAACCTGCTTCTTGGTTACTTCGTCAACACCGCCGTTCAAAGCGTACAGCAGACATTTAGCAAGGTTAGCGCGGGCGCCAAAGAACTGCATTTCCTTACCGATTACCATGGAGGATACGCAGCATGCGATACCGTAGTCGTCGCCGTGTGTCACTCTCATCAGATCATCGTTCTCATACTGGATGGAAGAAGTCTGGATGGACATCTTAGCGCAGTATTTCTTCCAGTTCTCAGGCAGTCTTGTGGACCACAGAACTGTCAGGTTCGGCTCCGGAGAAGGTCCTAAGTTGGTCAGTGTGTGCAGATAACGGAAGCTCATCTTCGTTACCATCGGACGTCCGTCAACGCCAACACCGCCGAGGGACTCTGTTACCCATACCGGATCACCAGCGAAGATCTGGTTGTATTCAGGTGTACGTGCAAATTTGATCAGACGCAGCTTCATGATGAAGTGGTCAACGAACTCCTGGATCTGCTGCTCTGTGAAAGTACCGTTAGCCAGGTCTCTCTCAGCATAGATGTCAAGGAAGGTGGATGTACGTCCAAGGGACATAGCAGCACCGTTCTGCTCTTTAACGGAGCAAAGGTATCCGAAGTAAGTAGCCTGGATAGCTTCCTGTACGTTGGAAGCGGGCTTGGAAATATCGCAGCCGTAAGAAGCAGCCATTTCCTTCATCAGTTTCAGAGCAACCATCTGCTCGGACAATTCTTCACGAAGACGGATCACGTCGTCTGTCATAACACGTCCTGTGGAGTCTTTCTGAGCCTGTTTGTCTTCGATCAGTCTGTCGATACCGTACAGAGCCACACGTCTGTAGTCGCCGATGATACGTCCGCGGCCGTATGCATCCGGAAGACCTGTGATGATGTGGGAAGAACGGCATGCTCTCATCTCTGCATTGTAAGCATCGAAGCAGCCTGCGTTATGTGTCTTTCTGTGTGTGGAGAAGAACTCGCTGATCTCGGGATCTACTTCGTAGCCGTTATCGGAGCATGCCTTCTCTGCCATTCTGATACCGCCGTAAGGCTGTAAGGAGCGCTTAAAAGGCTTATCAGTCTGGAAACCTACGATTGTCTCTTTGCTCTTGTCCAAATAACCCGGGCCATGGGATGTGATGGTAGATACAACCTTGGTATCCATATCCAGCACGCCGCCTGCTTCACGTTCCTGCTTCTGTAATTCAAGAACCTGTGCCCATAAGTCTTTAGTGTTCTGTGTAGCCTCGGCTAAGAAGGACTCATCACCGTCATAAGGATGATAGTTTCTCTGGATGAAGTCGCGAACATTGACTTCTTTGTCCCACTTGCCGCCTACAAAATCTGTCCATTCTGGTCTCATTTTGAATAGCCTCCTATCAATATTTGTGTAAGTTGTTAATTTCCCGGCAATGCTGCAAAGCGCCGGAAAACATGCTTATCCAGTACCAACATTATATGTTAAATCAAGCTGTAACGTCAAGTCGGGCTTTGTACTTTTTCTCATACAAATAGAAGGTTTTTATGAAAAATTTGTGAAAATTGTATGTAAAAAATATTTTGTTTGAACAATGGTGAAGATTGAAACTTCAACGAATTATAGAATTGCATGTGTCCGAAGAAAACTGTAAACTATAAACGGGTGATATATGCTGCCGAGAGATTCGGGAAGCAGGGAAAAGAGGGTTCAACCGCCACCAACAAAAGATGGAAACTGACCGGGCGTAATCACTCCATAAAGACAAGGTTACCCTCAGTGAACAGGCAAATCAATAAATTAATGGCTAAGGAGATTAAGGTTGAATAAATTCTCTGATGAGCAATTTATTCAACCAAGAGTTTGTGCCGAAACGTCACAAACTCCTTGATCGCAGAGCAGAATCTGAAATTCTGCTCGCGGCCTCAGCGTAAAACGCTTCGGAATGGAGGAAATTATGATAAACAAGCGCATATCAATCAGAGTTATTATACTGACAATAATAATGACATTTATGGAAATGACCGCATTACCTGCGGCTTTATTCTGCAATATACAAATCAGGGATATTGAACCGATTTATTTCTCTTTGATGATAAATTTTGTATTGGCTTTTGCTTTATGTTATGTATGCAGGAAAACCATTATAAAAGAGTGGAATTTTGGATTGCAATTTCAAAATATTCCGAATGGTTTGAAGAAATATGGCATTCCTTCCCTTGTTGCTACGCTTATAGTGGCAGCTGCTTTTTGCATAGGACTTTCACCATTCAATAATAAACCAACAATCTACAGAGTTATTGTAGAGGGCGTTGTGTATTACATAGGTGTTGCAGTAATGGAGGAAATTTATCTGAGAGGATTGTTGCAGAATATCATTGAAAAATGGTTTGGCATACGAAATAATGCTGCATTATCTGCAGTTATTATATCATCTGCACTATTTGGGTTTGGACATATTCCTGGTGCGCTTGGGCAACCGATTCTGACGATTATATGCAAAGCTGTTTGGGCAGCTGCATTAGGAATTTACTTTGGGGCGGTTTATATCAAAACCCGAAATTTATGGGTACCGATTATCTTACACTTTATAGTGGATTTGTGCGGCATACCTTTTTGCTTTTCCAAGAGTAATCAATATCCGACAATAGGATTGGTTTGTTGTCTATCAATGTACCTGTTATTAGGAATATATGGCCTTTATATTATTCGCAGAAAATAAGAAAGTAATATAGTTGGTACCTTTTTATTCATTACAAGTTCATAGGGGCACTGGAAACCCTTGAATAATGGATATTTACCAAGTCACCTGTTCAAATCTACTGAAAAGAATGTTATACCACACTGATAAGCAGGAAAGTGTGTATTGCGACCATCCTTACGAATGTGGTTTTGTAGTTTTTGAAAAATAAGAACCAGTGTACTGACATGTTCATTTTCAGCCAAACGGCGCAGAATGAATTTTCAGCCTGCAACGCGGCAGAAAATGACTTGCGAGAATTCTATTCTTGGATTATACTGTTAGAGCATAAAGGTATGTAAGACAGTAAATTAATACATACTGTAAATACTTATTATATTTTGAAGATTCTGTTGATATACCCAAAGGCGCAGAACGGCGTGAAAGGGCACATCACTGAGAACAAGGAAATGGAGGTAAATGATCATGGCAGATATCACGAAAGACACAACAATAGGCGAAGCGCTGAGGACTAATCCGAATATCGCACCGGTACTTATGGAGATCGGCATGCATTGTCTCGGATGTCCTTCCGCACAGGGAGAGACACTGGCAGAAGCGGCTATGGTACATGGTATCGCAGTGGATGATCTGATGGCGAAGATCGCGGCGGTATAATGTAATTGGTTTATGGTTCTGATATTATGATTGAAATTATTGAGAGGGGTCGGACAAAGGTCCCTCTCATTTGTGCATGGACGAGACTCGGTAATCGGTTGGATTGGGAGTACATAAATAGGGGCGTACAAAATAATCGAAATATAATTATGATGTAGGCTTTCTTTTTTTGCGTTAGAAGAACCAGGGGGAATAGAGGAAAGGTTGAATAAACCCTCTGATGAGCAATTTAGTTCAACAAACTGAACAAGTTCAGTTAGAATTTGTGACGCTTCGGTATGGAGGTAAGAAATGAAATCAGGAAGAGGAATATTAGCGGCGATTCTGTCTGCCGTGCTGGTGTTGTCCTCCGTGCAGTTTCCGGCAGGTGTTTCTCATGCGGAAGAATTGGTGCAGACAGTGCAGGAAGAAGAAAATGCACAGGAGGCTTCCGGGCAGCCACAGGGAGAAGAACAGAAGCAGGAGGACTCCGGACAGTCACAGGAAGAAGAGCAGAAGCAGGAAGACTCCGGACAGTCACAGGAAGAAGAGCAGAAGCAGGAGGACTCCGGGCAGCCACAGGAAGAAGAGCAGAAGCAGGAGGACTCCGAGCAGCCACAGGAAGAAGAGGAGCAGGAGGACTCCGGGCAGTCACAGGAAGAAGAGGAGGAGCAGGAGGACTCCGGGCAGTTTCAGGAAGACCAGAAGGAGGAGTCTGCAGAAGAACAGCAGACTCAGGATGAACAGGTTTCCGGAAACGACCTCCAGGTTTCCGGAAATGACATTGCAGCGGTTTCGGAACAGGAAATCTGGGTAGAAGCTGAGATAGAAGGCGCGTACCAGTTTGGAGATATGCCCTTGGCAGGAGATGGCATTGCGGCATACTCGTACACTGCGCATAGTGATCGGGAGATTATGGATTATCTGTATACGCAGATGAAGGCACGTGCTGCCGTGGTGAACGTGGCGGGCTATCATATGTCGGTGGAGCAGATGGAACGAGTGGTCGCCGGTGTGCTGAATGAGCATCCGGATTTATATTATGTTGAAAGCTCGTATAGCCGTGGTGAAGCGGGAGATGCTGTTACGAATCTTGCGTTTTCTTATAATGATACAGCGGATGCAGTAAAGTGGCAGCAGAGTGTAGATGCGGCGATGGCGACGGTAAAGCCGGGTATGAGCGATCTGCAGAAGGCCATTGTCCTTCACGACTATCTGGTGGTTAACTGTGAGTATGATTATGAGAACTACGTGGCGGGTACGATCCCAAAAGAATCTTACAGTACATATGGTGTATTTATAAATGGCAGGGCCGTATGCGAGGGCTACGCCTTATCCTATCAATATCTGATGGAGCTGGTGGGAATTGAATGCTATATGGTTTCAGGGGACACTTCAGCAGGTGCGCATGCGTGGAATATGATTAAGTTGGACGGGGAGTATTATCATGTGGATACTACCTGGGATGATCCGGTTCCGGATCGATTGGGCGGGCCAAAGCATGAATATATGTTCCGCAGTGATGAAAATATTGATACTGCTACAGGGAGCAGTTCACGGCATTTCGACTGGCAGGTGTATCGTGGCAATGAAGTGATGGATTGTCAGGCGACAGATACACGTTACGACCGCGCGTTTTGGAGATATGCCAGTTCGCCGCTGGTGTTTGACGGAGACGACTGTTACTATGTCGGGCTTCAAAATACATTGAATAAGGCGAATCTTTCAGCAATCAGCGATGAAGGGACAAAAATCTTAAGCATTAAACTCTGGCCGAGTTGGGGAGATTGTTCCGGGTTGTTCCAGTACAATAACCGGTTGTATTACAACGACAAATCTTCCATCTACAGCGTAGCTATGGACGGGACGGATCAGAGGACAGAGTTCACAGCCGATACAACGGAGAGCCATGTCTATGGATGTACCCTTCGGCAGGGTAAGGTACTCTATTTCTGGGGAGAACGTGGAGTGCAGGGAGAAGTATTGGAGGCTGATATCAGGATTGAGCCGTCTGTTGTAGAGGAAAAAGCGCTGAATCTGGAAAATCTGACGGAGCAGTATATCACGGTGGAAGACACAATTGTCTCTTCCGCTGCAGAGGGAAAACCGAAGTTATTGATTTTCTACAGGTATCCTGTCTATGCATATGAGGAAGCCGGCGACATCAGAACTATGAAAGAGATTAGCGGCAGAATCAGCGAGTTTGTGGGAGTTGACATTTATGCGATCGAGACAAGCGGAAAAGACAAGGCAGGCGTTAACTCGTGTCAATGGAAGTATGGTTGCGAGGAGATGGTGTTTTCCTATGCTGTGGGAAGCGATAATGGAGACAGCATGTGGGATTATGTGCATACGGCGGGGCTTACTGGCAACATCAGTTATCCGGTGATTGCCTACATCGATGCGGACAACCGCCTGCAGCATGTTACGAGGGCGTATGTCCCAGCGTATACGGTACGGCGTAATCTGGAGAAATACTGTAATTATCAGGATACATACAGGATTACTTATATATTGAGCGGCGGGAAAAACAACAGTGCAAACCCATCTTTTTATACGCAGGACGATACGGTCATTACTCTGCAGGATCCGGTCAAGGAGGGATATCAGTTTGAAGGCTGGTATACCGACGCGGCGTATACGGTCAGCGTGAAGCAGATATACGGGGAGGCTAAGAGTGATATCACTCTTTACGCGAAGTGGAAACCGATACCGGATGTGGAGGCAGCGGTTGATCAGACTCTGACCGAAGGAAATGTGCTTATAGGCATTTCAGGTGCGTACTATACAGAGACAGCGGAGAAAATCCTGGGCCGGTTGAACGAGATTCGTATGGAGGCGTGCAGAGAAGGCGTGCCCAACCCTGCAAATCCTGATCAGCCGTTATCTTTGGACGATTATGTGCCGTTTCAGTGGTCGGCTGAGCTTGAGGCCATTGCCAGACTGCGCGCGGCGGAGGTGGCCGCCCTTTGGGATTCCTGGCGTCCAAACGGAGATACATGGGAGTCGGTAGTCACTCGAAGCGGGGATCGGTCGTCAAGGGAACTTCTGGAGTGGAACTGTGAAGGTCTGCTGGCATGCATTGAGCAGTGGTACGGCGGCAAAAATGACTGGGCGAACCAGACGGTTGGAGATGAGGTGTTCACATACAGCAGTATAATTGATCCGTCTTACCGGTCTGTTGGCATGAGTGCATTCCGGTTGTCTGACAGCAGCAGGTATGGTGTTACACTGGAGTTCAGCGATAAAACCAACATGAGTACCAGGAAGGATATCAGTGCCGGGGACTGTGTGCAGTCCATCGAAGTACGAGGAAAGGATGTAACAAAGCTGGCATTTTCCGGAACGCCGATCGCCTTCTTACGGGAAGGAGATACCTGTCGGCTTCCGGTCGATGTATCAGGGGCCTATCTGGAGGGATATTGGGGAAGCAACGGCAGAAAATATACCGGAATGTATCAGCAAGGGGGAAACTGGCAGTCTTCGGACGAGAAGGTTGTTGATGTGGATTCCATGGGTAAAGTGACTGCTTTGGGGAAAGGAACGGCGCAGATCAGCATAAGCGTGGGCACGCAGTCGGTTTCCGCCACGATTAGGGTTTACGGAAAAGACGAGAACCCTCCGATTACGGTAAAATCACCCATTAATACGACCTATAAAGTCCGGCAGGATATTGATCTTAAAGGCGGTACGGTCACATACAACGCTGGCAGCCAGACGAAAACAGAGGATTTGACAGAGGATATGATCAGTGGTTTTGATTCCTCAAAGCCTGGCATTTGCAAGGTGAATGTTACTGTTGGCGGTTATATGGCGAGCTTTGAGACGCTGATCGTGGAAGAGCCAAAACTGAAGGCGTCAGCCGGGCAGAAGCTTAGCGAGATCGATCTGCCGCAGAATACGTATGGAACTTATACATGGCAGGATGCCGGGAAGGTTGTCGGAACAACGGGCGTTTACACTTTTGCGGCAGTATTTACACCGAATGATACCATGAAATTCCAGAAGCTTACGGATATACAGGTGCAGGTAACTGTGCAGGAGACGTTTGGAGATGATATCTTGGTCGCTTTTAAGGCAAACCGATTTATCTACAACGGCACATTCCAGGAGCCGAAGGTCGTCGTGCGGTCGTCGGGCGCCGTTCTGAAAGAAGGACAGGATTATGTGCTGGCCTATGAAAATAACAGGAACGTGGGTACGGCAGCAGTAATAGTGAATGGTGTTGGCGGTTATTCAGGGGAAATCCGCAGAGAGTTTGAGATTTTGCCTGCCACGGTGCGGATTCAGGCGAAGGATGTGACGATTCTGGTAGGTGCAGCCCTTCCGGCCAATAGTGAATATACATACGAAACAAGCGGACTTGTGGGAACGGACAGTCTGTTGACAGAGCCTGTGATTTCCTGTGCCGTGGTGGATACGGATAAAGCGGGACGGTATGATATCGTTCCTTCCGGGGCTGATGCGGGTGCAAATTATACGATCACTTATGGGAACGGCAGGCTGACTGTGGCGAGCGAATATGTTTCCTGGATGGTGAGTTTTGATATGCAGGGCCATGGTACAGCGCCCGCAGCACAGTCAGATGTGAAAGCGGGAGGGACGGTGGAGAAACCGGCAGATCCGTCAGCCGACGGATACCGCTTTGACGGTTGGTACTGTGACGCCGCATGTACGCAGGCGTGGGATTTTGACGAGGATATCGTGCAGGCGGATTTAACGCTGTATGCAAAGTGGCTTGAAGAAAGCATCGTGGACGGCGGCTTTGCCTGTCAGGAGATTATTGACGCTGATTATACCGGAAAGGCCTGCCGACCTGCAGTTACTGTGTATGACGGAGACATACTGTTAAAATCCGGCAGGGATTACCAGATTAAATATTACAATAATATTAATGCCAATAAAGATGATGTGATGAAAAAAGGAAATGGTGCAGGGGCCGATTTTAATGCGGAACTTCCTTATGTTGAGATCATCGGTAAAGGCAACTATACGGATAAGATTAAGGATGGGAACAAAGACACCGTCAAAGTGAATTTCAATATTCTGCGGGCGTCGATTGGAGACGGTACGGAGACGGCTGCAGCGGGAGTCACTTTGCGGGTATCGGATCAGATTGCGACAGCAAAGAGGATCCAGAAACCGTTTTCTTCCATTAAATATGTCAAAGGAATGAAGCGGGATGTGGATTTCAGGCTGCGCCTGGTGGCAGAAAATGTCCGGGACGAGGCGGGAAATATCCTTCCAGAAGGTACGGAGCTTGCGAATGCGGAAATTCCGAAAGAGTATGAAGGCGAGTTTCAATTGATCGTTGAGGGGATCGGCAATTACACGGGAACCATCCAAAAACCCATTTATGTGACGGATAAGGCGCATCTGATGAAAAACGCTACGATCACGATCGGCAGGGATCTGAAGAATGTAGTATTTGCGGGTGAGGCGGTGGAGCTGACCCCGTCGGAGAAAAACTCGGCAGATACATTTACTGTGAAATATGGGAATACGTTCCTGAAACCGATACGAGATTATACGGTAAGTTACCGTAATAATGATAAAGCCGGCAAGGCGGAACTTATTATAACAGGGAACGGGGAGTATGTCGGGATAAAGACTGCCACGTTTAATGTGAAAGGCAGGACTTTTTCAAAGAAAACGGTTCAGGTGAGCGGCTTGGAGGACAGGGTGTATACGGGCAGAACACAAACGCAGAATGGTGTGGCACTGACTTACGGCATGAAGGACGAGGCGCCCAAAACGCTGCAGTATGGAACAGATTACACCATAACCTATACCAAAAACAGGAATAAAGGCAAGGTCACCATGACTTTTAAGGGCATGGAGCAGGCGGGTTACAGCGGCAGCTTTAAGAAAACCTTCATGATTACAGCGGCTGATATTGCGGATACGGAGCTGGTAAAACGCGCAGAATCCATGGACAGCATGACCTTCCCTTACTGTAAAGCAGGAGTGAAGCCCGTGGAAGAGATTGTTCTCACAAATAAAGAAGGTTTTGTTCTGCAAAACGGCAAGGATTATACGCTTAAATATCAAAACAATAAGGCGGTGGATTCTGCCTCCACAAAGAAGCCGCCTACGGTCACGGTGCAGGGAAGAGGCAATTATGCCGGCCGGTTTGATGTGGCTTTCCAGATCACGAAACGCGGTCTGAAACAGGCTGTTGACGACGGCAGCATCCGGACTCAGATGTTGTCTGTGGCTTATAATCCGAGCAGGGCGGAGGATTACGTGTATAAACCCGCAGTGAAGCTGAAGGATGGCGGAATTGCATTGCGCGAAGGTACGGACTATGAAATCGAATACCGGAACAGTACGCAGGCGGATTACAAAACGTATCTGGAAGCATACCGGAATGCAGTTATGAACGGGACGGCAGATGCCGATTCTGACGAAAGACTGCAGACGTTGATGCCGGCAGCTGTCATAAAGGCGAAAGAAGGAAGCGGCTATGAGGCGGACGGTGAGATTGTCGTGCCGCTGCCAATCTATCTGACGAAGCTGACAAAGAGTAATTTACAGATTACCGTGGCAGAGGCGGTATACACGGGGAGTCAGGTTACGCCTGTGGTGACGGTTCGTGATACTGTCAGTGAAAAAACGTTTGTGGAGGGAAAAGATTATACGCTGACTTATGGTACAAACATCAAATCCGGGAAAAACAAGGGCAGTGTGACGATTATGGGAACTGCGCCGGAATACGGCGGGAGTGTGACGGTAAAGTTCGAGATTATGAAAAAAGAAATTGTGTACCAGACTTTGGCGGAGTTTTAAATAAATTCCCGCGCAGGCGCCGGTGTCGGAAAACTGCGCGGGATTTATTATGTGCGTTGCATATATGGATCGACGAAAAACGCAGAAGCGAAGCAGACCAGCCGGCCGGCCCTAAATCTGCGCCAATGACTTAAGCGCGTTATCACGGATCAGTGGTTCGAAGTGCTCTTCCAGATAGGCTCTGGCGGCATTCACGGACTTCTCGGGTTTGCCGTACTCCGAGATCAGATTGCAGATGCGGTTGAAGTCGGATGCACTCTGGCCCGCGGAATTGATCAACAGAAGATAGGAACCACTTTTCTCGTCCTTATACAATGTGTTAGAACCCTGGTAAATGGCAGAAGCCACATGAGCCAGCCGGGTTACGTTATTCAGAGAGCCGAAGGTAAACAGCTGACAGGAAATCTGCTGAACCGGGTTTTTCTCCGTACCGGCCTGCTGACTGCTGTCTGTGTCGGTGGAAGGCGTCTGTTTGGATTTGGAGGATGCTTTCGGTGCGTCAGTGTCGCTCATCTTCCGCAGCATATTCAGGACTTCATCGGCGCCTTCCGAAAAGACATCCATCAGTTCGTCGCTGTCTTCATTGAGCTCGTCATCTTCGTGGACCGAAGGGGCAAATTTCGAGAAACGCGTGTCCAGTTCTTCCGGATCTTCCACTTTGGTGATGATCAGCACGATACACTCCGAATTTAAAGGAATCGCTTCGATCATAAGAGGAATATCTTCGGCTTCAAAGCCGCATTCGAAAGCAGCCTGGCGCATCATGTCGCGGAACAGAGTCTTGGCCTTCTCCGTACCATAAGCCAATTCGCTGATTTTCAATTCCCGGGTTGCCAGATCCTCCCTGGTCAGGGTGCAGCGGATCTGATGCTCGTTTACTTTTTCTATTTTCATTTGATGATCACATCCTTCTCAACTATAGAATAAATTCTCTTACAAAAACTATCTGTTGTACGACGGCCGTAGAACCTGCGGCTGGCGCATTGTTTTCCTGTTTCCCCGTCAGATACATGTATCTTATACTTTACGCTAATTTTAGTCAATAGTGTACATAAAGTGTTTAAAAATTTTTAATATTTTTAGAATTTACTTGCTTTTTTGTCAGATTATGCCTATAATCAAACTACAAGATGTCTCCGGATAATCGGCAGCGGAAGGAGGCATAGCATAAAATTTCATAAATAACATCTTTTTCTCCTGTCGTTTTTGTATCATTCGATCGAAGGAGAAAGTCTTATAGGCGATGTGCCTGGTCGTGAACCATATCTTGTTTCTTTCTATATTTCACAATTATAATTCACAAGGAATGAGTAGGTTATACAGTTATTTAATATATTTTTGCATGTCTGGGATATCTTGGAAATGATTCGGCGCTCTATATATCTTATGCAGTTAGTATATCACGATGCTCTTTTTGGCAGACTAATTTCAGGATGATACCGATCGCAGGTGCGAAAATGCGAATGGGTTGCAAAGCAAAGGACTGTGCATGCTCTGAGGAAGTTCCCGCTTCATGAAATAATATGAGCAGATACTGCAAGCGTCTGCGGTCGGTTGCGCAGATATTATGGGGTTTGAAGAAACATTTCTATCTGTTTCCGCGTCATACCGCAGATGTTATGACGCGGGAAGACAAAAATGTAACGCTGCTAAGATAAGGGAGGCGCTGCGGCCGCAGGAAGAGCCGTTTACCGGAAAAGGAGACAGGAATATTTGTATAGATAATTTCAGAGCATTATATATGGTAAGAATGTTGAGAGAAGAGGGTGTGGCTGGAGGAAGACCACGGCCCTTTTTTTGCGGAGTCCTGCCTGAGGCAGGTATCAGATGTCTGAAAAATCGCGTGTAATGCAGGTTCCTGCTGAAAAATGTCAAAATAGTAATGACTGTAAGGAAATAGTTTGTTATAATTATAACGTTACCCTCAGTGAACAAAGGAATACACGCCCTGAACCATGATATTTGAGCGGTAGGATTAACTATTAAAAGGAGCAGGATAGATGAAGAAAATAATCCCGATATTGATCGCACTCTTTCTTATTATCGTGATCGCGGTGATCGGAGTGGGATCGAAGCTGATAGAGAAATATTCTTATTCTAAAGAACGGGCGGATCTGACGGCATATTTTGATGTCAGGGACGAGGGAGACGTGCCTGTTATTCTGCAGGATGAACGGATCGAGGAGCATGCCAGGCTGATTGACGGTGTATGCTATTTTGATCTTGCCATGGTGCATCAATATTTCAACGACAGATTTTATGAGGATAAGAAGGAAGGCCTGCTGCTTTACACGCTGCCGGATGCCATCGTAAGCACGGCGATCGGTACGCAGACGGTGGCAAGAGGAGGAGAAGAAAGCAGCCGGGATTATGTCATTGCCAGATACGAGGGGGAGCATTTGTATGTGGCGGCAGATTATGTGAAAGAGTATTCCAACTTTTCTTATGAACTGTATACGGAACCGCACCGTATGCAGGTCTATACGGAGTGGAATGCCCGCCAGACGGCCACTGTCCTGAAGGATACGCAGGTGCGCTATCAGGGCGGCGTCAAGAGCGATGTCCTGACAGAGGTCTCTAAGGGGACGGAGGTGATCGTCCTGGAAGAGATGGAGAATTGGAGTAAAGTCAAGGCGGAAGGCGCTTTCATCGGATATGTGGAGAATAAAAGACTCAGTGAGCAGACTACGGTGGAACCGACACCGGTGACGGACTATACGGAACCCGTGTACACGTCAAACACCCGGGATCATAAGATTAATCTGGCCTGGCATGTGGTGGCGGGAATGGCAGGCAATGATACGCTGGTTCCGTTGATGCAGGGTACGAAGAGCATTAATGTGGTATCTCCTACCTGGTTTGCGCTGAGCGATAACGCCGGCAATTTTACCAGCTTTGCGTCGGAGAATTATGTGGGAACGGCGCATGATATGGGGCTGGAAGTGTGGGGACTGATCGATAATTTCAGCCATGAGGGCATCGATACTTATGAAGTGCTGGCGGGACTGAGCACCAGACAGCATCTGATTAACGGTCTGATCGATACGGCCCTGCAGTACAAGCTGGACGGAATTAATATAGATTTTGAGAATATCAGTCTGGATGCCGGAGAACCTTTCATTGAATTCATAAGAGAATTGTCGATTCCCTGCAGGGAGCATGGGATCGTGCTTTCGGTGGATAACTATGTACCGATGGGCTATACGGATCATTATGACAGGGAAGAGCAGGGTGTGGTGGCGGATTACGTCATTATCATGGGCTATGACGAGCACCACAGAGGCAGCGATACCGCGGGTTCAGTGGCGTCTATTGATTTCGTAGAAAAGGGAATCGCAGACACCGTGGCACAGGTGCCTGCGCATAAAGTGATCAATGCGATCCCGTTCTATACGAGAATATGGGAGACCAAGGGGACCACGGTCGAAAGCCAGGCGGTAGGCATCGAGACGGCCAAACAGTATCTGGCGGATCACGGTATTGTTACGGTATGGGATGAGAAGACGTGTCAGAATTATGGAGAATATCAGTCCGGTGACAGTTATTATCAGGTCTGGATGGAGGACGAGGAATCGATCCGTGTGAAATTAAACATTATGACCAAGTATCAGATCGCAGGCGTGGCAGAGTGGCAGCTTGCCTTTGCCGTGGATTCCGTCTGGGATGTGATCGAAGAGTATATGAATCAATGATGCGGTAATGGACTGCATTTTTCCGGAGGATCATTCATATGCATTTATAAAGGCAGTTGCGTTTAGGAATGGGTATGAAGATATGAAGAGGAGAGAACCGGAAGCGTATGAACGGCTTGTAAGAACAATACTGCTTGCCTTGATGCTTGTATCAGCCTGTTTTATCGTGCGGGGAGGCGCAAGGATGGCTTCTTCGGGGCAGATCAGGATAAAGCCGGAGCAGGAGAGGCCGTGTGTGGTTATAGACGCCGGACATGGCGGAGCCGATCCGGGGAAAGTCAGTGTTGATGGGAGCCTGGAGAAAGACATTAACCTGGTGATCGCGCAGAAGCTGCAGAAATTCCTGCAGATGCAGGATGTGAACGCCGTATTGACCAGGGAATCTGATGACGGTCTGTATGATGCGGATGCCTCCAATAAGAAGGTACAGGACATGAAGAACCGTGTGGAACTGATAGAACAGCGGCAGCCGGCGCTGACGGTGAGTATTCATCAGAACAGTTATCATGAAGAGTATGTACATGGCGCGCAGGTATTTTACTATGCGAACAGTGATAAGAGTAAGGAGCTGGCGGAAAGGATCCAGCAGGTGATGGCATTCGAACTGGACAGGGAGAATGCAAGACAGGCCAAAGCAAATGACAGTTATTATCTGCTGAAAAAAACGTCGACACCCATTGTGATTGTGGAGTGTGGATTTTTGTCCAATTATGAGGAGGCGCAGAAACTGTCTTCGGATCTGTATCAGGAGAAAGTGGCATGGGCGATCCATCTGGCTGTCATGCAGTATCTGAATGAGGAGAAATAGCGTACACCGCTGCAGATGTTATCGTAACAGCGGCAGAAGGATTGAAGAATGCCAAAACAGATAAAGGAGTCAGGGATAGAACGTGGAGACGAAAATAGTCCGGATGGCGGAAGAACAGATTGACATGGAACTGATCAGGGAAGCGGGGAAGATCATCAGAGACGGGGGATTGGTTGCGTTTCCGACGGAAACCGTATACGGACTGGGCGGAGATGCACTGAACCCGCTGTCTTCCAGGAAAATATATGCAGCGAAGGGGAGACCATCCGATAATCCCCTGATTGTCCATATCGCCGATCTGCAGGCGCTTTCGCCTATCGTCGGAGAGATACCGGGTAATGCACGGAAGCTGGCGGAACGGTTTTGGCCGGGGCCATTGACGATGATCCTGCATAAATCGGACAGGGTACCCTATGAGACGACGGGCGGATTGGACACGGTGGCGGTGCGGATGCCTGCCAATCGGATCGCGCAGGAGATGATCCGGGCTGCGGGCGGTTATGTGGCGGCGCCCAGTGCGAACCGCTCCGGGCGGCCAAGCCCTACGGTGGCCAGATATGTAGCTGAGGATCTGGCAGGCAGGGTGGAGATGATCATAGACGGAGGCGATGTAGAGATAGGCCTGGAATCTACGATCGTTGATCTGACATCGGACAGGCCGATGGTTCTGCGTCCCGGTTATATTACCCTGCAGGATCTGGAGAGTGTATTATCCAGGGTAGAAGAAGACCGGACTCTCATGGAAGAAGATGCTGGACAGGCTCCTAAGGCGCCCGGTATGAAGTACAGGCATTATGCGCCGAAGGGGGAGATGACGGTTATCAAGGGTGTTGAAGAACAGGTGATGTTCTATATCAATGAGCGCTGTCGGGAATACCGGGATGCAGGAAGGAAAACGGGTGTTATAGCAACGGACGAGACGCTGTCCGGTTATTGCGCTGACGTCTGCAGGAGCGTGGGATGCAGGCATGACGAAGAGGCGATTGCCAGGGAGCTGTATCGTATCCTGCGGGAATTTGACGATGAGGCAGTGGAAGTTATTTATGCGGAAGCATTCGATGATTCCGGGATTGGGCGGGCAATTATGAACAGGCTGCTCAAAGCGGCAGGGCACAGGGTGCATCTTGTATAGATACAGTGTCGGAGGAATGGGAGGCCGGCAGTCACCAGGCTGACGGCTTCAACATATAAAATAACAGGAGGGATTTAAAAATGATTGCGATTGGGAGTGACCACGGTGGGTTTGAATTGAAGGAGGCTGTGATAGCGCATCTGAAGGAGAAAGGGACCGCATGTAAAGATTTCGGATGTTATGATAAGAAATCCTGCGATTACCCTATCTACGGGCGGGCCGTTGCGGAGGCGGTGGCCAAAGGAGAATGCGAGAAGGGTATCGTAATCTGTACGACGGGTATCGGAATCTCGATCACAGCGAATAAGGTGAAAGGAGTTCGTTGTGCACTGTGTGCGGATACGCTGACTGCGCAGATGACCAGGCTGCATAACGATGCAAACGTACTTGCTTTGGGCGGAGGCATTGTGGGGCCGAATCTGGCGGTGAGTATTGTAGACGCTTTCCTGGAGACGGAATTTTCTGAGGAAGAGAAACATCAGAGAAGAATCGGCTTGATCGAGGGGCAGTAAGTACAGCCGAATGCGGAGGGGCTTATGAGAGGCAGGCAGAGTGCGGCCGTCTGTGCGCTGTTTTTTCTGCTGTTTGTTTTGCTGCCTGTGACGGTACAGGCTACGGAAGAGACAAGACAGAAGATCGATCAGGCGGAGCGGGAAAAGAAGGAGACTGAGTCCAAACTGGACGAGGCAGAGGAAAATCTTGATAAACTGAATGAACAGAAGGACTCTTTGCAGGGTGCGCTGTCGACCCTGAATACGGAATTGTCTCAGGTGAGTAATAATCTGAGCGATCTGGAGGTGAAGATTTCGGATAAGGAAGCCGAGATCGAGGCGCTGGATCAGGAGATTGAGCGGGTGCAGGAAGAGCTGACGATAGCGATCCAGTTAAAGGAAGAGCAGTATAAGGCTATGAAGGAGCAGATCAAGTTCATCTATGAGAGAAGTGACAATCTGTATCTGGAATTGTTTTTTTCTGCGGGAAGCTTTTCGGATTTTCTGAATAAGAACAATTATATTGAGCAGCTGTCGGCCTATGAGGAGAAGGTACTGCAGGAATACAAGGATGCTCAGGCGGCGATGGAAGCCAAGGAAGAGGAGCTTCGGCTTGCCATGGACATGCTTGAAAAGGATAAAGAAGAACTGGATGAATACAAGGTGCAGGTGGTGGCGGAGCAGAGCCGTGTGTCAGGGCTTGTCAGTAAGACATCCAATTCCATCAGTGCAACTGCCAGCCAGATTTCGGAAGCTGAAGCCGAAGCATTGGCTTATGAGCAGAGAATCAAGGAGCAGGAAGAGAATATCACGGCGCTGAAGGCGAAACTTGCGGAAGAGATTCGTATGGCACAGCTGGCTTCCGAGTCGAGCTGGCGGGATATATCGGAGGTAAACTTTGCGGAAGGCGACAGATATCTGCTGGCCAACCTGATTTACTGTGAAGCGGGAGGCGAGTCCTACAGCGGGCAGGTGGCAGTGGGGGCAGTTGTGATAAACAGAGTGTTGAGCGAGGTCTTCCCCAATACTGTAACAGGTGTTATATATCAATCCAGACAATTTTCACCTGTGGCCAGCGGACGTCTGGCGCTGGCGTTGGCGGAGGGACGGGCGACATCCAGCTGTTATCAGGCGGCGGACGAGGCCATGAAAGGCAGTACGAATGTGGGAAACTGTGTCTTCTTCAGGACGCCGGTAGACGGTGTTACACCCAAGTACAGAATCGGCGGTCATATTTTCTATTAAGGACACACCTGTGCCCTTCGCTTTAATAGATCATGGCGTCCATATAGATTTCGGTAGGTTTCTGCAGTCTGGGGAAATCGCCGCGGTAGATAAGCTGCAGCAGATGATCCAGGCGAAGCAGGGCCATATCCAGCATGGCTTCGGAGAGAATGCCGGAGCGTCTGGCCATGACAAGCTCATCCAGATCTACGACTTTGACGAAGCCGTCAGGATAGACGATCACATCAACAAGAAGATCTGTGAATACATAAGTATCGGCAGCGGCATCGCAGGTATGATCAACGATGTCACAGTACCAGAAGGTCATGGAATCATCGTCCCGGTAGAAACGGCTGATCTTAAAGCCTTCTGACAGATAATAGCATGAGAAACCATGGTGCAGGTCCTTGCGGGGCTTCAAGGTGTGCCAGCCGGTCACGATTATCTGGTCGTCCCGATGCAGGATGACATCATCTTTGAGCAGCACACATTCGTCGGGTATCAGTCTTTTGCGGTATAAAATCGGGTCTGCCATAAAACCTCCTTTGGGTGTTGGTTCTCTGCGGTATGGTTAAAAATATTTTGACATGGACGACAGGTAAAAGTCAATGCAATTTGCGCCATTTATATGGGAAACTTTTGCAGGAACAGAATCAGGTACGGGCTGTTAAGGGAGGGCTTGTTTTTGACACATTTTTCACAATTATACTGGACATAAACAGGGGAAATGGGTATAATTTGAGAAGTGGGTGTCTATGGCCACTTTATAATTGGATTCATGCTGTTCGGTATGAATGGAGATTTGAAGAAGGGAAAAGCAGTGAAATATAATAGAAATGTTTATCAGGCGCTTACGATGATAACGCAGTTCGGTATTAATATGCTGGTTCCTATTTTTCTGTGTTCTTTTGCAGGAATGTTTCTGGATCGGAAGTTTGGCACTTCCTTCTGGATGATCCTGCTGTTTTTTGTCGGTACGCTGGCGGGATTCACGAATGTATTCCGGTTCGCAAAGCGGATCTATGAGACGCCGGCGGTGACGCGCAGACGGCGTCAGACGTCTGACTGCAAAACTGTTACCGGAAGCGGGGAGAGACATGAAGAAGAAGATTGACCCGACGCTGTTTGAGTTGTGTCTGGGTATTGTTCTGTATGGCATTGTATTTCAGCTTGTTTTAATTCTAACAGCGAGGAAGGTATCCTACAGTGCAGGATTGTGGATAGGCGTCGCCCTGGCGGTGGCGGGCGCTGTACATATGTGGTGGTCTTTGAACAGAGGACTTGACCTGGCGGCTAAAGGCGCCGAGAAGACGGTGGGAGCCAACAGCCTGATCAGGTATTTTGTGCTGGTGGTAATCATGATCGGGCTGATCTATACGGATTTTGCCAATCCGATCTTTGCATTCTGCGGTTATATGGGCATGAAGGTGTCGGCCTACCTGAATCCGCTGATGCATAGAATTAATGTGAAGGTGTTTAAAATATAACAGTTTATCCGGAGGAGGAGTTCCGGTGCGGCGGTTATTTTTAAAATATATCCAACAAATTTAGTGTAAGGGGGTGAAAGTATGGGACAGGGAATTATGTTATCTGCAAGCCAGGATATCGATTTTATGATTCACGGGGTCTTCTCCTATGAATTGTTCGGACAGACGGTATGGATAACGACCACCCATGTATGCGTATTGATTGTTATGCTTGTGATCATCGGGTTCAGTATCGCTGCAGGGCGGGCCGCGAAACATGCATCTGATGTTCCGGGTACTTTCCAGAATATTGCAGAGATGGTAGTGGAGATGCTTGATAAGATGATCGGCGGCGTTATGGGTAAGTTCAGCCCCAGATTCCGCAACTACATCGGCACAATCTTCATTTTTATTCTGCTCAGCAATATCTCGGGATTATTCGGTCTGCGTCCGCCCACGGCTGACTATGGTGTGACGCTGGCGCTCGGTATCATGACATTTACGCTGATTCACTTTAACAAGTTTAAGCACCAGAAGGTCAAAGGCGTTCTCGCAGGTTTATGCGATCCGTGGCCGATCTGGGCGCCGATCAATGTGATCGGTGATGTGGCTGTGCCGATATCGTTGTCCTTGCGTTTGTTTGCAAACGTACTGTCCGGCACGGTTATGCTGGCGCTTGTCTACGGTCTGCTCTCAAAGATCGCGATCGTATGGCCTGCGGCGCTGCATGTTTATTTTGACCTGTTTTCCGGAGCAATCCAGACATATGTGTTCTGTATGCTGACTATGACATACATTACCGATGCCTGCACCACGGAATAGCAGGAAGCTTTTTCGTTGATCATACCATTTTTAAATTATAAGACTAAAAGGAGGAAAATAAAAATGGGAGAATTTAACACAAACTTTATTTTAGGATGTTCGGCAATTGGCGCAGGTCTTGCGGTTATCGCAGGTATCGGACCTGGTGTCGGTCAGGGTATCGCGGCTGGTCATGCTGCAGCGGCAGTGGGAAGAAATCCGGGCGCTAAGTCTGATGTTACATCTACCATGCTTCTGGGCCAGGCCGTTGCAGAGACGACCGGTCTGTACGGTCTGTTGATCGCGATGCTGCTCCTGTTCGTAAAACCTTTAGTACCTTAAGGCGGAAAGCATAACATCACAGAAAGGAGGTACGAGGGTTTGAATATAGTAGCTACACAGATGGTGATGGCAGCTGCGGAAATGGAGCCCAGGCTTTTTGACCTGGATATGCAGCTGCTGAGCGATGCGGTATTGATGATCATCGCTGTGTTTGCGTTGTTCTTGATCGCGTCCCACTCCCTGTTTAATCCGGTACGGAATATGATGCAGAGCAGACAGGACCGGATCAAGAGCGAACTCGACACGGCTGCGGCTGATATGGCGCAGGCGAAGGCGTTGAAGGAAGAGTATGAGACCAAGTTAAGAGAGATCAACAAGGAAGCGGAAGAGATCCTTGGCGAAGCGCGCAGGAAAGCTCTGGCGAACGAGAGCAAGATCGTTTCGGAAGCGAAGGAAGAAGCTGCCCGGATCATCGAGAGAGCCGGCGTGGAAGCTGAACTGGAGAGAAATAAGGCTGCAGATGAAGTGAAGCGCGAGATGGTAGTACTGGCATCCCTGATGGCAGGCAAGGTTGTGAATGCAGCCATTGATACGACTGTTCAGGACACTTTGATCGAAGAAACTTTGAAAGAAATGGGTGAGAGCACATGGCTAAGCTAATTTCAAAGACGTATGGCGACGCGCTCTTTGAGCTTGCAGTAGAGCAGGATAAAGTGGACGCGTTATTGGAAGAAATAGAGCAGTTGAAACGGGTGCTTTCAGAGAATGAGGAATTTGGCAGACTGATGAATCATCCGAAGGTCATCAAAGAGGAGAAGATCCAGGTTGCCAGAAATGTGTTCGAAGGCAGGATGTCAAATGAGCTGCTGGGATTTCTGACCATCATCATTTCCAAAGATCGTTACAGGGAGATTGATGCAATCCTCGACTATTTTATTGCGGAAGTGAAGCAGTATAAAGGAATCGGGGTTGCCACTGTGACTACGGCTGTTCCCCTGCGGTTGGAACAGCGCAGGAAGATTGAGCAGAGACTGCTTGCCACGACTTCCTATAAGAAGATGGAAATGAAGTATCTGCTGGATAAGTCTCTGATCGGCGGTATGGTAATCCGTATCGGTGACAGAGTGGTGGACAGCAGTATCAGTACAAAATTAAACGAACTGCAGAAGGAATTGCTGAAAGTTCAGTTATAAACCAAAATCTAGAAGAAAGGTGCGTATGATCCATGAATTTAAGACCAGAAGAGATCAGTTCAGTCATAAAGGATCAAATCAAGAGATATGCCGCAGACCTGGAAGTATCCGATGTGGGTACCGTTATTCAGGTTGCCGACGGTATCGCTCGTGTGCACGGACTTGAGAATGCCATGCAGGGAGAACTTCTGGAGTTCCCCGGCGAGGTTTACGGTATGGTACTTAACCTGGAAGAGGATAATGTTGGTGCGGTTCTTCTCGGAAGCCAGCACAACATCAATGAGGGGGATATCGTAAAGACTACAGGACGAGTGGTTGAGGTGCCTGTAGGTGACTGCATGCTCGGGCGTGTTGTGAATGCCCTTGGACAGCCGATCGACGGCAAAGGGCCGATTCAGACTGATAAATATCGTAAAATTGAGAGAGTTGCATCCGGTGTTATCACAAGAAAATCCGTAGATACACCGCTGCAGACAGGTATCAAGGCTATTGATGCCATGGTGCCGATCGGAAGAGGACAGCGTGAGCTGATCATCGGCGACAGACAGACCGGTAAGACGGCAATCGCTATTGATACCATTATCAATCAGAAGGGGCAGGGTGTGAAATGTATCTATGTTGCCATAGGACAGAAAGCGTCCACGGTTGCTTCTATTGTTAAGACTTTAACGGAGTACGGCGCGATGGGCTACACTACTGTAGTTGCCGCTACGGCCAGTGAGCTTGCACCGCTGCAGTACATAGCTCCTTATTCGGGCTGTGCCATCGGTGAAGAGTGGATGGAGAACGGCGAGGATGTGCTGGTGGTATATGACGATCTGAGCAAACATGCCGCTGCTTACCGTACACTTTCCCTGCTGCTCAAGAGACCGCCGGGACGTGAGGCATATCCTGGCGACGTATTCTATCTGCATTCAAGACTGCTGGAGCGTGCAGCGAGAATGAACGAAGAGTATGGCGGCGGTTCCCTGACGGCGCTTCCCATTATCGAGACGCAGGCAGGCGACGTTTCAGCCTATATTCCGACCAATGTAATCTCTATTACTGATGGACAGATCTATCTGGAAACTGAAATGTTCAACTCCGGTTTCAGACCGGCAGTTAACGCGGGTCTTTCCGTGTCCCGTGTGGGCGGATCCGCACAGATCAAGGCGATGAAGAAGATCGCGGCGCCGATTCGTACAGAGCTGGCGCAGTACCGTGAGCTGGCAGCATTCTCACAGTTCGGTTCCGAATTGGATGCCGATACGAAGGAGAAGCTGGCACAGGGTGAGCGGATCAAGGAAGTATTGAAGCAGGCACAGTATCAGCCCATGCCGGTACAGTATCAGGTTATTATCATTTATGTGGTGACGAACAAGTATCTGATCGATGTTCCGGTGGAGGATGTTACCAGATTTGAGCAGGAGCTGTTCGAATTCCTGGATACCAAATATCCTGAGGTGCCGAACGCGATTGCACAGGAGAAGCAGATTTCCGATGAGACGGATGCGAAGCTTAAGAAAGCCGTAGAAGAGTTCAAGGCGCAGTTTAAATTTTAATAGAGTAGAGAAGAAAGAAGTAAGTAACGGTTCAGGCTGGCCTGCGCTTTTGCGGCGCTGACCATACCACAGTATCATGTTAGAATGTATCCGGCCTGTCGCGAAGCGACTGCGGATGGCTGGATACATGTAACATTGAAGAAGCTGAACTGTTACAGAAAGAAGTAGGTGACGCTATGGCCTCAATGAGAGACATTAAAAGGCGTAAAGGCAGTATCCAGAGTACTCAGCAGATTACCAAAGCCATGAAACTTGTTTCTACCGTTAAGCTGCAGAGGGCGAAACAGCGTGCGGAGCAGTCCAAGGCATACTTTAATTGTATGTACGAGACGGTAACTTCCATGCTTGCGCGAACCGGAGGCTTGAATCATCCGTATCTGAGAGCAGGACAGTCCGGTAAGAAGGCAGTGGTCGTGATCACTTCCAACAGAGGTCTTGCAGGCGGCTATAACTCCAATATCATCAAGCTGATCACGAAGGGGGACTTCCGGAAGGAAGATCTGGAGATCTATGCGATCGGCAAGAAGGGGAAGGATGCATTGCAGAGAGGCGGCTACCACATTGTGGCGGACGATCCGGATATCATAGAAGAACCCTCTTATGTGGACGCGATGGCGATTACCAGCCAGCTGCTGAAATCCTATGCGGATGGCGAAGTCGGCGAGATCTATCTGGCTTATACCGGGTTTAAGAACACGGTCGTGCATGAACCGACTCTGCTTAAGCTGCTTCCCGTGGAGGCGGCGAAAGATGGGGAGAGTGCACAGAGCACAGGCAGCCGGGCGATGATGAATTTTGAGCCGGAGGACGAAGAGGCGCTTAATATGATCATCCCGAAGTATGTTACCAGCCTGATCTACGGGGGTCTGGTAGAAGCTGCGGCCAGTGAGAACGGTGCGAGAATGCAGGCGATGGATTCCGCAACAAGCAATGCTGAGGAAATGATAGATCAGCTATCACTGATGTACAACAGAGCACGTCAGGGATCTATTACGCAGGAATTAACAGAAATTATCGCAGGTGCAAATGCAATTTCATAATAATTGGAAGAATGCACAACTGCGAATTGATGAATAAAAATGAGTGAAAGGAAAGAGAGATGGCAGAAGTTAAGACAAGTGAAAATCTTGGAAAAATCACTCAGATCATCGGTGCCGTACTTGATATAAAATTTTCGGCAGGCAATATGCCGGAAATTAATGACGCGATCAAAATTCCTCTGAAAGACGGTAAGGAACTGGTCGTGGAGGTATCACAGCATCTGGGTGACGATACGGTAAGATGTATCGCTATGGGTTCTACCGACGGACTCGTGAGAGGTATGGATGCGGTTTCTACAGGCGCTCCGATCACGGTTCCTGTCGGTGAAAATACATTGGGACGTATCTTCAACGTTTTGGGACAGCCGATTGACAATATCGAGGCGCCCACGGACGTATCCTATGAGCCGATTCACAGACCTGCACCGAAATTTGAGGAGCAGGCTACGGAGACGGAGCTTCTGGAGACGGGTATCAAGGTCGTTGACCTGCTGTGCCCTTACCAGAAGGGTGGTAAGATCGGATTGTTCGGCGGTGCGGGTGTAGGTAAGACCGTATTGATCCAGGAGCTGATCCGTAATATCGCGACAGAGCACGGCGGTTATTCCGTGTTCACAGGTGTTGGAGAGCGTACAAGAGAAGGTAACGACCTGTACCATGAGATGAGAGAGTCGGGCGTTATCGATAAGACAACGATGGTGTTTGGACAGATGAACGAGCCGCCGGGAGCCAGAATGAGAGTGGGACTGACCGGTCTGACGATGGCAGAGTATTTCCGTGACAAAGGCGGTAAGGACGTGCTGCTGTTCATTGACAATATTTTCCGTTTTACACAGGCAGGTTCCGAGGTGTCCGCGCTGCTTGGCCGTATGCCTTCGGCGGTTGGTTACCAGCCTACGCTGCAGACGGAGATGGGCGCTCTGCAGGAGCGTATTACATCCACCAAGAGCGGTTCCATCACTTCCGTACAGGCCGTATACGTGCCTGCGGATGACTTGACTGACCCGGCGCCGGCTACCACGTTCGCACATCTGGATGCTACTACCGTATTGTCCAGATCGATCGTTGAGCTTGGTATCTATCCGGCAGTTGACCCGCTGGAGTCCACTTCCAGAATTCTGGATCCTAGAATCGTCGGCCAGGAGCATTACGAGGTTGCCAGAGGCGTGCAGGAGATTCTGCAGAAGTATAAAGAATTGCAGGATATCATCGCGATCCTTGGTATGGATGAACTTTCCGAGGAAGATAAGCTGGTCGTTTCCCGTGCGAGAAAGGTGCAGAGATTCCTGTCTCAGCCGTTCTTCGTAGCAGGACAGTTTACCGGTCTGGAAGGTAAGTATGTGCCGATCGCAGAGACGATTCGCAGCTTTAAAGAGATCCTGGAAGGTAAGCATGACGAGGTTCCGGAGAGTTATTTCCTGAATGCAGGAAGTATCGACGATGTACTCGCACGCATGAAATAGGCAGTAGGTTCATGTATATGAGAATGCGAAGGCATGCATCTTCGATGGCTTTGGCAGCGTCTGAAGTTAGATGAAAGCAGGTAGTGTATGGCTGATGATAGAAATTTCACATTAAAAATTATTACACCGGACAGGGTTTTCTATGAGGAAGAGGTTTCCATGGTGGAATTCAATACGGTGGAAGGAGAGGTCGGCGTCTATAAAGATCATATTCCGATGACGATGATCATTGCACCGGGCATCCTGACGATCACGAAAGACGGTGAGATCCTGGAAGCCGCTCTGCATGCAGGCTTTGTAGAAGTCCTGCAGGAGAAGGTGACCATTCTTGCCGAGATCATTGAGTGGCCGTCGGAGATCGATCTGTCTCGTGCCGAGAGTTCCAGATCCCGCGCGGAGGAGCGAATCAGAGAACATGCACCGGGAACGGATATGAACAGAGCCGAGTTGTCTTTGAAGCGTGCGGTAGCCAGAATAGAAGCTGTTCGGAAATAGAAGGACAAAATTTTAAGGCGGGAGAAATCCCGCCTTTTATAATGGTAGAGAAGTGTCTGTATCAGGTATTTCAGACGATATAGTCAGTCTCTGTTCCGTTTTGTAATAAATAACGGCAGCATACAGATCACAGCAACAGCCAATAGTATGGACAGAACGATCATAATGCCTGTTACTATATTACGGCCGCTATGAGACTGCGGATTTCCCGTGATTTCAGGAAGCGCAGATCTGTCGGAAGGAAGATCCATATATGCGATGGCGTAAGGAGAGAATCTATCAGTGCAAAAGGTGATTGTGTCCGGATCCTTATCTTCATCTGCAAGCTCGGCATATTCCTGACTGCCGTCCGCGGTTGTATGCAGTCGTAAAATATAGAATCTGCGGTTTTCCACCCTTAAATCTTCCGGAATACTGATTTCCACTTTAAGGGCAGAGGGAAGTTCGGTAATAATATTTGTATCGTTCTGTCTTGATTCCAGGAGAGAGATTTCGAAGTATTGACCGATCTGCATACCGGGCATTTTATGTTCTTCAAATAACTTCATTGCAGTCTCAGGCGCTTCATCATCGATGCGTTCTATATGGAAGTTCAGGGCGACCGGATTTTTTCCAAGCAGCATCTCAATTTTGTCTTCTTCGCTCAGAAGATGGTCAAGTACGATCTCGAAATTGGCCACGCTGGAAGTTTCATAGAAGCTGACGGAGGATGTTTCCTGGACATCGTCGGCAAAATCATTGTGGATCGTCACCTGTAGATCACCGTTTTCCAGGGCGCCGAGCATCAATTCTCTGTCGCTGCTTTCAGCGATCAGTCTTCTTGCTTCTTCTACGGGAGTATTAAGGCGCTGGAGCGTGCCTGTCAAAGTATCCTCTTCCACGGGCAAAGGCTGCTGGATCGGTTTGGCGTTATTGACCGGCGCTTTGCCGGAGGAACCGGAGGAGCCTTCAGCATTTGCATCGGTTTTGCCGGAGGGGACTGTTCCGGCCGGTTTTGTGTCTTTGCTTTCCGCCTTGGGAAGCGGTGCAAAATCTGCAACAATGGTATGATTATCCTTTATGTCAGTAAAGCTGTAAGAGGACACGGCTCCTATTGGATTCCCGTCAACATATACGGCGCTGATTTGATAACCGCTTCCGGGTGTGATGGAGTATACGATTCCGGATCCCTCTGCGACGGTGGTTCTGCCCTTTGGTGTGATTGCTCCGTTGGGAGAGGTGATGGATGCTGCCATAATGTAGGTAACGGCTGTTTTCTTCTCAAAAGCTGCCGACAAGCACATATCTCTTGTTATGTTATTCACAAAATATTCTCGATCCCTACTGATAATATTTCCATTCTCTGTCCAGCCGACAAACTGATATCCCTGAAAAGGGTCAGCTGTTATTTTAATATTGCTGCCTTTAGCATAAGTGCCCTGGCCTGATAAGCTGCCGGTATCAGCCGGCGAACAGTTGAGGGTAAGATGAAATTTATTCTGTGAGAACATGGCGGTGAGATCCCGGGCCTGCGTGACTTTATTCAATTGAAGCTTTGTATCGGTGCTTACAATGATTCCGTTTTCCAGCCAGTAGTCAAATTGGTAACCGTCTTTTGCGGAGGCTTCCAGGGTGATGCTTTCTCCATAACCTATGGTTCTGCTTTCAGTAGCTGTGCCGGCATTGCTGTTGTTGACATGAACATTGATCCGGCAGCTGACAGGTCTGAAGACAGCCGTATAGGTTCTGTCATTGCGAATATTATTGACAACAAACTGAGAATTGCGGGAAACGATGTTACCGTCCTGCGACCAGCCCTCAAAGACAAAGCCGTTATGCGGCGCTGCGGAGATTACGGCATACCCGCCTTCTTCTACGATGCCGCTGCCGTATACGGTGCCGCCGTTATCGGGGGATGCCTCCACCCGTATGAAGTAACTGGATTTGTTTAAGGCTACCAGCGACGATGCACTGTATCGGCTGTCCTGTTTGGAAACGGCTTTTACCACCAGCGAGGATGCCGTTTCGTCCGACGCGACGGTCAGGATACCGTGCTCGTCAATAAAAGTGCTACGGCTCTTCTGCCCGGAAACGCTCCAGATTACATCACGGCTGTAATTGTTCTCTCCAGTCACGGAAGCTGTGAAAGCACAGGTAGAATTTTTAGAGACTACGCAGGTTCCGGGAGAGATGCTGACTGATGTGATTACAGGCGCAGCCGGCGCCTTATCTCTGATTTCCAGAGTAATATTGACCTGAATGCCATGTTCGAAATAAGGATCCGCCGTATCACTGAACAGAAGAAAACTGTTATAAACCCCGGGGGCCAGTGTGGTATCGGCCTGGACAGTAAAAACACAGGATTCATCCTGGCTTAAGAGGCAGTCATCCGGGGCGTCTATGGAAATAAAGTTATAGTAATCAAACTCGTACCATATAAGTTCAAGCTCCTTTTGGCTTTGGCTGGTCAGCGTAATATTCTGTCCGGCGGCCGGAGTTCCCTGCTCCAGAGAACCGAAACCGATTTGGGTTTTATCTGCCGTCAGGCTGCCTGGGGATTCCGGATTTACAGGATCTGTCTGTCTATTGCCTTTTTCTTCGGCAGGGATTACACCCGGGGCAATCTCAGAAGCGCGGCATGGAAGGACATTGGAACAAAAAGCCGTCAATATTATAAAGCAAGAAAAGAAAACATAGATAACAGTTTTACGTATACGCGTCATGCAGATACCTCCTTCCTGATCTGTTTTGACATTGTCAGCGTGTCATAGACTTTCACAGCATGGATGGCCATGCGGCCCGCCCGACGGCAGGCTGAGCATGATGTAGTTTACTATGAAAGCCATAGTCTTTTATGTTATTTACTATAACTATAACATGAAAAAAGAACCGGTTCAATTGAAAAACGGCCGCCGTTTCTATGCGCCATCCCTTTTATGTCGCATATGATAGAATAAAAGCGCATTTCACAAATTCGAAGAAGCATTCATGACCAATGCGCAGACTTAATGGAATGAGATTTATGATAGAGAAGGAATGGAGGAAAATATGAATCAATCAAGAATATTACCTTTCTATATGGCTTATCCGCTGCCCATGTATTATCAGCAGGAGGACAGCGTGACACGTGACCTGGAATATCTGCAGCAGATGTATCCATCCCAGGCGAAGAAGTTCCAGAAGATGATTGCGGAGACTCTGGATCATATTGACTATGAAGGAAGTATGATCTATGACGAATATCCGGATAAATGGCAGATCTACAGGCTGACACAGATGATCATAGACAAGATCAGGAAACTGGAAGAGACAGATCCTGTGGAGCAGGATTGGAATAAAACAACAGAGTTTGTGCAGATACTCCTGTGTTATGAAATCTACAGGCGAAGGCACTGCAGTAACAACGGAATATTAAAATTTTAGTTGAGGTTTTACGGTATTCTTATTACAATAGAAACAGACTTACATCAGAAATGTGAAGAAGCCAGCCAGGCAAAACCGGATGAAACATATGACAGCTACAGGAGGCGGAATGCAGGAAGAACTGAGGAAGCTTTTAGAGGATACTGTGAATGAAGGGCTTTACCGGATCACGATCAGTAATCCCAGAAAGAAAGAGAAAGCATTTAAGATAAAGATACGGCCGGTCATGGTCAAGGGGACGGTTCTTTTTCAGGAAACATTGTATGAAGGAACAAAAGTGTTTCATGAGAAACGGGATAACAGGAACATGATCGACCGTATAGAGGAGCTGCTGGCTCAGGATTTTAAGCAGTGCGAAGTGGAACATCAGGACTGCAGGGTAACGGTTCTGGTCAGTAAAAAAGGCAGGATAACGATTAACCGGAAAAGAACAAGGGATGCCGGAACAGGATCAGAAACACACAGACAGATTCGAATGGAACATAACAGAACAAAGAAATATATTCTGGAAGAGGGGACACCGGTTCCGTTCCTGGTTGATCTGGGGGTACAGACAGTGGAAGGCCGGGTTGTACATGCCAGATATGATAAATTCAGGCAGATTAACCGTTTTCTGGAATTTATTGAAGATATTCTGCCAACACTCTCAAAGAAAAGAACCGTGCACATCTTGGATTTCGGGTGTGGAAAATCTTATCTGACCTTTGCCATGTACTATTATCTGCATGAACTGAAGAAGTACGATGTGGAGATTACCGGATTGGACCTGAAGGAGGATGTGATCGATCGCTGTAACAGGCTCAGTGAGAAATACGGTTATGACAGCCTGCGCTTTTTGAAAGGGGACATAGCAGAATATAAGGGACAAGGCCCCGTGGACATCGTGGTGACGCTTCATGCCTGTGATACGGCGACGGACTATGCACTGGCAAAGGCGGTTCTGTGGAATGCCGGGGTAATCTTATCTGTACCCTGCTGTCAGCATGAAGTGAATCGACAGATTAAGTGTGAGGATCTTGCACCTGTGTTAAAGTACGGGATTGTCAAAGAGCGTTTTGCAGCGCTGGTAACGGATGCATTGCGGGCGCAGCTGTTGGAGGCGGAAGGGTATGCGGTGGATATTCTGGAATTTATCGATATGGAACATACGCCGAAGAATCTTCTGATCCGCGCCGTAAGGCAGGGAGAGACGGCACGCAGGGGCGCGAAGCAGGAACAGGCAAGGCGGGAAACGGCACAATTAACGGATTTTCTGAACATAAGGCCGACTCTGCAGAAACTTCTGACGCAGGACGATAAATAAAGCCGGTATACATGCGAAAACAAAACGGAAACGAGGAATAGAATGAGAAGAGCGATCATAAAAGGCTGCCTGTTGGGGATTATTTTTATGGCGGCGTTGATGCTGATCAGCATGATCATGAATAAGGGAAATACAGATATGACAACGGAGATGGGAGAGGCATCTTTTCCGATGGTATCCATGTCGGTGAGTGGGTATCGGGTCAATAACCTGCACGGTTACGCTGAGAATATGGACAGCGCTTATCTGCGGGATACGCTTCAGCCGGTGGAAAGCGACAGGAAGATTGAGGTGCTGCTGGATACGTATGGCAGGGAGATATCCCGGATTGGCTTCGAAGTCAGGAGCCTGGATGGGGAGCGGCTGGTGGAGAGTACAGAGGTGACGGATTTTAAGGAGGAAGATTCCCGGATACAGTTTGATATTACCCTGAAGGATCTGATCGAGTATGATACGGAATATATGCTCGTATTTCTTGTGCAGCCGCAAGGAGGGAACACCATCCGCTATTATACCAGGATCGTTTTGAGCGAATCCATGCATATGCAGGAGAAGCTGGATTATATTATGGATTTTCATGAAAGAACCTTTGACAAGGAAGAAGCGGCTGAACTGACAAGATACCTGGAATCCAATTCCGAAGGAGATAACACTACCTTTCAGAAGGTGACGATACACAGCAGCTTCGATCAGGTGACCTGGGGAAATCTGACGGTTAACAGGGTTACGGATTCGCTTGTCTCCATTAAGGAACTGACGGATCAGACAGGCGCATTCCGTATTGAATATCTGGCGACTGTAAGAGAAGGCAGGCAGACTAATTATTATCGGGTCAGTGAATATTATCGTATCCGTTATACCCCGGACAGAATGTATCTGTTGGATTATGAGCGCGAAATGGAACAGATCTTTAACGAGGAGGCGGATGTATTTGTCAATGACAAGATCATGCTGGGCATTGTCGGGAATGATGTAAAGATCTATGAAAGCGACGGCGGTAATGTGTTTGCATTCGTTGTGGCGGATAAGCTTTACAGCTACAATGTGACAGATAATAAACTGGCAAGGCTGTTCAGTTTTTATGAAAATATAGAAGGACTGACAGATCTCAGGAATACGTATGACCGTCATGATATTCAGATTCTGTCTGTAGATGAGACGGGGAACGTCAACTTCATGGTTTACGGTTACATGAACAGAGGCCGTCATGAGGGGAGTGTTGGCGTGATTGTCTATTATTACAACAGTATGACCAACACTGTGGAGGAAAAGATCTACATCCCTTATGAGAAATCTTATGAACTGCTGAAAAATGATATCAGCCGGCTGTCTTATGTGAACAGAGTCAACGTTTACTATTTTATGTTAAATGGATGTGTATATGCCGTTAATCTGGAAACGGAAGTCTGCCAGATCATAGCTCACGGATTGCGGGAGGGCAGATATCATGTGTCCGAGTCGAATAAAATGCTGGTGTGGCAGGAAGGGGAAGATTTGTATGCCGGCAGCCGGCTTGTGCTGATGAATCTGAACACACAGACAAGGACAAGCATTGAGGCCGAGGAGGGCGAATATATCTCTATTCTTGGATTCATGGATGAAGATATGATTTACGGTCTGACGAAGAGGGAGGACATTGTAGAAGAGAAGAACCGGTCAGTGATGATGCCCATGTACTGCGTGCGCATCCAAAGTGAAAACGGCGATGTATTGAAAACCTATCAAAAAGAAGGCATATATGTGGCTGACAGTGTGATCGAGGAGAATCAGATCATGCTGTCCAGAGTGGTCCGAAATGAAGAGACGCAGGAGTATGAGGCGACTTCGGACGATCATATTATGAGCACACAGCAGGTAAAAGAGGGAGTAAATACCATCGGTCAGGTGGTGACGGAGAACTATGAGACGATCCGGCAGATTGCTGTTAAAGATGAAATCGATGCAAAAGGATTGAAAAGACTGACCCCCAGAGAGGTTCTTTTTGAGGGCAATCATAATGTGGCGGTCACGGAACCGGAAGATACGGAGCCGCGTTATTATGTATATGGCAAGAACGGCATCGAGGGGATCTATGCCAATCCCGGCAGGGCAGTCGCGCTGGCTTACTCGGCGGCGGGTGTTGTGGTGGATGACGATGGCGGATATGTCTGGAGAAGAGAAAGCAGAAGCGCCAGGAATCAGATCATGGCCATTACCGAGGACGAGATGTCGGAGACGAGGAGTTCTTTGGCGGTCTGCCTGGATACGATCCTTAAATTCGAAGGAATCTCCAGAAATACACAGCGTCTGCTGGATAGCGGCAGTACCGTGTTTTCGATTCTGGATACCGATCTGCAGGAGGAGACTATACTGGATTTGACCGGATGCAGCCTGGATGCGGTGCTTTACTATGTAAATAAAGATATTCCGGTGCTTGCACTTCTGGAAGATGACAATGCCGTATTGATCGTGGGCTTTAATGAGCTGAACATTGTTGTGATGGATCCGGTGACGGGAACGCTTTATAAGAAAGGGATGAATGATTCTACGGAATGGCTGAGTGAAAACGGGAATCGGTTTATTACGTATGTGAGGAAGGAATAAGGATGCTGCGATCGCATGACATAAGATTAATAACGAATGCAGTATAAAATACATGACGGATGGAGAAAGAGATATGGTAAAAGGAAGGGCAGTAATTTTTGATATGGATGGTGTTATTTTTGATACCGAGCGGATGGTTCTTGACTGTTGGGAGAAGCTGGCAGAAAAATATCACCTGTTACGGATGCGGGAGGCCTATATTCCGTGTATTGGTGTGACTGATGTCAGAATGAAGGAGATCATGGAGGCATTCTATGGGGAGGACTTTCCGTACGCGGATTTCAGACAGGAGGCGTCCGGACTTTTTCATGAGATGGTCAGGCGGGAAGGGCTGCCGGTGAAAAAGGGGGTGCGGGAACTGCTGGGATATCTGCAGGAGCAGGAGGTTCCGGTGGGACTGGCTTCGTCCACCAGGCTGGCGGTGGTGACAGAGGAGCTGCAGCAGGCAGGCCTGTATGATTATTTCCGGTCGGTGACCGGTGGAGACCAGTTGAAGCGCAGCAAGCCGGAGCCGGATATTTATCTGGCGGCCTGTGAGAAATTAGGTGTGAATCCGTCAGATGCCTATGCGGTGGAGGATTCCTATAATGGGATCCGTTCTTCCTGCAGGGCGGGAATGATGCCGATTATGGTGCCGGATCTGCTGCCGCCGACGGAAGAGATGTATGAGAAGAGTACAGCGGTGCTGGAGGATCTGGTGCAGGTAAGGAAGTGGCTGGAAGAGCAGTAAAGAGGGATTTGCAGGAATGGAGGAAACAGGGAATGAATCTTGAGATCGCAACCAGGCTGGTAGGGCTGCGTAAAGCAAATAAACTGTCACAGGAGGCATTGGCGGAGAAGCTGGGAATCAGCAGACAGGCGGTCAGCAAATGGGAACGGGCAGAAGCCTCGCCTGATACGGATAATCTGATTGCGCTGGCGAAGCTGTATCATGTCTCTCTGGATGAACTGCTAAAGATCAATGAGGAGGAAGAGATTGACAACGCAATGCCTGCCGAGGTGTCGGAAGCAGGGGAAAGCATTGTGGAGCAGTCAGAGGAGAGCGGCTGGAGAGAGCACCGGAACAGTACAGGTGTCGATGATGTATATATCGGTTTAAAGGGAATCCACGTGAAAGACCACAAAGGAGAAGAGGTACATATTGACTTCAGGGGGATTCATGTGCGTGACGGGGAAAATGACGTGCATATTGGCAGAAATGGTGTTTATGTAAATGGAGAAAAGGCGAGAAGCGCTGAAATTCCGCTGGGTATTCTGGTCATTATCATCTATATCGTGATCGGATTTTGTTTCAACCTGTGGCATCCGGGCTGGCTGCTTTTTATCCTGATACCGGTCATCAGCTCCCTGATGGATGCGGTGTGCAAGCGGGATGCCAGTCTGTTCCTGTATCCGGTTTTTGCTTGTGGAATTTTTCTTTATGCCGGATTTGTACACTATATATGGCATCCGACCTGGGTTATTTTTCTGACGATTCCGATTTTCTATTATGTGACGGGATCTATGAAGGACAGAGCAAAAAGGGAATAGTAATGGGAATCCTGCAAAACGCCGCACACACTGTAACAGGGGCTTATAGCGCCATTGCAGCGTGTGCGGTATTTTTATGTGTGCCCGGTGGGCACACGTTCTAACGGGTGAAAGTCCCCAATCCGC
>CANPTH010000043.1 GCA_947576945.1 uncultured Lachnospiraceae bacterium
CGTGCAGGCGGCGCTTTTACAGATAGAAGAGAAAAAGTATGCGCAGACACTCATCGCAAAGAGGATTCCGGAGGAGAGGATCCGGAAGTACGGATTTGCGTTTGAGGGGAAGGAAATGCTGATCGGGTAACGGGATGGCGGCAGAATTATCATGTTTACAGGAATTGTCCACAATGTTATGATAAAATATAAGTATTGTGGTGGGATTTAGCAGAAAGGGGGAATTTTATATGGCAGAACCATTACGCAGGTCAGCCAATGCATTGCTGGAAGCGATCGTTAAGGCATCGCAGAATGCGGAACCGGCGAAATTCGGACAGACGGCAGCTTCCGTGCTCAGTCTGATGGACGGGACTTCCCGGATAGAGGCATTCCGTGGAATTGTCGATGCCGCAGATGCCGCAGACGAATTATCCGAAAAGGCTGTTCAGGAGCAGAAAGGTCTGATTGTCTCGAAGGATGATTTGAAATGCATACTCAGATATGTGGATATGGCGAAGGCACTGCCTCTCACAAAGGAGACGGCGGAGACTTATCTGGGCTATAAAAGCAACGATTCGTTTTTTGAGGAGGAAAAGCATAAATTTCTGATGCCGGAAAAACAGGTTGCCTTTGATAAGCCGATCTATGATCATGCGGTCCAGTGGGATCCGCTGGCGGTGGAAATCCAGAATGTCGGTAAGACATTGACGGATTATGCAAAACTTTTTGCTTCCAGAGCGGACAGTACGGTCGAGGTGCTGCAGGATCTGAATAAGTATTTAAAAGTGCATGGATTTATCGCGGACGATTCTGGTAAGCAAATTGTAGAGTGCGGAACAGAGATGCTCAGACTCTGGAAGGACGATACCGGGCGGCATAAGGATAACGTACAGAAAACTTACAGGAAGCTTGGTGTATTCAGAGACGAGATGAACGACAAGATCAGCAAGAGTGTCGTAGATCGTTCCAAGGCGATCGCGGCGCTCGATCTGTGTACCGAGCAGCGGGATTTACAGCAGGAAATTGATGATCTGAAGCAGGAAATTAAATCTTTGGAACAGGAATACAAGGAAGCTGTGGGACTTGCCTTTACCGGCTCGGCAGGATTGGTATTGGGAATTCCGGGGATTATTTCATGGGCGGTTACAGGCGGCATTTATGGAGACCGGGCTGAGAAGATCAGGAAAAAGAAGAAGGAGAAGAACCGCGAGCTGAAGCCTCTTGAGGAAAAACTGGATAAATATAGCAAGATTGACGGCAGTATCAAAAAACTGGAGACTTCCATAACGGATATTTCTCACGCACTGTCCTCTGCGGATATAGGACTGCAGCATATTATGACGGTGTGGAACAGTCTGGAGCAGGATATCGACAACGCCCTGCTGCACCTTAACAGAATGGATGACCCTGAATATGTGAAATATGTGTTTACATTGACGAACGAGCTGAAAGAAGCCAGAACCTCATGGGCGGGCTGTAAGAAAATTGCAGAGGATCTTCTGAGATGTTTTAAAGAAGCGTATGAGGAGTACGGGAAGACTAAAAAATAGCGAAAGGGAAAGGGGAATTTACGATGGATTTTGATCGTGCAAAGATGGAAGATACTTACACGAAAATAAAGCATGTGGATATGGAACATTTCCCGGACACGATGAAGGATCTGTTTCTGGCGGCGGCTGACCTGCGTACATACGGTGCGCAGGTTTATCAGACGTTTACACAGACCATGTACAGCAAAATGCCGTCCATGCTCCGGGATGCCTGCGTCTACTCCGAGCCGGAGCAGTTTGCACAGATCGAGGAGAAGATCCGCGCGGCAAAGACGCCGGAGGAGAAAAAAGAGTACGAAGAAATTTTTGTGGATATGGAAGCGGTTTTTCTGAGAGAGGGAAAGGCGTTTGCCGGCAGTTTCGGTGCGATTGCCCGGACGGTGCGGGAGGACAGTGCCATTATCGGGAAGAACTGCAGGAAGGATCTGACATCCGGGACTTTCTTTTACGGCAAAATAGAGGACTCCATGCGGATCAGGGGCAGCCAGATCGCGGATATGGCTGGGGTGATCAAGGATGTATATGTGGAGCCGATGCAGAAGTTAAAGGAGCAGATCAAGTCCTATGACGCGGATATCGAAAAATATCTGGATCCCAATAAAGCGTTTGAGCGGTTTATGAAGGCTCTGCCCAGTGCGGAGGAATTTGCAAACCTTACTAAATTCGCCGAGGAAAAGGCGGATGCCAAAGTGCAGGCGATGAAGGCGGCATATGCAGTGGCGTTAAAAGGAATCGAGTACATAGGAGGTAAGATAGTCAATTTTGAGAAGATGGAAGAGCGCCGCAGGCTGCAGGAGGAACTGGATAAGCTGAAACAAAATTACGCAAAGTATAAGGCGCAGTATGAGGAGGTAGTCAACGAGTACGACAAGGCGCACAGCCTTCTGACGTTTATGGATGACGTGAAGTATTTTTCGGATTACGCGCAGCCTTTTAACAAACGCGCCGCAGAGGACGTCAGACAGCTTGAAGAGGCACTGGCTGGAAAGGACGCGGCGGCTTACAATGAGTGCGTGAAGAAGATGGAGGACGAGTATGGCGTTTTCTGGAGCGAAGAGTGAGAATTCGCTGTCTGGGAGGCTGTTATGGCGAGAACAATAGGAATCGGGATTCCATCGGGACTCATATAAAGTTTTTTAGACAATCCGCCGATAACTGTGATATAATAATAATCACATTGTCTGAAAATGCCACGGAGGGTCAGGTTAGTTATCATGGAGGATGCTGCTGGAACAGTCAAAAACAAATCTATGAGAAAATCACAGAAAAAGCAAATAGAAAATATGCTTGACCTGCTGGATCAGGCGCATACCGCAATCAAAAAGGCCGTGGAGACGGGAAACACAGAGATTGCGCTGACTTTGCTGGAACAGGCGCAGGATTCGGCAATCCAGGTTGGCGGGATGATCGAGGAATCCTTGGGAGAGGAATTTGCCACAGTCAGGATATTGGAGTCGTACTGTGAGCAGGTCTATCAGTCTTATGAAATGATCCGGCAGCAGCAGGCTGTCAATATAGGAAAGGTATATAAAAGCCTGCGCAGGGAACTCATCCGTATGGAAAACAGTGTGAAGAACGACATTCCGATCAGGACGAGCGTGGTTTTTCTGCCCTATAAGGCTTCCATGTGGGACAGTCTGGAGAGTGTCTGGAAAGCAGCTGATGCAGACCCGGATTGTGATGCGTATGTCATACCGATTCCTTATTTTGATAAGAATCCCGACGGCAGTTTTCGAAAGATGCACTATGAGGGAGATTTGTACCCGAAGGATGTGCCGGTGGTGTCATGGGAGGAGTTTGATCTGGCGGGAGAGTATCCAGATATTATTTATATACATAATCCTTATGATGAATACAATCATGTGACCAGTGTGCATCCTGCCTTTTACGCAAGGGAACTGAGAAAGTTTACAGATAAGTTAGTGTATATACCATATTTTATATTGCCGGAGATCAATCCTGACGATCAGGTGGCAATTGACGGAATGAAGCATTTTTGTTTTACTCCCGGGACAATTTATGCCAACCAAGTGATTGTCCAGTCGGAAGACATGCGGCAGATCTATATCAATGAATACAGTAAGGCCGCAAAGGAGATGGGGCTGTCAGGGGAACATGTGGACAGAAAGTTTCTGGAAAAGAAGTTTCTGGGTACGGGGTCGCCGAAGATTGATAAAGTATTGAGCACAAAAAAAGAGGATCTGGAGATTCCGGCGGAGTGGCTAAAAGTGATTGAGAAGCCGGACGGGAGCTGGAAGAAAATTGTTTTTTATAATACCGGCGTGAGTGCACTTTTGCAGAGTGAAGATAAACTCCTGCGGAAGATGGAGTCGGTGTTTGAGTTGTTTAAAGAGAATCGGGATGAGGTGGCGCTGCTCTGGAGGCCGCATCCGCTGATCCAGGCAACGATTGAGTCCATGCGGCCGCAGCTTTGGGCGGTATATCGGGAGATCAAGGATCGATATATTGCGGAAGGCTGGGGGATTTATGATGACTCGGCGGATGTGAACCGGGCGGTCACTATGTCTGATGCCTATTATGGGGTAGGAAGCAGCAGTGTAGTGCAGTTGTATCAGAGGACGGGGAAGCCGATGATGGTGCAGGACATTCAAGTGTTAGTTTATATGTCACAATTGCACATTGATGATGGAGTTTTGGTGGACGGAGAACTTTGGTTTTACCCATTTAATAAATTGTGTGTGGCAGATGTGAAGGGTGAAGTCAGAAAATATTACGATATTCCTTTTTCAAATTCCAAAAAACATTTTTCGATTTATAGTTTCGGATCTGTCGCGTACTGGAATCGAAAGATATATTTGATACCTTATTGTGAATGTAAAGTATATCGATTTGATATTGACACGGAAAAGTTTACAACGATAGACATTAAAGCGGAATTAATGGGGGAAAAGGGGGAATTGTTTATTGGATCGAGAAACTATAGTCAATATATATTTATGCTGGGTGCCAGAGTGCCGGCGATTGCCAGAATAAATGCGGAAGATAATTCGATACAATATATTACCGATTGGGTAGAAGAAATTCAGTTGATGGGATATAAGGAGGAGGAAATATTTTTTGAGAGGCAAAGCGTTCTGCTTGGGAATAAACTTTTTGCACCATTTTATGCTATAAATGCTGTGCTGGAGCTTGATTGCGAGACACTTAAGACAGTAATACATAAAATTGACGGCGGAGATGGAGGATATTGCGGTATATGTTGTTCGGAAGACAGCATATGGCTTCTTCCTAAAACACAGAAAAATTTGATAAAGTGGGACGTTAATACGGGCGAAACCAAGCAAATAGATATTTCAAGTTACTGTGAAGAACAGAAAGTATATTGGGGAATGGCAAGCTGGAAAAACAACAAATTTTTATTGCCAAAAGGAAGCAGAGCACTGGGATTTAAAAATGAAAAAGAGCATATTTTTGGACTGGAAGGCAGCTACAGCTTTACTCATGAGGATGACAACCGACTGATTATATACGAAGATATATCGGGCGTTCTGTCAGTGTATGATAAGGAAAGTGGCAGGATTGACAGGCTGGAAATAGTGGCCGAAATGGGCTTGCTGGAGCCAGAAAAATTATTTTACGGGAATGATTTAGTGTTTCACGAACAGAAAAATATTAATGTGCGGAATTTAATTGAGTTTATTAAGTGAAAGAAATTATAGACAAAAATAAATGAGGGAAAACAATATGGAGTTTATACCGGTTAATGAGCCGTTATTAGACGGTAACGAAAAAAAATACTTGTGTGAATGCATTGACACAGGTTGGATCTCCTCGGAGGGTCCGTTTGTCAAAGAGTTTGAGCAGAAGATGAGTGCTACGGTCGGCCGTAAGTATGGCGTCGCTGTATCTAATGGCACAGCCGCATTGGAAGTAGCGGTACAGGCTCTTGGAATCGGGGAGGGCGATGAAGTTATCATGCCTGCTTTTACAATTATATCCTGTGCTATGGCAGTCACCAGACTGGGTGCGGTACCTGTGTTGGTGGACAGTGATTTGCATACATGGAATATGATTACGGAGGAAATCGAGGCCAAAATAACATCGAGAACCAAGGCTATTATGGTTGTCCATCTGTATGGGATGCCTGTAGAAATGGATGATATTCTTGCTATTGTAAAGAAATATGATCTGAAAGTGATAGAAGATGCGGCAGAAATGCATGGACAGACGTATAAGGGAAAGTTTTGTGGCAGCTTCGGGGATATTAGTACCTTCAGTTTTTATCCGAATAAACATATTACGACGGGCGAGGGAGGTATGGTGGTGACAGACAACGAGGAGCTGGCAGAGCGGTGCCGGTTGATACGAAACCTCTGTTTTCGGAAAGATATCCGTTATGTGCATGACGAGATTAGCGATAACTACCGCTTTACGAATTTGCAGGCGGCAGTAGGGCTGGCTCAGCTTGAAAGATTAGATGAATTCGTAGCTCGAAAGCGGGCTATGGGGAAATATTACACAGAAAGGCTTAAAGACATGTCTGGACTGATCCTTCCGATTGAGAAGACAGATTATGCTGAAAATATATACTGGGTATATGGCATTTTATTAGGCAGGCAGTTTGAGATTGATAATAAAACGATACAAAAGCTGCTTGCGGAAGAGCGAATCGGCTCTCGGACATTTTTCTGGTGTATGCATGAACAGCCGGTGTATCGGAAGCAGAGGCTGTTTCGAAACGAGACTTATCCGAATGCGGAATATCTTGCGAGAAAGGGCTTTTATATACCGAGTGGGCTGGCGTTGTCTGAGGAGCAGATGGAGCGGGTGGTTACTGTAATTAGAAAAATTTTTCATAACCTTTAAAACAAAAAGAAAAGAGGAGAATAATCATGACAAAGGTAGTTGCTTTTGGAGCAGGAAAATTTTATCTGGACAGAAAGGAGGCTATAAAAAAGGAATACGAGATTGTTGCCTTTTTGGATAATGACACAAGTAAGATTGGTAAAGTGTTTGATGGGAGAAAAATTTTTTCTCCAGAAGAGATAAGTAACTATCAGGATATGAAAATATTAATTACATCCTCGTATAGATATGAAATTATAGATCAGCTAATGGAAATGGGAATGGAAGAAGAGAGAATTTTGTGTGTTTTTCCAGAGTGGATGAAGGAGTGTGATTCAGTGCCTAATGTGGTGCGTGGGGGGTAAAAATATGTTTGCATGGAATTTCTGCAGTTTTGCATGATAGCGTAGAAGAAATGATCTGCCGTGAAATTTGGTATTCTGAAGAATATAATATTAATCTGGCAAAAGATAGTATTGTAATAGATATTGGACTCAATATTGGGATGGCAAGCCTGTTTTTTGCTAATAAAGAATATGTCAAGAAGGTATATGCGTTTGAGCCGGATAAAAGAGTATATGAGAAAGCAATACATAATATTAGCTTGAATGAAAAAATAAGAGATAAAATTGAAACATTTAATGTGGCATGTGCCAATACAGATAAACAGGAAACATACTTGATTGATAGCAGAGAATCAGCAGGTATTTTTCAAAGGAATAATGTTTTAAATTCAAAATGCGGAGAAATTGAAGTAACATGTGTTGATGCGGCAAGAGTCTTAGGAGATATTATTGACCAGCACTATGGATACGAAAAGATTCTTATTAAATGTGATTGTGAAGGCGCAGAATACGAGATATTTTACAGGCTGGAAGAAGCGGGGTATTTTGATAAAATAAATGCTTTTGTCATGGAATGGCATGATGGGCGTCGAAGTGAAATAGAGAAAATTTTCGAGCGAAATAACTTTGCATATATTATCTCAGAAAATCGCAGGGGAATATTTGGGCTTTGTTATGCAGTAAAAATTTAGGAAAAATAATATGCCTTATCGAATGGAAGGCACGCAGAGCTTTTATAAAAGGGAGAAAGACGTATGGGACAGATTGAGGAAGTAAAGAAAAGGAATAAACTTCTGGCAATGATTATTCGCAATAACTATGATTGTGACGGGGTGGATTTTATAACGCCAAATGAGTACTCTCAGCAACTGGCATATATGCATCATCCGACGGGAAAATCGATAAGCGCCCATGTACATAATCTGGTTCATCGAAATGTGGTGATGACTCAGGAAGTGCTTTTTATTAAGAAAGGTGTGCTGCGAGTAGACTTTTATGATGAGTATGAGGATTATCTGGAAAGCAGGGATCTTCATGCAGGGGACATCATACTGCTGGTTTCCGGCGGACACGGGTTTCAGGTACTGGAAGAGGTGGAGATGGTTGAGGTAAAGCAGGGACCTTATGCGGGGGATGCCGATAAGAAACGCTTTGTCGGGATTGAAACGGATCAGGTGATTTACCGTGGAGGAGATGTAAAGTAATGGAAGTATTTCAAGACTATGCCTATTATTATAACGCGTTTTATCAAGATAAAGATTATGCGGCGGAAAGCAGACAAGTGGATACGCTTCTGAGACGGTACGGCAGAAATATTAAAAAGATTATCAATTACGGCTGCGGTACGGGCAGGCATGACATAGAATTATCAAAACTCAGCTATGATTGTGCAGGTATAGATATGAGCGCGCTCATGATTGAAATTGCACGAGAAAATGCGGTGGAAGAGAGAATTGCAATTGACTTTTCCGTAGCGGATATCCGCAGCTATGAACCACGAGAGAAGTATGATGCGGTGATCTCGCTGTTTCATGTGATGAGTTATCAGAACAGCAATCAGGATATTCTTGCGGCTTTTCAAAGCGCAAGGAAAGCACTGGATGTCGGTGGTCTGTTTCTATTTGATGTGTGGTATGGACCGGGTGTGCTCAGCGACAGACCGTCTGTGAGGGTGAAAGAGATAGAGGACGGAAAGAATAAACTGCTGAGGGTTGCAAGACCCATTATGTATGAGAAAGATAATGTGATTGATGTGAACTATGAGGTTTTTGTCATTGATAAAGCAAGTGCCAAAGCAATGACAATCAATGAAGTGCATCATATGCGGTATTTTTTTGCACCAGAATTAAAATTCTATTTGCAAGAGACCGGATTTGAAATGGTAGACAATCTTGACTGTCAGACGCTAGGGGAAACAAGTTATGATTCATGGACAAGTTATTTTATTGCGAGAGCGTTCTGATTTATATCATAAAACAAATATATCGAGGGAAAAGTAATGCAGGTGATGAAATTTGAAGATAATTTCTATGATGTATTAGAGAACACAGACAGGGTGCTTGTTTTGTATGGAATTGGGAAAGCGGCGAAAAAGGTATATTCATACCTGCCGGCTGTTTCGTATGTGATTGACCAAAAAGCGGATGGCGTAATGACTTTTCATGATATTCTGGTAAGACAGCCGGAGGAGTTAAAGAAAATAAATAAGCCACTTGCGATTCTGATATGCGTTCAGGACGTGGAGATTAGCAATGAGATAAAAAGCAGAATACAGAAAATGGATATAAACGCGATTGTTTTTGAATATTGCAATAATTCGGGATTTGATATATATCATCCTGTTAAATATGTATCTACCAGAAAGCAAATTAAATATGTTCGCTTGGTCTGTCACAGCTCTGGATGGATATTAGACAAATTTGCCGACAGGATGAAAGAACAATTACAACTGAGAGGTATCAGAGCAGAAATCAGTGATAGTGTTGATTCAGAAGCAGATATTAACCATCACATTCCGTTTCATCCATATGAACCTATTAAAGACTATGCCGATACGTTAATGATCACACACGTTGATTCATTGGATAAACTAAATTTACTAAAACATCAGCTTCGGACAGCCAGAATGGGAATATGTATGTCAAGAGAGACCATGAATACGCTGGTAAATTGGGGGATACCAAGGGAGAAGCTGTGCTACATCAATCCGGCACAGGACGGTGCCATCAAACCCAAAAAATATACGCTGGGAATTACACATAAAACGTATATGGATGGAAGAAAAAGAGTAGAAGCGCTGCTTGACATCTGCAATGTGATAGACCCATCATACTTCAAATTTAAGATTATGGGTGCCGGATGGGAAAATATTGTAAAAGAAATGCAGGCGGGGGGATTTGAAGTCGAGTATTATCCAGAATTTGACTACGAAGTTTATGTAAATCTGATTCCTTCGTTGGACTACTATTTGTTTTGGGGGTTTGACGAGGGGTCGATGGGATATCTGGATGCTTTGGCGGCAGGGGTGGAAACAATTGTGACGCCGCAGGGATATCATTTGGATGTTAAGGAGGGAATTACCTATCCATGTAGAACTGTTGATGATTTTACCGACGTATTATTGGAATTGCAGAATAAGAGAAAAAAGAGAACGGAATTGGTAGAAAAATGGACATGGAGTAATTATGTAGATAAGCACTTAGAAGTGTGGAGTTATATTTTAGGAAACGATAATGAAATATATCATAATAAACATTTCTATGAAGACGGTATTTTTTCGGTTTTAGTTACAAATGTGTAGATGCAAGTATGTGAGATTGTAGAGGAGGAATATAGTGAGAAAGATTTTTTTAGGGGGAATCATTTGTGCCGGATTATTTATTTTGGGAATTAGGTATTTTTGCAGAAGAAAACCGAACCGCTATTTTCACTGGTATAAGACCTTGTATCAATGGCTGCTCGTACGACAGGACAAGGTAGAAATAGCTGACTATTTCAAGGAAAACGGATATCAACGCGTTGCTATTTATGGCATGGGAGAATTGGGGAGATTGCTTTTGAAAGAATTGCGTGATACGGGTATCGAAATTCCATATGTGATAGACCAAAGTGCCAGAAGTATTTCTGTTTCCAAAATTAAGACGGTTATGTTAAAGGACGCCAAGGAGGATGTTGATGTAATTGTGGTGTCGGTTGTGGACAAATTTGAAGTGATTAAGGCAGACATAGAACGGAATATGAGTGTCCCGATATTATCTTTAGATGACGTTTTGTTTAGCCTGTAGGAGGTGGAAAATAGTGAAAATAATGTGGATTGCCAATTTACCGCTTCCTGAAATGGCGGAAAGAATTGGAGTAAACTCTTCCTTGGGCGGCTGGCTGCCGGCGCTGTCAAATCATCTTAAGGAGCGAGAAGATGTCGAATTTGTCTATTGCTTTCCTCAAATCCGAACGAAATCCATGATTCAGAAAAGAATAGGCAGGGTAAAGTTTTATGGATTTTATGAGGATAATGAACCGTCTGTTTGTGAAGCAAAGCTGGAAACGGAATTGAACAAAATATATATGCAGGAACAGCCGGATGTTGTACATCTGTTTGGCAGTGAGTATTATCATGCATATGCGGCAGTGCGATCCGGAATTGATTTGAACAAATTAGTTCTTTCGATACAGGGGATTATGTGGAATTTTGCGAAACATTATTGTGATGGTATTTCTATAAAAGATCGGTTATTTCCCTGTATGAATAAAACGTGGAGAATAGGGTGTATTGAAGCGGATAGAAAACGCTTTGAAATGCAGGGACGGTACGAAGGGTATGTGTTTCAGCATATAAAGCTTTTTGAGGGACGAACAGATTATGATAAGGCATATGTAAAGCTGATGAATCCTTCGGGTAAATATTTTAAGTGTAACAGGATATTACGAAAAAAGTTCTATGAAGGACAGTGGCGGCAAGAAACGTGTGAACCATATTCTGTTTTTTTAGCTCAGGCATCTTATCCAGTGAAGGGGCTGCATATTTTTCTTGAGGCAATGAACATGCTGAGGGAATTAATTCCAGAAATGAAGGTATATGTTGGTGGGCAAAATATATGTCAGGGAAAAGATTCATCTCCGTATGGAAATTATATTGGACGGATTATTAAGAGATATCATTTAGAAAATCAGATAAATTTTTTGGGATCTTTGTGTGAAGAGAAAATGTGGGAGCAGTTTCTTAAAGCAAATGTTTTTGTACTGCCTTCTGTGATCGAAAATTCGCCCAACTCTCTGGCGGAGGCAATGATATTAGGCGTTCCCTGCATAGCGGCCGATGTAGGCGGGGTGAGCAGCATGATGGAACATGCAAAAGAAGGATATATCTACCGGGTAGATGAGCCGCACATGCTGGCATATTACTTATACAGGCTGATGAGTGACCGGCAGCTTGCAGAAACATTTTCGGAACATGCGCGGAAACGGGCGTTAGAAGACTTCGATGAGGAAAAGAATGTACAGAAAGTGCTTGGCATGTATCGGGAAATAGCGGGACGGAATCAGAAAAAATAATTTGGAGGAAATCATGCCGTTAATATCAATTATTACGCCGGTATACAACAACGAAAAGTATATAAAAAACGCGGTAGAGAGTGTATTGCGGCAAGGGTTTGACGATTATGAATATATCATTGTCGACGATGGCTCTACTGACAATACACCGCAGATTGTTGATGAAATTGCCGGAGAGGATAAAAGAATCCGGGTGATCCACCAGAAAAACCAGTGGATTTACGCGAGCTTCAATAACGGAATTAAAGAGGCCGCAGGGAAATATGTTTACATATTAAATTCTGATGACAGGATGCGGGAAGGCATGCTGGCAAAAATGGTTCAGATCGTGAAGCAGTATGGGCCGGATGTGGTATGGACGAAGGTTCTGTCGCACAGGTGTGATGCGGAACAAAAAATCATGGAATATGATTGTGGAAAAGCAGACCAGAAGGTAAAGAACGATGTTTTTTTATCTGATGTGAACGAAGTGAGAAATGCATGGTTTACGTTGACGCTTCAAGGATTGAATCACAATCAGGCAAATTTGTATAAAAGGGAGCTGATGTTAAAACATCCGTTCCGCAATGACGTATATGGAGCGGATACGCTGTTCAATATAGCGATAGCAAACGATGTGCACTCTGCATTCGTTATGAAAGAGGCAGTGTATGATTTCATGGTGTATGGAGCTCCCCATATGAATGCATCGGAAGGTAAATATTATCCGTATCTGCACGAAATGTTCAATGATATCTATACAGGTAACAGATCATTATATAAAGCGTGGAACCTGTATCAGGAAGATGTCAGGGAATACTGGTCAGGCAGACGGATGGGCGAACTGACAGATGAACTGTATACCATGTGCCATCCAGCCTGTCAACTGACAACGGAAGAAAAGGCAGCCAGTGCATTAAAAATGTATGAAGACAGTATTATTCGTGAATGTGCAATGGAATCGGGCCGTCAGGAAGAGCTGGAAAGCAGGATTTTGTCAGGACTCAGAATGATCATGGCGCAGGAGACACTGGAAAGTACGAGTAAATATTTCTTTCTTTATGAATTGCTGGAAGGCCTGCTCTGCTATGAAACAAACCTGGAAGATTATGAAAAAATCAGACGGGCAGTATATCATCCGTTAAATAAATACCATCTTGGTGAGACTTTTTTTCTAAAAATAAAGAGAGAGGGCTGTTGGGATAATTAAAAGGAGAGGAAAGAGATGTTTAAGGATAAGACACTTTTGATAACCGGGGGGACGGGCTCTTTTGGAAACGCCATTTTAAACAGGTTTCTGGCGACTGATATAGGAGAGATCAGAATATTTTCCCGCGACGAAAAGAAGCAGGATGATATGCGCCACGAATTTCAGGTCAGGATGCCGGAAGAGGCTGATAAAATAAAGTTTTACATCGGAGATGTCAGGGACATTGATTCCATCAGGAGCGCGGTCAACGGTGTTGATTACATATTTCATGCGGCAGCTTTAAAACAGGTGCCGTCCTGTGAATTTTTTCCCGTTGAGGCAGTCAAAACAAATGTTCTGGGTACGGATCATGTTCTGACTGCTGCAATTGCAGCAGGGGTGAAAGCTGTTATCTGCCTGTCAACGGATAAGGCCGCTTACCCTATTAATGCGATGGGAACATCCAAGGCCATGATGGAAAAGGTTATCGTGGCGAAATCCAGAGCAGTTATAGCGGGCAGCACAAAAATATGCTGTACCAGATATGGAAATGTCATGTGCTCAAGGGGGTCGGTGATCCCCCTGTGGATAGACCAGATTAAGCAGGGGGTTCCGATTACAATCACCGATCCGGCAATGACCCGCTTTATCATGTCGCTTGAGGAAGCGGTCGATCTGGTGCTTTTTGCTTTTGAAAACGGGGTAAGCGGAGACATCATGGTACAAAAAGCGCCGGCCTGCACGATTGAAACGCTGGCCAAGGCTGTTACGGAAATTTTTGAACCGGGGCATGAGATTAAAACGATAGGAATAAGACACGGAGAAAAGAAGTGCGAAACATTACTGACACAGGAGGAATGTGCGCACGCGTCTGATTTAGGCGATTTTTACAGAGTGCCCTGCGATAAGCGGGATTTAAACTATGATAAATACGTTAAGGTAGGAAATAAAGAACACGCGGATCTGACGGAATTTAACAGTAATAATACAAAAATTCTGGGTGTAGAGCAGGTGAAAGAAAAATTGCTGGCGCTGCGTTATGTGCAGGAAGAACTGGCGGCATGGGAAAGTATCAGAAGAATTGAGGGAAAGTAAGGCATGAATATACTTGTGACTGGTTCAGCCGGATTTATGGGAAAAAATTTTGTGGCAGCATTAAAAAATATCAGGGACGCAAAGGACAGGACGCGCGAAAACCTGATCATACATGAGATATATGAATATGATCTGCATACTTCGGGGGAGGAGCTTTCGTACTTTTGCCGGAAAGCGGACTTTGTGTTCAACTTTGCCGGAATTAACAGGCCTAAGGAAACGTCCGAATTTATGACAGGCAATTATATGTTTCCCTGCCATCTGCTGCAGGAACTGGAAAAGTGGAATAATAAATGTCCCATTATGTATGCGTCTTCTATCCAGGCCACGCTGCATGGCAGATTTGCGGGAAGCGAATATGGAAAATCCAAGCTGGCGGCAGAGGAACTGCTGTTTGCATACGCAAAGAAAACGGGAGCCAGAGTGCTGGTATACCGGATTCCCAATATGTTTGGGAAATGGTGCCGGCCCAATTATAATTCTGTCATCGCTACTTTTTGCAATAATATCGCCAATGATCTGCCGATTCAGATCAACGACGCTTCCGTGGAACTGGATCTTGTCTATATAGATGACCTGATCCAGGAAATGTTTGACGCCATGGAAGGGAAAGAGCACAGATGCGAATGGAGTGAATTTAAAATGACAGAGGATGCGGACGGAAAGTACTGTTTCGTTCCTGCGGTGTATCATGCGACGCTGGGCAACATTGTCGAGCTGCTTGAACAGTTCCGCAAGCAGACGGATACCCTGGTTATGCCGGAAATAGCATCTGGATCTTTTGCGAAGAAACTGTATTCTACCTACCTTTCTTATCTGCCGAAGGAAAAGGCAGTTTATGCGCTCAGGATGAACACGGATGAGAGAGGAAGCTTCACGGAATTATTAAAGACTGATAAATGTGGACAAGTATCGGTTAATATAAGCAAACCCGGTATTACGAAAGGACAGCACTGGCATAACAGCAAGTGGGAAATTTTCTTTGTTGTAGCAGGACATGGACTCATAGAGGAGAGAAAAATCGGATCTGACGAGGTGATCAGATATGAAGTGTCGGGAGAGAAGATAGAAGGAATACAAATGCTTCCCGGATATACACATAATATTATCAACCTGTCGGAAACGGAAGATCTGGTGACGGTGATGTGGGCAAACGAGCAGTTTGACCCGGTGCATCCCGACACATTTTCCGAGAACGTGTGAGGAATTCATCATCAGGGTAGGAGGAGACTTGGCTTGGACATGAAATTGGATTATGGAGACGTTAGTTTCAGGGATAATGGAAAGTTAAAGCTTTTAATTATCGTGGGGACGCGGCCTGAAATTATAAGGCTTAGCGCCGTGATCGGAAAATGCAGGAAATATTTTGACTGTATATTGGCGCATACGGGACAAAATTATGATTACAATTTGAACGGTGTTTTTTTTGAAGAATTAAAGATTGCCCCGCCGGAAGTTTATATGAATGCAGCCGGGGACGATCTTGGGGCTACATACGGAAACATTATCAGCTGCTCCTATAAGCTGATGAGGGAAACGGAGCCGGATGCGCTGCTGGTTTTGGGAGATACCAATAGCTGTCTGTCCGTTCTTGCAGCGAAAAGACTTCATATACCTATCTTTCATATGGAAGCGGGCAACAGATGCAAGGATGAGTGCCTGCCGGAAGAGACAAACAGGCGTATTGTGGATATCATTTCCGATGTAAATATGGCATATTCCGAACACGCACGGAAATATCTGCACGAATGCGGACTGCCTAAAGAACGGGTTTTTGTGACGGGTTCTCCGATGACAGAGGTACTTAGCAACAATCTGGATGGAATCATGAGTTCGGATATCATAGACAGACTGGGGCTGGCACCGAAAAAATATATTCTGCTTTCGGCACATAGAGAAGAAAACATAGATTCGGAAAAAAACTTCCGCTCTCTGTTTAACGCGCTGAATGCGTTGGCGGAAAAATATGACATGCCGATTCTGTATTCCTGTCATCCCCGTTCACAAAAGAGAATAGAGCAGTCGGAGATTGCTCTGGATAAACGGATTATAAGGCACGCGCCTTTAGGCTTCTTTGATTATAACAATCTGCAGATGAATGCTTTCGTTGTGGTGTCCGATTCCGGAACACTGCCGGAAGAAAGTGCATTTTATGCGGCCAACGGTCACAGTTTTCCGGCTGTATGCATAAGGACATCTACCGAGAGACCGGAAGCCATGGACAAGGCGAATTTTGTGCTGGCGGGAGTCAGTGAAGAATCGTTATTACAGGCGGTGGAACTGGCGGTTACCATGAACGAGGACGGGGAATCGGCATCGCCGGTATATGATTACAGTGAAAAAAATGTCAGCACGAAGGTGGTTAAGATTATTCAGAGCTATACTGGCATTGTGGATCGTTTTGTCTGGAGGAAACTGTAATAATGAAAATTTATTTTTGGGGAACAGGTAAGGGCTGCAAAAAGGCATTGCAAAATTACAGTTGCGGTGAGGAAATTGCCGGATATATTGATAATGATCCTAAGCAGTGGGGCAGACTTTTTCAGGATAAAAAAATTGTAAGTTTTAAAGAAGCGCTGGCAGACGCGGATATCATTATTGTTACAGTGATTCAATACGATGCGATTTTATATCAGATAGAAAAAAGCGGATTGGATATGGGGAGGGTTTTCTGCTATTTCAATGAGACGGAAGACAGCGGGGCAGCAGGCCGGTATTTTGATGTCAAAGGACGGAAAATAGATATTTTGGAGAACCGTCTGGAGGATTTGGAAAAAAAGGTCAATGCCAGATTTTCGAATATCGGGTATGAGGTGGCAGATAACCTGGAAAAGAGAAAATACAAGTTTCCTGTGCTGCACAGCGACGAAGAGGCTGTTAATAGAATTGTAAGTGAGAAATGTTCTATGATCAGATTTGGCGACGGTGAGTTTGAATTGATGGCAGGGAAGGAGAGGGCGCCCTTTCAGAAATATGAGCAGGCGCTGGCCGACAGGCTGAGGGAGGTCATTCAGAGCAGGGAGGATAAGCTGCTGGTTGCAGTGGCGAACAATTACGGCAGCCTTGATTCCTATACAGACAGTGATAAGGACGGCATACGTGAGTACATGACGGAGGAAGTGAGGACTTTTCATGCGTCGCTGCTGGACGACAGCAGGATTTATTATGACGCCTATTTGTTCAAATGTTACTTTGGGTCTAAAAACAAGGATGATGCGGAAAGAAGATATACGCTTGTGAAAAGGATCTGGCAGGACAGGGACGTTGTGCTGGTTGAAGGAGCAGAGACAAGAACCGGGCAGGGAAATGATTTATTGGATAATGTGCGTTCTGTTCAACGTATTCTTTGCCCTACACGGAATGCCTACGAGCGGTATCGGGATATTCAGGAGGAAGTTGAAAAAGTTCCTCAAGATAAATTAATTCTGTGTGCACTTGGGCCAGCTGGCAAAGTGCTGGCATATGATCTGATGCGGAATGGATATCAGGTGGTAGATATCGGGCAGATCGACATGGAGTATGAATGGTACAAGGCAGGAGTCAGTATAAAGGTGCCAAATCCCACAAAGTATGTGTCGCAGCTCCCGCCGGCATTAGTGGAGGAAATATATGATAAAGAATATGAAAGCCAGATTATAGCAGTGATCGCATAAACGAAGGGGAATGTTATGAACAGTTGTGAGAGAGATTTTTTTATTCAGATGTACGAGTTGATGGAACGGCCGGAATTGTTCGTGAGTCTGAAAGAGAATATGACAAGATATTTTCAGGTAAACGGATATAAAAATATTGCAGTTTACGGAGTAGGTAAACTTGGCACATTGATATTAAAAAATTTGAATACGGCACAGTTGGAATCAATATGCACAATAGATGAAAATAAGGCAGCACATTTTGGCAATATTGAGACAATTAACATCCAGGAACTGGCGGATAGGAAAGAAATTGACATGGTACTGGTTACGCCGCTTCTGGACTATCCGAAGATAGAAGCGCAGATATGCAGCATGTGTGAAGTGCCTGTTGTTTCGGCAAAAGAACTTATGTGTGATATGGTCAATCTGAGTCTTTTTATGAACTGTGCAGACTGAGGGAATGATACAAATGGACAAGAACGTTATTTTGCTTCATTTAGAGAGTGTAAACAATATCGTATATCGGATGAACCCGCAGCTTTTTCCCAACATTACGCGAATTGAAAAGGAAGGACTCAGCTTCCTTAAATACTTTTCCACGGCAACTTCTACCTGGATGGTAATTTCCGATCTGTTGTATGGTGGACCGGATCAATATGAGGGATGTCATGAACTGACAGAGAAACCGACAGCTTTTTGCTATCAATCAAGTCTGTTAGATGATTTTTATGATAAAGGATATCAGATAGGAGTATTTAATCATCCCTACTTTGAATTATCGGATTTACGGGAATTGTTTCTGTTTGGGAGGAACGTAGAGCAAAATGCCTATGCATCATACAGTGAATTCTGCCAGGCCTTTAAGGGGGTTATGACAGGGCGGAATAAATACTGCATAGGAATCAACAATTTCATGAGCAACATTTCCTGTCATAGTTATGTGGCTCCGGGATACAGAAGAACAGGCAGAAAACGATGGGAAGAAGGATGCAGATGTCTGGATGATATGGTTGGAAATATTTTCCGGCTTTTAAGAGAAACCGGGCAGGAAGAGAACACGATTGTTGTTTTGTACGGGGATCACGGGGATGACTTCTGGGGGCATGGATATCATATGGGCCTGACTCATGCGATAGAGCCGACGGCCCCGCTGATACATACGCCGCTGATTGTCTGGGAAAAAGGTCGGTATTGTGGAAAGACGAGTAATGAGCTTGTGTGTACTACCGACATAAGGGAAATGATAGAACGCATGGTACGGGGGGAAATGCCAGAGCACGGTACAGAACACGACTTTGTGTATGCGCGAAGCGCATATGCAGCGCAGCCGGTAAGGGCGGATTCGTTTAATAAAAGTTATAGTATCACAGACGGTACGACGCTGCTGCTCGTATCTTCGCAAGGATTAGAAATGTATGATCTGGAAATGGATCCTGCGTGTAATTTTAATATGCTTCACATGTTTGAAATTGTGCAGGACAGGATTGTTTTTTGCGAAAAAGACGCGGCGGGACTTCGCTTTCACTTTGCGGATTTTATGGATGAGAACCAGAAGAGGTATATCCGGCAGAAATTTTATTATATGCGTCCGCATCTCTACAGTTATGTGACGGGACGGTATGAAGCGGGTAATAGCAGTGAGGCGGAGATGAACCGCGAAATGTGTTTTAACAAAATAAATCACAGCATGAAACGGTAGAGTCAGAAAAAAGATGGAAGCGTTTGAAGAGGATGTGGTGAAGATATGCAGAAGGGAACGAAGGTATGAAACAGGATGTTAAGCTATTTACGGTAGGACCGGCGCAGATGTACCCGCACACATTGGAGGTGCGAAACCGTGTGGTTCCGTATTTCAGAACGCCGGAATTTTCAGCGTTGATGAGGGAAAACAGGGAGATGATGTTAGCGCTGACGGATGCGGATGATGATGCCGAAGTCATTTTTCTGACGGCGTCGGGAAGCGGTGCGATGGAAGCGGCAGTTATGAACAGCTTTGACGAAAAGGACAGGCTTCTCATTATTTCAGGAGGGACTTTTGGGGAGCGGTTTGAAAAAATCTGCGAAATTCATCATATACCGTTTGACGCTTTGCGGTTAGGACAGGATGAGGCGCTGACAGCATCGCGTCTGGATGCTTACGACGCAAAGGATTATACAGGACTTCTGGTGAACCTCCATGAGACTTATACAGGGCAGCTGTATGACATCGGAATGATTCACGATTTTTGCAGCCGGAATGATCTGTATCTGATTGTAGATGCGATCAGTACTTTTTTGTGCGACGAGTATCATATGAGACGGTATGGAATAGACGCAACGATAGTCAGTTCGCAAAAGGGGCTGTGTCTGGCGCCTGGTTTGTCAATGGTTGTTCTGAGCAGAAGAATAATCGAGCAAAAGATAGAAGGGAAACAGACGGCATCGTTATATTTTGACTTTCAGGACTATCTGCAGAATATCAGGCGTGGGCAGACGCCGTTTACCCCCTGCGTGGGCGTTCTCTTCGAACTGCATGATATGCTGTCGCGCATCATTCAGGCGGGAGGTGCGGACAGCCGGGTAGACGAGGTGCGGGCAAGAAGTGAGTATTTCCGTGCTAAAATGACAGGGCTGCCAGTACATCTGCCGACTTTCCCACTATCCAATGCGATAACGCCTGTTCGGTTTGAGCAGGAAATTGCCATGGACTTTTTTACTTATTTAAAGGATGAGAAAAGCATTATGGTGAATCCGGTCGGGGGTGAGCTTGGCAAGTCCAGTATTAGGGTGGCGCATATCGGAGATTTGCAGTTTTCCGACTATGATATTTTGATTGAAGAGATGAAGTATTATTTCTGTATGTAGGTGTTTGAATTTTTATTTTGTCTGGAGAGTGAATATGTTAAAGGATGAGGTACAAAGCTATCTGCGCACGGCCAATCGGGACGCAGAAGGCATTATTATAGACCCGAAGAAGCTTATTTTTGAAGAAAACGTGAAGATGAACTGTTTTTATTGCGGAAAGTATAATAATAACTGGAAATGTCCGCCGAATCTTCCCGATCTTGATTATGAGAAGATGATGGGTGAATATGATGCGGGTATGGCAGTCGTTCTGACATTTCAGATGAATCAGCAGAGTGACTATGACAAAATCAGAAATGACTCCAGTGTGATTTTACACAGGCTCCTGCTTGATCTGGAAAAATGGATGTACAACCGCAACAGCGCAAATACGATTTCTTTCATCGGAGGCTCCTGTAAGCTGTGCAAAGGAGGGTGTGGGAAAGAAAAATGTAATAATCCGTATATGTCCAGATCACCGATTGAAGCAACGGGAATCAACATAGTAAAGAGTATGAAGCAATACGGTGTTTCGCTGGATTTTCCGACGGATCGGGTACTAAAAAGAATCGGACTGCTGCTGTGGCAGGAAGTCTGAGAAGCGGAAGAGAGGAGAGGCGTACATGAAATACATATTTCTGGTGGCGGGAAAGGGTTCACGGCTGAGTCCGTTGACTTCGGATATACCGAAGTCTATGTTTCAATTGGGATCGGATACCACTTTGATTGCCAGAATGGTAAATCTGATCAGGCAGTATGACAAGAATGCGGATGTTGTGGTGGTGACGGGCCACAAGCATCAAAGCATTGAGCAGGAACTTAAAGACGTTACGTTTATTAATAACCCGTTTTATGAGGTGACCAATTCCATTGCATCGCTTTGGTTTGCGAGAGAGCATCTGGATGCGGATAATGTAGTTTTGATAGACGGCGATATTGTGATGGCAGGAGATCTGGTTCGTGATGTTGTGTGTAAGCCGACAGAGCGGCCGTTTGTTTTGGTGGATAGTTCCATCAGTGAAGACGGAGATTATAATGTGCAGATATCCGAGGACAGAGTTTTGGTAATGAGTAAAGAGCTGGACCATTATTTCGGAGAGTATGCGGGGCTTACAAAGCTTGACAGGAAAAGTGCGCTGGCTATGCGGTGTGAGATAGAAAACATGGTAGACAGCGGTTACTATGATCAATGGTATGAAAATGCGCTGGTGCAGATGATTTTCCGGGATGATTTTAAGCTGTATTATACGGATATTTCAATGTATGACTGGACGGAAGTGGATAATGTCAGCGATTTGATTCACGCGAAGAACATTCATATGAGCGAGGAAAGGGATGCAGGAAACCGGGGACAGGACACTTGATCGGGGCAAATTCAGTGCGATGTGAAAGGAGACGGCTGTCAGAATGAAGATTATTTTGTTTGGGGCAGGTTATTGGGGAAGGCAGGCATTTTCTTATTTTGGAAAATCACATGTATTGTGCTTTTGTGATAACAAGATACAGGGAGAGGCAGAAGAGGAACTGTGTGGGAAAAGGGTCGTATCTTTTCGGAAAATGTGTGAATTGTGCGAAGAAGCTGTCATTGTGGTATGTGTGGACAGCATCCGTAACTATAATCTGGAAATATTCGGGCAATTGGAGAAAGCGGGTATAGAAAAATATATAGATTTTATGATGCTGATGCATATGCGGATTGAGGCGGAGGATCTGGCTAAGCAGATGTGCGATGAAATAGGAATGCACCAATTTTTCGTAAAGTATTATAAGTTTGTGGCGGACAGAGAAAGAAGAAAATTGGAGTATTTGAAAAGACATGCGGATATTACGACTCTGAGGCCGGCAGTGGGTGAACTGCGTGAGCAGCAAATGAAACTGGCGGTTTTTACGGCGGAGTTTTGCGAGTATGTGGAGAAATTCGGGATCAGACCATTTTTAAATTTCGGAAATCTGATAGGCGCCGTGAGGCATAAGGGCTTTATTCCATGGGATGATGATATGGATTTAGGCATGATGCGGTGCGATTATGAAAAAGTGATGGAGCTGTGCAAAGAGACGGACCGGTTTATTTTAAATATAAAACCCGGGAGAGGCCAGCTTCTGAATGGGGATCAAAGTATCGGGTTAGATATCTGGGTTTATGATTTTTATAAGGATGAGTATGACATTAACGAACATCGAAGATACCTTGCAGATTTGTCTGAAAAGATGTATACGGTTTCGGACGAAAACGAGCAGGTAAAACTCCTCAGGCAGGAACGTATGACGCATCCGATGATTAGCAGAACGGAAACGGCAAATATTTATCCGGGGGTGGATAATAATGGTGGATATCCCGGGCTTAAGACTGTTGAAAGGTGGATTCCGTTTGACGATATCTTTCCGCTAAAGAGAGCGTGCTTTGAGGGGCGGGAGTACTGGATTCCCAATCATGCAAAGGAGCTGCTTGGTTTTGAGTTTTCTGACTTTATGTCTTTTCCCTATGACGTGGGAGTTTTACATAACGGTGTTTGGGCTGAGTAATATTTTGATAAGTCTTTTATCAGGGAAAAAGGAGACGGGGCAGGCAGAACGGGAGTGTGGCTGTTATGGAACGGATCAGTATCATTGTGCCGCTGTTTCGCGGCAGAAAATATGTAGACGGCATGATTGCCCAGTTGGAACGGTGCGCGGACGTGTGTGAGGACCGGCACACGCTGGAACTTGTTTTGGTGAACGACGATCCGAAAGAAACGACAGGCTGTTTTTCCTCGGAGAAAATAGAGATCAAAGTGCTTGAAACCGATGTCAACAGAGGCATCCATGGAGCAAGGGTCAGAGGGTTGGAACACTGTACAGGCAAGTATGTTTTATTTCTGGATCAGGATGACCGCATACAGCCAACGTACTTTGTCAGCCAGTCAGCGTGCCTTGGCGATGGTGACGCGGTGGTCTGCAAGCTGCTCCATGAGGGAAAGCAGTTTTATGATACGAGGATGCCGTTTGAACGGGTGATCACAAAAAAATATATCCTCTCGGTCAGGAATCCTATCATATCGCCTGGGCAGGTTTTGCTGAGAAAAGAGAAAATACCGAAGATATGGAGAGACATCAGACTTAAGAATAACGGGGCGGACGACTGGCTGCTCTGGATTTGTATGCAGGCGGCGGGCTGTACATTTCATCTGAATCAGGAGATTTTGTTTGAACATGTGGTGGCGGGTGGAAACGAGTCCATCAATGCAAAGCACATGATAGATTCGGAGAAGGAAATATATCAGACAGCAGCAGAGAGTGGGATATTGGCAGACGGCGAGCTACAGGCGCTGTATGCTGCTATACGAAACGCTGCGGAGGATCATATCAAAGTCCTGAGCAGATTTCAGAAAATGTTTTTTGTGTATAATACGTGGATGAGCTTGTATGAGCGCGGAATTTACATAGAAGATTATCTGGTGGGAAGCGGTGTCAAAAGTGTGGCAGTTTACGGGTTCAGCTATATCGGCAAGAGGCTGTATCACTGCCTGGGGAAAGAGAAGATTTGCGTAAAGTACTTTATTGACATGAATGCGGAGTATTTGAGGGAAGAAGGGGTGCCGGTTTATCCGCCGGACGGGCATTTGCCAGAAGCAGATATGATTATTATTTCTCTGGTGGAAGAGGTGGATTCTATCAGAAAGAAGCTGACGGATTTGTCGGATGCGAGGATATGTGGGATTGAGGAGCTGCTCGAGGAGATGGGAACTTAAAATAGACGCCGCTAAAAGGCAGTAGAGGGAGAGCCGCGTGAAATATCTGATTTTCGGTACAGGGGATTATTATAACCGGTATAAAAAATGGTTTGCGAGAGAAGACATTGTCGCCTTGCTTGACAATGCGCCGCATAAACAGAATACATATATAGATAATATACAGATTGTATCCCCGGAACAGGGCGTTCAGCTTGCCTATGACGCGGTGGTGATTTTGAGTTTCTATGTGAAGGGAATGAAGAGGCAGCTTAGAGAGCTCGGTGTACCTAAAGAGCGGATTTTTCATTTTTATGATTTGCATAAATTAATCTGCCGGGCAGAAAACGGCGTTACAGGGGCCTATAAGAAACCCATACAGTACTACGGAGGGGCGGAGAATATGGAGAAGGCGTCCTGCACTCTGCTCCTATCTCATGATCTCACATTGGGAGGACCGGCAATCGCGCTCTATCATATGGCAAGAGTGCTTCGTGCGAAAGGGGACGAGGTGGTATTTGCTTCCATGTTGGATGGACCCTTGAGAGATATTCTGCTTGCTGAGGGAATGCCAGTAATCGTTGATGTGAATTTGCAGATTGAGACAATGTGCGAGGCGGAGTGGACGGCGGGCTTTTCAAGGATTGTATGCAATACGATTAATTATCATGTTTTTTTATCGAAGAGAGATACGCAGATACCGATATTATGGTGGCTGCACGATTCCCCTTTCTTTTATGACGGTGTGGATCGGGCATTGCTTAATGATATAGATCGGAAAAATTTACGGCTCTGTTCGGTCGGGCCGATTCCACGGGCGGCTATGGCGCCGTTTATGCCGGATCTGGAGATTGAAAATTTGATTTACGGAGTGGTAGATGAGGCGGATGAAGGCGAACGAAAGCCGGACAGGCACAAGGTCCGCTTTGTGACGATAGGATATATAGAAGCAAGAAAAGGACAGGATATTCTGGTACGGGCTGTCCGGCGGCTGCCTCAAAACATAAGGGAGCGCGCAGAATTTTATCTGATAGGACAGAATACATCCCGGATGGCGGAAGAGATCAAAGCAATGATACACGGGCTTTCGGAGATCGTTATGACAGGTACCACGGATAGAGAGGGAATACACAGGGCATTTGCCGGTGCGGATATGGCGATCTGCCCTTCGCGGGAAGATCCTATGCCTACAGTGGCGGCGGAGGCGATGATGCACAGGGTGCCCTGTATGGTATCAGACGCCACGGGTACGGCGTCGTTTATAGAGCAGGAAGTGAATGGTATCGTGTTTCAAAACGAGGATGAACAGGAGCTGGCGGAGAGAATCTGCTGGTGTGTGGAGCATCACGAAAGTCTGCCCGATATGGGACTTCGTGCGCGGACAATTTATGAGCAGCATTTTTCCATGGCGGCTTTCGAGAAAAAAGTAAGGGAGCTGTTATAGAACCGTAGAGCGGGACTTTGGCTGTGGAAACAGATAGAGGCGGAGAGCGTGTATGGTAAATTTATCAAAAATTCTGAATCCATATAAGGAAGATAAAATTGCGATTTACGGACTGGGTACGGAAACGGAACGGGTTTTGAACGAGATCGGACAGGACTTTCAGATTGTCGGACTGCTGGACGGTTACAGGGAAGAAGGAGAGCTGTATGGCAGGCCGGTTGTTTCGTTACAGTATGCCATAGACAGCCGGGTAAAACTGATTCTGATCGTGGCAAGACCCGGTTCATGCAGAGCAATCATCAAGCGAATCGGTGCGGTATGTAAGGAGAATGAGATTGCGCTGATAGATGTGAGAGGCAAAAATCTGTGTGATTCAAGGAAAGCCAGATTTCAATTCAAAACTGCGGATGGGATTTCCCGTGGGCGTCTGATGGAACAGGCTGACAGATATGATGTAGTGAGTATGGATCTGTTTGACACATTGATTATGCGGCGGACGTTATTTCCGACAGATATCTTTGATATCGTTGACTGCAGATTAAGAGAAAAGGGGATTGTGATAACGGATTTTTGCGGCAGACGGCTGGCCAGCGAAAAGTACCTTGCCAGATTTTCGGCGGCCACACTTGTTGAAATTTATTCTTATATGAAAAAGACTTACGCAATCGCGGAGATTGTGCCGGAGGAATTGGCTGAATTAGAATGGCAGATTGATTGTGAGCTGGTGGTTCCGCGCCTGGAAATGTGTTCTTTTTGTGAAGAGATGCATAAAAAAGGAAAGGAAATTTATATCGTATCGGACACTTTTTATACGAAGGAACAACTGATCAGGCTATTAGAAAAGTGTGATATCAGTTTCTATCGGGACATCTTCGCATCCTGTGAGTACAAAACGGCCAAGACAGAAGAACTTTTTGAACGGCTGAAAGAGCGGGTAACGGGAAAAAAGGTAATTCACATCGGTGATGATTTTACTGCGGATATAGAGAGCGCCCAAAAGCACGGAATTGCCGTGTGCCAGATCTACAGTGGAACAGAGCTGCTGGAAATGGCGGGCTATCTCGGACTTTGGGACAGTATGGAAGGCGTGGCTAACCGGATTAAAATAGGGATGCTTGTGGCGAATCTCTTTAACAGCCCCTTTCAGTTTGAAGAAGAACAGAAAATCGCCGTCAAAACAGCCTTTGATATGGGCTATCTGTTTTTTGCGCCAATCATCAGCGATTTTGTCATATGGTTTTCAAAACAGGTGCGGAAGTATGATTTGCAAAATGTGTGGCTTTCTGCACGAGACGGCTATCTGGTAAAGAAGCTGTACGATGCACTGAACGAAGATATTTCTTCCGTTTATTTCCTGACTTCACGCACAGCCGCTATACGCGCCGGCGTGGAGAATGAGGAAGATATCAGGTATGTCAGTGAGATGAAGTTCAGCGGAACGGTGGAAAAAGAGCTGGAGACGCGCTTTGGCATTTCCGGGCAGGCAAAAGCAGGATGCGGGCGTATGGAAGAAAAATCATTGACGGATTACGCACAGATGATTTTACGAAGGGCATCCTCCGTTAGGAAAAATTACCTTACATATATAAACGGATTGGAGACAAGAAAAGGGGATATTGCTTTTTTTGACTTTGTGGCCAAAGGGACAAGCCAGATGTATATACAGAAACTGATACCGAATCATTTGAAGGGATTATATTTTTTACAGCTGGAAAGAGAGTATATGCAGGAAAAGGGATTGGATATTGTACCGTTTTATGGTAAGGAAGAAACGGATAGCAGCGAGATTTATGAAAATTATTATATTCTGGAAACGATGTTGACATCCCCCATGCCGTCGATCAAAGAATTTGACGAAAACGGGGATCCGTGTTATGCGCAGGAGACGAGAACGAAAGAGGATATTCGGTGTGTACAGGAAGCACAGGATGGAATTCTCGATTATTTTACGACGTATTTGAAGCTGTGTCCGATAGAGGAAGTAAGGGTAGACAGAGAAATAGACGAGCGGTTTCTGGCTTTGATACACGGTGTTGAAATTCTGGATCACGATTTCTTGTCCCTAAAAGTAGAAGATCCCTTTTTTAATCGGATGACAGATATGACGGATATGATTTAGTATATATCATATTTTATAAATTTATGGCATGAACTTTAGATTGAATATCGTTTTTCTATGTGTTATCCTTTTCTATAAATAATAGAAAAGGTGGAAATTCACATGGACTTTGAATTAACAGCATCCATGATGTGCGCAAATTACGGCAATCTGGAAAAGGAAGTGCGCGATTTAGAAGACGGCGGTATCGATTCTTTTCATATAGATATTATGGACGGCAGGTATGTGCCGAATTTTGCCATGTCCTTAAACGACATGTCTTTTATAGCGTCAGCGACAAAAAAACCGCTGGACGTTCATCTTATGATAGAACACCCCAACAACAATATACATATTTTTTTAGATCATCTGCGCAAGGGAGATACCGTATATATTCACCCGGAGGCGGAGTATCATCCGTCTACTACCTTGCAGAAGATCATTAACGCGGGGATGGTGCCGGGAATTGCCATCAATCCGGGAACCAGTATCGAGACAGTTATGGAGATGCTTGTGATCGTGAAGAAAGTGCTGGTGATGGCGGTGAACCCGGGCAATGCAGGACAAATGTATATGCCTTATGTTGGTAAGAAGATTACAAAGCTTCTGGCAATCAAAGACGAGATGAAGTTTGAAATTTACTGGGACGGTGCCTGCGGTGCGGATAAGATTACGCAGTATGCACCCAGAGGAATCAAAGGCTTTGTGCTCGGTACGACCCTTCTCTTTGGCAAGGAGGCGGCTTATGGGGAGACGCTGAGAAATATCCGAAAATTACAGTTCTGAGAAAAGAAAGAGTGCGGAATACCTGAAAGCGGAAGGAAACTGAAAAATTTTAGAGATAAGACATAGCAGTTTATGGATGGTCATAGACTGCTATGGGGGTGAAAATATGGTGACAGCACTGCTTCTGTCCGGCGGGACAGGGACAAGGATGGGTGTGGAAACGCCCAAACAGTATATAGAGGTGGAGGGCAGACCGATCATTGCATACTGTCTGCGGACGCTTTTTTCCCATGAGGGAATTGACGCGGTGCAGATTGTGGCGGATGAGATGTGGCGGGAACTGATTCTGGAGTGTGTGGACGGTTTGGGCGCCTGGGAAGAGGACGAGGATGCAGATATTGGGAATGTGCAGGGAATCGGTGGTATGCCGTCTGCAGGAAGAAAAAATAAATTTCGCGGTTTTTCTGCTCCCGGGGAGACAAGACAGCTTTCGATCCTGAACGGGCTGGAGGATATAGAGAAATACGCGGTGGATTCCGATTATGTACTGATCCATGACGCGGCAAGGCCGTTGCTGACGGCAGGTTTGGTTACGGATTGTCTGTCTGCAGCGGCTGATCATGATGGGGCAATCCCTGTACTGCCTATGAAAGATACGGTATATTTCAGCGAGAACGGAGAACAGATTACCTCGCTTCTGGCACGCGGCCGGATTTTTGCGGGACAGGCGCCGGAGGCGTTTCTTTTTGGGAAATACACGGAAGCGGTCAGGAATCTTTTGCCGGAGCGTATTTTTAAGATCAACGGATCCACGGAACCGGCTGTCATGGCAGGGATGGACATTGCCATGATACCGGGGGATGAGGGGAATTTTAAGATTACAACAAAGGCTGATCTGGAGAGATTCAGAGAGTGCGTTTCAACTTGTGGAGGACAGGCATGAAAAAATGCCGTTCGTTTTCTCGGCGGCGAAGGCAGGCATGACAGATACGATAATTTAAGGAAAGGCAGATAGATAGAATGAAAGCATGGGTGCTGCATGGCATAAATGATCTGAGATTGGAGGAAATAAACACTCCCACAATAGGAGAGAATGAAGTCCTGCTTGCAGTGAAGGCGGCGGGCATTTGCGGTTCAGATATCCCGAGGGTATTTCACACAGGAACCTATTCTTACCCGCTTATTCCGGGGCATGAGTTCGCCGGGCAGGTGATAGCCGTGGGTGCGTCTGTGGATGAAAAATGGCAGGGTAAACGGGTTGGTGTGTTTCCTTTGATTCCGTGTGGAGAGTGTCTGCCGTGTCAAAAGGAGCAGTATGAGATGTGCCGGCATTACAGTTATCTCGGTTCCCGCTGTGACGGTGGATTTGCGGAGTATGCAGCGGTGCCGGAAAAGAATCTGATCAGCCTGCCGGAGGGTGTAAGCTTCGAGGAGGCGGCGATGTTGGAGCCGATGGCGGTGGCGGTTCATGCCATGAGAAAAATTGCGCCTGCCCCGGGAGAGTGTATTGTGATCTGCGGGATGGGAACGATCGGACTTTTCCTGCTGATGTTTCTGCTGGAAGCCGGCCATAAAAATATATTTGTCATCGGTAATAAGGATTTTCAGAAGCGGATGGCGCAGAAGCACGGTCTGTCTGCGCAGGCATATTGCGACAGCAGGACACAGGATGCGGAAAAATGGCTGGATGAGCAGACTGGGGGCAGGGGAGCAGATGTACTTTTTGAATGTGTCGGAAGAAATGAGACAGTGGGGCAGGCGGTGCGGATGACAGGCCCGGGAGGCCGGATCATGCTGGTGGGAAATCCGGCTTCTGACATGACACTGCCGAAGGCAGTGTACTGGAAGATTCTGCGCAATCAGCTGACGGTGTTTGGCACATGGAATTCCTCCTTTACCCATTCCCAGGAGGACGACTGGCATTATGTGCTGGAAAGACTGGGAGACGGGCGGATTGCGCCGAAGCAGATGATTACCCACAGATATCCGCTGGAGGAACTGGATCAGGGGCTGACGGTCATGAAGGATAAGAAAGAAGAATATGGAAAAGTGATGGCCGGGAATTAAGCCCGGCCATTTTGAGTTCCTCCCATGTGGGGGCCTTGAAAAGACTGGCCCGGCTGTCTGTGTGACAGTCTTTATCTTCTTCCGTAGCCAGATCAATTCTGGAAAGATCTGCTACATATAAGGTCAGGTTGTTACTGTACACTTGATAATTTATGATATTAATCAGTTTATAACAGGCATAAAACTTCGGACAATTGGAAAACAGGGTATAATCCAGGTAGCCGATATGTATGGCGGGTTTGGCGTCGCGGTATTCCTGTCCTCTGTTCAGACGGTCATAAGAGCGGCACAGATACATGACGGAACGGTTTTGCCAGTTGAGACGGTTGGAAATCTGCATCTCAAGATCGGTATAAGCCAGATGTGGGTTGAAAAGAACAACTGATAAGGGTTATATACAAGATCTTGTATTGTGTAGTTTGTATGGTGCCTGGATGATAAACAATAAGCGGATAGCCAATATTGGGAAAGGCAAATCCATTCAACGGCATGTTTGATCTTGCAACTTTCCCTGATTTGTTATATGATATTTCTATATTTTTATGGGACAGGCGGCAGCGGTTGCCTGAATTTGCAGATGGCTTTATACTTAATAGATATATGGAGGTTACAGTATGAGTGAAACATATGTGGAATTGCTGGTAGCGAGAAAGCCGTCTGTGCTGATGCGTTTTTTAAAGATGCTTCTGATTATGCTGACGGTAGTATTTGCGCTGATTGGCTTCCTGACGCCGTTTGTGGTGGGAATGCTGATTGCGATTGTACTGGGCGGCTGCGCTTATTTTGCGCATATGAACGCTGAGATCGAGTACGAGTACCTCTATCTGGACAGGGAGCTGAGCATAGATAAGGTATTGGCAAAAAGCCGCAGAAAGAAGGCGGGAAGTTATTCTCTGGAGCAGATGGAGATTTTTGCGCCCCTTAATTCCCACAGACTGGATTCTTACAAAAACCGTCAGATGAAGACGGTTGATTACAGCTCGGGCATCGCTGCGCAGCCGGAGCGTCGTTATATGATGATCTGGAACGGCGACACAAAGATTATTCTTGAGCCGAACACAGAGATGGTGAAAGCCGTTCAGAGCATTGCACCCCGCAAGGTTTTTACAGATTAGCAGAATAAAGTGGTTGGAGAAATACTGTCAGTTGAAGGGCTGGCAGTATTTTGCATAAATAAATGGCAGTCTGGCGCCGAGAAAGCCGGACTGCTGCATACTCACATACTAACCAGCACAATACAGGAGGAGAGAAGATGGGTCAGATTATTGGAGAAGGAATTACTTTTGATGACGTGCTCTTGGTGCCGAGCTATTCCCAGGTGATTCCGAATCAGGTGGACTTGACAACGAACCTAACGAAGAAGATCAGGCTGCACATTCCCATGATGAGCGCGGGGATGGATACGGTGACTGAGCACAGAATGGCCATTGCTATGGCCAGGCAGGGAGGCATCGGCATCATTCACAAGAACATGTCTATAGAGGCGCAGGCAGAGGAGGTAGATAAGGTGAAACGCTCTGAGAACGGCGTTATCACGGATCCCTTTTCGCTGACTCCGGATCATACGCTTGCAGACGCTGACGCGTTGATGGCTAAATTCAGAATTTCCGGTGTTCCGATTACGGAAGGACGTAAACTGGTCGGAATCATTACAAATCGTGATTTAAAATTCGAGACTGATTTCAAGAAGAAAATTAAGGAGTCCATGACATCCGAGAACTTGATTACCGCCAAGGCAGGAATAACGCTGGATCAGGCCAAGGAGATGCTTGCGAAAGCCAGAAAAGAAAAGCTTCCCATTGTGGATGACGATTACAATCTGGTAGGGCTCATTACCATAAAGGATATCGAAAAAACCATCAAATACCCTCTTTCTGCCAAGGACAGCCAGGGCAGGCTTTTATGCGGCGCAGCGGTAGGCATTACAGCCAATGTGCTTGACAGGGTGAAAGAGCTGATCGATGCGAAGGTGGATGTGATTGTGCTGGATTCCGCTCACGGACATTCCGAGAATGTGCTTAAGTGTGTGCGGATGATTAAGGATAAATATTCCGAGCTGCAGGTGATCGCAGGCAATGTGGCCACGGGAGAAGGTACGCGTGCGCTGATCGAGGCGGGCGCAGACGCGGTTAAGGTGGGCATTGGCCCCGGTTCCATCTGTACGACGAGAGTGGTGGCCGGTATCGGTGTTCCGCAGATTACGGCGATTATGGATGCCTATGCGGTGGCGAAGGAGTACGGCGTGCCGATTATTGCTGACGGAGGCATCAAGTATTCGGGAGACATGACAAAGGCCATTGCGGCGGGCGGCGATGTCTGCATGATGGGAAGCATGTTTGCAGGCTGTGAGGAGAGCCCGGGAACCTACGAGCTCTATCAGGGCAGAAAATATAAAGTATACCGCGGCATGGGTTCCATTGCGGCGATGGAGAACGGTAGTAAAGACCGCTATTTCCAGACCGATGCCAAGAAACTGGTGCCGGAAGGCGTGGAAGGCCGTGTGGCTTACAAGGGCAGTGTGGAGGATACGGTGTTCCAGCTGATGGGAGGCTTGCGCTCGGGCATGGGATACTGCGGAACTTCAACGATAGAGGAGTTAAAACAGAACGGCAGATTTGTGAAGATTTCGGCAGCGTCCTTAAAGGAGAGCCATCCTCACGACATCCATATCACGAAAGAAGCGCCGAACTATTCTGTGGACGAATAACAGCGTGAGAAGAAATTCTAATCACTCACAGCATAGGCTGTTTCGACGTGGAGAGGAAAGAATAAAATGGAAAAGAAAAATTTGGCGAAAGAGCTTGCGGGGAACGCTTATCCGGGTCGTGGGATTGTGATTGGTAAGTCTGCGGACGGATCGCATGCGGTGACGGCATATTTCATTATGGGACGCAGCGGCAACAGCAGAAACCGGGTGTTTGTGGAGGACGGAGCGGGTATCCGTACCCAGGCATTCGATCCCTCCAAGCTGGAGGATCCAAGTCTGATTATCTATGCGCCCGTGCGTGTGCTTGGCAATAAAACGATCGTCACAAACGGCGATCAGACGGATACGATTTATGAACTGATGGACAGGCAGCAGACCTTTGAACAGGCGTTGCGCACCAGGACGTTTGAGCCGGACGCGCCCAGCTATACTCCCCGCATTTCGGGAATCATGCATCTGGAGAACGGCAGCTACAATTATGCCATGTCCATTTTGAAGAGCAATAACGGGGATCCGTCCTCCTGCAGCCGTTACACGTTTGCGTACGAGAATCCGAAGGCGGGAGAGGGACACTTTATCCATACTTATATGGGAGACGGCGATCCGCTGCCCAGCTTTGAGGGAGAACCTGCGCTTGTGGGAATTGATGGCAGTATTGATGATTTCACGGCGAAGGTTTGGGAAAATCTGAACGAAGAGAACAAGGTGTCTCTGTTTGTGCGGTATATCGAGATCGCTACGGGGAAATATGAGACAAGGATTGTGAATAAGAACCGTTAGCGGGGACGTTGGCCCGGATCTGCACAGTGTGCCTGCAATGTGATGAGAATGACAGAAAACAGAGTGGATAGGAGAATAAAAAAGACGATGAACGAACTGGAATTAAAATATGGCTGTAATCCGAACCAGAAGCCTTCCCGTATTTTTATGGCGGACGGCAGTGAACTGCCGATTCAGGTATTAAACGGCAGACCGGGTTATATCAATTTTTTGGATGCTTTTAACGGCTGGCAGCTTGTCACCGAATTGAAGAAGGCCACAGGCCTTCCGGCGGCCACTTCTTTTAAGCATGTGTCGCCTGCCGGGGCGGCAGTAGGACTTCCCCTGGGGGAGACTTTGGCCAAGATTTACTGGGTGGATGATCTGGGAGAGCTTTCCCCTCTGGCCTGCGCGTACGCCAGAGCGAGAGGTGCCGACAGAATGAGTTCTTTCGGTGATTTCATCGCACTCTCCGATGTGTGCGATGCGGACACGGCCAGGCTGATCAAGCGGGAGGTTTCGGACGGTGTGATTGCGCCGGGCTATGAGCCGGAGGCGCTGGAGATTCTGAAGGCAAAGAAGAAAGGCGCCTACAATGTGATCCGGATTGACGAAGCGTATGTGCCTGCGCCGATTGAGGTGAAGCAGGTGTACGGCATCAGTTTTGAGCAGGGCAGGAACGAGCTGAAGATTGACGATGCCTTTTTTGATAATATCGTGACGAAGGAAAAGGATCTGCCGAGGCAGGCGAGAATAGATCTGGCGATCGCCATGATCACGTTAAAATACACACAGTCCAATTCCGTGTGCTATGTGAAGGACGGGCAGGCCATCGGTATCGGTGCGGGACAGCAGTCCAGAATCCACTGTACCAGACTGGCGGGCACAAAGGCGGACAACTGGTTCCTCAGACAGTCCCCGCAGGTACTCGGATTACAGTTCGTTGACGGCATCGGCCGGGCAGACAGGGATAATTCCATTGACCTTTATATCGGTGACGATTACATGGATGTGCTGGCTGACGGTACATGGCAGAAGATATTTAAGGTGAAGCCGGAGGTGTTTACGGCGGATGAGAAGCGGGCGTGGCTGGATCAGATGAGCGGCGTGGCGCTTGGCTCGGATGCGTTCTTCCCCTTCGGGGACAATATTGAGCGCGCCCACAGGAGC
>CANPTH010000044.1 GCA_947576945.1 uncultured Lachnospiraceae bacterium
CATGACCTCTCGCGTGTGAGGCGAACGCTCATCCCGGCTGAGCTATGCTTCCATGTCTTTTATTATAGCACTGTGCATCAAAAAAGTAATAGGTTTTGAAGGATCTTAAAACCTGTTTTGTAATAAATCTACAATAATAGTTATAAAAACGCGGTAAAATGGGGACAGAGCATAAAATAACCGCACGTTGGTCAATATATATTCTGTATGTTTTGCCTGTGTATTGCTATGATTTTCTAAAGGGAGGTGAAAATCATGGATGATAGCAGGAAAGAAGCAAACATTCAGGTAGGAAAACGGTTGAGGGAAGCGAGGAATAGTCTTGGCCGGACACAGGCAGAAATTGCCGTGTCGCTTGGTGTATCGGAAGAGCATTATCGAAAATATGAATCCGGTGCAACAGGTTTGTCAGCGGATAAGCTATTGATCTTGTATCATAAATATGGGATTGATCCTACTTATCTGATCATAGGTACCTGTCTGAAAAATGATTTTGACGTGGATTATTTCATGGCAAACTGCAATAAAGAGCAGAAAAATCAATTTGTAGACCGGGTGTTTGCATACATGTCACGGATGATCAAAAATTAGGAGAAGGATCGGATATCTGCAGAAGATCCTTTTGTATGGCTGTCGTAATATGCACAATTTCATAAACAAAAGATATGGGTATTGTGAGATGGGCTGGTTTTACGACAGCCTTATTGTTAAGAAAGCCTATGGTTTTCTTAACATGGATGGCTGTGCGGCCCGCCGAGAGGCAGACAGAGCAAGAGCAGGGACTATGGAGGCAAAAGGTCTGACAACATGAGCCGAAAGAAGGCCTGGGAATTGATGAATGTCCGGAATTGGTAGGAGTTACAGTGCAGAATGGACAGTTTTCGATACTATTATAATTATAGTTTAATGTGAAAAAATTAAGAACGGAATTTGCCGGGCTTCTTTTTTTAGTGCTGTGCTGCGATACCGGTGACTATAAAGTCTATGATTTCTTCAATGGTAGGGCTGGTACCTTTACAGGGAATTTTTTTCCAAAAGTTCTGAATTTTGGGATCGCTGCTTTTCAGAGCAAGGGAAACCGCGTAGGCAATCTCGTTTCGGACTTCGCATTCCGATATGCCTTCCTGTGCCGCTATTGTGCGTAAATGCTCCGAAATTTTATCTTTTTTGTCTTGGTTCATAGTTTTTCCTTTCCCATCATCTGCGATGTGTAAGAGGCCCGATAGAACAAAATCTATTCTTATCATACAACATTAGAGTGGCCTTGTAAGTATTTTCTATACATGACGTGGTATTTTTTAAGTGCAATTTGTCAAAGAAGGACTTTTGGGGAGCGAGAGACGGAAGCGTATGCTGCAGCTGTCAGGTTTCCGGTACATATATTAAATGTCATTGACAGATAAAATGGATTTACGTACAATACTATTATCATGAAGAAAAGGAAAGACTATACTGCATCTTATACCTGCACCGTACTTTTCATAAGAATCTGCATCAGAGAAGACATGGAGGTGCAGGTATGAACGATGGAAAGCCATGTTGTGACTGACGTGGGTACGAAGATGGCGTAAGCGTAAAACGTTTTGGAATGGAGGAAAGGATGAAAAGTGCAGTTTTTTATGGAACACACGATCTGCGTGTGGAGCAGAGGCAGACACCTGTGCCGGGGCCGGGTGAAGTGCTGATTCAGGTGAAAGCCTGTGGTATCTGTGGTACGGATGTGCATATCTATGAGGGCGATAAAGGGGCGGCGGAAGTGCAGCCGCCTACGATTCTGGGACATGAGTTTGCGGGCGTCATTGCTGCGGTGGGCAGTGGTGTAGAGCGGTTTCAGGCAGGCGACAGAGTGTGCATCGATCCGAACGGTTACTGTGGGTCCTGTGATTTCTGCCGAAACGGGCAGGTACATTTCTGTGAACATATGGTAGGATATGGGACGACGAAAAATGGCGGCTTTGCGGAATACTGTGTGGTGGATGCGGGCCAGGTATATCTTCTGGGTGAACATACTACCTTCCTGCAGGGAGCAATGGCGGAGCCGGCAGCGTGCTGTCTGCACGGCATTGACATGTGCGGCATTGAGCCGGGACATCAGGTGGTAGTCATCGGCGGCGGCATGATCGGGCTTTTGATGCTGCAGTTGGCGAAGCTGGCAGGTGCGGCCAGGGTGGCCCTGCTTGAACCGGTGGCAAAGAAGCGTGAAATGGGCAGAAAGCTGGGCGCTGATGTGTGTATTGATCCTTTACGGGAAGATGTGCAGGAACGTCTGAAAGCGGAGGGGATGACCTGGATTCGCACGGTGATCGAGTGTGCAGGGCTGCCTGCTACCATGGAGCAGGCCATTGACCTGGCCGGGAAGAAAGGGACGGTGATGATGTTCGGTCTGACCAAACCGGATGCGCAGATCGCGGTCAGGCCTTTCCAGGTCTTTCAGAAGGAATTGACGCTTCGTGCATCTTACATCAATCCGCATACACAGCACAGAGCGCTGCAGCTGATCGATTCCGGGCGGCTGGATGTGGAGAGCATGGTCTGCAGGACGATCGGGCTTGCGGAGCTGGAGAACGTGCTGGCAGATCCTGCACTGCGTGCTGAGGGAAAATATATTGTGGTTCCGGAGCAGTGATATTGCAGCCGGGGCGGTATTAAGGAGACGTGAACATGAATCCCCCAAATATAACTGATTATCAGAATTGTGAAGAGGCGGCAAAGTACACCCTGGAATGCTGTGTTGACAGTGTGGAGTCCGCTCTGGCGGCGAAGGAGGGCGGAGCGGACCGTCTGGAATTGTGTGCCGGTCTGATTATTGGCGGCACGTCTCCGAGCCTGGCATTGTTTGAGCAGGTGAAGGCGTGCTGTGACTTGCCGGTGAGAGTGTTATTGCGGCCTCGTTTCGGTGATTTTCTCTACACGGATTATGAGTTTCGAATCATCAGAAGAGAAGTGGAGCTTTTCAGGGAAGCCGGAGCGGAAGGTGTCGTGATTGGTTGTCTGAAAGAAGACGGCAGTCTCCACATGGAACAGATGCGGGAACTGATGGATGCTGCCGGGGATCTGAAGGTCACACTGCACCGCGCCTTCGATGTGTGTGCGGATCCGGTACGAGCCTATGAGCAGGCGTGGGAGCTGGGAATCGATACGATCCTGACATCCGGACAGGAGAGTGACTGTCTGGCAGGGATGCCGCTGCTTAAGAAGCTGTGCAGTCTGCAGACGAGGCGTTTTGACAGGGAAGAGAGGCGGCGGACGGATTGTTTCCATGAGGATGCAGGGAAGGTGCAGGGACAGGACAGAAAGCCGCAGATCATGGCGGGAGCAGGCGTGACGCCGGATGTGATCAGGAAATTCCGGGCGCAGACGGATATTACCGCTTTTCATCTGTCTGCCAAGAAGATCATAGACAGTGGGATGCGCTATCGCAGAGAAGGCGTGCCCATGGGACTTCCGGCTATGAGTGAGTACAGCATATACCGGACTGACAGGGAGATTGTGGCCGAGGCCAGGCGGGCGTTGACCTGACTTCGGCTTTGTTTTATCGATACAGTGTATAATCCAGGGCCTCTCTTATAAACCCGCTTTCTGCCAGCGCCTTTGACGCCTCAGACGGATATTCCTTTACAACGATCCGTTTCCTGCCGGTAAAAATACGGCCCTGGCGGTATTCTTCTGTAAAAAGCTGCAGCGTTTCCGTCATGCAGGAGGAGTCAAAGACGCGAAGCGCTCTGCCCTGTCGCTCGAAGAGGATTATTGGCAGGCCCCCGCGCAGTGCAACGGCGGTGCCGGGCAGATTGGCGAAGGAGAGGCCTGCAGTGTGGGGAAGAAGTTTGCCCCAGGGCTGCATGGGATCTGCGGCGTTGATCCAGACCAGCTCCATGACAGGATGAAGCAGTCTGGCCGTGATACCGCCGAAATCATCTTTGCGGATGAACTGTGCACCGGAAAAGCCTTCCACGAAATAACCTCTGCGTACCTGTCCGGTATACTCCTGAACACGCAGGCGTGACAGGGCTTCGGACCAGGACAGGCCGCAGAAAGCGGCGGTTTCCCGGCACAGGATCAGGCAGCGGTCAAAACACCGGTCCATCTGCTCCTGAAGGGTCAGGGGACGCAGCGGTCGAACCAGATCCCATCGTCCGGCATTCAGAGCTTTTACCTTTGCACCTATCCGCTGTCTGGCAGCGGATTTTTTGATCTTTTCCCGATTCTGCCACTGACGCACGGGCAGGAAGCTGTCAGCGCATACGAGGCCTTTTTCCATCAGGGAGAGCAGAGTGTCGTAAGGTGATTCGCCGGGCAGCACGTTGTTCAGCGACTGCATAAAGCTGGCGCCCCGGCGGGAGAGCGCTTCTATGACGGTTATTTCCTTTTCGGACAACGTTTCTTTGGAAGCCGGTTCCGGCTTACAACACAGTTCTTCTTCTGCGGAAGCAGTCTCTGGTGACAGATTCAGGCCTGCGGCAGATGTGCCTTCCCAGTCTATCTCATCGGTGCGGTCAAATCGGATCCGGCCGTCTTCCATGTGCCAGAAATATTCCCCCTTTGCCAGAAAACTGTCCAACAGGTTTTCACGATAACCTTTGACCCGCAGAGGCAGCAGCTGATCTTCCCAGGCGGCAGCGGGAAACGGCGTCCCGGCGAGAGAAGAGAGCGCATGGGAAAGGGCTTCTTCCGGCGGCGCTGTGCGGCTGACGCGGGAAAGAAGCAGGGAAGCGTAGGAGGCGGGAGGACAGGTAGAAATTTCTTCCCGGCGGTTTTTCAGTGTCTTTGTGCGGGCACGTTTGTAGAGCTGTGCATGATAGTAGACTGCGTTTGTGGATTCTGCGGCAGCGGATCTATGGCAGACGGCTTCTTTGCGGCGGCACAGCTCCTGCAGCAGCGTTTCGGCGGCCTCCGTGCTCCAACCGTAGCGTCCGGCAGCCTGCCAGGCCTCTGCGCCGCCGCGGTAGCGGAGCATTCGGCGCAGGATGGCAAGACATGCTTCCTGATCGTTTTCTTCCAACGCTTTACGGTAGTCTTCCTGGTGTTCGGCGGCGATCCAGAGGCCCTGTTCCAGGTAAAGGATCCGCGCTTCCTGTTCCAGCGTTTCCAGCCATTGGACAGGGACCTCCAGGTCTCCTGCGGCCAGATCGCCTTCTGTCATCAGGAGTGAGTGGAGCTGTTTCTCATTTTCCGGGAGTCTGCTTCTGTCCTGTGTTTGAGCCAGCTCCCGGCGGCCAGGCAGCAGCAGTTCTTTTTCCTGCTGGAGCGCTTCTTCCACTGCGGCATGAATGCGCCTGGGTGTGGGTGCATAATCGTACATGACAGCTGCTTCCTGACTCCACTGCAAAGGCAGGGACATGGGGGAGGCGGTCTCGGCATAGACTTCCCGCACCACGATCCCACCGCACCGGATTTGTTCCAGCACTTCCCGGACGCCCTGTATATCCCAGAATTGTTCCATGCATTCTTTGGTTGTTTCGCGGATCAAAGGGTGATCCTTATCCCGAACCACCTGCTCCAGCATCTCGGCGCTGCGCAGCCTCTGCATCCAAAGCGGATGCCTTCCGGAACCTTTGGCTCCCATCATCAGCGCCCGGCCGCAGTTGTAGCGGAAGGCCATGTTGAAAACGGGCGTAGCCGGAAGCAGGGCGCTGAGAATGCGTTTTGAGGAAGCCGGGTCAATGCGGGACAGAAGTCCTTCCGGCATGGAACGGTCGTCATAGGAATAGAGCAGGAAGCCGTCTTCTTCATCCACGCTTCCTACTTCCATTCCCATTTCTTCCCCTGCCAGCCGGGCGGCCAGCAGGGATAAGGGCGCGTTGATGCGTCGGCCGAAGACAGAGTGGATCATCAGCTGGCTGTTGCCGGATTGGTCTCTGAAATGTTCCGCCAGGATGGTTTTGTCTGAAGGAAGCGTGCCGGTGGAGGCAATCTGCCTTTTCAGATATTCTCCGGCCAGAACAGCGGCGGATTCATCCAGTCCCAGGGTGGAGAGTGCACTGTTGATCCGGCCTTCCTGGGCGGCATGTTCCAGACCGCGCAGTATTCTGCCGAAATGTTCGCCGGTCTCTTTGCTTCTTCCTTTGATCTCACCCTTCCAGAAGGGCAGTCGCGCGCCTTCTGCCGGCGCCTGGGTCACTGTCAACGTGTCCCGGCCGATATGAAGCACTTTCCAGCCAAAAGCCCCCAGAATAAATCGGTCGCCGATTCGGGTCTCATAGACGAATTCTTCATCTGCTTCCCCTACCTTTACGCCGCTTTCGGTGCGTACCGTATATAATCCCTTATCGGGAATAGTGCCGCCGGCAGATATGGCCAGGATGCGGCTGTAGCCGTCACCTTCCACGTGTCCGTGGAGGCGGTCGTAGAGGATTCTTGGCCGGACCGGGATGTCCCGCCTGTGTTCGTAGTCGCCGGAGAGCATCCGCAGCACGGCTTCCACATCCTCCTTCGTCACGTCGCGGAAGGGCCATGCCCGGGGCAGCAGCCGCATCACATCATCCACTTCATAGCCTTTAAAAGCCGCCATGGATACCAGATGCTGGGCCAGAATATCCAGACAGCCCTGCGGGGGATTGGTTTTTTCCACAAGCCCCTCTTTGGCCATCTGGGCCGTCATGCCGCAGAGTACGCTCTCGGCTGCCGTACGGGGGAAAAGGTACATGATGCTGGTAAGACCCGGATTGTGTCCCGCCCGGCCCAGACGCTGCATGGTGCCGGAGACGGTACGGGGACAACCCACCTGCAGTACCTGTCCGATCTCACCGACATCGATGCCGAGTTCCATGGAGGAGGTGGCGCACAGGAGCCGCAGACGTCCTTCCCGCAGGGCCAGTTCCGTCTCGGCGCGCTGTTCTTTGGAAAGACTGCCGTGATGGACTCTGGCAAAATCCTGGCCGCCTATTTGGTTTACATAATATGCCAGCTTTTCCGCATACCGGCGTCCCTCCACGAAGGCGATCACGCTCCGGGTTCCCTGGCAGTATTTGTAGACGAGCTCGGACAGTTCCTGCCAGACGGGATCTTTGCGCCGCCTGCTGGTATCCACGTAGGAACCGAGTATCTGCAGTTGTATCTTTTTTTCCATGGAGGGAGCGGCTACAAAAACCGGTTCCGGCGCCAGATAGCTGGCAGCAAGGGAAAGGGGCGCGATGGTGGCGGACAGGCCGATGCGTTGTAATGGTGCACCGCACAGGATATCCAGTCTGGCCAGGGAGAACATCAGGTGGGCGCCTCGCTTGGTGTCGATCAGTGCATGCAGTTCGTCAATGATGATGGCTCTGGCGGTACACAGCATGTTCTGGCCGGTTTTGGAAGTGAGCAGCAGATAGAGGGATTCCGGCGTGGTGATCAGGATATGGGGCGGCTTTTTGATCATCTGCCGGCGTTCCTGAGGCGTGGTGTCTCCGGTGCGGATAGCGGTTTGAATGGAAGTATCTGCGCCGATGCCGGAAAGGGGCCTGTTTAAATTCTCGCGGATGTCAGCCGCCAGTGATTTCAGGGGGGATACATAGATCAGATACAGGGCCTGTTTCAGTGTTCCTTCGGCGGCTTTTTTGTGCAGCCGGTCCAGAAATACGAGGAAGGCGGAAAGGGTCTTGCCCGTCCCGGTGGGGGCGGACACCAGCACATGTCCACCGGCGGCGATGGCCGGCCAGGCGGTTTCCTGTACGGGGGTGGGAGCGCCCAGCGATTCATGAAACCACCGGGCGGTGTCGGGGGAGAAGAGGGTCAGGCAGTCGGAAATTTTTGGGTTTGGCATGGGTTTGGCGCTCCTGTTTTTTACTTTTTTGTTTCCTGCATTTTGTTATACTTTTAATATAGCATGACGGGACGGTGGCTTCAAGACACACCATGTGGTATGTGGATTGTTCCGGTGTGCTGCAACTGTAAAAATATAAACTGAATAATGCGAAGTGTTACAATAGCTATTTACTTTGTTATGTGCTATATTAGATAGAAATGAAGCGGCCTGAGGCAGATGCGGATGACAGGATGACTCAGGCAGGCTGGAAAATTAAGAGATTGACGGAATGGAGGGAATTATGAAAATTTATGATATTTCGCAGGAGGTATTCGGAAGCAAAGTATTTCCGGGAGATCCTGCGCCTGACATGCAGGCGGTGATGAGAATAGCGGAAGGCGGCAAGTGCAATCTGTCGGCATTTTCCATGTGTGCGCATAACGGCACCCATGTGGATGCGCCGTTTCATTTCTATGAAAACGGGAAGACCATAGAGGAGACGGATCTGGAACGTTATATCGGGATTGCTTACGTGGCAGTGCATGAGGGCGTCGTGACGGCCAATGATGCGATCTCGATTCTGGAGAAGGCCAGGGAGACGGACCGCCGGAGCAGGAAGCGGATCTTGATTAAGGGAAAAGCGGTTGTTTCGTTGGAGGCGGCAAAGGTGTTTGCAGAGGCCGGGATTCTGCTTCTGGGCAATGAATCGCAGACGGTAGGACCGGAGGAGGATTCAAGGGAAGTGCATCTGCAGCTTCTGGGCGCAGAGGTTACGCTGTTAGAGGGAATCCGGCTGGGCGAGGTGGAAGAAGGCGTCTATTTCCTGAATGCTGCACCGATCAATCTGGGTGGTGTGGACGGTGCACCCTGCCGGGCCGTATTGGTGGAACTTGGTTAATTGTGGCTGCGATAGGCGTTCAGGATTTTGAGACCATCACAGCAAACAATTTTAAAGTGCATGATGCGGAAGAGGAAAAAACGCTGCAGGATACGGTGAATGCGGCGCTTGCACAGATTGATGAGAAGCGGTATGCGGCAGTGCTGGAGGCGGATGGGATACCGGCAGAGCGTATCAGAAAGTACGGGTTTGCATTTCAGGGGAAGAAAGTACTGATCGGATAGATGCCGTTTTGATGAAATATGCATAAAATAAAACAGTGTACAAATGCTATAGAGGGAAAGGCGGGAATGGTGATATGCAGCTGGCACTTGGATTATTGATCCCTTTTGCGGGGACGACACTTGGCTCTGCAATGGTATTCTGGATGAGACGGGAGATGAACAGGAAGCTGGAGAAGATGCTTCTTGGATTTGCTTCCGGGGTGATGATCGCAGCTTCCGTGTGGTCTCTGTTGATCCCGGCTATCGGCATGGCGGAAGAACAGGGGAAGGTGGGCTGGTTCCCGGCAGCAGTCGGATTTCTTGGCGGTATTGCGTTCCTGTTGGGGCTGGACAGTCTGGTGCCGCATCTGCATCTGGAGAGCGCAGAGCCGGAAGGACTGGAAGCCAATTTAAAAAAAACAACCATGCTTGTCCTTGCGGTGACGCTGCACAATATCCCGGAAGGCATGTCTGTGGGCGTTACTTTTGCGGGAGCGCTGTTGGGAAATACCGGCATTACGATGGCAGGTGCGTTTACGCTGGCGGCGGGCATCGCCATTCAGAATTTCCCGGAAGGGGCGATAATCTCCATGCCGCTTAGAAGTGAGGGGATAGGCAGGTGGCGCGCTTTCGTCTACGGTGCGCTGTCGGGCGTCGTGGAACCGGTTGCGGCGGCAGTTACCATCCTTTTGGCAGAGCAGATCGTGCCGGCGCTTTCCTATATGCTGGCTTTTGCGGCCGGTGCCATGATCTATGTGGTGGTGGAGGAGCTGATCCCGGAATCCCAGGCGGGAGAACACAGCAATATCGGCACCATCGGCGTTGCGGCAGGGTTCGTACTGATGATGATACTGGATGTGGCGCTGGGATAGCGCTACACATGAAACAACAGCTTTTTGGAAAAGGTATTCCGCATTTTGTGGAAAACACTGGTATCTGTGCGGAAAGCGGAGCGTTGAAGACAGTTGCGGTGATTTACACGGACGCGGAAGAACTACAATGGATGGAGCAGGAGAAGCTGAGCGGTATTGTGGAAGGAAACGGGGAAAACAAAGTGCGGATCAGGATATAGAAAGGGCAGATATATAAAAGGCTAATATATTATCCAGTATTTGCATTTTATGAAGAGTTGGGATAAAATATTATCTATGAATACAACATTTTTTTTATCAAAAACACCGGGTGAGATACAGAGACTAATCGCAGACCGTATCCGTACCATCCGCAGAAGACGGAAAATATCGCAGGTGAAGTTAAGTCAGTTGTCAGGCGTAAGCCTGGGGTCTGTGAAGCGATTTGAACGAAGCGGTGAGATTTCTTTTCTCTCCCTGATCAAAATTGCAACTGCGCTAGAGCTGGAAGAAGAACTGGAGCGTTTATTTGTGGACGTTCCGCCTGCGTCTATAGAGGAGATCATTCGTGGACAGGATTAGACAGTTAAATGTGTTTTATCATGAAAGAAAGGTCGGAACCCTGGCTTTGTACAAGGAAAGGCTGGCAGCTTTTGAATATGACAAAGAATGGATCGAAAGTGGATTTCCAGTAAGTCCGTTTTCCCTGCCGTTGGAAAAGAGAGTCTTTCTTCCTAAAGCAGATCCCTTCGGGGGTCTGTTTGGTGTGTTCGCGGATAGTCTTCCCGATGGATGGGGCCGCTTGCTGGTAGACCGCCTGATGTGCTGTACTGTAATGTGTTTGCTCATAACAGGGATGATCATTCCAGGAATTTTTCTTATCTGTATGATGAGCAGGAAGCATGTTATAAACTTACAATACTGGAGGTAGCGGTTCAGGCAGGTATCAGGGAAACGCAGGCAAGAGAAATTGCGTGCGATATACGGGAGTGCGTTGAGGATATGCTTGAGGGATATCTCAAAAAGCATATGGTTTACAAAATTTAAAGGAGGAAACAAACATGCTGCATTATTTTGAAGAGAAGGACGGCAGCCTGCTTTTCCGGGAGAACGGGGAGAGTGTGATGGTAACGCCCTGGGGTGCGAACAGCTTTCGGGTGCGGGCGGCGTTTCTGGGTGAGATCGAAGAGGGGAGCGTGGCCCTGTCTGCGCCGCAGGATCCGGCACAGGAAGGCAGTATCAGCATAGAGGAGCAGCGGGCGTCCATCACCAATGGGAAGATTCGGGCAGAGCTTACCGTGAATCCCTGGGGGAAGGCGCTGCAGATCACTTTCTATGATCAGAAGGGAAAAGTGCTGCTGCAGGAGATTCCCAACGGCGGCGCGCTGCAGAAGAAGGCGAGGCATTTCCGGCCTCTGACCGGCGGCGGGTATCATCTGAAAGCCAGTTTCGTGTCCGATCCGGAAGAAAAGATCTACGGTATGGGACAGTACCAGCAGGAAACCTTTGACTTAAAGGGATGCAATCTGGAGCTGGCCCACAGGAATTCACAGGCCAGTGTTCCTTTCTATATTTCCAGCCTGGGGTATGGCTTCCTGTGGCATAATGCGGCCATCGGTGAGGTGCATTTCGGCAGCAACACTACGGAATGGATCGCGGAAGATACCAGGCAGCTGGATTACTGGATCACGGCGGGAGACACACCGGCACAGATTGAGGAGGCCTATACGGCCGTGACGGGCAGGGCGCCGATGATGCCGGAGTACGGTCTGGGATTCTGGCAGTGTAAGCTGCGCTATTACAATCAGGAGCAGGTGCTGCAGATTGCCCGGGAATATAAGAAGCGTGAGATTCCGGTAGATGTGCTGGTGATCGATTACTACCATTGGCCCCGGTGCGGTGACTGGCGTTTTGACGAGGAATATTTCCCGGATCCGGCGGCGATGATCCGGGAGATACAGGATATGGGTATCCGGGTGATGGTATCCATCTGGCCGCAGGTGGATTGGCGCAGTGAGAATTATGAGGAGATGAAGCAGCAGGGACTTCTGGTAAAAAGCAATTCCGGCGTGGACGTGCAGATGATCTTCCACGGCAACAATGTGTTCATGGATGCCACCAACCCGCGCACAAGGGAGTACGTGTGGGAGAAATGCCGGAAGAATTATGCAGATCTGGGCATCAGCGCCTTCTGGCTGGATGAGGCGGAGCCGGAGTTTACCACCTATGATTTTGCAGATTACCGTTATCATGCCGGTTCCGTGGCCCGGATCGGCAATATCTATCCGCGGGAATATGCACGGCTTTTCTATGAAGGACAGAAGGCGGACGGACAGGAGGATATCGTGAATCTGATCCGCTGTGCCTGGGTGGGCAGTCAGAAATATGGAGCGCTTGTCTGGTCGGGAGATATTATGTCAACCTATGAGGACTTCCGCAAACAGATCTGCGCGGGCATACATATGGGGCTTTGCGGAATTCCCTGGTGGACCACGGATATCGGTGGATTCCACGGCGGCAACATCCACGACGATGGTTTTAAGGAGCTGTTGATCCGCTGGTTCCAGTTCGGCGCTTTCTGTCCGGTCATGCGTATTCATGGCTGCCGCCAGCCCGGGCAGCAGATCGTCAATCAAGCGGGCGAGGTGCGTGAGTGGACAGGTGCGGAGAATGAGGTCTGGAGCTATGGGGAAGAGAATTATGAGATCATGGTGAAGTTCATCCGTATCCGGGAGATGATGCGTGATTATACGCGGAGCGTCATGCAGGCGGCACATGATGTGGGGGCGCCGGTGATGCGGGCCATGTTCTATGAATTTCCGGAGGATAAGGTATGCTGGGAGATTCAGGATGCCTACATGTTCGGGCCGGATATTCTGGTGGCGCCCATCTGTCATGAGAAGGCAGCAGGACGCAGCGTATATCTGCCTGCAGGCACGTTCTTCGTGCACGCCGGGACGGGCGACAGATATGAGGGCGGCCAGTGGTACGAGGTGGCGGCGGACATTCATACCATACCGGTATTTCTGAGAGAAGGCAGACAGGACTATCTGATCGGGAAGATTTGATCCGTGCCTGGAAGGAATGTTGAAATAAGAAATGTTGAAACAGGATAGACAGAGGGAGACTACTGTGAAAGAAAGTAGACCTTCATTACTATTTGTGCCGCTGACGGAAAGGCGGCGGAATGGAGATTACTATGGATAAAAACAGATTTGCCATCACTCCGCCCATGGGGTGGAACAGCTACGATTACTATGACACCACGGTGAATGAGGCGCAGGTCAGGGCGAATGCGGACTATATGGCGGCGCATCTGAAAGCGTTCGGCTGGGAGTATGTGGTGGTGGACATTGAATGGTACAGTAACGATGCGGGAACGGTGCGGGACAGGTTCCAGTATATCCCGTTCGGGGATATCGAGATGGACGAGTACGGCAGGCTGCAGCCTGCGCCGGAGCGTTTTCCCTCTTCGGCAGGCGGAAAGGGCTTCGGGCCGCTGGCGGACTATGTGCACAGTCTGGGATTAAAGTTCGGAATCCATATTATGAGGGGGATTCCCCGTCTTGCGGCGCAGCGGCGTTGTCCGGTGCCGGGGGCCAAAGAGACGGCAGACAGGATCGCAGATCCTTCTTCGATCTGTATCTGGAACCCGGATATGTATGGCGTGCGCGGTACGGCGGACGGACAGGCCTACTATGATTCCCTGCTTGCCATGTACGCGCAGTGGGGCGTGGACTTTATCAAGTGCGACGATATCTGTGACAGCAGACTGTACAGGACGGAGCCTTTCTCCGGCTGGGAGGAGACGAGAATGATCCACCGGGCCATCGAGAAATGCGGCCGGCCCATCGTCCTCAGCCTTTCGCCGGGACCGGCTCATATCGACAGGGCATGGGAGTACTGCAGGTATGCGAATATGTGGCGGATCACCGATGACTTCTGGGATGAGTGGAGCCTGCTCAAGGCGATGTTTGTCCGCTGTGAGATGTGGCAGGATCACGTGCGGGAAGGATGTTTCCCGGACTGCGACATGCTGCCGCTGGGGAAACTGGGCAAGGGCTTCGGGAACGGCGAGTGGGATACCCGCTTTACGAGAGAGGAGCAGAAGACCATGATGACATTATGGTGCATGTTCCGCTCCCCGCTGATGATCGGGGCGGAGCTGACACGGCTGGATGGCTGGACGCTGTCTCTGCTGACAAACGGAGAGCTGCTTGCAATGCTGGGGGAGAACTGCAGCGGAACGCAGCTTGTGCGCACGGAAGAGTACGCTGTCTGGAAGAATAAAGACGAGGCGTCCGGCAGGCTCTGTGTGGCGCTTTTTAACTTAAGCGACGGGGACAGAGAGCTTTCCATTGCCCTTTCAGAGCTTGGCGAGGAGACCTGTGAGAAGCAGCAGGATGCAGAGCTGTATGAGATCTGGGAGAAAAAGGAGAGCAGCACGGTAGACGGCAGGATCGCGGTACAGGTGCCGGCACATGGAGTGAAGGTCTATCGGGTCGGCCGGTAGAAGGGGGCTGGGGCGTGTGCAGCCTGTTGTGCCGAGAGTGCCTGGGAAAACGTATAGGAATAAACAGATTTTGAAAAATAAAGTGGCATCGGCCGGAGGCGGTCGGTGCCTTTTTTGGGGATGAACGAAAGAAAGAGTGGAAGGACTGCGTTTTTAGCATTTGCGGTATGGAAAGGCTGCAATCCGACAAAAAGTAAAATATAATTGACACAAAGACTGCTATATGATACCCTGTTTTTGAAAGGGGGGGGGTAAATGGCAAGGAATATCCCGATCAAAGTAGCACGTGCCGAGAAGGATATGACACAGAAGGAGCTGGCTGAGGCCGTGGGGGTTTCCAGACAGACGATAAATGCGATCGAGCAGGGAGAATACAATCCCACGATCAGGTTGTGCCGTGCCATCTGCCGGGTATTGGGGAAGCGTCTTGACGATCTGTTCTGGGAGGAAGGTTGAATAAATTCTCTGATGAGCAATTTATTCAACCAAGAATTTGTGCAGAAGCGTCACAAATTCTATTGATCGCAGAGCAGAATTTGAAATTCTGCTCGCGTCCTCAGCGTAAAACGCTTCGGAATGGAGGGAAGAATGAGAAGGAAACAGTCAGGGCGCAATAACGCAAAAGCAGGGGATGGTAGTAGGAGGTCATGATGTATGAGAAAAGGAAAGCTGCGAAGGAACAGACTGGATGAGAGGCAGGAGCAGAAGCTGTTGCAGATCGAACATAACGGCTGCTGGATCGCCTTCTGGGGATTGGCGATCTCTCTTTTTGTGGGGTGCTGTCTGGGACTGGAATGGAGAAATCTGGTGGGAGAATGGATCGTCTTTATGGGTCTGTCTCTTTACATTGTGATTGCCTGCCTGAAGAACGGTATCTGGGATCGGAAGCTGGAACCCACGCCGAAAGTGAATCTGTGCGCCAGCATCATTGCCGGAATCGTCTGCGGGGTACTGCAGTTTGCCAGATCCTACCGGAAATATCAGGCCCTGGCGGGTTCGGCTGCCGCGGGTGTATTTATGCTGGTATTTACTGTCGCAGTCTGTTATGCGGCGGTATCGTTCGTGGCGTTTCTCTACCGCAGGCGGGTGGAGCGGCTTGAGTCGGAGGAGGAAGAGGAGGATGAGCAATAGGATCCATCCGGCAGAGCGCATGGCGTGAGAAGCATCCCGGTGCGTCCGCGTCTGCAGCAAAGCGTCAGGAAGTAAAAGAAGAAAGGGAAAGGGGAAGTAAACGTGATCAAAGCGGATCATCTGATAAAAACTTTTGTCAGAAATGAAAAGAAGAACAGGAAAATGGAGATCAATGCCGTTGACGATATCTCATTGACGGTGGAGGAAGGAGAGATCGTGGGTATTTTGGGGCCCAACGGGGCGGGCAAGACCACACTGCTGCGCATGATGTCCAGGCTGATGAAGCCCACCAGCGGACAGGTCAGCATCCGGATCGGAGAGACGGAGATGACGGACGAGATCGAAGTCAAACGGCATATCGGTTATCTGTCCAACAATACGAAGCTCTACGGCAGACTTTCGTCCCGTGAGCTGCTGCAGATGCTGGGCACCATCTACGGCATCCCGGAGCAGACGGTGGAAGAGAGGATCAGGCAGATCAGTGAGGTCCTGTCCATGGATGCTTTTCTGGATAACCGGATCGAGAAGCTCTCGACGGGACAGACGCAGCGGGCTTCCATCGCCAGATGTCTGGTGCACGACCCGCAGGTCTATATCTTCGATGAGCCGACGCTGGGACTGGATATCATCAGCAGCGCGTCTATTATTGATTTCATGAAAAGGGAGAGAGACAGAGGAAAGACAGTGCTCTACTCCACGCATTATATGGAAGAGGCGGAATATCTCTGCGACCGGATCGTGATGATCCATCGGGGGAAGATCATCAGCGAAGGCACGCCGGCGGAATTGAAGGAGCGGACGAAGAAGGACAGCCTGCGGGATGTTTTTTCAGGGCTGATCTTGGAAGAAAGCGGCAGTATACTGCCGGATGCAGCCGACGGCTCATATGAGCAGCCAGGCGGTATAAAAGGAGGGCGTGCATAATGAACACGAAGATTATCAGGACTTTGGTGAAGAAAGAAATGCTGGATGTCTTCCGCGACAAGAAGACCGTGATCATGATGATGGTGGTGCCGGTGATCCTGTATCCGTTGATCTTTATAGGCGCCATGCAGGTGGTAGCTTTCATCTCTTCCAGTATGGAGACGCAGAATTACAGGATCGCGGTGGATGCAGGGGACAACGGCGCTTTTTTACATAAGCTGCTGGAACAGGGGGAAGCTGACGAAGAGGAAAATGCATACGAGATCACGATCGTGGATGCAGCTTCCGTTGCGGACTATGAAGCCGCTTTGAATGAGGAGACCATAGACGTCTATGTCGCGGGAAAGATGCAGGACGGGCGGATGCAGTATGACGTATATTATCTGAACTCTGTCACCAACTCGGATTACGCGGCCGGTATTGTCATGGAGGCTTTCGATGAGCTGCGGGAAGAGATGACGAGACAGCGGATCGAGGCGGCCGGTCTTAACGTGCATGAGATTCTGGAGCCGATCGGCTATGAGAAGGAGAACATGTCCAGCAGTGAGCAGTCTCTGGGCAGTATCATGGGTTCTGTTCTGCCATTCATGCTGATCATCAGCCTGCTGATGGGCACCATGTATCCGGCCATTGATACGACGGCGGGTGAGCGGGAGCGGGGAACGCTGGAAACCATACTGACCCTGCCGGTGACGAACAGGCAGCTGATCGTGTCGAAGTTCATTACGGTGGCGGTGATCGGCATGATCTCGGCGCTCCTGAATATTCTTTCGATGGGCGGGATTGCCTTCTATATCTATGCGATCCTGGAGATGCAGTCGGATGTGGGTTCCTTTGACATGGCGATGTTCGTGCCGGCGATCCTGGTATGTATGCTGGCCATATTTGCCTTTTCGCTTTTTATCAGTGCGGTGACCATGTGCGTGACTTCATTTGCGAAGAGCTATAAAGAGGCCAACAACTATATTACGCCGTTGATGCTGGTGGTAATGTTTGTGGGCTATATCGGGTTCATTCCCAATCTGGAACTGACCCAGGCCATGGCCATGATGCCGGTGGCGAATATCTGTCTGCTGATCAAGAATATGCTGGTCTTTAAGGTGGATTACGGTTTGATCGCGGTGGTGCTGATCAGCAATGTGGCCTATGCGGTGGTGGCGATTCTGTTCTTAAGTAAGATCTATGACAGCGAGGCGATTCTGTTCTCGGAGCAGAAGGGGAATCTGCAGCTTTTTGAGAAAAGAAGCAATCTGCGCAAGGGCGGCGTGCCCACCGTGTCGGACGTGTGGTTTGTGGTGGCGGTGACGATCCTGCTGGTTCTGTATGCGGGCAGTCTGCTGCAGGTGAAATATGGGCTGGCGGGCGTGTTCGGCACCCAGCTGATCCTGCTTCTTGTACCGCTGGCGCTGGTGATTTATACGAAAAAAGATATGAAGCTGACCTATGGTTTTACAGGCACAGGGGCGGCAGGTTTTGTCGGCAGCGCGTTTTTGGCAGTGGGAGTGTATCTGATCAATATTATGCTGGCTGGCGGTTTGATGAGGCTCTTTCCGCAGAGTGCGGAAAATGTGGAAACGACTTTTTCCGGGATCATGGGAGACAATGTGCCGGCGGTATTTCTGGTGATCGCGCTGGCGCCGGCTGTCTGTGAGGAGATGCTGTTTCGGGGGCTGATCCTGCATTCTCTGAAGGCGAGATACAGGGTGGTTTCGGCGATCGCCATAACGGCGGCGTTGTTTGGCGCTTATCATATGAGTCTGGTGAAGTTTATCCCGACGGGGCTTCTGGGCGCCGTGCTGTGCTATGTGGTATGGAAGACGGGAAGCATCTATCCGGCCATGCTGATGCATTTTCTGAACAACGCCTGCAGTGTGATCGTCACCTACTTTCCGGAGCAGGCCGGCAGAGTCGTGCCGATGCTTGTCAAAGACAGCGTTACCTTCGCTGACACTCTGCTGCTTCTGGGAGCAGGGCTGCCTCTGTTGGGGATCGGGGTCCTGGTGCTGAGAAAGTGCAGGAAGAGTTGAAGCATTACATAATCTTTACAAAAAACGTGCGCAGGAGCTGTCAGCTGACAGGCCTGCGCACTGCGTTTTCCTGAAACCGGAAGTAATCCGGGCGGTGTCTGGACTGGGTGAATTCAAACATGATGCCGTCGCTGTTGTAAGTATAGCTGCTGACTACGGCCATACAGTTATAATCCTCAGCATTCAGATCCAGATATTTCTCATCAATCTCCGTGATTTTCTCAACGGTCATGATCCGTCTGCTGTTCACGATAGTCATATGCAGCGTGTTTTCCAGATAATCGTAGATGGAGGCTTCCGCGATCTCTCTGGTCAGACCGGGCGTGCATTCCCTCAGGAAGTAGTTGTGGTTTATGATCAGCGGCATGTCATCCAGATAGTGCAGCCGCTGGATATAGTAGAGCTGCGCGCCGGGCGCAAACCCTGTCTTCTCAGCAAGGGAAGCGCTGGCCTGTATCTCCATGAAAAGAAGCACCTTCGTGGCTGCTGTCTGGCCGTTGCGCCGGGCCGATTCCCGGAAGCTCTCGATCTCACCGATGGCAAATGCCGTTTGGGCGGCCGGGCGGTAGATGTTGCGGACGCCCTTGCCCTGCATCGTCTGGACATAGCCGTCGGTGACAAGGCGGCCGATGGCGCGCCGGACGGTGTTGCGGGAACAGTCGTAGGTTTGGATCAGAAGGTTTTCGGAGGGCAGAAGTTCCTGATAGGCAAATTCGTCAGTCTCAATTTTTCTTTTCAGATCCTGATAGATGGTATCGTATTTATTTCTGGGCATTGCAGTGCTCCTTTCTGTAATCTGCGTTATGTCGGCTGCAATAGCAGAATCCTTTCTTTTCTATTATAATCTATTATAATTTACAGAACAGTAAAGTCAAGGGGCGGAAGAAAGCTTGTTTAAACAAATTTTGAAAATGATGTTGACATGTTTAAACAAGTGTGATATATATAATACATAACATGTTTAAACAAGTTACGGAGCAAAAACGAAGCAGGCATGAGGGGCATAGAATACGGATGCTGCAGAACCGCCAGTTCATTGTCAAGACCGGAATGCGGAAATTGCAATGAGGGACGGCACGGAGATCAGAACAGGGACCGGCCGGAAGCGCGGATGGAATCTGCAGATCCTGAGAATGTGAAACCTCGGAATGGAGGAGAATATGGGTAAGTATACGCAGGACGCGATGGAGCTGCTGCGTTTGGTAGGCGGCAGGGAGAACATAGCGGCGGTTTCGCACTGCATGACAAGAATGCGGTTTGCGCTGGCGGATCCTTCGAAGGCGGATATTGCGGCCATCGAAGCGATGAAGGTGGTCAAGGGAAGTTTTACGCAGTCGGGGCAGTTTCAGGTGATCATCGGCAATACGGTGGCTGATTTTTACAATGATTTTATTGCGGCGGCAGGAATCGAAGGGATGTCCAGGGATGCGGTGAAACAGGCCGCGAAACAGAACCAGAATGTATTGCAGCGGATCGTCACCGCACTGGCCGAGATCTTCGCGCCGCTGATCCCGGCAATCATTACCGGTGGTCTGATCCTGGGATTCCGCAACTGTATCGACAGTCTGTATCTATTTGAAAACGGGACGAAGACCCTGTGCGATATCAGCCAGTTCTGGGCGGGGCTTGACTCGTTCCTGTGGCTGATCGGCGAGGCGGTCTTCCACATGCTCCCGGTGGGCATCTGCTGGTCGGTGACCAAGAAGATGGGAACCACCCAGATGCTGGGCATCGTCCTGGGTCTGACGCTGGTATCGGGACAGCTGTTGAACGCTTATGCGGTAGCCGGCACGGCAGCGGCGGACATTCCAAAATGGGATTTCGGTTTTGCCAGAGTGAACATGATCGGTTATCAGGCGCAGGTGATCCCGGCGATCCTGGCGGCGTTTACACTGGTCTATCTGGAGAAGTTTCTGCGGAAGATAACGCCGCAGGTGGTTTCTATGATCGTGGTGCCCTTTGGCAGCCTTTTGCTGGCGGTGATGGCTTCTCACTTCGTGCTGGGGCCTGTGGGCTGGAAGATCGGTTCCGCGGTTTCGGCGGTGGTATATGCGGGCATTACCGGCCCGGTCAAGGTAGTATTCGGCGCGCTGTTCGGTTTCGTCTATGCGCCGCTGGTGATCACGGGACTGCATCATATGTCGAATGCCATTGACCTGCAGCTGATTGCCGATTACGAAGGCACCATGCTGTGGCCCATGATCGCCCTGTCCAATATTGCACAGGGATCTGCGGTTCTGGGGATGATCGCATTGCAGAGAAAGAATGCGGAGGCGCAGGAAGTGAATGTGCCCGCCTGCATCTCCTGTTATCTGGGGGTAACGGAGCCGGCCATTTTCGGCGTCAATCTGAAACAGGGGTATCCCTTCGTGTGCGGCATGATCGGCTCCGCCCTGGCGGCAATCGTCTGTGTGGCGACTTCCACCACGGCAAATGCGATCGGCGTAGGCGGCCTGCCGGGCATCCTTTCCATCCAGCCGGCTTCCATGCTTAACTTTGCGATCTGCATGGCGATCGCGGTGGCGGTGCCTTTCACGCTGACAACGATGGTCGGCAGAAGAAAGCTGACGGCGGTATCTGCGTCACCACACAGCGGCGCGGCACAGCAGGAACTGAAAGCATTTTTATCGGGAAAAGCAATTTCCCTTAAGGAAGTGGGGGACGGTGTGTTTTCGGAAGGCATTATGGGAGACGGTCTGGCTATTGTGCCCACTGACGAGGTGCTGCGGGCGCCGGCGGATGCGGAGGTGACGGTATTGATGGAGGATTCCAGACATGCCTGCGGGCTGAAACTGGCGGGCAATGTGGAGATTCTGCTGCATATCGGGATAGACACGGTAGATATGGCAGGGGACGGTTTTACCTATCTTGTTTCACCTGGACAGCAGGTGAAAGCAGGTGATGCACTGATCCGTTTTGACAGAGAGAAGATCCGGCAGGCCGGGCATCCGGACACGACAGTCTGTGTCGTTACGGAAGAAGGGGAGGCAGCAGGCAGTATCCTGTATCATACCGGCATGGATGTGAAAGCAGGAGAATCGGTGGTCGCAGCCTGGAGATAGAAAGACGTAAAGGGCACAGCGGCTGAGAGAAAGGCAGGCATAAGACATGACAGAATTCAGAGACAAGGTGGTATATCAGATTTATCCGAAATCTTTCAAGGATTCCAATAAGGACGGATTTGGCGATTTGCAGGGCGTGATAGAGAAACTGGACTATCTGCAGGAGCTGGGGATCGACTATATCTGGATCACGCCGGTATTTCCTTCTCCGCAGAAGGATAACGGTTATGACGTGGCCGATTACTGTGCGATAGATCCGCGGTTCGGCACCATGGCGGACATGGAGGAGCTGATCCGGGAGAGCGGCAGGCGCGGGATCGGACTGATGCTGGATATGGTCTTTAACCATACCTCGACGGCCCATGAGTGGTTTCAGCGCGCAATGGCGGGGGAAAAGGAATATCAGGATTATTACATTTTCAAGGAGGGGGCGCCGGATCGGGCGCCCACCAACTGGCAGTCCAAATTCGGCGGTTCGGCCTGGGAGTATGTGCCGCAGCTTGGCAAATGGTACCTGCACCTTTTTGATGTGACGCAGGCAGACTTGAACTGGGAAAATCCGCGGGTGCGGGAGGCGCTTAAGAAGGTGATCCTTTTCTGGAAGAAGAAGGGCATCCGGGGCTTTCGCTTTGATGTGGTCAACTTAATCTCCAAGCCGGAAATCTATGAGGATGATCACGAAGGAGACGGCCGGAGATTCTACTCGGACGGCCCCCATATCCATGAATATTTAAAAGAGCTGACGCGGGATACCGGCATAGAAGAGCTGGTGACGGTGGGGGAGATGTCCTCCACGCGACTGGAAGCCTGCGCCCGCTACTCCAATCCGCAGGAGCGGGAACTGTCCATGTGCTTTCATTTCCATCATCTGAAGGTGGACTACAAGGACGGGGATAAATGGGCGCTTATGGAACCGGACAGAATGGCTTTGAAAAAGCTGTTTGAACAGTGGCAGACCGGGATGCAGAGTCAGGGCGGGTGGAGTGCGCTGTTCTGGTGCAACCATGATCAGCCGAGAATCGTCAGCCGCTTCGGGGACGAGGGGCGCTACTGGAAAGAGTCGGCAAAAATGCTGGCGGCCAGTATCCATCTGATGCGGGGGACACCCTATATCTATCAGGGAGAAGAGCTGGGGATGACGAATGCCCATTACAGCCGGGTGGAGCAGTACCGCGATGTGGAGAGCCTGAATTATTACATGATCCTATTGGGGCAGGGGAAGACGAAAGAAGAGGCGCTATCCATACTGGCGGCCCGTTCCAGAGACAACAGCCGCACGCCCATGCAGTGGTCGTCGGAGGCTTACGGCGGATTCAGCGAGAAGGAGCCATGGATCGCCGTGCCGGATTCTTATCATAAGATCAACGCCGCAGCGCAGCGGTATGATGACGGTTCCATATTTTCCTTTTATAAAAAGCTGATCGCCCTGCGCAGGGAAAAGGCCGTGATCTCACAGGGCTCGATTGCTTTTCTCGCGCAGGACAATGCCGATGTGCTGGCTTACAGGCGGCAGTGGGAAGGGGAAGAGCTGGTGGCGCTCAACAATCTGACAGCCGAAGAAACCACGGTCACGGCAGAACCGGCGTGGACGGCGTATCGGAAGATTCTTGGAAATTATGAAGATCCTGCGGCTGGGGCGGAAAGACAGGAAAGACCGGCCGGCCAGGCGGACGAAGTGACGGGGAGCCGGCCAGACAGGATGGGAGAGCGGATTGCAGAAGGCAGGATCGTGCTGCGGCCGTATGAGACGGTCGTGCTGGAGAAATGACAGGAGACAGAGGAAGTGTTCCAGGATATGCCGCCGCCGCTTTACAAAAGAAAACAAAACAGATAAGATAGCCGTAGAGTAAAATCGACTATGCAGCTGGCTTACACGATTTGCATGAAAAGGGGAGGAAGAGATGAGGCGGCGGATTATTTTTCTGGATATTGACGGAACACTGACAGAAGCGGGCAAAAACGAGCCGCCGCAGTCGGCGCTGTGGGCTATAGAGCAGGCCAGGAAGGCCGGGCATTTCGTATTTCTGTGCACCGGCAGGAATTATGATATGCTTTCTCCTTTACTGCAGTATGGGTTTGACGGTGTGATCGGCAGCGCCGGCGGATATATTGAGTGCCGGGGCGAGGTGCTCTATGACTGTCCGATGACGAGAAGACAGACGGAGTTGGTTATGACAGTGCTGGCCGGGAACGGAGTGTTTCGAACGGTGGAATGCATGGAAGGCGCCTTTACGGACGAGGGCTTTAAGGAATTTTTACAGGAACATGCCGCAGAGGGGAGAAACAGCGAGCTTCTGCGCTGGCGGGAGCAGATCGAGCAGTCTCTGCATATTCTGCCCATGCGGGAATACCGGGGGCAGCCGGTGTATAAGGTCGTGTTCATGAGTTCTTCCATGGAAGCCCTTGCCAGGCCGCAGGAAGCGCTTCGTGAGGAGTTTGACTTCTGTATTCATGGAGAGGATCCTTACGGTTTCATAAACGGTGAGATCATCAACAGACAGTTTGATAAAGGAAAAGCGGTGGAGAAGGTCTGCATGCATCTGGGCATCCCGGTGGCGGACGCGATCGCTTTCGGGGACAGCATTAACGACAGGCAGATGCTGGAGACGGCAGGCCTTGGTATCTGTATGGCCAACGGAAGCGAACAGTTAAAGGAACTGGCAGATGAGATCTGTCCTGCGGTGTGGGAGGACGGTATTCAGACGGCGCTTGAAAAGTATTGTCTTACAGCCTCCTCTGTTTCCCTGTTCCCGGATGCCGGGATGAAAGAAGCAGAACGGTAAATCAAGACTGAAAGGGGTTGAAGTGGATAATATTAGAATTTTATTCAATAAAGTTGATGAACCTCCTGATTGCAGGATCAAAAGTTGAGACTTAACCGGAAGAATAAATCAGCTGTAAACCGGTCTGAAAAGATGTGGAATCGATCACAGCATTTTAGACAAAATTGCAGTCTCTGATTTGGAAAATCTGCCAATTTACAAATATTTCGAGAGGGTGCTATAGTAAGTAAGGATTAAAGTGTAACCGATTTCACATGCGGAAAGCGACCACACATATTGACTGAAAATGGAGGATGCTACAGACAATGGGTAAGGGGAAGACGAATCAGAAGGCAGCAGTATTGAAGGAGCAGCCGGCAGCGGCACAGAAATCTGCGCAGGCCGGGAAAGTCGGAAAGCCGGCGCAGAAGAAGGGCGACAGGACAGCAGCGGGCAAGGCGGCCGTGGCAAAGACAACAGGCAGGAAGGCAGAAGCGGCAGGTAAGACAGCGGAAGAAGGTCTGACGAAAATCTTCGAGGAGAGACTGCACAGACACCATGACGAACTGCGCTGGCTTTATATGGAATTATATGAGAATGATTCCATGTTTGCGGAATTGTGCGACCAGATGTATCAATTCTATATGGAAAGAAATGACGAATTGAAAAAGCTGGATACAAACAGGGAAAAAGACAAAGAATGGTATAAGAAGAACGATATGCTGGGCATGATGTTTTATATCGACAATTTTGCCGGCAATATGAAAGGCGTACAGTCCAGGCTTGATTATATCGAGCAGTGTAATGTGAACTATATTCATCTGATGCCTTTTCTGGATACACCGGAGGGACGCTCCGACGGCGGCTACGCGGTGGCAGATTTCCGGAAAGTGCAGGAGAAACTGGGATCCATGGAAGATCTTGACGCCCTGACGGCAGCCTGCCATAAGAAGGGCATTAATGTCTGCATGGATTTTGTCATGAACCACACGTCGGAGGATCACGAGTGGGCGCAGAAGGCCCGTCAGGGTGACGGAGAGTATATGAGCCGTTACTTTTTCTATGACAGCTGGGATATACCGGCCCAGTATGAGAAAACGGTGCCGCAGGTTTTTCCCACCACGGCGCCGGGGAATTTTACATGGCTTGAGGATATCGGCCATTATGTGATGACTTCTTTTTATCCGTATCAGTGGGATTTAAATTACAAGAATCCCAGAGTGTTTAACGATATGATGTATAACTTCCTCTATCTGGCCAACAGGGGGATCGATATCATCCGCATCGACGCGGTGCCTTATATCTGGAAAGAGCTGAATACGCCCTGCCGTAATCTGCAGCAGGTACATACGATCGTGCGTATGATGCGTATCATCGGCGAGATCATCTGTCCCAGCGTGCTGCTTCTGGGAGAAGTAGTCATGGAGCCGGAAAAGGTGGTTCCTTATTTCGGTTCGGTGGAGAAGCCGGAATGCCATATGCTCTACAATGTAACCACGATGGCCACCACATGGCATACGGTAGCAACCAGAAATGTAAAGCTCTTAAAGCGTCAGCTGGACATTGTCAACGGGCTGCCCAAAGAGTATGTGTTCCTCAATTATCTGCGCTGTCATGATGATATCGGCTGGGGGCTTGACTACGGCACGCTGCAGACGGAAGGGTTCGGGGAGCGTTCCCACAAACAGTATCTGAACGATTATTTCCAGGGGTATGCCGGGGACAGCACCAGCCGGGGTGAGCTGTACAATGCGGATCCGGTCACGGGTGACGCCAGATTCTGCGGCACCACTGCTTCCATGTGCGGGATCGAGAAGGCCGGGTTTGAGCAGGATGAGGCGGCTATGGAGCGGGCGGTGAGGATGGATCTTATGCTTCATGCCTACATGTTCATGCAGTCCGGCATTCCGGTTCTGTACAGTGGCGACGAGATCGGCCAGGTCAATGATTATACCTACAAGGAGGATCCCAACAAAGTGGCGGATTCCCGTTATATCCACCGCGGGGCGATGAACTGGAAACTGGCGGAGAACAGGAAGGATCCGGACACGGTGGAGGGCAAAATGTTCCAGGGCCTTGCACAGTTGGAGCAGATTCGCAGGAGTGAGAAGGTATTTATGACGGAGGCGGATACATGGACGATCGAGACATGGGATGACGCGGTTCTCTGTATTGGCAGATATTTTGAAGGCGAGAAGCTGATCGGTCTGTTTAATTTCAGCGAATATGACAGGACGGCCTGGATCAAGGAAGCGGATGGCGAATATGTGGATCTGCTTACCGGCAGTAAGATACAGCCTGTCGATGTGCAGATACCGGCTTACGGATTCTTCTATATGAAGAAGATTTCCTGAAAAATGCGGGTATAAAAGGAGCAGGGGGATGAATATAGACAGTATTGCGGAGATGGCCGGCGTTTCCAGAGCGGCCGTTTCCCGCTACTTCAACAATGGATATATTTCGGAAAAGAAGCGCGAAGCAATCCGGCAGGTGGTGGAAGAAACAGGCTACCGTCCGTCGGTGCAGGCGCAGACTCTGAGGACAAAGCGGACGAAGATGATCGGCGTGATCGTGCCCAAGATTGCTTCCGCCTCCATTGGAAGGATCGTGGAGGGCATCCTGTCCATGATCAACGAGAACGGTTATCAAATGCTGCTGGCAGTGACCCAGAACGACCCGAAGAAGGAGCTGGAGTATCTGGATGCGTTCAGCGAGAAGCAGGTGGACGGCGTGATCCTGTTAGGCACCGTGTTTCAGGCGGAGCATAAGAAAATATTGAAAAATCTTTCCGTCCCGGTGGTGATCGTGGGGCAGCAGGTACCGGGGTATAACTGTGTGTTTCATGACGATTATCATGCGTTCTATGATCTTACCAGGCTTTTCTTCGAACGGGGCAGAGAGAAACTGGGCTATATCGGCGCAATCCGGCAGGATGTGGCGGTGGGAGCTGAACGGTACAGGGCTTTCTGTGATGTAGTGCGCGATATGGGGCATGAGGAGCTGGCGGAAAATTACGTGACAGCAGATTTTGCGCTGCAGGCCGGTTATGAGAAGGCAGGGGAACTGCTGGAGAAATGTAGGGATCTGGACGGCCTGATCTGTGCCACCGATACGATGGCCGCGGGAGCGGTGCGGCGTCTGCGGGAAATGGGGATCCGGATTCCGGAACAGATCCTGATAGGCGGCCAGGGGGATGCGCAGATTGCGAGAGTGGCGATCCCGTCCCTGATCACCCTGCACTATTCCTACGAAAAGAGCGGGGAGATCGCGGTGCAGATGCTGATGGAAGCCTTGGCGGAAAAGGGGACACAGCAGGCGTCCAAGGAGATGAAGCTTGGCTATCATATTGTGGAAGCGTAGCAGAATAAAAATATTTGGGCTTGTGAATATGTCTGTTATATACTATAATAATGTAATATATTTATACAAAACGACGAAAGATACCAGGACAGAAAAAAGAATCATCGGAATAATAACAAAACAAGGAGGAAGCACAACATGAAGAAATTTGAGTACGTAATCAAAGATGAGGTAGGAATCCACGCAAGACCGGCGGGTCTTCTGGTGAAGGAAGCGAAGAAATACCAGAGTAAGGTTTCTATTACAAAGGACGGCAAGTCGGCGGAGGCGACGAAGCTGATGGCGCTGATGGGACTTGGCGTAAAGTGCGGCGAGAATGTGGAAGTGTCCGTGGAAGGTGCGGATGAGGATACGGCATTTGAAGGGATCAAGGCATTTTTCGAGGCAAATCTCTAAGAAGAAGTAAGGTGAAAGCATTTTCAGAGTGTGAAGCGTCACAAATTCTGTTGATCGCAGAGCAGAATCTGAAATTCTGCTCGCGTCCTCAGCGCAAAGCGCTTCGGCATGGAGGTAAGGTTGAAAAATCACACTGATGTGCTGATTTTTCAACTGCGAGTTTGTGCCGAAATCACAAACTCGAAATTGCAGAGCCAAATTTGAGATTTGGCTCGCAGCCTTCGCAAAAAACTGCTTCGGCATGGAGGTAAAGATGAAGATGGAGGAGACAGGGGGATATGGTGAAATTATCCGGAAAAGCGGTTTATAAGGGGGTTATTATCGGTCCGGTGGCGGTCTTGAAGAAAGATGACCAACAGGTAAAGCGGACCAAGATCACGGACGTGGATGCAGAGCTTGCCCGTCTTGAGCAGGCGGGGACGCAGGCACAGGAGCAGCTGCAGAAGCTGTATGACAAGGCGGTCAAGGAAGTGGGCGAAGCCAGTGCAGCCATTTTTGAAGTGCACCAGATGATGCTGGAGGATGACGATTATCTGGACGCGATCCATAATATGATCCAGACGGAGATGGTCAATGCCGAGTATGCGGTGGCGGTCACGGGAGACAACTTTTCGGAGATGTTTGCCAATATGGATGATGAATACATGAAGGCCAGAGCGGCGGATGTGAAAGATATCTCCAACCGTCTCGTCAGAAACCTTATGGGACAGGAGGATGTGGATCTGGCATCCATGGAGCCTTCCATCATCGTAGCAGACGATTTAAGTCCCAGTGAGACGGTGCAGATGGATAAGTCGAAGATCCTTGCCTTTGTGACGGTGCACGGTTCTACCAATTCCCACACCGCGATCCTGGCCAGGATGATGAATATTCCGGCGCTGATCGGCGTACCCATGAATCTGGAGGAGATTCACACAGGCATGAAGGCCGTGGTGGACGGTTTCAAGGGAGAAGTGATCTTCGAGCCTTCCGAGGAGATCTGTGCTGAGGTGGAGGAGAAGATCCGCGAAGAACAGGAGAAGCTGAAACTTTTACAGACCCTGAAGGGCAAAGAGAATGTCACGCCTTCCGGGCAGAAGATCAATATTTATGCCAATATCGGCAGTGTTTCCGATGTGGGCTATGTACTGGAGAATGATGCGGGCGGCATCGGCCTTTTCCGCAGTGAGTTCTTGTATCTGGGACGCGATGATTTCCCCACAGAGGAAGAACAGTTCCAGGCTTACAGGCAGGTGGTTCAGACCATGGCGGGCAAGAAGGTCATCATCCGCACGCTGGACATCGGCGCCGATAAGCAGGTTGACTATTTCAATCTGGGCAAAGAAGATAACCCGGCCCTTGGATACCGGGCGATCCGCATCTGCTTAAAGCAGCCGGATATTTTCAAGACACAGCTTCGTGCGCTGCTTCGTGCGGCGGTTTACGGCAACCTTTCCATTATGTATCCGATGATCATTTCCGTGGACGAGGTGAAGCGGATCTATGAGATCGTGGATGAGGTGAAGGCAGAACTGGACGAGGCGCAGATTCCCTACAAGGTACCGGAACAGGGCATCATGATCGAGACGCCGGCAGCGGTGATGGTCAGCGAGGAACTGGCGCAGATCGTGGACTTTTTCAGTATCGGCACCAACGACCTGACCCAGTATACACTGGCGCTTGACAGGCAGAATGCGAAGCTGGATGACTTCTATGATCCGCACCATCCGGCGGTGCTGCGGATGATCAAACTGGTGACGGATAATGCCCATAAGTACGGCAAGTGGTCCGGCATCTGCGGTGAGCTGGGAGCGGATCTGGAGCTGACGGAAGAATTCCTGCGGATGGGGCTGGATGAACTGTCTGTGGCGCCTTCCATGGTGCTGCGGGTAAGGAAAGCGGTTCGGGAAGCGAATGTATAGAAACCCGATTGTAACAGGGAAATAATAAAAAGAAAGAAAGGTGTAAGGTCTTTGGCTGTGGCTTTGTGACGTTGCACCTTTTTGTTGGTTAAGGCCGGGTGAAAAGGTGACGAAACAGGGATACAAATTTCCTCCATATTCTGGTATGATAGAGAGGCGAATTCGGTACAATTCGAATGCAAAAGCGTATTTCTTATGGAACAATCGGAATTCAGACAATAAACATATGCATTAAAAGAAAGAAACAAAAACAGATAAACGGAGGAGCAGAAAATGTCGATCGAAAGAGTAAAAGCCTTTTTCAAGCAGTTTGGTATGGAGGAGCGGGTATTGGAATTTGAGGTGTCCAGCGCTACGGTGGAGCTGGCGGCAGCGGCCCTTGGCTGTGAACCGCAGCGGATCGCTAAGACGCTGTCCTTTATGCAGGGCGAGGGCGCTGTGCTGATCTGCGCGGCGGGCGATGCGAAGGTGGACAACCATAAATATAAGGAGCGGTTTGGGACGAAGGCGAAGATGCTTTCTTTCGAGGAAGTGGAGCAGATGACGGGACATGCCGTGGGCGGTGTCTGTCCTTTTGCGGTGAAGGAAGGGGTGCCCGTGTATCTGGATGTGTCCCTGAAACGGTTCGAGACGGTGTATCCGGCCTGCGGCAGCGCCAACAGCGCGATCGAACTTTCGATTCCGGAGCTGGAGAAATATTCCGGGTATGAAGCGTGGGTGGATGTCTGCAAGGGATATTGACAGAGGGCATGAGGCGTACCGGATTTGTCTGACGACAGGCCGGGGAGCCGGCAGGCACTCCGGAAAGGATGGTGGCGGCGGTAATGGCAGAGCAGGAGTATTTTAAAAGTGCATTGTCTGATTTTACCTATGAGGCTGCCAGCGGCGGAGCGATTCGTCATCTGGCGGACTTGGGCTATACGGTGAAGCAGATCAGCGGGCAGCTGTCTTTTCCCACGCCCTTTGCGAGGGTGCAGAAGACGGTCTGGCAGCGGTTGCTTGACACGGGCGTTCTGCTTATGGAGGAGCCGGGAAGCGGGCAGGGGTTAAACCGGGGGAAAGCCGAGTATGCCATGGAGCGTGACAAATACGGCAGAACCAGTTTCCGGCTGGTGGCGACGAAGGATGGCGGGCCGAAAGCCGGTGGAGAGAAGGACAATGTGATCTGCTGGAAGGAACGAAGATTCGGGGACAGTGGAAATGTCGCTGTCAGCGGGCAAAAGCGGCAGTTTATCGGAAGAAAAGACAGAGGCGACAGAACGGACGGCCGGCAGAAGCGAACTTTGTCCACCAGTGGAAAAGCGGGTGTGCCGGATGAGGAGCGGGGCAGGAGACTGGCCGTGTATCTGGCGGATAAATGCAGGGAAAACGGTGGAGAAGCGTATATCTCCTGTCGGTTTGGAGAACTGCGCAGCAGGGATCTGGCAGCGTATGAGAAGATGCTGGCGGTTTTGAACGAACGCCAGCAGGAGTATGTAAGCGGGCTGCCTTGGGCCGGGACGGTGTGCTATCACAGGCTGGATCAGCGGATGCAGGAGATCGCAGCCAGGCTCTATAATGCCGGGATGCTGCAGGAGACCTGCTACTTTATGCAGACGGAAGAGAGAGTGGCGCTTTTCTGAAAGAGAGCGCACATGAATTCGGAAAATCAATCGGGAGCAGTTTGCAGCAATTCCTCGGACATTTCCCGCATATGCCGTTCCATGGCGGCACGTGCGCCTTTGGCGTTATGTGCCTTCGCGGCGTCAAGGATTGCTTTATGATGTTTCAGCCCGGAGGCTTTTCCTCTCTGGTGCACGATGTCCTTCATAACCTGGGAGAGATTTGAGCATATCATCCGGTAAGCGGCTTCGAGCGTCTGATTGCCGCAGCAGGAAGCCAGGGTGGTATGAAAAGACACATCCGCGGCGGCAAAAGCCGCTTCATCCTGGGCGGCCAGAACCATGGCGTCATAGTTCTGGCTCAGCAGGTTCAGTTCCTCTTCGGTCATACGGGAGACTGCCAGCTCGCACAGGGGGCCTTCCATGACACAGCGGAATTCCAGCAGTTCGCGGAATTCCTGCTCTGTCAGGCTGCCCGGGATGTTCATGCGGGACATGGCGTCACTGAGCGAATATTTGCGTACATAACTTCCGTCGCCGACGCGCGTCTCGATCAGGCCTTCGCCGGCCAGTTTCTGGAGCGCATTGCGGACGGTCACGCGGCTGGTGCCGAATATTTCACACAGCTGTAATTCTCCCGGCAGACGTTCCTTTGGCTTCCAGATGCCTTTCTCTATATTTTCTTTCATCTGCGCGATCACCTGATCGCTCATGCTGCTTCGCGTTACCGGATGTAATCCCATAGCTGCAATGCTCCTCCTGTGGTAGCGTATTATCGCTTTTTCATATACTGACTGTCTGTGATTTTTATGCGGGAAGGATGCCCTCTCTGACAAGAAAGGCATGAACTTTTTCCTGCTCGCCCCTGTCCAGATCCGGTATCGGAAAGGTACATTTCGCGCATTCGATGATGCCGCACTGGCGGACCGCCTCTTTGACATAGGGCACGAAAGGCGCTCCGATGGCGTAGATATCCATACAGCGGTTTATCTTCTGCTGCAGCAGCGCGATCTGCGCTACGTCTTCGGCGTTGACGGCTTTCACCCAGTCGGAACAGAGTTTCGGCGCCACGTTGGAGATACCGCAGATAGAACCGTTTCCGCCGGAAAGGACATTGTGGGCAAAGTTATCGTCGAAGCCGGAATAGATCTCGAAATCAGGCCGTATCGGTTTAATGGCTTTGATCAGTTCCCGCGTGTGATCCATGCCGGCGATGGTATCCTTGATACCGATGATATTGTTATATGCTTCGGCCAGTCGGCGCACAACGGAGGGGCTGATGGTGTAGCCGGTCCGATCCGGGAAGTTGTAGATGTAGACAGGCCCGTGAATCTCCTCTGCCATACGGCTGTAGAAGCTGTACATTTCCCCATCGCCGAAAGAGAAGTAGAAAGGCGGTACGATCATCACGGCGTCTGCTCCCGCATCCAGACAGGCGTTGGAGAGGGGCGCAATCTCCTCCGCGATCATGTTGGCAGTGCCGATGATCACCTTCATGCGGCCCGCGATGTGCCTGACGGCGAACCGCGCCAGAGCCTCCCGCTGCTCTAATGTCTGACCGAAGAATTCTCCCAGGCTGCCGCCGATCAGGACGCCGTCTATCTCATTGGTGATCAGGTGGTCGTAGAAGCGGCCTGCACTTTCATAGTCGATTGTGCCGTCCTCACAAAAAGGTGTGATTGCCGGACAGATCCATTTTGCATTCATGATAATTTCCCTCCATTGTTTTAGTCGGATGTACCCGAGTGTATTGGTATAAAATTGTGGGGTCTCTTAATCGAGGCCGGCTCCCTGCATGGCGCTCAGGGCATGTTCTGTGTAGCGCTTGTAGAATCCTTTTCTGGCCGGTCTGGGGAGGACGCCCCTTTTGCTTCTTCGGGCGAGAACGTCGGCCGCTTCCTCCGGTGTGACCTGTCTGCCGTCTACGCCCACCAGATCCAGACGGCGGGCCTCGATATCATAGTGGATGAGGTCGCCTTCTTCGATAAAGGCGATGGGGCCGCCGGCAGCGGCTTCCGGGCTGATATGGCCGATGGCGGCTCCGCGGGTGGCGCCGGAGAAACGGCCGTCGGTGATCAGCGCCACATGACCGTTCAAGGATTCGTCGCAGACAATAGCCTCGGTGGTCATGAGCATTTCGGGCATGCCGCAGCCTCGCGGGCCTTCGTAACGGATGACGATCACGTCTCCCGGCTGAATCTTTTTATCGACCACGGCCCGGTAAGCGTCTTCTTCTTCGTTGAATACGCGGGCAGGCCCTGTGAAGCTGCGCTGGGAGAGGGCAACGGCGGAATATTTTATGACGCTGCCTTCCGGGGCGATATTCCCTTTGAGGATGGCAACGCTGCCTTTCTCGGTCGCCTTTTCCACCGGAAAGATGACTTCGTCCCGGGTCAGCTGGTAATTGGCGAGATAGCCCAGGCCTCGTTCGAAGAAATTGTCGCGCCGGAGATCTTCCAGATTTTCGCCGAGGGTCCTGCCGGTCACGGTCATAACGTCCAGATCCAGCATATCCTGCAGAAGCAGCTGCACATAAGGAACGCCGCCTGCAAACCAGAAACTTTCCGTCAGATGCCTGCCGCTGGGGTTCAGGTTGCCGAGGTGAGGCACCTGATGATTGATCTCGTCAAAAAGTTCGATGGGCATTTCATAGGCCAGCTCCCGGGCGATGCTGGGCAGGTGCAGCGTGGCGTTGGTGCTGCCGCCGATGGCGCTGTGGACGATCAGTGCATTGCGGAAGGCGGCCGGCGTCATGATATCGGAAACTTTAATATCCTTTTCCACCAGTTCCATGATGACGCGGCCTGCCTGGCGGGCGTAGCGCAGGATGTCGGTCATGGTGGCGGGCACAAGCGCCGATCCCGGAAGGGCCATGCCGAGCGCCTCCGCCATACACTGCATGGTGCTGGCCGTACCGAGAAAGGTGCAGGCGCCTACGGAAGGACAGCCGGTCAGATAGTAGTCGCGGATCTCCTGATCGGAAATGGCATCCTGACGTTTCTGCCGCAGGGAAATGTCACCGGCCACAAGGCTGGTAGTCTGCCGGGGACCGGGGCGCATACTGCCGCCGGGAATAAAGACGGTGGGAATGTTCATGCGGGCCGCCGATTTCAGATGGGCCGGGATGGATTTGTCGCAGCTGCTGGACAGGATCATGCCGTCCCAGGGCACGGCGCTGGCGTGTACCTCGACCATATCCGCGATGGCTTCACGGGATGCAAGCACGACATTCATGCCGTCATGTCCCTGCGCGCAGCCGTCGCAGACATCGGTGGTATGGTAGTGGGCAGGGAACCCGCCCTTTTCAAAAACGCCGATCTCGGCCTGTCTGGCAAGCTGATGGAGATGGACACTGCCCGGGTGAGAGTCGCCGTATACGTCTTCGATCATGATCTGGGGCTTATGGATGTCGGTATCATCCCAGCCGCTGCCCATCTCAAGGGCGTTGAACTGCGCCCACCACAGCCGTTCCTTTGCACTTTTCTGTTTCATGAGGACCTCCTTGGAAATAGGTTTGCTTTTTGCTATGTTTAAGGTAAAATCTGTATACTTGTATTACAGATTCAGCATATCGAAAAGAAAGCGGAAAGTCAAGAGGGGATTTCGGAAAGAAAAGTGCAAAAAAATTTCAAATCTACACAATAGATTCAAATGATTCTGTTACAATTACGGTCAGGAGGTGCGCTATGAGTAAAATCTTAATTGTTGAGGACGATTTATC
>CANPTH010000045.1 GCA_947576945.1 uncultured Lachnospiraceae bacterium
TTTGGGGAAAGCCTTTGGCGGCAAATGAAAAGAAGCTGCTGCCCCGTATTGGCAGCCTGATTGAATCCCCCGGATTTTATCCTAATCTTACCGCTACGGAAAACCTGCGCATTTTTGCTGCCCTGCGGGGCGTGCCGAACCGCGGCGCAATTAGAAACGCGCTTGATTTGGTTGGTCTGCCTTACAAAGATAAGAAGCTGTTTTCCCAATATTCACTTGGCATGAAACAGCGGCTGGCGATTGCCCTTGCCATTATGCATGACCCGGAACTTTTGATTTTGGACGAACCGATTAACGGTCTTGACCCGATTGGAATCGCAGAAGTCCGTTCCTTTATCCGTGGCCTCTGCAATGAGCGTGGAAAAACAATTTTGATTTCCAGCCATATCCTTTCTGAAATTGCATTATTGGCTGATGATATAGGCATTATTGACCACGGCGCATTGCTGGAAGAAGAAAGTCTTGCGCAGCTGGAAGCAAAGAGCAGCAAACATATCCGATTTGTTGTTTCTGATACGGCACAGGCGGCAAGAATTTTAGAGCGTATCTTCCATGAAAGCCGGTTTACCATACAGGATGACCACAATATACAGGTGCATAACCTTGATTTACCAACAGGAAAAATTGTTACTGCTTTTGTAGAAAATGAATTGGAAGTATCGGAAGCCGTAATTTCAGAAGAAAGCCTTGAAGATTACTTCAAACGTGTAACAGGGGGTGAAGGGATTGCTTAAACTTGTTATTTGTGAGTTTTCGAAATTGAAGCGAAAAAAATTTATATGGCTGGTTGTTCTTTCGGCATTTTTATTTCCCGTGCCGCTGACAGCAATGATGACTATGCCCCAGGCAGCAGGACAATATGACAGCAAAATAGATATTTTTAATGATTATTTTCAGTTTGTTATGGGATATGGGGTAGAACTGCTTTTGCCATGCGTGATCGGGGTGATGGCAGCCATGCTCTTTTTTATGGAACGGGATAATGATACATTTAAAAACCTGCGTACAATCCCTGTCACAAGCACACAGATGATTCTGGCAAAAATAATTGTCTTGTTCATTTTTGGAAGCATTTTTAGTCTGACATCGGCTTTTATATCAATCCTGTGCGGCGGGATGATTGCAGAAGTAAACAGCATTGCTTACAGATTATTTTTTGCGCTGGAAATGGGGATTTTTATTACTGCCGGGACGCTGCCGTTAGTTGTTATCGTGGTGTTCTTTAGCAAGAACTATGTATTTTCTGTTTTATTATGTGTTTTTTACAGCGTCCTGAGTTTGACAGCCGAATCATCTTTTGGCGCACTGCCTAAACTGATGTGCTGGTTAATGCCAATTCCGTTTACAACCCTCTGGAGTGCAGGGGATTTAATCGCACATGGAGCCATGGACGGCGTGGGGATGCTGGAAGATTTAATTCCGACGACGTTTCAGACAATCGTTATTTTAGCCGTTGTTGCTTTGCTTTCTGTTATATTGGTTGATTATATGTATAAAAAGAGAGGAGATGAATGATATGTTTCGCATGGTTAAGACCGAAATATGGAAATTAAAGCGGTATCATATGATATGGGCAGGTGTTTTTCTGATGCTGCTTTCCGTCCTGTTGACGCTTTTTTCCACAACAGCATTGGACGGAACAGTCTGGACATTTTCTTTCTTTACGGAACAGGTGATCAAAAATAATGTTACCATGATTTTTCCCATGTGTATTGCTTTGATTGCCGGATATATTATAGCAAGGGAAGGAAAAGACGATACGCTGAAAAGCATTTTGACGATACCTGTTTCATATAGCAGTTTATTGTGGGGGAAGCTGCTTGTATGTGCATTGCTTTCTTTGTTTTTTGGACTGGTAAGTGCGGCATTTACGGTAATCGCTGATTTGATGATGGGATTTCCGGGAATTTCTGTAACATCAATATTGCAGACATTTATTCAGATTATTTTTAACTGCCTGTTTTTGTATATTGGTGTCATGCCTGTTATTGCATTCGCCGCCCGTATACCAAACGGACATATGATCGGAACAATTATTGCTTTTGTTTATGGTTATGGCGGTATGTTTGCCTCTGGAAATGCTGCGTTAGCCAATATTTATCCCGTTACTGCAAGTCTGGGCTTAATCAGTTACCGAAGTTATGATTCTGCTGTACATTGGAATGTATCAACCTGTTTGCTTAGTATGACTGCGGCATTGATGATTTCTGCTGTTTTTGTATTTACTGCAAAAGGAAATGTACCAGTTAAAAAAGCAAAAAAGCGTAAAAAGGCAATAGCCAGAAAAGGGTGGTAAGTGTGGATATAGAAATGAAAAAGGAAATGCAGCGGGACGCACTTCAAACATTACATGATGCAGCCTGAAAGACCTTTTCTCCATTCTGCATGGGAATTATAATAGTCCTATGTCATGTGGGAGGAAATTTTTATGGGACTGTTTCGCAGGAGTCTGATCATTTCATTCAAAGAGAAATCAATATTCCGCTTTGACTATCTGGTGGGGACAGTATTCGCTTTTTTCTATATTGTCCTGAAGGTATCGCTTTGGAAAGGCTTATACGGAGCAGGGGGGACAGAAATTGGCGGTATTGCGCTGAACAGTATGATCGCCTACAGTATCATTGCCGGGTTTACGGAGGGAATCACGAAAACGTCCGTCATGAAAGAGCTGAATGACAGTGTGGTGGACGGAACGATCTCCGGACATCTTCTGCTCCCGATGGGCCTTGGAAAATACCTGTTCATCCGTTCGCTGACACGGGGGATTTTTCACACGATGTATGCGATCCTGCCGTCAGCTGCGGCTGCCATGCTCCTGTTTGGCTTTGCGTTAAGCATCGGGCCGGCCAATCTGGTTTTGTATTTCTGTTCGGTGTGCATGGGAACTGCCATCAATTTTCTGTATCAGTTTTTGTTTGGCTCCACCGTGATATGGCTGCGCAATTCTTTCTTTCTCGGCAATATCAACAGTGTCCTCTTAAGCCTGTTTTCCGGCGCGTTTGTGCCGATCTGGTTTTTCCCGGAGGGACTAAAGGCGCTGTCGGAATTTCTGCCTTTCCGCTACATTGTCTTTGAGCCCACGGCGATTCTTGTGAGTGTGAAAAGCTGTGAGGAGACGGCGGCGGTTCTGGGGATGCAGCTGGTATGGGTCGTGGTACTGTCAGAGGCGGTTTCGCTTGTCTGGAACCGGGGCAGGCACAGGCTTATGATACAGGGAGGGTGAAACGATGGCGGCAAAGGGATTGTACAGGTATCTGCGGCTGACTTATTTTTTTACAGCAAAGGCGATAAAAGGGATGCTGACTTACCGATGGTCTTTTCTGGCAAACTGCATTTCTCAGGCGCTGGATTATTCCGTGACGTTTCTGCTCATGTGGATCATGATCTCGGCGTTTGATACGATGAACGGATGGAATGCCTATGAGGTGATGCTGCTCTACGCGTTCTGCCTGTTTGAATACGGGATCACGGGTACATTTTTCTTTAATATCATGAACCTTGTTCCGGGGCAGATCCTTAAGGGCACTTTTGACGATGTGCTGGTGAAACCGGTAAAGATACTGCCGTACCTGATAAGCAGCAGCTTTATCTGCAATTATATTGCCCATATGACACTCTCCGCCATTGTTGTGGCAGTCTGTATGAGGGCGCTGAAACTTTCGTTTACATGGCACTTTTTGGGAAGGGCCGCGGGGATCTTACTGTGCGGCAGTCTGGTCTATGCGGGATTGTTCCTGATCGTGACGGCTTCGGCTTTTCTGCCGGCGAAAATAGATGCCCTGTTTCAGGTAATGTATTTTTTCAGGGAGGTATCTTACTACCCGATATCTGTTTTCCCGAGGGTTATACAGGTGATTGTCACGACGCTGGTGCCTTACGGATTTGTCAATTATTATCCGCTTCGTGCGCTTCTGGGGAAAGAAGATAACGCTGTGTTCGGGCGGGCCGCGGCGTGGGGGCCGCTTGTGACTACACTGTTTTTTACAGCCGCGTGCTTTATTTTTGTGAGGAGTGCAAAATGCTATAAGAGCAGCGGATCATAAGGGGCAGTGCGAAAAATGGTTTCAAAAGGGAGGGCGTCATGGCTTTGATAGAAGTGTCGCATGTTTCAAAAGAATATGAAGTACTCATACCGCAGCCGGGAGCAGGGAATGTCCTGAAAAATATCTTCTGTCCGGATAAAAAGACCGTCCATGCCGTATCGGACATCTCTTTCAGGATCAAAGAGGGAGAGCTTGTAGGTTTTATCGGGGAAAACGGGGCGGGAAAGTCGACGACCATTAAGATGATGTCCGGCATTCTGTTTCCGACTGCCGGCAGCATCAGGGTGGGCGGTTTATGTCCCTATAGAAAGCGGGAGGAGAATGCCGCAAACATCGGCGTGGTGTTTGGACAGCGCTCAAGGCTTAACTGGGACCTGCCGATGATGGACAGCTTTGAACTATATAAGGAGATCTACCGGATTGATGCAGTCGTGTTTCAAAAGAACGTGGACCGGTTCGTGGAAATGCTGCATATGCAGGATTTTTGCCAGACGCCGGTAAGGCAGCTGAGTCTCGGGCAGAGAATGAAGGCGGAGGTGGCGCTTTCCCTGCTGCATGAACCGCCGATTTTGTATCTGGACGAGCCGACCATCGGGTTTGATGTGATGGCAAAGCAGCAGATCCGGGAGTTTATCAAGGAGAGGAACCGCCTTGCGGGAACGACGACGATACTGACTTCGCACGATATGAAGGACCTGGATTGCGTGTGCAAAAGGCTGATCGTGCTGGCGAAAGGGCGTATTCTCTTTGACGGTTCGATAGAACGCTTTAAAGAGGAACATGCAGGCGAGGGCGTCGGACATCGAGGATATGGTCAGGAGTATCTATGAGGGAGAAACGGCCGCTGTGTAAGAGTATATGCGGGTACGTCCAGGCGGACGAATTGTATGGTGAAAAAAGGTATCGCAATCAAAACAGGGGGAACGTCATATGACAACGGGAGAAAAGATAGCGGCATTGCGGAAAGAAAAGGGAATCACGCAGGAGGCGCTTGCGGAGCGGCTCAAGGTGGCGAGACAATCGGTATCGCGCTGGGAGATGGATGCGGCGTTCCCGGAGACCGAAAAGCTGATCAAGCTGAGCCGGATTCTGGAGTGCAGCATTGATTTTCTGTTAAATGGTGAGATACAGCGGGATTGTGAGAACAAAGCGCTAATATCTGCGCGGGACTGTTTCCGGTTCCTTCGTGAGTGTACTTACTGTTTTCTTGCGACAAATGCGGGCGAAAAGCCGAGACTTCGGCCAATGGGGCATGTGTATGCGGACGAAAAGGCGCTGTATTTCGCCACGGATACCCGCAAGGGCGTCTATGCGGAACTTACGGAATACCCTTATGTGGAACTTGCAAGCTACAACTTAAATACAAGGAAGTGGATTCGGATAAGCGGCAGGGCAGTCTTGGCGGATTCCCTGATGGTGCGGGAAGAAATGGAACTTTTATATCCCATGATCCGACAGGAATATGTCGGTAAAGAAGAAGTCTATTTTGTGATTTTTCAGATTGTGATCGAGGAGGCGGTTATCGCATGAAAAGAATAGCGATCGGCTGCCTGTCGTCAGGACTTAAGAGCAGGGCAGCGCTGCATGTGATAGAGACATTTGTCAGCCGGATAGGAAACGCGGGGTGACAGGGAAAGAAAGAGGTTTCAGAGATGAGGCTTCTTTTTTTATGGGCGTTTTTTATAAAAGCTGCGGCAGTGTTTTGGCGAAAATGACGAAAGTAGAGGAGTTGATGAAAAGCAGTTGACAAAACAGTCCTACGGCAATAAAATAAAATACATAATAAAACTATTTAATAAAGTAACGAATAAAGATGGCGAAAAGGGAAAGGAGTGAAATCATACTGTTTTTGAGGTATAGTCACAGATATTGATGAAGGAGGAGGATTACAATGGAGCAGAAAAATACAGATGTAAAAGTGCCATTGATCAGTAAGATCGCCTATGGCATGGGGGATGTGGGATGTAATTTCAGTTGGATGTTTGCAGGGAATTTCCTGATGATATTCTATACGGATGTTTTCGGAATCGGGATGAGCGCGGTGGCAGGACTGATGCTGTTTTCGAGATTCTGGGATGCGATCAATGACCCGGTGATCGGCGGCCTGAGCGATAAGACGCATACGAGGTGGGGGAGATACCGCCCGTGGCTTTTGATCGCAGCGCCGCTGACAGCTTTGGTATTGATGCTGACCTTCTGGGCGCATCCGGACTGGTCAGCCACTGCAAAGATTGTATATATGGCAGCTACTTATTGTATTTTGGTATTGGGCTATACCTGCGTCAATATCCCTTACGGAACTTTGTGCGGTGCAATGACGCAGAATATCGAAGAGCGGGCGAAGATCAACACGTTTCGTTCCGTCAGTGCGATGATCGCCATCGGCATTATCAATATCATAACGGTTCCCCTGATTGCTGCGCTAGGAAAGGGAAATGACAGGAGAGGGTATCTTCTGATCGCGGTCATATACGGTTGTATTTTTGCCGCATGTCATATCTTCTGCTTTGCCAGGACAAAAGAAGTGGTGGAGGTGCCGGAGAAAGAGAAGACACCTCTGAAAGTACAGCTGTCCGCTGTCGTAAAAAACAGGCCTTATCTGATCGCGGTGGCAGGGCAGTTCCTGTTCGGAGTAACGCTTTATGGCAGAAATGCAGATGCGCTTTACTACTTTACCTATGTGGAAGGAGATCAGGCTTTATTCAGTACTTACTCTCTTTTTATCATTATCCCGTCTATCATTGGAGCAGCCTGCTTCCCGATGGTATTTCGGCTGACAAACAATAAAGGACGTTCGGCTTCCATATTCGCGCTGCTTACGGGGATCAGTATGTTTTGTATGTATTTTTTTACGGTTGGGAAATCACCGGTTCCGTTCTACCTGTTTTCCTGTCTGTCACAGTTTTTCTTTTCCGGATTTAACACGGCGATCTACGCGATCGTACCGGACTGCGTGGAGTATGGAGAGTGGAAGACAGGGCTTCGTAACGACGGTTTCCAGTATGCATTCATATCTTTGGGCAATAAGATTGGAATGGCGATCGGGACTTCTGTACTGGCGGCTGTTCTGGGCAGCTTCGGATATGTAGCCAACCAGCAGCAGAATCCGGCGGTGCTGGCTGTGATCAAGCACTCCTTTACCACGGTTCCCGGTGTGCTGTGGATCGTGACGGCGGCAGTTTTATTCTTCTACCGTCTGAATAAGAAAGCCTACAACAAGATCGTGCAGGAGATTCAGGAAAAAAAGAATAACAGCATGGGCAGCTGATTCAGGTAAGGCCTCTTTTTTACAGTTTCCACAAAAACAGGGGCAGTCTGTTGGCTAATATCACGGAAATGGTGGATTTGTGAAAATTAGATTGACAGAATCTGTATATCAGTATAAGATAATAATAATCAACATAATAAAACTATTTAATAAAGTATGTGTAAAAGACAGAAATACAGGAAAAGATTTAAAGGAGGGTTTACAATGAAGGGAACAATGAAGACTGCGGTGATGCTGGATATCGGCAAGATCGGTTTTGAGGAGCGGGAGATTCCGCAGGTGAAGGACGACGAGGTGCTGGTGAAGCTGGAGTATGTGGGGATCTGCGGCAGTGACCTGCACTACTATGAATCGGGAGCGATCGGTGATTTTATCGTGAAACCGCCTTTTGTGCTGGGACATGAGCCGGGCGGCACGGTGGTGGAAGTCGGTAAGGATGTGAAACATTTAAAGGTCGGTGACAGAGTTGCATTAGAGCCGGGCAAAACCTGTGGCCACTGCGAGTTCTGTAAGACGGGACGTTATAACCTGTGTCCGGATGTGGTCTTCTTCGCGACACCGCCGGTGGATGGGGTATTTCAGGAGTATGTGGCGCACGAGGCGGATCTGTGCTTCAAGCTGCCGGATAATGTGAGTACCATGGAAGGCGCGCTGATCGAGCCGCTGGCAGTGGGATTCCATGCGGCCATGCAGGGCGGCGCCAGAGCAGGACAGACGGCGGTTGTTATGGGCGCAGGCTGTATCGGTCTGGTGACGATGATGGCGCTTAAGGCGATGGGCGTATCCAGGGTGTATGTGGTAGACGTTCTGGAGAAGCGTCTGGAGAAAGCGCTGGAGCTGGGAGCGGACGGCGTGATCAACGGCAGCAGCACGGATGCGGTGGCAGAGGTTATGAAGCTTACAGAGGGCAGAGGCTGTGATCTGGCGATCGAGACGGCGGGAACGCAGATCACCACCGTGCAGACCATGCACATGACCAAGAAGGGTGCGACCATCGTGCTGGTTGGCTACAGCAAGAGTGGTGAGATGACACTGCCGATGAGTCTGGCTCTTGACAAGGAGCTGACGTTCAAGACGATCTTCCGTTACCGTCATATCTATCCGATGGCGATCGAGGCGGTAGCTGCGGGCAAGGTGAACCTGAAGGGTATCGTGACGGATATCTTTGATCTGGACGAGGCGCAGAAGGCGATGGACTACAGCGTGAATAACAAGGCGGATATTGTGAAAGCGGTGATCCGGATTTAGATTCCCTTTTAAATTTCTATAAATACTACAAACAGGAACTGCAGCGGCCTTAAGTTCAGGCGGCTGCAGTTCCTGCTTCTGTGGAAATTCCGGTCTCGATCCTGCAAAAGCTAACGTATATGGCTTTGACGGAACCGGAAGCAGAAATTTGTTATGTCATTTACTAAGTATGATGGGGCTGACTATGTAACAGCTTCTTTGTGGTCAATTCTCATACCGGTTGGACTTCCAGACGATATCCACCAGATGGGCGATGCACAGTTTCAGCTGCTCCAAAGGCAGGCTGCCGTCCGCAAGAGCGGCACGGATATTGTCGTGGTCGCCGGGGATACCGGGCATTACCAGATCGTTTCCGGCACGCATACAGCCGGAAGCGGTGCAGTCCGGGCCGTTGTGGGTGGTGGTCCAGTCGGTCATGAACACGCCCTTAAAGCCCCACTCGTCGCGGGCAGCCTTGGTGCACAGGTCATAGTTGTTGGCCGCATGGATGCCGTTTACCAGATTGTAGCTTGTCATGATGGACATAGGCTGGCTTTCCCTGACAGCGATCTCGAAGCCTTTCAGGTAGATCTCGCGCAGGGTACGCTCGGAGATGACGGAGTTGGAACCCATACGGTTGTCTTCCTGGTTATTGCAGGCGTAATGCTTGATGGTAGTGCCGCAGCCGTATACGGACTGTACGCCGTCGGTCATGGCAGCCGCCATCTTACCGGAGAGCAGCGGATCCTCGGAGTAGTATTCAAAGTTACGTCCGCAGAGCGGATTGCGGTGGATGTTCATACCCGGTGCAAGCCACAGGGTTACGTAGAATTCATTCATTTCTTCCGCTACGGCTTTGCCGACTTCGTGCATCACTTCTTTGTCCCAGGTCTGGGCAAGCAGTGTGCCGATGGGGAAAGCGGTACAGAACTGATAATAGTATTCTGCGCCCTCGATATCGGCATTTCTGGCAAGGAAACCGTGCTCGATGCTCATCTCGAAAGGAACGGGTTGAATCTCGCCGTCTACCACCGGATAACGCTGGAGCAGACGCAGGCCGGCCGGTCCGTCCGCCAGAACGATGGGCGTCAGGTTTTTATCTGCCAGAGCGCAGCTGCTTGTCTGGGCAGCAGAGCCGGGAACAGAGATACCTGCGGAGCCGAGAGCGCTTTCCTTCTGCTCGTCGCTGGCATTCTGACTCCTGCCGGGATCACCGGTAGCTAACAATATCAGCTGGTCTGTGCTCAGGGAATCTACGAATTCTTTTACTTCGGGAGCGATATTATCCTGTTCTCTGCCGTAGACAACGGTAGCTGTCTGCAGGGCGGATGCATCTACGGTGAGGGCGGGCACCTGACCGGCTTTTGCCAGCCATTCGTTTCTCAGCGCGGCCACAGCTTCTGCGGGTGCGGACAGTTCTTTCAGCTCGTCGGTGAGCGGGCAGATATTCTCCGTCTTTACGAGCAGGGCATCGTCTTCCAGATTCACGATACCGGACAGGGCTGCGTCGGCGATGCTGTTGCCCACGAACAGGCCGTAAGCGCCTTTCTCCAGTACCCAGCCGGGTGTCTTTGCGCAGTAGGAAGCCAGGGTGTAGAGCGGAATCTCTACGGTCAGATCCTGTGCCTCACCGGGGGCAAGGAGCTTCGTCTTGGCGAAACCGGCCAGCCGGCGGTATTCCTTTTCCATCTTATCCTGCGGGCAGGAAACGTAAACCTGTACGACTTCTTTGCCGCTGTAGCTGCTGCCGGTGTTGGTGACATTTACGGTAACAGATACTGTGTCGGCTGCGGACAGGGTGATTTCCTTTACAGCGAGGGCGAAGTCCGTGTAGGACAGGCCGAAGCCGAAAGGATAACGCACAGGCACCTGGAAGGTGTCGAAGTAGCGATAGCCTACATAGATGCCTTCTTCGTATTTCTCGGTATCCACGTTGCCGTTGTTGTGTGAGAAAGTTCCGGCATTCGGGTAATTCTCGTATTTGCAGGCCCAGGTATCGGTCAGTTTACCGCTGGGAGTCACGTCGCCTGTAAAGAGAGAGGCAACGGCGTTTCCGGTCTCCATGCCGGCCTGAGAGATCAGTACCACGCCGGAAATATTTTCATAGGTGTCAAGGAAGGAAAGATCAATGATACCACCGGAGTTGATCAGCAGGATCACGTCCTTGTACATGCCGCAGATGGTCTTTAAGATCTCGGCTTCCTTTTCATTTAAGTAATAGTCGCTTTCTTTGGCGAAGCGGTCGGCGCCTTCGCCTGCGATACGGCTGATCACGTATACGGCCGTGTCTGCATCGGTCTTCTCCGGAAGATCGCCTGCCGGCATGGCGTACTGTGTAGCGGCATAGATATGGAACTGTGCTACGGAATCACAGCCGGACTTGTCGAACTGTTCCCAGATCTTGTTGCGCCACTCGATACGGGACTGTTCGTACTGTTTGCGGAAGCTCTCTACCCAGGCTTCGGTGGTGATCTCATAGCCGGCAGCTTTCAGGCCGTCGTAGATGCTGACTACATCACGCTCATTGACGTCGCCGGAGCCGGTGCCGCCCTTGATGGGATTGGAAGCGCCTGCACCGTAGAGAGCCAGTTTGGAGCCTTTGGCAAGCGGCAGAACGCTGTGTTCGTTTTTCAGAAGGACGAAACCTTCTTCGGCAGCTTTTTTTGCTGTCTCGCGGTGGGCCGCTTCGTAGGGTGCAACGTCATGTGTGGGTCTGCCGGGCAGACTGGTTGCTTTCAGTTTTTTGTTCATGTCTTGTACCATTCCTTTCCGTATAGAATTATTTATAAAAATGGTATGATAAAACAGGAAAAGATTCTATTAATTTTCCGAGAAAAATGTTACTATACTTATATAGGATTTTGGCGTGCAGCGCCTGCTGATAACTCACTTATGTACAGCGGCAGTATAAGTGGGCTGCAGGCAGCACGGAAATGGAGAAAGGTATGCGGAGAAAAGTCAAAGAACAGGTTTCCCATATGGAATTCCTGAACCGGGAAAATGATTTCCGGCATACGGATTACGAAGAAGAAATGCGGGTGTACCGTTATGTGCGGGACGGGGATCCGCGGGCGCCGGAGGAGGCGCGCCGCAGGTTTACGGCAGGCAGACAGGGCCATCTGTCAGATGATCCGCTGACCAATATGAAGTATCTGTTTGTAGCTTCCGTGACGCTGATCATCCGCTTTGCCATCACCGGAGGCATGAACAGTGAGACAGCTTATACTTCCAGCGATTACTATATTCAGCAGATGGATAAATGTGTAACCGTTGAGGAAGTGAGAGGTCTGCACTTGGAAGCGGTGGAGTATTTCACCAATTACATGGCGGATTTAAAGAAGGAGAAGATCTACTCGAAGACGGTGATGCAGTGTATGAATTATATATCCCGTCATCTGAGCAGCCCCATCTGTGTGGCGGAGATTGCCAGACAGGTGCACAGGAATCCGGATTATTTATCGGCGCTGTTTAAGAAAGAGACGGGGAGAACAATCTCGGCTTATATTATGGAAAGTAAACTTTTGGCCGCGGAGAATATGCTGTTGGATTCAGATTGTTCCTGTGCGGAGATCAGCGCTGCATTTGCCTTTTCGTCTCAGAGTTATTTTACGAAGATGTTTCGGCAGTATACCGGGGAAACACCGAAGAAATTTCGGGAGAAACATGTGTATGGCGGGCTGTAGAAGAGAAAGCCGAAAGAAGCGGCGACGGCCTGATTAAAAGATTAAGTGAATGCATAGAATCTATGCGTAAAAAGGAGGATTTAAGTATGTGCCAGGTAGATTTATCATTGCTTCAAAGACTTACAAAGCCGGAAGGAAAGGTTGACGTTGTGCTGGATACGGATACTTACAATGAGGTAGACGATCAGTTTGCGCTGGCCTATCTGCTTTGCCAGGGGGATAAGCTGAACTTAAAGGCTGTATGTGCGGCGCCCTTTCACAACGCGAAGTCAACAGGACCGGCGGACGGTATGGAGAAAAGCTTTCAGGAGATCCATCATATTCTGGAATTGATGGATAAACAGGAATATGCCGGGCAGGTATACAGGGGGTCTGTCTGTTGGCTGAAGGATGAACATACTCCCGTGCTTTCTGATGCGGCACAGAAGCTGGCGGATCTGGCTGCGGAATATTCTTCTGAGAAGCCGTTGTATATTGTGGCAATTGGGGCGATCACCAATGTAGCCTCCGCCATTCTTTTAAAGCCGGAGATCATAGATAGAATCGTGATTGTCTGGCTGGGAGGAAATGCCCATGACTGGCCGCATAACAGGGAGTTTAACTGTCAGCAGGATGTGGCGGCAGCCCGGGTAATTTTTAACAGTGGGGCCGCGCTGGTGCAGCTTCCCTGTATAGGTGTGGTATCTTCTTTTACAACCTGTGCCGGTGAACTGGAGATGTTTTTGCGGGGAAAGAACAGATTATGTGATTATCTGACCGATATTGTGGAAAGGGATGGAGCTGCCGAGAGTCCCTACAGGACCTGGACGCGGGTGATCTGGGATGTGACTGCTGTGGCCTGGCTGTTGGATGGTGATTTTATGGAGGACAGGCTGGTACCCAGTCCGATCCCGCAATATGACCACCATTACAGTTTTGATCCTGACAGGCATTTTATAAGATATGTCTATCATATTAACAGGGATGCTCTCTTTGAAGATTTATTTGAGAAACTGACATCTCTGAAGTAAGAGAGTTATTGTTCCTCCATGCGCTGAGTATGGTATTGACAGGCTCGGAGCAATCCATACATTCTATAGCAACGGCTGTCCTTCGCCTTCAGGGGGCAATGGGCGGCTGCTGTCAGATTTATCGACAGGGTCTTCTCAAAATCGGTCAATGGATCTATCATATATCTGACCGAAGCGGTTAACGGAGGTGATGCCATGAATGAGAAGTTCTTTTCTCTGCCGGAAGAGAAGCAGAAAGCAATTCTTAACGCCGGCTATCGTGTGTTCTCCCAGAATTCTTATAAGAACAGTCCCATGAGTGAGATCGCGCAGGATGCCGGGATCAGTAAATCCTTATTGTTTCATTATTTTCATAACAAAAAGGAGTTGTATCTGTTTCTGTGGGATAACTGTGCCAGACAGACCATTGAATATCTGACCAGATACGACTGTTACAGTCATAAGGACCTGTTTGAGAGTATGGAGCGGGGCATAGCGGCGAAGCTGGAGATCGTCCGCACGTATCCGGATATGGCAAATTTTGCGCTCAGGGCGTTCTATGAGAAGGATCCGGAGATCAATGCTGCCGTGCAGGAGAGTTATCACAGATATTTCAACTTGAAGGCTGACGAGGCGCGGATCAATTTTGACCCGGAACAGTTTATCCCGGGGCTGGACATCTCCATGATGTACCGGGAGATGTATTGGGCATCGGAAGGGTATCTCTGGGAGATGATGCAGCGCGGAGATGCGGATATCGAACAGATGCACAGGGATTTTGCAAAGCTATTGGAATTCTGGAAGAGCATCTATCTGCGGAAGCAGTAAACCATGAGACGGAAAAGATAAATGAGCAAAACGGCATAGAAACGGAGAAAATTATGGAAGCGATCAAGACAGAGAATCTGACGAAACATTATGGAAAGGCCCGGGGCATCGAGCAGATCAGCCTGACAGTCAAAGAAGGAGAATTCTTCGGCTTTATAGGGCCAAACGGCGCCGGAAAATCCACGACGATCCGAACATTGCTGGGACTGATCAGCCCTACGGGCGGACAGGCGGCCGTGCTGGGATTCGATATTGTGAAGGAGAAGGAAAAGATTCTGGCCGGGACCGGTTATCTGCCTTCCGAGGCCATGTTCCATCCCGGTATGCGGGTGAGGGATGTTTTGAAGTTCTCTGCCGATCTGCGCAAAAAGGACTGCCGGAAGGCGGCGGTCAGTCTCTGTGAAAGGCTTCAGCTGGATACGTCACGGAAGGTGGACGAGCTTTCCTTCGGCAACCGGAAGAAGGTGGCGATTGTCTGTGCCCTGCAGCATGATCCGAAGCTGCTGATCCTGGACGAGCCGACCAGCGGCCTCGATCCGCTGATGCAGAAAGCATTTTTCGAGATTCTGCGGGAGCGGCATGAGAAAGGGACGACGGTGTTCCTGTCCAGCCATATTTTATCCGAGATACAGCATAATTGCAGCCGTGCAGCCATTATCCGGGAGGGGAGAATCCTTGTATGCGACAGTGTGGAGGCGCTTTCTCAGAGCAATGCCAGACGGGTGACGGTTCATGGCAGTGTGGAGCTTGCGGGCTTACCGGGTGTATGTGACAGGAAGGAGTCAGAAGGAGGAATCAGTTTTCTTTACAGCGGTGATATGAAAGCGCTGCTGCGGATGCTGGCGGCAGGAGACATCGCGGATTTGTCCGTGTCGGAGCCGGATCTGGAAGAGATTTTTCTTCATTATTATGAGAAGTAAAGTTTACATAATGTTGATATACATGCCTGCATGGATGGAAGTATAACGCAAAATATGGGAAATTGCGATTAAATATGGTAAAGGGTTATTAAGGAAAGGGATGGTAAAATAGTATGACACTGGTAAAACATGAACTGCGGCAGAGCAGGCTATCTTTGACGATCTGGACGGCGGCTGTCGGCACCCTTCTGGTAATCTGCATTTTTCTTTTTCCGGAGATGAAAGGGCAGATGGAGGGAGTCAATGATATGTTTGCTTCGATGGGATCGTTTACGGAAGCATTCGGCATGGACAGGTTGAACTTCGGAACGCTGATCGGATTCTATGCGGTTGAGTGCGGCAATGTGCTGGGACTGGGTGGGGCATTCTTTGCATCGCTGTGTGCGGCGGGGATGCTCAGCAAGGAGGAGAAGGACCGGACGGCGGAATTTCTGCTGACCCATCCTGTCAGCCGCAGGCGGATCGTGACCGGAAAGCTGCTGGCAGTCTTCGTACAGATCATCGTCATGAATGTGATCGTTTATGTGATTTCCGTTGGTTCCATTGTGGCGGTGGGGGAGGAGATTCCCTGGAAAGAACTGAATCTGTTTCATCTGGCCTATTTCCTGCTGCAGCTGGAGCTGGCGGGAATCTGCTTCGGCATCTCCGCCTTTATGAAAAAAGGCAGCGCGGGCGCAGGACTGGGGATCGCGGCGATGATGTATTTCCTCAATCTGGTGGCCAACATTACGGAGGCGGCAGAATTCCTGAAATATATCACGCCTTTTGGCTATTGTGAGGGAGCGGATATTGTGGCGGACGGATGCCTGGACGGCAGACTGGTGGTTGTGGGACTGGTATTGGGAGCAGTTGGCATTGCGGCGGCTTACCTGCAGTATTGCAGGAAGGATATTACCGTCTGAAGGTTTTAACGTTCGTCGCAAATTCACTGCCACATACCATCCTGTCATAGAGATTGAAAAACGTTGCTGATCAGCCGTCTGCTACAGGTGCAGATCCTTTCTGTCAAAGATCATGGTCCCCAGCGCATAAAGCACAGCGGCGCCGGCCAGCAGTATGAAGATACCCGCAGCAGCCTGGCCCGCTCCGGCAAGGATGCCGTCAGGGTCAAACAGGGTGAAGAAGGTAAAATACTTTGCTTTTTCCGCATCGCCGCCTACGTTTGCCAGCATCTGCAGTACGTACATAAAGATCGGAACCCCGGCGCCGGCCGCAACGCTGTATTTTGTATCTGAGAACAGGCAGGAAGAGAGAAAGCAGATGCTGCCGATAAACAAATGCAGGCACAGCAGGCCGCCGTTCAGCATCAAAAGAGCCGTTACATCAAGTTCTCCCGGGAAACCGCTTCCGGCACAGACCAGTTCCAGACCCGTGCTGTAAAGAATAAGCAGCACAATACCGCTGATGAGCACTTTCATCTGCGTAAAGGCAATGGTGCGCCGTTTTACAGGAGCGGCGGTCAACAGGGCCATGGAACCTTTGTCTACATATTTTGCGATCAGGGCATTGCCGCGCAGTATGCAGAACAGCATCGGAAAGATCAACAGGATAAATCCGTAAAGATAAGATACCATAAATCCCAGAAGCGTGGCCGCATGTGCTTTCATGCCCACAGAAGCCATAAATTCCGGCATGGCTTCCACAAAACCGTCTAAAGTTTTCATCAGCTCAGGGTCGTACATGCCGATGATAATGGATACATACATGGTGATGACCGCGCCGAAAATGACCAGCAGTTTTATACTTCCTTTCATTTCGCGTTTATACAGTGCCATGTTCAGCATGGTTTTCCCCTCCGTAATAATTCATAAAGATTTCTTCCAGACTCTGTTTTGTTGTAACGGTAACTTCCAGTCCATTGCATACACCGTTAAAATCCAGGGCAAATGCCCGGGCTTCAGCCTCATTTCCAAGGGTTACCGTGTACCTGCGTGTATGCCGTTCCCGCAGCGCAGCGGTGGCATCCACAGCAACCATCCTGCCGTTGCGGATGATCCCGATACGGTCACAGGTGCGCTCCACTTCCTCAAACATGTGGCTGGACATTAGGATCGTCTTGCCATGCTTTTTTTCTTCCGCGATCAGATCAATGAATCTGCTCTGCATCAGCGGGTCAAGGCCGCTGGTCGGTTCATCGAGGATGAGAATATCCGGGTCATGCATAAAGGCGGCCACGATCCCCAGTTTCTGTTTCATCCCTTTGCTCATCTTTTTGATCCTGCCTTTGGGGTCCAGGGCAAAACGTTCCAACAGTTCGTCCCTGCGGTTCAGGCTGCCGATCCTGCGGTATTCCGCGATAAATTTCAGGAATTCCGTGCCGGACATATCCTCAAAGAAGCTGATCTCACCGGGAATATAGCCCAGTCTTGCCTGCACCTGTTCTCTTTCGTGCCAGCAATCCAGACCGTCGATGGTGCAGCTTCCCGCCTTCGGCTTTAAAAATCCCATTAAATGACGTATCGTCGTCGTCTTGCCGGCGCCGTTCGGGCCCAGAAACCCGAAGGCCTCCCCCTGGTCTACGTGAAAAGATACATCAAACACGCCTTTTTGACCGCCATAATCGCGGGTCAGGCCGTCCACTTTAATGACACTCATAAAAAATCCTCCTGATCGACTCTTTTCGATGGTCCTGGAAATTTACTGCAAGTATAACATATGTGAAACCGGTTCACAACGTGGTATCAGTCGATTGCTTTTATCCCTGATGCGGAAAGTTTCTTAAGATTTTCCAGCATATTGTCTAATACTTCCGGAGAATGCCCTTCCCATCGGGTTACCTCCGCCACGATTTTCAGCGGCTGTTTGTAAATCCGCTTTTGTGCCGTGGAAGAAGGAACCCGGGCTGAATACTGTTTTTTCACTCATGAGTTTTGCTCCTTTATAATGTTTTATTTACTGTCAGCAATGACAGGGAACTCTTTTTTTCTACGTCTTTTTGTCAACAATACGTCTATGCGAATTAAGTTATATCGCTGAATCATAACGCAATATAAATTATGCAATACAATGAGTAATGCAAAGATTTGAATCCACGGACGGCCTGCAAGGAATACGGCCGGTAAACAAACCAAAACACCAAACAAATGCGTTTTTGCATTTTTTATCAAACTGGCTTTTCAGAAAAGCAATGCCTTCTTCGGAATAGTCTTTCAGAAAATAATTATCTGTGTCTGGCTTTCCTCTCCACTGGTCATATTTCTTCTTGATCTGGATAATAAATTTACGATATTGATTTACACCCAGTAAACGATATAATTTTTGCTCCATAAAAACCGCTCCTTTTTATTATCAGTTCTGATTATAAGGTATTATAATTCAAAATTCAATGATGTTTACAACATTATTTCGCAAACTGCCGGACGCATGAAGAAAATGTGGAAGAATGAACGCTGTAAGGGCGAAATAACCCTTGATTTATGTGGTCTTTTTTATACTTTAGAGGAAGAAATTTAATGTGAATTTTATTGTAAAGACAAGCGGTTTTTTGTATAATTGAAGTGTAGCAGGAGCAGGATATATCGTATCTTATGTCACAGATTTTTAGAAATCGAGGTGTTAAATTGCAGAATGATACAATACAGATAGAGGAAGTCATAGCAAAGCGTACCGCAAAAAACAGCGTATTCCTTGACCTTTTTCAAAACAAGAGTTATCTGCTAAAGCTGTATAAAACGCTCCACCCAGAGGACACCACAGCGACAGAAGACTCCCTTACAGATGTGACGATCACAAATGTATTGACGGATAATCTGTATAATGATTTAGGCTTTATTGCTAATAATAAGCTGATGATACTTGTGGAGGCACAGTCTACATGGACAGTGAATATTTTAGTAAGAGTTTTGCTGTATCTGGCGCAAAGCTATCACGAATATTTTCAGCGTACCTGCCAAGACTATTACAAAAGCAAGAAAGTAAAAATGCCAAAGCCTGAACTTTATGTGATTTTTACGGGAAACAAAGGGCGGAAACCCGATAAAATATCTCTGTCTAAAGAATTTTTCGAGGGCGCGGATATAGATATTGAGGTAAAAGCAAAGGTTATCTATGAAAGCGATACAGATGACATTATCAATCAGTACATCATTTTCTGCAAAGTTTTTAATGAGCAGACAAAGCAGCATGGAATGACGAGGAAGGCAGTTACGGAAACTATCCACATATGCAAGGACAGGAATGTCTTAAAAGAATATTTGCTTGATAGAGAAAAGGAGGTTGTGACGATTATGATGAGTTTGTTTGATAATGAACAGATTATAAAGTCGTTTATCAGAAGTGAGCGGTATGATGTTGCAAAAGAAAAGGCTTTACTTATGTTGAAAAATGGAAAAATTACAGTTGATGAGATTAGTAAATTTTTCCCGGAACTAATTGAAAGTGACATAAAAGAACTTGAAGGCGAGGTTATGCAGTTGGCGTAATTGGTAAAACGATTTGATATCAAAATAACAGCGTAAGGGCGCAGGGAATAGTAGATTGTAAACCATGCGCCTTTTTTGCATCTAAAAGGAGGCGCATATATGATTGAAATATCCAAAGCGTTGGTCAGCCGCCTTATAAAAGAACAGTTTCCACAATGGGCGAATCTGGAAATTGAACCGGTGGAACACAGCGGACACGATAACAGAACATTTCACCTGGGAGAGGAAATGACTGTGCGCCTGCCAAGCGGAGAAGAATATGTCCCGCAGGTCGAAAAAGAGATGAAATGGCTTCCGGTGTTAGCCGGGAAGCTGTCTCTGCCGATTTCCTGTCCTGTTGCACAGGGAAAGGCGGCCGGGTTTTATCCGTTTCCGTGGTCGGTCAATCAGTATATTCCGGGGGAAACGTTACATAAAAATAATATTCTCGACAGCAACCAATTTGCCGCTGCACTGGCGGATTTTCTAAAAGAGCTGCAAAGTATTGATACGAATGGCGCACCGCCGGCAGGCGAGCATAATTTTTTCAGGGGTGCCCACCCATCTGTTTATAACGAACAGGTAATGACTGCGCTGCAGAAATTGTCCGATATTTTACCTGCGTATAAAATCCGGAGGATTTGGGAAAATGCAGTTTCGACAGAATGGGAAAAACCGCCTGTGTGGCTGCACGGCGATATTGCGCCGGGAAATCTTCTGGTGGAAGACGGCAGGCTTTGCGGCGTCATTGATTTTGGAATTATGGGGATTGGTGATCCGGCCTGTGATTATGCAATGGCCTGGACTTTTTTTGACGGCCAAAGCAGAAAGTATTTTCTGCAGGGACTTGATGAAGGAACTGTTGACAGAGCGCGCGGATGGGCTTTATGGAAAGCGTTGATTACGTACCGTTCATCTCAGACGTCTGTGGCGGAGAATGCGAAATACACGATTAATGAGATTATGAGTGAAAACAAAGAGTTTGCAGAAGGAAATCCTCTTAAAACCGGGATAATAGTTTGTAAACTGTAAAATATTTGAAATATTCAGGTTGCCGAAACCGAAGAAATAGCGGATAATAGTCTGGAACGGAGGCGCACATGTTTCAGATCATTTCAGAAAATTTTTTTGTACCGCTGGCATCGCCGAACAAAACAGTCTATTGGGAATGTCTGGTAAAGCTGTTTACGGTCATGAGCCATCAGCTTTCTTTTGGTGTGGAAAGAGATATTCTGGTGCAGGAGCTGCAGTATTATTTTGAGCAGGAGCAGGCGGCTTCCATGGCGGAAGAGGGCTTCGACGGCAAAGGCAGCCGGGATAAGGCCAACTGGATGCTGCGGCGGTTGGAATACTATGACTGGATCGAGATCGAGACGGACAAGAGCTATGTCCAGCGGGCCAGTTTTAAGGAATATGCGGTCAAGATCATCAGAACCCTTCTGGAGATCGAGGAAGGGAAGCAGATCGAATATCAGGGTTATATCTATACCATCTACAGTCTGGTGCGCAGCAGCACGGATAATCCGGGGATCGTGCTGCTGTCCATTCTGGAAAACACCGACATGCTGATCACAGGGTTGAAAAACCTGAATTCCGGAATAAAACACTATATAGACGAACTGACGAAATACAAGACGCCGGCAGAGATCATGAACGTGCTGTTCAATGATTATATTGAAAATATCGTGGACAAGGCATACCATCGACTCCTGACTTCCGACAATGTGTCCAAATTCCGTCCGGAGATCGTGGAACGGCTGGAAGCGAAAAGCCGAAGCCGCGCCTATATCGAGAAGGCCAGCGCGGAGCTTGCCGGCATCCGCGAGATCACGCTGCAGCAGGCGGAGGAGCTGGTCTATCAGTATATTCACGAGATCATAGACGCTTTTCAGAACATGGATGAGATTCTGGCGGAGATCAACCGGAAGAATACGCAGTACCAGAAAGCGGCCATCAACCGGGCGAAATTCTATCTGATCGGCGGCGAGGACGTGAGAGGCCAGCTTAAGGAGATATTGTCTGCGGTCAATGAGAAGATCAATGCGGAGGGCCTGGAACTTGGCGGCATCTACAGGATCACGTTCCTGGACGAGCTGGTAAAGATCTACAGCGCCGGGGTGCTGGACGAGAGGTCGCTGTTCGTTCCTCTGGAAGGGAAAAAGGAATTTAAGCCGGTGGCGCTTCTGAACGAGCTGCCGGACGAGGCGCTCAGACAGGCCAAACTGCAGAAGATGATGGAGAAGATGGAGCGGGTGTTGAATCCACAGAAGATCGACCGCTATGTGCTTGACTGCCTGCAGGGCAGGGAACGGATGCTGGCTTCTGAGCTGCCGCTTGCAACCACGGAAGATTTCGTATATTTGATCTATATCCGGCTGTACGGGCAGCGCAGGACGATGCGGTATGCGATAGAAGCGGCGGAGGATATTACGGTCAATGGCTATCGGTTTCGGGATTACGTGATCCGCAGGAAAGAGAAGTAGAAGGAGTTTTACGAGGATGGATTTTTTAGAGGGAATGCTGCAGAAGGATAAGGACGAATTTACGCGGATCTGTAACCGTCTGCTCAGCAACTGCTTTATCTGCAGGCGCAATGAGACGGCGAGAGGCGATTACTATTTTATCACCAGATATAAGGAGAAGTTTACGCAGTATCTGGCGGTTACCGGTTACCGGCTGGAGATCAATGAGGAATACGGCGTGGTGCAGCTGACCAATCCGCTGAATTATAACCGTTACAATATGAAGCTTTTTGAATCCGTGATTCTGCTGATCCTGCGGATCTTATATGACGAGAAGAAGCGGGAGCTGTCCGCCAGCGATGAGGTGATTGTCAATATGGGCGACATCCATGAGAAGTTTCTGAGTCTCAAGATCCGGGACAGGATGATGGACAAGACCACGCTGCGCAATGCGATCAGTACCATGCGGCGTTTTCAGCTGGTGGAGGTTCTGGACAGGGAGCTTTCCAATGAGGATTCCCGTCTGATCATCTACGATTCCATCCTGATGGCAGTGCGGGTGGAGGATATCAAGCTGGCTTATGAAAAGCTGGAAAATTATCGAAAGGGCGGAAAGTCGAATGAAGAAACTGACGAGAGTGAAACTGATCAACTGGCATAGGTTTACCAACGTGCTGATCGATCTTGAGAATTCCGTCCTGATCTCCGGCGAGAACGGTGCGGGCAAATCCACACTGCTCGATGCCATCCAGTTTGTGGTGACCTGTTCCACCAACTATTTCAATAAGGCGGCCCACGAGAACGGCAAGCGGAAGCTGACCGGCTATATCCGCTGCAAGACCGGGCGCGAGAACAGGCCCTATGAGCGGACCGGAGAGATCAGCGCCCATGTGGCGCTGGAATTCTATGAGGAGAAGCGGCAGAAATATTTTATCGTCGGTGCGGTGGTGGACTCCGCGTCGGAAGGACAGGAGAAGACGGTGCGCTATCTGATGGACGGGGAGCGGCTGGAGGACGGACTCTTTTTTCAGGGAAAAGTGCCCAGATCCATCGCCCAGTTCCGGGCCGGTAACGGGAAGAAGATCAAGACCTGGTGTACCACGGAGAAGGATGCGAAGCAGATGATCAAGAACCGCTTCGGCCGTCTGGAAGATAAATTCTTTAAGCTGATCCCCAAGGCCATGGCTTTCCGGCCCATTGATGATATCAAGGATTTCGTCTACTCATATGTGCTGGACGAGAAGGAAGTGAATATCGACATTCTGCGGGAGAATGTGCGCACGTATCAGGATCTGCAGCGCACACTGGATAAGATCAAGCTGCGGATGGGGAGGCTGGAAAAGATTGAAGGATTCTACAGGCAGGTGGAAGACGGCACGCGGAAAGACAGGATGTACGAATATTTTCTGGACCGGATAGAAGTGGACATTCTGGAGGAGGAGATCAGGCAGCTGGAGAGCGCCATCGTGCACGATACCTACAGGCTGGAGCGGTGGAATCAGGAGATTGCGGAAGCCCAGAAGGAGAAGGAAGAGAGACAGGCCATCCGGGACAACCTCTATGCGGAGCTGGCCAGTGACAAGGATTTTATCGCCAGAGACGAACAGCAGAAGAAACTGCTGCTTTTGGAGGAGCGTGATAGGCAGCTGTCCGGGGAGCGGCAGCAGCTGCTTACAAGTGTGAATATGGCGAAAGCCGAAGTCAACCGGCTGTTGCAGGTGCCGGACGCAGACGACTGCATCCGGTCATACGGCGAACAGCTGGGGCAGCTGGAGAAGATGGTACAAATCGATGACTTCAAGGATACCCTGCAGAAGGTTATCGCCTACAAGAATCATATGAGCGACCGGGTCTATAAGAGGCGTGCGGAACTGGATATGAACCTGCGGGAGCTGTCCGGGCAGAAGAAAGAATGGGACTTGAAGATCGAGAACCTGATGAAGAAGAAGCTTTCCTACCCGGAGGAAGTCACCCGGGTGATGAATGCCATTAGAGAGGAATTCGTCCGCATCGGCAGGACGCCGGAACCGCGGATTCTGTGCGAGATGCTGGAGATCACGGACGATTCCTGGCGCAATGCGGTGGAGGGGTATCTGAATACGCAGCGTTTCTATATTCTGGTGGAGCCGGATAATTTCGATATCGCCCTCGGCACTTATGACAGACTGCGCAGGGAGAAGAAGACTTACGGCGTGGGGTTGATCAATACGCAGAACCTGGAGGGGTACGATACCGCGCCGGAAGGATCTCTGGCCACGGTGGTCACGTCCGGCAACAAGTATGCCAGACGCTACATCAATATGGTGCTGGGCAAGGTGACCATGTGCGAGCATTACAGCCATTTGAAGAAATACAAGACGGCCATCACCAGGGAGTGTATGCGCTATCAGAACCACGTAGCAAGCGCCATCAAGCCTGCCATCTTCGAGACGCCCTATATCGGTAAAAACGCCATCCGGGTACAGTTGGAGCAGGCAAAGCATAAGAGTAAAGAGCTGGAAAATCAGATCAAAGAGAAACAGAATGTGCTGCAGAAGCTGGAAGAGCTGCAAAAACCCCTTTCCACGGAGACGGATACCGATATCAAATACCGCGTGGATGTACTCGTGGAACTAAGGAACACGGCGCAGGAGATCAAGAACTGCCGGGCCAACATCGCCACGCTGGAGAAAAATTCCAATATGATCCTCAAGCAGATCCAGCTGTCGGAGTTGGAGAAGATCATCCGGGAGAAGGAGGAGCAGATCGCCAGAGACAACCGGCGGGTGGGACAGACCGAGCAGAACATCGAGAATACCAGAGGAAGGCTGGCCGACCGGCAGACCTCCCTGGTGGGGCAGAAGGCGCGCTGTGCGGAGTTTGCCGCCAGACAGGAAGAAGATATCGTGCTCTGGGATCATGATTACGAGAAGCAGCTAAAGGACAAAAGCCACGAACAGTTCAAGGAGAACTTCGCCCGCAGAAGGAAGGCCAACCAGACCACCATAGCCAAATGTACGGAATCCATGACAAATGCCATGGTGGAATACAAGACTGCCCACGACTTCGGTGCGGCGGCCACGCTGGAAGGATATCCGGATTTCGAGGCGGAATATAGCAAACTGAAAAGTTCCGAACTGCTCAGCTATGAGGAGAAGGTGGAGAGCGCAAGGCAGTCCGCCGAGGAGGAGTTCCGGGAACAGTTTCTGGCCAAGCTGCAGGAGAATATGAAGAACGCCCAGACGGAATTCAAGGAGCTGAACAGGGCGCTTCGGGATATCCGTTTCAGCAACGAGAAGTATGAATTCCTGTTTATGCCCAGCAGGCGTTACCGCCATTATTATGAGATGATCATGGATGACTTTAACGCCGTGCAGGGAGAGTCCATTTTCAGCGGCCTTTTCCACGAGAATCATAAAGAGGTGATCGACGAGCTGTTTGAGCGGCTGGCGCTTGATAATGAGAACAGCGCGAAGGCACTGGACGAGTTTACGGACTACAGGACCTATATGGATTATGATATCCGCATCCTGCACAGCGACGACAGTTATTCGTTGTATTCCAAGGTGTGTGAGGAGAAGAGCGGCGGGGAGACCCAGACGCCCTTCTATGTGACCGTGGCCGCCTCCTTCGTGCAGCTGTACCGCAACGGCATCGGCGGCGAGGCCGTGGGGCTGGTGATGTTCGACGAGGCTTTTAACAACATGGATGACGAGCGGATCGGCGGGGTGCTGGAATTCCTGCGCAGGCTGCCGCTGCAGATCCTGATCGCGGCGCCGCCGGACAAGATTCAGTATATCAGCCCCTTTGTGGAGGAGACGCTTTTGGTGATGACGGATGAAAAGGTGAGCTTCGCGGAGAGGTATTACAATGGTGCAGTATGACAGGATGATCCTGAACAGGCTGCTGGACACTTATGAGGCCAGCCTGCTTTCCACAGGAGAAAACAGAAGGAATATCCATATCGAGTTCCGTTTTACGAAAAAGGCGTTGCCGGCTTACTTCGACGAAAGCTCTTCGGAATATGAGCGGATCCACTTTTTCATGGAAAGTCTGGAGGAAAAGCAGCTGATACGGATCTGCTGGCAGGGAGGGCGCAAAGGGCATATCATCGCCAAAGTACAGCTGCAGACGGAAAATCTGGAGACGGCCTATGCTTTTGTGCGCCGGGTGCCGAAGCAGGATCTGGCGGCAGGACACAGACAGCTGCTGAAAGAGTGCCTTGCGAAGGAGCCGACGCCGGTCTGTCGTGCTTTTGCGGCCCATGTGCTGGAACGTCTGGCGGAACATAAATCCGTGAAGGAATTCGTGCAGCTGGAGGATATCGCGTCTACCATGCGGCTGCTTGCCGTGCTAGAGGCTATCGAGAAGAATGAAGAGCCGCTGTACCTGCGGGAATTTTCGATTCGTCATTTCCAGGATTCCAAGGCCTTCGAGAAGATGGAAGGCAGGATCGCCCATATTTTCAGGCGGTTTCAGGCAGGATGTGAGGAGGCAGCCGTGGAGGAGATCCTGGCGGAATACGGTATCTACCATACGCCGGACTATGTTTATCTAAAAGGGAATGCGACGCTCTTAGTGGGAGCGGAGAAGATAGATCTGTCGGTGTTAAAGCAGGGACTTGGCATCTCCGGGGAGGATATCGGCAGGATACGGTTTGACAATACGGCGGCGGTGAAGCAGGTGATCACCATCGAGAATCTGACCACATTTTTTCGCTGGCAGGAGGAAGACAGCCTGCTTGTATATCTGGGCGGTTATCACAACAGCGTTCGCCGCGCCCTGCTGATGGAACTACATGCGGCCTGCCCGCAGGCAGCGTATCTTCATTTCGGAGATATTGACGCCGGCGGGTTCGAGATCTACCGTGACCTGCGGGAGAAGACGGGTATTCCCTTCCGGATGTACCGGATGGATCTGGAGACGCTGCAGGCCTATGAACAGTACGGCAGGCCGCTGACGGAGAACGACAGGATACGGCTGCAGAAGATGCGCGGCCGGGAAGAGCTGCGTGAGGTGATCGACTATATGCTGGCGCATGATGTGAAGCTGGAACAGGAGTGTATCAGGAGGTAGTGTTGGCGTTGTGCCTGCGGATAATGGATTGCATCGAGTGTTCCGAGGAGGGCGTTACTTTCAGGCAGATGCGTGTTTGTCGGACAGCTTATTCTATTATAATTATGAAAGAGGGGCAGTATCATGGTAAAACTTCGCACTTCCTACTAAACAGTAGGAGGAAAATACATTCAATCCTTCTACTGCATTCGAGCTTTAGGAGGAAAGGTTGAAAAATCACACTGATGTGCTGATTTTTCAACTGCGAGTTTGTGCCGGAGCCACAAACTCGAAATTGCAGAGCCAAATTTGAAATTTGGCTCGCAGCCTCCGCAAAAAAACTGCTTCGGCATGGAGGTAAATATGAAGAAATATCAAAAGAAAAACCGCACCTGTTTTTGGGGCGCTCTTGTTTGTGCATTCATCAGCACTATTTTCGCAGTTGCTTTGCAGTTCTTTAAGGGCGATGTTCTTGATTTTGCAGTCGCCGGAGAAATAGAACATACAATTCGATACGCAGTTCTGCTTATTATATTTATATTATGTGAAATTCTTTTCTATTTCTGCTACAAGCAGTTTCATGCAAGATTCGTTGTAGGATGCACAAAACTTTTAAAACGTGATATCTTTGAAAGCATAACAAAAAGAGATTTTGTACAATACAAGGAGCATCAACAAGGAGAATACATAGCAAAATTAACAAATGATGCAGACTCAATAAAAGCACGCAGATTTCAAATGCTGCCAATGTTCTGGGAAATACTATTCAAAATTATTTTTGTAAGTATTGCATTGTTTTTATTAGACTGGCGGCTCGCATTAGTTACGATAGCTTTATTGACTACCCCATTGTATGTTCCCAGGCTGATTGAAGAGAAACTTCAAAAAGCCCAAACGGAATATCTTGATTCTGTGAAGAATAATTTAGCCAGGGTAAACGATTGGTTGAGGGGATTTGAGATTATCAGGAATTTTTCAATTGAAGAGAAAATTCTTTCTGAATTTGATGAGTCCAATAACCAATCAATGAATAAACTATTGAAAGATACGACGCTCGGTTCAGTCTCTCAATTGATTACGACCTTGATCTCCTATCTATCATATTTTGTGGTTCTTGTGTGCGCTACCTGGCTTGTACTCAGAAGAAATTTTACGGCTGGTAGTTTCTTTGTTGCAATTGGTATGATAGACCAGCTTTCTTATCCGCTGATTTCCCTTGCTGAGGTAGTTAGACAGCTCATCGCAGTAAGGCCTGCCTGTAACTCAATTGAATTTTTTTTAGCGGAAGGAGTAAATACAAAAAGAGGGAGATCTTTATGTGCAGTCAGCTCCGAAATTGAATACAAACATGTCACATTTTCTTACTCTGATGACCAGCCAGTACTGAATGACTTTAATTTCACGGCGAAAAGCGGAAAACGTTATTTGATTAAAGGTCCAAGTGGATGCGGTAAAACAACAGTAGTCAATTTATTACTCCGATACTATAATGTAGAGGATGGCAGCCTTGAAATTGATGGCGTACCAATTTCTGAGTATGGCAGCACATATGGCTGTATTACTATTGTCCGGCAGGAAGCCGTATTGTTTCATGATTCACTTAGAAACAATCTTACAATGTATCGGGAAATATCGGATGATAAACTGATTCACATACTAAAAGATCTTGGTCTGGATAAATTTGCGGATCCTGATTCGCTGGATGAGCTTATTACAGAAGATGGAGCAAACGTTTCGGGCGGTGAAAAAAAGAGAATCTGTTTAGCGCGCGCATTATTGAGAGATACAGATGTCCTGATACTTGATGAGCCTCTGGCAAATCTTGACGATGCTACTGCTGCCAGGATAGAAGACATTCTTCTTTCAATCAAGGGCAAACTGTTGATAGTCGTTTCTCATCAATTTACAGATGCTAAATTGTCCGCATTTGATGATGTTCTGACAATTCAGAAATAATATTATGCTTTTTTTCATCCTGCATGGCTTTGAGCGTGTTACGCGCCGCTTCGTAGATCACAGGTTCTGCCTGATGTTTTTCCCGGAAAGCAGTCTTGTTTTTTGCCCTGGCAGGTGCATCAGCAACGGGCTTGAGCCGCTGATGTTTTCTGGATTATCGGGCACTGGCAAAAGAACACGGATTTATCAGCAGCATTTAGTTAATATATGTGTAGAGAGTGGGCGGTCTTAGGACTGCCCTTTCTTATAATTGTTACCTTGACAGAATAAGTTCTATATAGTACTATTAAGACTATGAAAAGGAGACGTCCTTTTTGTTGCTGTACAGCAAAACTGCCGCTTCTATCCTTGCGAAGCGGTGGAGCAAGGAAAGGTGTGATAAAACTGGAAACACGAACAGGTTTTTTGATTTCTCATATTAAACAGGTTCAAGGGAGAGTTTTTGATCGGCTTTTGCAGACATGTGGTGTAGATGAATTTAATGGACCACAAGGGCATATTCTTTATGTGTTATGGAAAAGCGAAGGCATTCCTATTGTGGAACTTGCCCAAAAGACGGGATTGGCAAAAAATACACTTACTGCAATGCTTTGCAGAATGGAAGAAAATGGCTTAATCTGTCGGGAAATTTCAGCTTCTGACCGGCGCCAAAGCATCATTAGCCTGACGCCCAAAGCCCGTGCATTGGAGAAACGTTACGATCAAGTCTCTCAGCAAATGAATGGCTTGTTTTTTAAGGATTTTGAAAAGGTAGAAATCAAGGAATTAGAACAGTATCTTGACCGTATTGTTTCCAACTTGGAGCAAGCGGAACAAGCATTAAAAAAAGGAAAGGATGTACATGATGGCAAAGGTAAAAACTAAGATTGGTAATGATTACTGTCCGCAAGCGTTATTTCTTTATGGCACAAAACAGGAAGATGGGCAGCCCCATTTTGGTCTTTTCTGTTGGTTTGGATATTATCATTCTTCAGAGGGACTCGGGGTAATGGCTTGTATAGGTGAGGAAAAACAGACCAAGGATTTGATACGCAAAAATGGTGTATTTTCAGCGAACCTCGTATCTGAACAGCTGCTGCCTTTGGCAGATTATTATGGTTGTACCTGTGGCAGAACCACACCTGACAAGATGAAGCGCCTGCCTACTGTAGAGTGGGGACAAGTGTTAGATGTGCCAACCATTGCAGAAAGCCCTGTCAGTTTTGAACTGGAAGTGAAAAAAACAATCCCTATGGGAGATGGATCAGATATTTTTCTCTGTTTAATCCGTAATGTAACCCAGGATGAACAACTGCTGGATACAACGATTCCCTTTACAGAAAGATTGATGCAGGCTGCTCCGGTATTAGCCCCGGGCGACGAAACCTATTCTTCCATTGATGGAAGATATCTCGGAAAATGGGGAGAACCTATGAAAAATATGGTTAATACCAAAGAATAATTGGACAAAGCCGGTTGATGGAACCATTCTTGGGCTTATTGTGACGATTTTGGTTATGGCTCCAATCATGCAATTCCTGTTTGCAGGGGACTTTGTAGAATTTGTGTGGGTGGAGCATGTATGAGAGAAGTGGTCTGCACACCAGGATAATATGAATATGATGGGGGAAAATAAGAGTGGCAATTACAATAAATATTTATTATAGCGGCAGAAACGGTAATGCAAAAAAATTTGCAGAGGAAATGATTTCCAGCGGGGTAGTGGATGATATTCGTGCAGAAGATGGAAATATCAGGTATGAGTATTTTTTTCCAATGGCAGATAAAGAAACGGTTCTTTTAATTGACAGCTGGAAGAATCAGCATTCGATAGATGTTCACCACGCTTCCCCCATGATGGCAAAAATTACTGAACTGCGTGAGAAATATGACCTGCATATGAAAGTAGAGCGTTATAGATCTGACGAGGATGGAATGCCTGTAGCTGATCAGGCATTTATAAAACAGTAAACTTATGGGCTGTGGTTTATATGAAGTGAGTACAGGATGAAGGGACGGTTTAAAGTCCAAAGAGAGGGTGTTACATGTCGTTGACACGATGTTAATTTTCATGGAACCGTGAAATGTCTGCGAAAATTGACAAATTGACAATTTGAATTGCTTGAACCGGAATCAGTTTTATTGTAGGCTGAAAAAAAGGAGGCAATGCAAAATGAAATTCAACGAAAAACTACTGAAATTAAGAAAAGAAAAAGGGCTTTCTCAGGAAGAACTGGGAATGGAAATGCAGGTATCGCGGCAGACCATATCAAAATGGGAGGCAGGACAGTCATACCCGGATTTCACCAGACTGGTTATGCTCAGTGATTTCTTTGATATGACGCTGGATGAACTTGTGAAGGACATTGATGTGCAGGAGGTGAGAGAGAACTCCCTCACAAATGAGAAAATAGATTCCATATACCGGGTTTCCCAGGAAGTGGATTCGATTTTTCAAAATAAAAGGATGAAAGATTTTATAAAAGGAATCAAGTGGTTTATAGCGGGCAGCTGTATTTTTGTATGTCTGGTCATGATAATTTCGCTTATACTGCATTTCGTCTATCCGGAAGCCGGTACATTCTGGCGTACCTACTAACCTGAGACGGATTTTTGATATCCCATGTGCTGATCGCAGTGCATGGGGTATTTGCATCTAATTATCGGAGTTCCCTTTACTTATGAGGCAGACAGCACAAATACAAGCATATCCAATGACAGCGATGATCGACGCTTCTGCTCCAGATCCCGCTTCGGTTAATAAGACATTCGTGGGCGGAATTATGATTGAAAAGACAGAACCCTGCCAGTAGCAACGTAGCATTACGCACGTGAATCATAATCAAAGTCTATCGCATAGCAGGTATAATTGCACGTATTATATAGGGTTTATTTCAAAATACAGTCGGAATGAAAAGCCCGCTGACGGAAGATACAGGAAACGGGGTGAACACATTGGTACGGATAGCGATATGTGACGACGATATGGAAGCTGTCAAATCGCATGGGGATATTGTGAAAGACTGTCTGCGCTCTTGCGGAACAGGTTATGAGATTGCAACTTATACACAAAGCAGCAATCTTCTTTCAGATATTACAGACGACCATTTTTTCTATGATTTGATTTTGCTTGATATAGAAATGCCCGGAATGACAGGCATGGAATTATCTGAAAAGATCAAACCTCATTTACCAAATGTAAAGATTATTTTTATCACGTCGCATATCGAATATGCGATTGACGCTTTTGAGCTTTCTATTTTTCGTTATGTGCCAAAAAGCGACCTGAGTAATCGTCTGGTGTCCGCTGTGGTAGACGCTGCAAAACTGATTGAGTTAGAGGTTGGCAGGGAGTATATCATACAAGCTGCCGGGCGCATGGAAAAAATACCGTACAAAGACATTTTCTATATCCAGCGTGACGGTGGAAAAAATTCTATGATATGTTCGCGTTTGGGAATATCGAAAGTTAGAAAAAGTTTGCAGCAGATTTTTGATGAACTGCAAGCACAGGAATTTATTTTCATTGACCGGGGTTATATCGTGAATATCATACAGATTATGAAAATCAGTGACAGCATGGCATATCTCAAAAATGGTGAAACGCTTCCGATCAGCCGTTCCCATTTGCAGGAAGTCAAAAAACAGATAAACAGGTTTTGGGGAGCGCATATATGATGACCTGGTATCAGATACTTTCATTCTTTTTTACAAATGGATTGCGGATATTTTTCGGGCTGTATCTTGTTATAACATTGCAGCAATCAGCTGGAAACAGGATAAAAGCAAGTGTCATTTCTGTGTGTGCGGCAGCCTTTATTACTGCGCTGTCCTGTTTCCCCATTCAACAATTTTATCTGACGGGTATAGAAATGATTTTTGTAATACTGATTGCATATTATCTATATGCGGCGCAGCCCAGGATGAGCCTGTTTCTCATTTTCTTTTTATGAAGCAGCGGTTGCTTTGTGGGAATTTATTCTATCGGCTGGGCTGGGGGTTATCTTTCAATCAGACCGTTTTCTTGATATGCGGTCAAATGGATATATAGCGGCAGTTTGGATTGTCCGGCTTTTTATGCTGGGAATTGCCTTTCTTACTGTGAAATCGCATAAAAGAAATGAAAATCTATCACCACGGGTAATAGCCGGAGTTGCAATAGCCGGTTTGCTGGGAGCCGTTCTTTTATCCGGGCAGAATACCATACCCATAAGTGACGATAGGCTGACAACTTGGATTATCTTTTCTATGCTAATCCTTGTAGCAATTTTGTTTTTCAACCTTAACCGCCAATATGAAATGGAAAAAAAGATTATGCTGCTTGAAAAAGAAAAAAATGCGTTATTGGAGCATGACTATCAGACCCTTAAAAATGTTTATGCCGCTAACGCAAAATTGTTCCATGACTTCCAAAATCATATTGATGCAGTGTATCACTATCTGTTAAAAAACCATACAACGGAAGCCGCCCGCTACATTGAAAATCTGCGATCTCCAATACAGGAAATCACACAGACAGCATGGGTAGGCGACGAAGCCGTAGACTATCTGATCAACAGCAAGATTGCCCTTGCTGCTTCCCAAAATATACAGGCAGGTACAAACATTGAATTTCCACGCCGCACCAATATACAAAGTGTTGATTTGGTTGCGATTTTAGGTAATCTTTTGGATAATGCCCTTGAAGCGATAAAAAATGAGGAAGATAGATTTCGCTTTGTCAATTTAACAATCCGCCGCATAAATGATATGCTGGTTATCAAGGTGGAAAACGGGTGCAGTGCTGCACCTACCGAAATGAACGGAAGTTTGCAGACTTCCAAAGCAGATAAAACTTTGCACGGCTGGGGACTTCAAAGCGTCCGTGCCGCCGCTGAACGCTATGACGGGACAGTCGAAACAGAATACAGCAATCAGATATTCCGCGCTGTTGTAACCTTATCTTTTGAAGCAGTAAAGGCATAATCAATCTATCGGGAAAGCAGATCGTCCATGCCGGCGGTCTGTTTTATCATGGACAAAAACCTGCCGATTATGGACAAAGCGGAAGAAATGTCGCTTTTGCAGTATGCTGTGACTGTAACAGAGACTGACACACAAAACGAAATGGAGTTTCCTGTCCGTAACTGGAAGATTGAAAATGATTTATGGCACCACCCGCGAAAGTATATTGTACCGTTGATTATGTTTTTGATTGCAGGGCTTATCGGTATGTGGTCTGTAAGTATATGGGTTTTGCTCTGCATTGTCATAGCTGAAGTTTTAAGCTTATCACTTGTCGTAAGGAGGATATAATACCATGAAAAATACAAAACGCTGCCCTAAATGCAGCTCACAAAATATTGTCCGTGTTCCCGATAACCAAAACCGTCATGCCAGCGGGAACAATATTTATACTTCGACCTTTACATTGATGAAAAAAATCCCGGTTATACGCTATGTCTGCTGCGATTGCGGATATGTGGAGAATTGGGTGGAAACACAAAGAGAACGTGACGAAATCAAGCGCACATTTGGATAATGAAATGTCCGCGTTTTGTACCGATTCGCCCTGATTTTAAGAAGCTTGTACTTGGCGGCGGCATTTCCATTATCCTTGGCCTTATTGGAATATTCAACTTTATCAATGTAATGTCTGTTGGCGTTATTGCGCGTAAGCGCAAATTAGCAACGCTGGAAGCCATTGGTATGAGTAGTAGGCAGATTCGTAAAATGGAATATTTCATGTACTGGTAGTGCTGCATGGGGTGTTCGCAAAAAAATATGAAAATATTAAATAGAACATAAAAGCAATCAAAATAGTAGAAATGGTATGTGCAAAGATGCGATATTAATAAATAGGATGCCAATGGTAAAAGAAGGTTGTGAATAAATGAAAAAGTGGATATAATAATAGTGAAACGGATTCAGAGTTTTTTATATTTGGAAGGAGGTAAATCGCATGGAAGTTGCAGTCAAGAAAATTTATGCGGAAACCTTGGAACAACAGCAGATAGAAGTAAGGAAGAGTGTGCTGGATGGGTTAAGGCAGGCAAGAGAAGGAAAGACGAAGGATTTTAACACAGTTTGTG
>CANPTH010000046.1 GCA_947576945.1 uncultured Lachnospiraceae bacterium
GTGTAAAGGGCGGCAGTCTGGATTACTTCTTCTTTAACGGACCCACCATGAAGGACGTGCTCATGCGATACACGGATCTTTCCGGCAAGCCTGCTCTCCCGGCTCCCTGGACCTTCGGCCTGTGGCTGTCCACCTCCTTCACCACCAACTATGATGAAGAGACGGTGATGAGCTTTATCGACGGCATGCTGAACCGCGGCATTCCGCTGCGCACCTTCCATTTCGACTGCTTCTGGATGAAAGGCTTCCACTGGTCCGATTTCGTATGGGATGAAGAAGTCTTCCCCGATCCAGCAGGTATGTTGTCCAGGATCAAAGCAAAAGGCCTGAACATCTGTGTATGGATCAATCCCTACATCGGTCAGGAATCTGTCCTTTTCAGCGAGGGCACAGAAAAAGGATATTTCGTGAAAAGACCAAACGGCGACGTATGGCAGTGGGATATGTGGCAGCCGGGCATGGCTCTGGTGGACTTCACCAACCCGGAGGCATGTAAGTGGTATCAGGACAGGCTGGAAGCGCTGCTCGATATGGGCGTAGACTGCTTCAAGACGGACTTCGGTGAGCGGATTCCCGTCAACTGCGTCTACCATGACGGCTCCGACCCGGAAAAGATGCACAACTTCTATACATATTTATATAACAAGACAGTCTATGACCTGTTGGAGCGCAAACGCGGCAAAGGCGAAGCCGTGCTGTTCGCCCGCTCCGCCACCGTGGGCGGCCAGAAATTTCCCGTACACTGGGGCGGCGACTGCTGGTCGGACTATGTATCCATGGAAGAAAGCCTGCGCGGCGGCCTGTCACTCCTGATGTCCGGCTTTGGCTTCTGGGCTCACGATATTGGCGGCTTCGAGCACACCTCCACGGCGGATGTCTATAAGCGCTGGGTTGCTTTCGGCCTGCTGTCTTCCCACAGCCGCCTGCACGGCAGCCAGTCCTACCGCGTGCCGTGGCTCTATGACGAAGAAGCAGTGGACGTGGTGAGATCTTTTACCAGACTGAAAGCCTCCCTCATGCCTTACCTGTACAAGACTTCTATCGATACCTCCCGCTCCGGCGTGCCGACTATGCGCAGCATGGTTCTGGAGTATACCGAAGACCGTAACTGCTGGTATCTGGACAAGCAGTATATGCTGGGCGATAACCTGTTAGTAGCGCCAATCTTCAATGACCGGAGCATCGGATCCTTCTATCTGCCAAAAGGCACCTGGACGGACTTCTTCACCGGAGAAGAAGCATGCGGCAGCATCTGGCAGGAAAAGACCTGCGATTATCTGCATCTGCCGCTGATGGTGCGGGAAAATTCCATCATCGCTATGGGCGCCTGCAATGACAGGCCGGATTACGACTATGCCGACGGTGTGGAGCTGCGTGTCTACGCCCTGACAGACGGGCAGGAATGCTCCACGGTAGTGTATGATATGAACCAGCAGGCAAATCTGCAGATCAGTGTTGTGAAGACCGGCAAGACAATCACGATCAAAGCCGAAAACATTGGCGGCAAGCCCTATACGGTACGCCTCGTCAACGTACAGGCAGTATCATCAACCGGCGCTTCTATGGTTATTGACGGAAAAGATACGGTACTGACGCCTTCCGATAGTACAATCTCCATAACACTATAGGCCTGCAAACTCACTAAGGAACTGTTAAAGTTAAAGGCAGAACCGCAAAACGGTTCTGCCTTTTTTATTCATCCGCCTTTAAATCCTCTTCCAACACTTTACACGACGCACCGTCTGTCCTGTCGAATCCCGATAGCTCACCATGTATTCCGTGTTTCGATCTTTCAAATATAGTTGTTCGTCCACGCAGAACTCTTCTATCGCAAGGGTTTTCGACAACTCCATGATCTTCTCCGGCTCTCTTACTGTATCCTGTGCCGCCAGATAACGCACATTGTAGAGCAGTCCGTCCTGCATCATATATCTGGCTACCACGATCTCCGTAATCTCATAGTCACTTATCTTCTTCCCTGCATGGATGCCGTAATGTGATAATATGGCCAGGGTCTTTGAAAATCCAGGATAAATATATCCGGATACATCCCCCTGGTTTTTGGTCGAAGCAAAAGTAAGCTGCCCAATCGGCGCTTCCGCCCTGAGTTCTGCAAAAGTCATCCTGTCCAGATCTTTACAGTACGCCTCCCACAATGCCTGCCGCTCCTGTTCATTCAAATCTAACGTGTATTGCTCCATTCCATTCGTCCAATGGATTTCATAATATTTGACGCTATCCAGGCAAAGTATGTCATACGTCCCTTTCTTATATGCTTCCTGCCGGTAAATATCGTCAAATCCGTCAAGTGCATCTGCCGGCAGCTGACATTTATAATAAGCTGTCCGGCCGTTTTTTAAATTATATTTTACTAATATATCATAGAAATCATCAGCATCACTTTTCTTTCCACAGACCTCCTGGATCCAAACATAAGTATCTGCAAGCCCGTCGCCTTCAATCTTCATCCGGGACAACGCCTGTTCCCTGTCACCTCCGCTGGCAAGCGCCGGCAAAACCACCGCCGCCGATTCGATTTCCTCCACGGCCGGCATTCTTCCGCCCCTGCTGCCCAGAGCAGAGAATACGACGAGCAACAGCAGCATGACACAAAATTCCATCAGCAGATGCCATTTGGCAGAAACAAATTTTCTGGCATCAAAAGCCAATACCATATTCAACAATCCATGCAGGACCGGCACGCCGAACAACACGGCGATGCCCGCCAGCGCCGTGGAAAATCCTCCCAATGCAAATACCTGCAGCCCTTTCACAAGCCAGAGCGCTGCCAGCACCAGGCAGACATACCGCACCAGATATTCCGCAGATCGAAAGGTAAACATCCTGTTCGTCCGTTCCGCCGGACGGATACAGAAGATCACCAGACACATAACTGACAGGAAAACCGCCGCACCTTCCAACACCAGAATGTAAGACAGATGTTCCTGCAGAAGCCAGCAGGAACCATCCGCATATTCCTGCACACCCGTCGCTCTTAACAGCAGAGACAGCGGCGACAAATATTCCTTCATAATTTCCAGTACTTCAGAACGGTAAAAAGAAGGCGCCATCATCTCGAGCAGCCTCTCAACCAACCGCATGCCAACCGCCGGTCCCAGCAAAAACAGTGCCAGCAGCCCGATCCGGCAGCCTGTATTCTGTGCAAGAAGATACGCCAGCATGGCCAATCCCATCATAAACAGAAATCCCAGTATCGGCACGAGACATCCCATCCACACAGAAAGGATACTTTCCTCATACCGGCTGTACCCCATGGCAAGCGAGATCTGGAAAAACAGCAGCCGGCACACCGTAAATGGCACGGCAAAAATAAGCAGATTATTTGCCCACCCCGCCGCAAACAGCTGCGGTCTCGTAAATGGCAGTCCAAAGTACAGATCCGTCTCCGATTCGGAACGCAAAAACCGAAACGCATCTGCTCCCATCAGAATCCCAAACAGCACCATAACCGCAAAAAAGGAGGTATTTCCCGGCCCTACATAGAGACTGCGCACCTCCCCTGTCGGAACCGTTGCCTTCATGGAAAAGACAAGACAGAGCATTCCCATACTGTACCACGCTGCCGCGATCATTCCCAGTTTACGCTTTAAGTCTTCCCGCAGAAGACCGGTAAATCTCTTCATTCCGTCCATTTTCCGTACCTGTCCATAACAGCTCTGCTTTAATCCTGCCTGTTACCCTATCTATCTCATTCTTTTATTTCAATTTGAAAACATACTGGTATAACGCTTTCAAAACTCCCGCTTCACCAACAAAACCTGTTCCGACCCGATACCGGTTCACAGAAGTTCCTGCCACTCCGGTTCTGTCAGAATCCTGCCCCGATGCAGATAGCCCTTATGTCCGCAGATCTTATTCAGCTCCTCCAGATAATGCGATACGATCAGAATTGTCAGTTTTCTCCCCTCCGCCGCACCAAGCAGCAGATCATTCACTACCCTGCGAATCTGGGGATCCAACCCGTCAAAGACCTCATCGCACAGCAGATATCTTGTATTGGTACAGAGCGCCGCCGCAATAAACACCTGCTTCTTCATCCCTTTGGAAAAGGAATCCAGCAGCGCATTCTCCTCCAGCTCGAACATCTCCAGAAGGCCGCGATAGTCTTCCATCGAAAATCCCGCATAAAAATTCCTGTAAAAACTGCCGACAGTAAGCGGCGTGGCATTCCTGTCATAATACTGCCTGTCCGGCATGTAAAAGACCTCCTGCTTCGCCGCCACAGCGGAGGCTCTTCTCCCGTCTATCCTGATCTCTCCGGCATCCGCACGATAGACTCCGGCAATCAGGCGAAGAAGCGTGCTTTTACCGGCGCCGTTCTCCCCCACCAGTCCATATACCATACCATCCGGAATCTCAAGAGAGACCTGATCCAGACAGACAAATTTCCCGAATCGTTTGGTCACATTACAGATTTCTATCATTGGAAATTCCTCATCCCCCTTTCATCATTCATCTGCCTGTACCGGTCACCAATCCCAAAATATCTGCGGACACTTTCCCTGCTGTTTATAACGCATCCAGTACACCCCGAATTCCCTTTTCCTCATAAATCTGCTTATAGAGCGCGACCTCATCCCGGATCAGTTCGTCAATAACCTGCATCCCCAGAAGCTCCACCGGCGCCTTATCGTCAGTCATGATATGATCCCCTGCTTCATACGCCGTCAGCTGCCCCTCCACCGTCTCCATCATCGCCGACAGATCTTCCTCCACAATCCTTTCACGATGAGACGACAGATTCTCCAGCATCCGCGGATTGTCGGACGCAAAAAGCTCCCTGTTGGTAGATCCCTTCACGTCCACCGTATATACCTCTCCGAACACACTGCCAATGGTATCCGCCAGATGTTCGTTAATGCTGCCCTCGTTACTGCCCCGCATATTCATGTTCACTACCATCACGCCGTCCTCTGTCAAATGTTCCTTCACCAGCGTAAAGAACTCCACGGAAGACATCTGAAACGGAATGGTGATATCCTGATAGGCATCTACCATGATCACATCATACTTACCGTCGACAGCGTTCAAATAGGCTCTGCCGTCATAGGTCGTCACCGGCACATCCGCCGGCAGCTCAAAGTATTCTCTGGCCAGAGCGGTAATCTTCTCATCGATCTCCACTCCTTCAATCTCCATATCTCCGAAATAATTCCGGCACTGCACAGCATAAGTACCCGTTCCCATGCCCAGGATCAGTACCCTGCAGTCTCCCGGATTCTCCAGCTTTGTCATCAGCGGAGCCGCCATCGCATAGTCATAGTACATGCCTGTCAGTCCCTCCCCTTTCACCAGCATGGACTGCACCCCAAATAACACATTCGTCGACAATATGACAGCTCTGTCATTCTCCTTCACCTGCAGATAGTTATAGATAGATTCTCCCTCATAAGTCAGACCGCTCTCCCAGAAGGCAAAGCTGTTGGATTTCCCCGGAAAGCAGCACAACACGAACAGAACCGCTGCCACTGCACTTTTGGCCGCACCTCTTTTGCCGCTCACAAAATAGACCAGTGAAAGCGTGAGCAGAATTCCCGCAAAAATCAGGAACGTAATCGACGTACCTACCGCCGGAATGGAAATGAAAGTCGGCACAAAGGTTCCGATAATGCTGCCGATCGTGTTGGATGCATTCAGCATCCCCACTGTCTTACCGCTGTCCGCCAGGCTGTCCACGGAATACTTGGCCAGCGACGGCGTCACCGTCCCCAGCAGAAACAACGGAAACACAAAAACCGCCATACAGGCCGCAAATGCCGCCCAGATCAGGAAATTCGTATTCACCGTAAAGATCAGCAGCGCCGAAATCCCCAGGATAATATATTTTCCCACCACCGGAATGGCTGCGATCCATACAGCCGCAATCAATATCCTGCCATACAGCCTGTCCGGATCAGGGTTTTTGTCCGCACTGCGCCCGCCGTATATATTCCCCAGCGCCATGGCGATCATGATCGTTCCGATAATGATCGTCCACACGATCTGCGAAGAACTGAAATATGGAGCAAGCAGCCTGCTGGCTCCCAGCTCCACCGCCATCACCGACATACCCGCGAAGAATTCTGTCAGGTAAAGAAATAATTTATTGCTTAATACAGGCGTTGTTTTTGTCGTATTCATTCCTTCTATATCCCTTCCTTACTCCTGTGTATTCTTTCCGGCATGCCCTTCCCATCCCATACGCCCAAAAGGCCATCCCGCTGTAAATTTTGTTCTCCCGCAAATCCGGAATCTCCTCCATAGCCCGGTTCCAATGCAATTCTCACCCTTCTGCAAATCCCGGAATCCTGTATCTTCCAGACAATCCGAAAACGGGGCCATGCCGCTTCACAAGCCCCGTCTTTCAGTATATACAATTTCTGATCCCTTTTCCACGAAAATATTTATAAAATTTTCCAATTATGAGCGCAGGCAGAAGTATGGTCCAATACCAAAATACCTACACACTCCCTTTCACCACCAGAATCTTATCCCCGGCGCTGATCTCCTCCGTCACCAGCTCATTAACTTCTTTTAACTGTGATATTGTCACATAATACCGTTTCCCGATGTCCCACAGAGTATCATTCGGTCCGGCGATATAGATAACCATGCCTGGCAGCTCACTGAGCTTGTTTAAATCCAGTTCTTCCACCTTGATATCCGTAATCAGATTACTTTTCTGCACCGCAAACACGATCACCTTAAACAAAAGCGCCGCCTTCACATCCAGCTCATCACTGTCAAGCATCGTTACAGTCAGCTGCTCTATGCTGCAGCGCATCTTGAAGATACTGGTAGGTGTAATATTGTCCGCCTCGATCACATACTGGAAAGGCAGCACGTTCCTGGACGAATAAATGGATTTCGACCCATTACCACACAGATACAACGTAACTACTGTCAGCGTTCCCGTAATGGCAATCCCGTTCTCCACGATTGCCTGCTCCTCGATCTGGATCTCCCCTTCAGAATGAATCAGCTGATACATGGGCATCTCCGGATTCTGGATTTTCGCATGTTCCGCGATCTTACATTTGCCGCTGCCGCACAGCAGCAGACTCTTAAGCTGTACCTCCGTAGTCAGCGCTTCGATCTCCTTCTCCACGCCGTAAATATCGGAAAGCACCTCCATATTTTCCTCTTCGTACAGATGAATATCCAGATCCAGCACCGGCTCTACACAGAAAACTCTCTCTTCTCCGTCGAAATCCTGCCGCACTTCCACATTACACTGCCCCAGGCTGTAGCGGATATCCGGTATCATATTTTCCCTGCATCCGTGGCATTCTATAATACCACTGAACGGTACCGTATTCTCATACCAGAGTGTTCTGTCATTGTCCCCTTCCCCCTCATAGAGGAAGAAAGCTCTCATCTCACCCTGAACCGATATCTTCTCATCCAGCGCTTTAAATTCCACATGATCAAACGTGATGTGGTGCCAGATCGTCTGGAACACGTTGGGAAGATTACCCGACAGCTCCATCTCCTCTTTTAATCGGAAGATATCCTTCTTCTGCAGCACAAGCTCCGCCATCGGATACGTACGTTTTCTGTATTCCACCGGTTCCTCATGATAGATATCCACCGCCGTATCCTGCTCCACATGTTCCTCCAGCTCCAGTCCAAAAGAGGTTACCGCCTGTACGCTGATCTTCCTGGAGTTGATCAGTCCTACCGTCAGATCCTCAATCGACCAGTCTGTCAGGATGATATCACCGTTCGATACCCCTTCCATATTGACCCGTTCCTCAAAGGGAAGTACCGCCTCCATGCTGGCGCACATTCCCTCCATATCTGTCAGATACAGGATCGATACCACCAGTCTGCCTCTTAGATTCACCACATTGTCTCCGGCACGGATCTCCTCCATGATGATCTCGCCCTTGCTGTTAAGCAGATGACTGGCGTCAGGCTTGTTATCTGAAATATTCACATCTTCTTCCAATACCATCTGGGTGCCGGCTCTGCTGCTGATCCGATCCATATGTATCTTCTTTTTTACTAATTCCACAAAAATAAACCTCCATGCGTATACTTAGTAAAAGTATATGCCGCATGGAGGCCATGTATGACCTGTTGTACTGTTTTTACCAGATCCGCACCTTATTATGCCCTGCTTTCAAGCCGTTAATCGGACCAGCAAGCACATGATCGTCCTGTCTTTTCTCTCCGAGATAGTCCACATCAAAAACAATCGGCGTTCCGTCCGGATTCTCAAATAATCCTTCTACAGCTCGGGTACAGCCCAGATCCTTCGTCTGCATGATCACAGCTTCCTGCTCCAGCACTTCCGGATCCACATCCAGCTCGAGATAAACCGCCCGGCCGTCCTCCGTCACTTCCTGCGTGATCCTGGCCTTCAACATGCCGCTGCCACGATAACTGTTATGCTCACCGGCATAGCCCTGCGCTCCCTGAAGGTAGACATTACGGTCGATATATACCGGCTGTTTCACCTTCACATACAGATCTTCATCTCCCGGGAATGCCTCGTTGATCAGCCGGATATACTCCTCATAATCTCCCGGGTGACCGTCAAAGGCTGCCGTGCCGCAGGATACTCCCTTCACTTCGCCCAGGGTTGGCGCCCCGCCCACAAAAATATTCTGATAGAAGCGGTCGTCCCCGCCATAGATAAAGGAGGAAGCCATGATCTGTGTCATATGCGGAAAATGATATGGGGTAGAACGATCCAGCACGGTCCAGTGCTTCATATTACCCAATACCAGATTATGCAGGTAAGCGCCTCCCTGGGAGGCATTCTCAAAGCTATACGGAGATCCGAGGATATTATGATCCACCAGATAAGGTCCGTGGGATACCTCTACCATCAGATCGCGGATATTGCCGCAAAGCAGATTACCGCTCACCCGTGTGCCCTGCGTCTCCCAATCCAGCCAGATTCCCAGTGTACAGTCATGAATATAATTATGATGAATCTGCGTATCGATGGGCGCATGAAACTTGATGCCCGCAATCTCATACCCGTAGAACTCATGCTTTGTGGCAATATTATAAATCTCATTGCCGCAGATTTCACTGAATATACAGCCCAGATGCCCCACAATGCCGTTCTGGCCGCAGTCGTGGATCACATTATTGCGTACGATATGGGAACCCACATTATCTTTCTGCCAGCCCTGCAGAAGCGCCCTGCCTACCGCTTCAAACTGATACGTATAACCGGGTTTTCTTCTTGTCCTGGTAAAAAGATTATCGCCGGTCTTCTCGTCCTTCCCCAATGTCACAGCGCTGCATTTGGCATCATGAATATGATTGTCCTCAATAATCCAGCCTTTAGACCAATGCGGACCGATCAAACCTGGCTGATCCCCCGTGGGCGGTGCAAAGGGACTTGCCGCCTGAGCCAGTTCAAACCCGGAAACGGTAATATAATCCTTACCACCCTGTCTGGGATAAAACACACACTTTCGCACATTGATCTCTACCAGTTCCTTATTCGGATCCGCTCCCTGGAAATTCGCCCAGATAGCAGTCGTCTTCGCCTCCACCTGCGCATACCACTGATACACCGTACCTTCCGGATCCGCGATAGGCTCCCTGTAATCCTGCCAGGGAACATTAAAACCGGTCTCTCTTCTCTGCGCCTTCTCTACCTCCTCCAGAGTGAGCGCTTCATAGAAAGAACGTCCGTTCATATATACGTCTCCCAGATGAAGCGTGGGATAAGCCGGCCCGATCATCCAGTCTCCGTACAGATAGGTGTCATAGGGATTAAAATCTCCAAACATGGAATTCGGCACCACCGCTTTCCACACTGTACCTTTCACATTTTCCCAGTTCGTGATTCGCTCGGATCCTTTAATAACAGGCTTCTCACCTTCCGCCGCGCGATAAGTGATCCTTTCCAGATCACTGATGCCGCCCATCCTGGGATCTACCCACTCCCGGTACACTCCTTCATGAACGATCACCGTATCCCCGGGCATGGCCACATCTGCCGCCCGCTGAATCGTTGCGAAAGGCGCCTCTGCCGAACCAGCCGCCTGGTCATTCCCGGTCACTGCCACATGATATTCTCTTATCATCTGCATATCCAAAACCCCTCCTATACCAGCTCAATCGTGTTCTTCCCGTCCTCAAACGGACCGCATACCGGATGGATTCCCCGATGCTGTCCGAAATAATCCGTATCAAATATAATCTCCGTCCCATCCGGATTCTCGAATCGTTCCTCCGGCTCAAAAGCCATACCGAGCGTCTGCGTGGAGATGGTCTGCCAGGTTTTCTGCGGAAGATATTCATACAGATCAGTGACCAGTCTGCACCCGTCATCACCGCACACCAGCTTCAATTCCACTTTATGCTCCGTATCCAATACGAAGTCTTCCTCTCCATCATAAGGTTGTGCACCGTTAAAATACACATTGCCGCCGCTGTAAACCGGAAGATGATCATAATACTTATCCCGCTCCTCCCGGATATTATAGTTCTCAGCCGTAAATCGAGCCAGATACTCCTCTTCCTTCGGGTATCCGTCATAGGGCTTTGTGCCGCAGATCTCATTCAGCCAGCCCGGCCCTTCCAGATTCATCTTCTTCGCATACTCCGTATAGATTGACCGCACAGGCATCTGTACGAAGATATTGTTATAAAATCTTGCGTCTCCGTGCAGTATAGTCATAAAGCCATCCACCTCTGTCCTGTGCGGCACATGATAAGGCGTATATCTGGGTGTCGGGAACACTTTCCCTCCATTGTCCACTCCGTTCCCCACATAGGTAAAGGTCCCGGCAATCAGATTATGCACAAAAGCAAGTCCCTGGGTGCTCAGACGGCCCGCCGCCTCCGACAGCAGCAGATTGTTGTCGATTAATGTCGGTCCATGGGACACCTCCACGAAAATATCCTCTGCCAATGCCAGCGGCATGGTAATTTCCGTACCTTCCGGCGGCATATTATCATGGAAAAGGTTCTGGCTCACGCGGGTTCCCTGCGCCTGCCAGTCCAGCCAGAGGCCTCTGGTACAATATTCGAAGTGATTCCTGCGGATAATCACATCGATCGCTGCATGCAGCTTGATTCCGCCAATCTCTGCGCCTGCCAGATCCTGCTTGTTATTGATATGATGAATATGGTTATCCTCAATAATAGAAAATACGCAGCCCAGATGGCCCACAATGCCGGTCTGTCCGCAGTCATGGATATCACAACGGCGGATGATATGAGAACCGATCAGCTCCTTTGTCCATCCCTCTCTCTGCGCCTGACAGATCGCATCCCGCTCGTTCTGTGTGCCATCCTTAACAAATTTAGTACACCACTTATTCTCATTGTTCGGCTGCAGATATTTACCCAGAGAGATGCCGCTGCACTTGGAATGAGACACCTCACAGTCCTCGATGATCCACCCCTTAGACCAGCGCGGGCCGATCATGCCCTCCTGGTATGCCGTGGGCGGCGCCCACTGCGTGGCTGCTCTCGTCACCTTAAATCCGGACAACGTAATGTATCCGACGCCCGATTTGGACGGATAGAAACAGTTCCGTCTGACGTTGATCTCCACGTCTTCCTGATTGGGATCAGCCCCCTGGAAATTCGCATAGATCACCGTGGTGTCCCCATCCTGCTCTGTGTACCATTTATATAAGGTCGCCTCCTGATCCCAGGATCCCTTATAGACGACCGGATTCTCCACTTCCTCCAGACGGGCAGCCTCGTAGAAGGATTTGTCTCCCAGGTAAATCTCTCCCGTATGTACCGGCTGTATCGCATTGTACCAGTCGCCCCTCACATAAGTCGTATACGGGTTATAATCACCGAAAAGCCCATTGGGAATACGCACCATCCACACATCCTTCTTCCAATGCACCCAGTTCTTCACCGGCTCTGCGCCGGTAATCACCGCGCCGTTCTTTACCGCACTGCGATAAATGATCCTCTGATCCGGTGTCCCCGCATTGATCGGATCTACATATTCCCGATAAATTCCCGGCGCCACAATCACCTCGTCGCCTGCTGCTGCCAGCCTGGCCGCCTGTGCCAGAGACTGCAGAGGTCTTTCGCTTGTTCCATCTCCGCCCCGCGGAGCATCTGCAGATACATATATTTGCATGATAGTCCTCCATTCTTACGCAAACAAAAACTTAACCCTTCACTGCCCCGGCCATCATACCTTTGACCAGCTTATCCTGGAAAACAATGAACAGGATAATCATCGGCAACACCGACAACACCAACACCGACAATATAATCGGAATATCCATTGCATGTTCACCCTTAAACTGTCCAAGCGCCAAAGGCAGCGTCTTATGTGCCGGCGTCTGAAGCAGCGTATTGGCAAATGCGAACTCATTCCACATGGATACACCATTATAAATGGCCAGCGTGGAAAGTCCCGACTTGGACAGCGGCAGGATAATGGAAAAGAAATTCCTGTACTTATTACAGCCATCGATCTCCGCCGATTCTTCCACTTCCTTTGGAATCGTCATCATAAACGCCGTCAGAATAAATACCGACATCGGAAGGGCAAATGTCACATAAGGCCCGATCAGCGACCGGAGCGAGTCGTACAGTCCCATCTTCGTTGTCATCTTGAAGATCGGGATCAAAGTTACATGCATGGGAATCGACATCATCGCCACGATGCCCGCATAGATCAGCCCGCGCATCTTAAATTTCATTCTGGAAAGCGGGTAAGCCGCACAGGAAGCTATGATCAGCATCAGGATCAGGCTTACAGCCACCACAAATACACTGCGGAAGAAATAGCCAAAGAAACCATTCGTTGCTACTTCTACATAATTCTCAAAATACCAGGGATCCGGAAAATGAAAGACTCCCTGCGCCAGCATATCAAACTGTTTCCGGAAGGAATTCATAATCATGAAGAAGAACGGCACCAATGTGACCACCAGCCACAGGATGGCAAACAGGATGGCAATAGCCCACGCTATCCTGGATTTCATCTTTTCTTTCCTGTAATCCACCTCTTTCTGTCCATTCATATCAATAGTCCTCCTTTACCACAAAGATTTTCTGGAACACCAGAGCAATGAAAGTGATCAACAGGAACATTCCCGCTGCCACACAGGATCCATAACCCATATTGAACTGCTGGAACGAAAGCTTATACATATAAGTAGCCATCAACTCAGTTCCTCCGGCCGGGCCGCCGCCTGTCATATTCCAGATCATATCGAAATATTTCAGCGAACCGATCAGGGACATAGTGCAGGCTGTCTTGAAGATAGGACCCAGAAGCGGAATGGCAATCGTCCGCAGATACTGTCCTCTCGTAGCGCCGTCAATTACGGCCGCTTCATAGATCGAGGTATCGATATTGCCATACCCTGCTATGAAATACACCATATAGAAAGGAGTAAACTGCCAGGCCATAACGCCGATCACCGAAAACAGCGCATGAGGATTCCTGCCCAGCAGATCTACAGTCACTTTGCCGCCTTTGATCATTGACGCAATGGAAGAGAAGATACCGCCATTGGTGGCCAACGCATAGCTGAACAGGAATGCGATGGCAACGGAACTCATCAGATAAGGCAGAAACCAGATAACCTTGAAGAGATTGAATTTCTTCCCCCCTGCATCCAGAAAAGTAGCCAGCAGCATGCCGATAGGGATCTGCAGCAAAATGGAGAATACCATCACTACCACATTATGGCCGAACGACGACCAGAAAGTCATATCCGAAAAAAGTGTCTTCCAGTTCTGAATTCCGACAAATATCTTGTCTGATGATATGCCGTTCCAGCTGTATGCGCTGGTAGTGAAAGTGTCGATAATAGGATAGATCATATAAACTGCTATCAGAAACAGCGCGGGAAAAAGAAATACCGCAGCCGCCTTGGTGGTACTTTTTTCCCTTGCCCGGGCCAGCCCGTTTTTGTTATTATTCTGAGCCACATTATCTCCTTTCCGGGAAACCATTCCGTTACAGCCTCCCTCTCAAACCAACCTGTAGTGAAAAATAGCCCGCAAGAGATGAAATCCCCCGCGGGCTTATCATAACCAACCGCTCGATGTCACAATAACAACATCTCAAATTATGGGTTAAATAATGTTTTATTCAGCAATCGCCGCCTGCATGGCCGTATCGTGCGCCTGCCCGATCTCCTCAGGCGTCTTCTGCAGACCGAACAGCTCCGTCATGCAATCCTTATGTACTTCCGTTACGGAAGCCGGCAGATACTGGTCATACCACAACTGTACGTTGGAAGCGCTGAAGAATACGTCTGCAACCACCTTCGTGTTCGGATCCTCGATCGTAGTCTCAAATCCCTTAATGGAAGGAATCGTACCGCTTGCAAGCTGTTCCTGGTTATAGGTATCGTCATTATAATACTGAGTTGCCAGTACATAACATGCATCCAGCTTCGCCTGATCAACAGAACCGTCCGCATTCCAGCAGTTGAAGGAGAATCCGTTACCGATCGCTGTACCGATCTCTACGTTCTGGGGAACGCCCGCTGCAGCGGCTTCAGAATCTTCCGGGAAACGGAATACGCCGATATTCGCGTCATACCATTCCTTATTATCATCGCTGATGCTTCGTGTCTGCCAGGAGCCGTGGAGCATCATCACACAGGTGTTATCATAAAGGAGCGCCCTGTCCTGTCCGTCATCGGTGGAAAGAGAGTTAACGCCCTCCGGGAAGTATCCCTTCTTTACCCAATCCTGAATCTTCTCACCCGCATAGATAAATGCGTCAGAAGTGAAAGTACCGCCATTTTCCTGGGCATAAGCCGCATCGAACTCGGCATTGCCCGAGTGGCGCGCTACCAGATACATATAATACATGGAACCAGTCCACTTGGAACCATTCGCCAGCGAGAACGGAACATAACCAGCCTCAATCAGCTTATCACATATCGCTTCCAGCTCCTCGATGGTCTTCGGCACTTCCAGACCCAATTCTGCAAAGATGGTTTTATTGTAGAAAATATCACATCCGGAAAGACCGCCAAAAGGAATCGCCAGCACTTTACCGTCATAACTGGACTGCGCAACTGCTGCGTCAATGAACTCAGGATGATCATAGGTGTTGAACATTTCCGTGATATCATTTACAAAACCGGAGTTATAGTATTCAGCCATCGGGCCGCCGCCCCAGTGGATATACATATCAGGAGCCTGTCCGGAACTCATAGCCACGATCAGCTGCTGCTTATAGTTATCGTTCTGTTGATGCACCTGATTTACGGTGATATTAGGGTAATCCTCCATAAATCTCTTCACAGCGCCTTCCTGAATATCCTTAACCGAACCTTCCGTCGCAATGTCCCACAGGTTAATGGTAAGAGGTTCTGTTGTCAGTTCCGGAAGATTCTTCCCTTCCGTGGAACCTGCCGCCGCATCCTCACTCGGAGCCGCCTCTTCTTCCGCCGGTGTCTCATCTGTCGCTTCTGTCTCAGCAGACGCTTCTGTCTCTTCTTCCGCCGGCTGGGTCGTAGTACCGTCCGAACCGGAACCGCCGCATCCTGTCAGCAGGGTTCCAATCAATGCCGTTGCCAGAATAATTGATACAAACTTTCTCTTCATACTCTTTCTCCCTTTCCTTTTAATGAATTCGACAGTTTGCACCACTAAGAACTACTTCTCTAATGAGATCCTTTTCTTTTCTGGCCAAACTGCACAAAAAATGGTGTGTTTCCCATCTTTTTCTGAAACAATTATACCCCCCCCATCATTTTGGCAAGCATTTTTTATCTTTTTTACTTTTCGGCTATACTCTTCTTTTATGAACTACATATATAATTTAATTAATTTACATTCTGCTGACCGTAAATCATACAGAACAGGCGTATCGTTTCCCCGCCACATTTACAAGGATGGCCATGCGGCCCGCCAGAGTGCTACTTTTCCACCGCGCCAATCAGCTCCGTTACACTCCCGATCCCATATCGTTCCATATACGCCTCAATTCCTTCCGCCACTTCCATCGTTGCGTAAGGATTCACAAAATTCATGGCGCCCACCGCCACCGCACTGGCGCCGGCCAGCAGGAACTCTATTGCATCTTCCGCGTTCGCAATACCGCCCATGCCTATAATCGGGATCTTCACTGCCTGCGCCGCCTGATAGACCATTCGTACCGCCACCGGTTTAATGGCCGGTCCGGAAAGGCCGCCGGTTTTGTTCGCCAATGCAAACGCACGCTTATGGATATCAATCTTCATTCCGGTGATGGTATTGATCATGGACAGTGCGTCAGCCCCTGCCGCCTCCGCAGCCTTCGCCATCTCCACGATGTCTGTCACATTCGGGCTTAACTTCATAATGATAGGCTGCTTCGCCCTCTTTTTGACCTGGGCAGTGATATCATACAGACTGTCCGGCTTCTGGCCAAATGCAATGGCGCCTTCCTTCACATTCGGACAGGACACATTGATCTCCAGCATATCCACCGGCTGCTCTCCCAGCCGTTCCACCACTTCCAGATAATCCTCCACCGTTCTGCCACAGACATTGACAATGATCTTCGTGTCATATTTTTGTAAAAAGGGGATGTCCCGCTCTATGAAGACATCAATACCCGGATTCTGCAGTCCGATGGCATTTAACATGCCGCCATAAGTCTCCGCCACGCGGGGTGTCGGATTGCCCGGCCACGGCACATTTGCCACGCCCTTGGTCACCACCGCTCCCAAACGGTTCAGATCCACAAATTCACCGTACTCCATCCCGGATCCAAATGTTCCGGATGCCGTCATCACCGGATTGTTTAAAGTTACACCTGCTATAGTCACTTTTGTATTCATCAGATTTCCTTCCCTCCGCACGGATCATGCATTCCGTGATCCCCAAAATCCTTTATCAGATTTCCACTTCTTTCGCTTCAAATACGGGTCCGTCCGTACAGATCCGCGCATTGTTGACATGCGAGTGATGATCCACCGCCTTCGTCCTGCACACGCATCCCAGACAGGCTCCCACGCCGCAGGCCATTCTCTCTTCCAGTGAGATATAAGCATCCATTCCCTGTTCTGCGGCATAATTTTTGATCGCGCGCAGCATGGGCAGCGGCCCGCACGCCATGATCACATCCGCCTGCAGTTCCCTGACCCTGATGATATCCATCACATTGCCCTGTACGCCGGCGCTGCCGTCCTCCGTGGCAAGAAAGACCTGTCCGTACCGCTCCAGGTCTTCCCGCAGGAAAAGAGCCTGATCCCGGTAACCAAGCAGAATATGTTTCTCTGCCGCCAGCTCCTTTGCCAGCTGCAGCATCGGCGGGATACCGATACCGCCGCCCATGAGGAATACCTTTTTTCCGGCGGCCTTCTCCACCGGAAATCCGTTGCCTAACACCCCCAGGACTTCCAGTTCATCCCCGGCCCTGCATGTGGAGAATTCCGCCGTCCCTTTACCGGCAACACGATATACAAGCCGTATCCGGCTTCTGTCCCGATCCACCTCGCAGATGCTGATCGGACGCGGGAGCAGCGTCGCCGCACTGTGCGGATATACCGCAACAAACTGCCCTGCATGAGTATCCTTTGCCAGTTCCGTCTCCAGCCACAGATCATAGATCTGCGGCGCAATCTGCTTTTGCGACGCCACCGTTGTTGTTATTTTCTTTTTCTGTGCCATACCGTTTTATCCTTCCTGTATTTCTTTGCTTCTATTAATTAAGTTGAAAAGTCATGCTGATATACTGATTTTCACGAAGAAGTATTTCCCTGATACACAATCCTGCCCGCACAGATCGTATAACCGATCACTCCCGGCATGGTCTCTCCCACAAAAGGGGAGTTCACCGCCCTGGAGGCGAACTCTTTCACCACCCACTCTCTGTCCGGATCGAACACCACCAGATCCGCCGGGCCTCCTTCCGCTATATATCCGGCATCCAGATGGTACAGTCCGGCCGGTGCACAGCTCATCCTGCGCACAAGTTCCGGCATGGACAAATAGCCCTTTTTCACCAATTCCCGAATACCAAGAGACAGGGCCGTCTCCAATCCGATAATACCGCTGGGCGCTTCCGTAAACGGTCTGCCCTTCTCCTCCGTGCTGTGAGGCGCATGATCGGTGGCGATCATATCGATGGTGCCGTCCCGCAGGCCTTCTATAATCGCAAGCCGGTCCTCCTCCTCCCGCAGCGGCGGATTCATCTTCGCCAGCGTGCCGTGCCGGATCACTGCATCCTCGGTCAAAGTAAAATGATGCGGCGTGGCTTCCGCATAAATATGGCTGCTCAGGCGTTTCGCCTGCCGCACCAGCTCCACGGCCTCCCTGGTACTGATATGCTGGATGGACAGATCCGCTTCTTCCGTCACCGCAACCTTTAAATCCCGTTCCACCATGGAAATCTCCGCCTCTCTGGGCGAACCGCCAATCCCGAAATACTCTGCCGCCCTGCCGGCATTCACACCGTTGTTTTGGATCAATGCAGGATTCTCCTCATGCAGGCTGACCGGCCTGTCCAAAACTGCCGCGCGCCGCAGCGCCTGCCGCAGCAATGTCTCATCCAACAGCGGTATACCGTCGTCCGTAAATCCGGCCGCTCCCAGGCTGCTGAGTTCCTCCATATCCGTCAGTTCCTGTCCTTTCATCCCTTTGGTCACGTTGGCACAGGTATGGATGTGGATTCCCGTCTCCATACCCTTTTGCAATACGTAGGAAAGCGTCTGCCGATTATCCACTGTCGGATTCGTGTTGGCCATCAGCACCACCGATGTAAAACCACCCCGGGCCGCGGCCCTTGCGCCGGTATGGATATCTTCCTTATGCGTAAACCCAGGATCCCGGAAATGAACATGAACATCCACCAGCCCCGGAATAATATATTGTCCCTGTACATCGATCACAGTCAAAGATTCCCGTTCTTCTTCCGCAGTCAGGATCGCCTCCACCGACGTTCCCCGATGTAAAATATACGCAATCTTTTCCCCTTTTATCAAAATGTCCTGGTAGCCTTCCGTATTCGATGCAGGATCAATCAGATAGCCGTTCCTCAAATATAACATCGTATCGCCGCTCCTTTTCTTATCGTTATTGACATGAGAATTCACTTTCGGTTCCGCAAATGACAGATCCGTCCGCTACAGTATATCACATTTATCTCTATGCCGGAGCAGTTTTTTTACGAAGGCTGCAGAGCCAAATTTCAAATTTGGCTCTGCAATTTCGAGTTTATGGCTCCGGCATCGATGCCTCCTGCAGCATACCTGTTAATCAAACACCACCGGTTTATCAATAAACTCTGTTTTGATCACGATATAAGGATAACTTTGCACCTGATTGCTCTTTTCCTCCGGTGCAGGACCGATCAGGTTCGTATCCACATAAATGGCGTTAGCCGTCTCATACAATGCATTCATGGCGATGCTGTATCCTCCCGTCTCCTGCGTTCCGTACCCCACACAAATATAGAGAAATCCCCTGTCTTCAAAAGTAACCTTAAAAGCATCTGTCTTCTTCTGTTCAATCAACGCAAGCAGTTCTTCCGGAATATTCTCCTCCGCAATTACCGTGCATTCCAGATCCTTAATCTTTTCCATACCGTCCTGCTTCTTTCCACATGCGTAAACGCTCATGCACATCATACAGATCAGGAAAACACTGAAAACCCTCTTCTGATACTCATATAATTTCCCCATGTTTAAAGCCATGCTCCTTTCTCAGTGTGCAAATTTGTGCCATGTCACAAATTTGCGATTGAAACTTATAATCTTCAATCTTCACTCCGGCCCTGAACTCTTATTATCTAGTTTATTAGAAAACCATCCGCTCTATTCCTACTGATTATCCTATTGATTAATACTCTGAATCCTTATATAATAGAAAAAAACTCCTGACTGCAGATTTCCTGTATTTTTCAGAATCTGTTTTCCTGTGAGGCAAAAGATTCTGCCGGGTTATCGATCCGGATAAAGATTATGGTATTTCAGAAAGGCAATTACATGATTCGACTCATTTTGGTTCTTCTCTTCGTTATCACTTTCCTGATCGTCAGTCTGCCGATCCAGCTGACGGAATATATCATTGGCAAATATAATCCAGGCGTCAAAGACCGAAGTTCTCTGGCCATCGTCAAGTGGGCTTTTCGTGTTGTCCTGTTCCTTTCCGGCACCACGGTAACCGTAATCGGCGAGGAAAATGTCCCGAAAGACGAGCCGGTACTGTATGTCGGTAATCATAGAAGCTATTTCGACATTCTTATCACTTATATCCGTGTACCGCGCCTTACCGGTTATATGTCGAAAATTGAGATCCTTCGTATTCCTTCTCTGAATACCTGGATGAAGTATCTGCACTGCGTATTCCTGGACCGCTCCGATATCAAGGCCGGCATGCAGTCTATTCTGGCGGCCATCGATAAGATCAAATCCGGCATTTCCATCTGTATTTTTCCGGAAGGAACCCGCAATCGGACAGCCGATACTTTCCTTGAATTCCACAACGGAAGCTTTAAGGTTGCCGAGAAGACCGGATGCGCTATCGTGCCCATGAGCATTAACAATGCCGGGCATATTTTTGAGGATCATATTCCCTGGATCCGCAGGACTCACGTGGTTCTTGAATACTGCAGGCCGATCTACATGAATGATCTGGACAAGAATGATAAGCGCCGCATCGGCGCGTTGGTACGGGACGTAATCGAAGAAGCATACCTCAAAAATAAAGAACTGGTATAACGCCAGTTCTTTATCTCTTTATATGACAATTCCGTTTTGTATCATTTATTCTGCCTCGTCCAACTCCTCCATAATCGCACTCATCATCAACACCAGCTCCGCATTCAAATCTATTTGATTCATAATCCCAAGACTATTGTCAATCTCTTTATAATTGCGGCTGCCAGTTCCGTCCAGATAGCTGACGGACTCCTTGTTACGCCCCAGCATATAATGCAGATGATTCTGCAGAACCATGGCATACTCATGATTCGTTATGATATGATCCACCACCGTCAGTCTCGCAATGTCCCGCAGCATTTCCGTGTTACCACCCTGCTTTTCATCAAGATTGACCAGGAGTCCCGCACTCCTGGACGCTTCTGCGATTCGTTTTCCTTCCTGCATCAGGATCTTCATCACATCCCCGCACAGGTTAACGTCCACTTTCTGCTTTGTAGACATATAGGTCACACATCCGAGAAAGACATAATCATTCTTCATATCCGCGATCGGATTTTCCAACAGGTAATTCTTAACAACACTGTGATAGCCGTATGTGCCGGTAGCCCGGTATAATTCGGCCGCCGCATGAAAATATTCTTCCTGCGTGATGTCATTCAGATATTTCCCGGCATACCGGTATGCCCGATCCGCAGCCTGCAGGCACTGAGTCGCAAATGCTCTGTCAAAATTCTGATACAGATAACTGAATTTCGCCAGTGTAGCGGCAAACTGGATTGTGGCATTCATATTGATTCCATCTACATAGAGAAGATATCCTGACGCTTTATTATCTACGCTGTTGACCCCGGCGTATACTGCTCCGCTGGTAGCATCCTGCATTTTAAGAAGCCAGTCAATCTCATATCTTACCTCATCCAATACATCCGGTATCTCATTGCCGCTCTCAGGAATTCCCTCCTGATCATCAAATACATCCGGATACAGTTCGTATGCTAACAGCAGATAATCGGCCGTGCGGCAGCCCTTCAATACATCCCGGTTACTCATCTCATCCACATGCCAGCCTCCTGATACCTCCAGACTTACGGACGCCTCCTCCTTTAGCTGTGCCTCTCTTGCATGACATGCATTCCTTGCCGCTTCACCTGCCAATTCCGAAGAAAGCGTCAGACCGCATCGATTATAGTAGTATTTCTTCAGCGCCGTATGATACAGCTCCCGATATGGATTATCTCTGATCTCAAAAGTATAGGACTGTCCAATCTTTGCCGCCTGTATGTAATAAGTACCGGCCGTCTCAAGCGCTGTGAAATCACCGTAACAGATCTGCTGTCCTGCCTCCGCAAAGCTCTCTCTTTGCTCGATCTGTCCGTTGTATACCACCTGCCTGCTCTCGACATCCACCACTGAAAAGGTATCCGGCAGTTCTTCCCCGTGGAAGACTGCCGTCTTATCACTTCTGCACGCATATCCTACCTGATTCACCAGAATACTGGGAAGGCTTTGCGGTACCTCATAATCAAATTCCGGAGACAATCCCAGCGTCGTAATTTCTTCTCCTTCACTTCCCACCTGCAGCGTATCAAAAGAAAGCTCTGACACAGTGCCACAGCCAGAAAGCAAAAAAACACAGAATACTATTATATTTACTATTTTACAGAATCTCTTTCTCATCTCTATCAAATCTTTCGCTCATCAACAGAATTGCAGTTCATCACAACCAGATTCTATTCTATCACAAAAATCCGCTTTCTTCATCATAATAAACAATTTTTCCCTCAATAATCGTACACAATGTGCTTGTAAATACTTCCATTGGATTTCCGTCATAGATTGCCACATCTGCGTCCTTCCCTACTGCCAGACTCCCGACACGGTCGTCTACGCCGCAGATTTTCGCAGCATTAATCGTAATAGCACGAAGCCCTTCTTCCGGCGCCATCCCCTCTTTCACTGCCAATCCCGCACAGATTGGTAAAAACTGTATCATAGATACCGGATGATCCGTTGTTATGGCTGTCAGAATTCCCTGTCTGCTTAAGATACCCGCCGTCTTAAAAGCCATGTTTCTGACCTCTATCTTATTACGGCTGGCCATATCAGGACCTACGACAGCCGGAAATCCCGCCTCTTTCAGCTCCTCCAAAATCAGGTGTCCTTCGCTGCAATGATCCAATGTCATACGCAGTCCGAATTCTTTCGCAATACGCACTGCTGTCAGAATGTCATCCGCCCTGTGCGCATGTGCCTTCAAAGGGATCTCTCCGTTTAAAACCGGCAGCCAGCACTCGCAGCGAAAATCCGGAGACATATCCGGATCCTCATCCTTCTTTTTCCGATAATTTACCGCTTTGGCCAGTTCCTCCCTAAGCATTGCCGCAATCGCCATTCTGGTGGCCGGAGACGTATTCTGCCCTGCATAGTTGACTTTGGGATTTTCACCAAACGCTACCTTCATCGCCGCAGGCGCTTTGACAATCATGCGATCGACACTCCTTCCGTGCGTCTTCAAAAAAGCAAATTGACCGCCGGCCACATTCGCACTGCCCGGCCCGATCATGGCTGAGGTGATCCCCGCCCGTATTGCATCATTAAAAGCCGCATCCATCGGGTTAATCGCGTCGATCGCCCGCAGATACGGGGTAATGGGATCTACGGTTTCATTACAGTCGTCACCTTCCATGCCCTTCTTTTCTTCCGTAATTCCCATATGGCAATGGGCCTCTATGATTCCCGGCATGACAAGACTGCCTCTGGCGTCCAGGATCTGCAGCCGATTGCTTTCTGCCGGATTCCCTGCAGCGTACTCCTGCATATCCCCAATCGCTGTGATCTTTCCGTCTTCAATCTGCAGATAACCATCCTCATAGTCCTGTGCTTCCATAGTTTTGATATTTCCGTGAATAATGACCAGCATGTTCCTCTCCGTTTCTACCGCTCTGCGCCGTCTTAAAACCACAAATAAATGCCAAAATCTGATGTAAATGACCAGGAGAATACCGCTTCCTGTAACGGCAGTTCTGGCATTCTCCTGGCTCTTTATTCCCACAGACAGCTTCCGTTTGCCTGCAGCAACATTATTTTCGTCTTAAAACCTTCTGCGGCGGACCGCAAATGCATCTATTGTAATTTCGTCATCGGATTTACCGGTTCTCCGTCTTTTGTCAGCTTGAAATAGACGTTTGTCCCTTCCACACTGTAATATTTGGTAGGGGATGCTACAGTGCCGATACCATCGCCCACAGCTACATAGCTTCCTTCGGAGACCGTTATATTCTCCAGCTGTCCGTATGTCAGTTCATAGCCATTGCCAAGATCCATGACTACCATGTTTCCGATCGTCGGATCATAGCTGACGGAAGTAACACGTCCATTAGCCGCCGCCGTAATGTTTTCACCCTGATTCGCCGCAATAACAATCGCCGGATTATATTTGTACTGCTGTAACGTGGGGAAGAAAACAGTCTGGTCCATACTGTAATTAATCAGCACATCGCCGACAATCGGCCAGACCAGATTATCCTCCTCCTTAAAGTCCAACGTAGGCTGTACTGTCGTAGAGATTGCTTCCGCCGTCTCTGTTTCTTCCACTGTTTTAGCCGTGTCCACCGACTCATCAAACATGCCTTCCGCCTGTTCTTCCTGTTCTTTCTTCCCGTTCTTCTCTTCTTCCTGCTGCTTGTCCGTCTCCTCGGTCTTATTACCGGACTTTATGCTTATTTCCTGCTCTTTTTCCGCCTCTGCTTTTTTATCCTCAGCATCCTTATCTTTCCTCGTCTCTTTCCTGGTCGACAGCCTGTCCTCGGTATTTTCTACATTCTGTGAATTTGCCTCCTGAAAGCTTGGATCGTAATCCAGATCATCCGTTCCCACTTCCGCAAACAGCGTGTCCAGCTCATCGCCTGACATCATGTTTTCCGCAGTCATGGTGTTATTTTTTTCGATCGCCTCAAAATCTACCACATAATCTTCCTTTTCGGCATTATTGTTCCTTTTCACAAAAACACCGGTAACTGTCAATGCCGTCAAGACCAGCACGGACGATGTCAGCATAATAATCCGCTCTTTCCTGATACTGCTTCTATTTCTTCTTCCCATGAAACCTTGCCTCCTGTTATTGTTTTTATGCTGCTTTTCCCGGCATTGCCGTTCACAGCAGCACTTTGACTTCACAAGTTATTTTGCACTGTGCAGGTACATGGTGTTAGTCTTACCCATTTTTGACAGGTTATTCAAATTTTGTTAATTCTGTCCTGTAAAAAAATTTTTGCAGTATCTGATCATAGGTTTCTCCGTTTAAAGCCATACAGTTGGCTCCATATTGGCTCATTCCAAATCCGTGCCCGATCCCCGTCACCCGAAAGATTACCTGTCTTTCCTCCTGCTCCATTTCGAAAGACGCCGACGGCAAATCAAAAAGGTAGCGGAAAGTTTCCCCATCAACCTGTTCCGATTCCTTATCCTGTGCAGCAAATACCACGTCAGTCACATATCCGGCAGTATCATAGGCAAGTTCTGCCCCCTCCCATATCTCCTGTTCGGAAAAATCGTTTTCAAGCCGGCTTTGCAGGATGCGTATATAATCTGTTCTGGATACCCTGACTGTGCTGCTGTAACCGCGTGCCGCCTTATCCTGCGCGCAGGATATGCTCTTCAGATACGGTCTCCTATCCGTATTCCACACTTCGGACGCGTCCCTTGTTTTGCCGTTACTGACCTGAAAGTAAGACGCCTGGATCACATCACCCTGATAACACAGATACAATCCATCGGTCTCCTCTACCGCCTGGCGCCAGATTTTAAACTCATCCGCATAGATATCCATCTCATACCATTGGCTCTGTCCGTCACCGGACAGCAAAAGCCCGCTGTTCTCCTGCTCCTTTAACGCCTGGACCAGCTCCGTCCGCAGCAGCACAGCCTGTGCTTTTAACGCTTCTTTCTCATAGGTTTCCGGCATCACCGTGCTCAGCTTATATATCAGATACTCTTCCATCGGGATTTCCCACAGTCCCCAATCCATAACTGCCAGAATCCTGTGCTCCGCCCTGTCTCCTTCCAGACGCACATTGCTGTTCTGCCGCAGTTTTTCTGTCTCTTCTCCCACATGTCCCCATAAACTGGCACACACATAAGGCAGCAAAAAAACAAACAAAAGAAAGCCTCCGGCATCTCTTTTGTCTGTTCTCTTTAAGACGATTCTATTATACTTCACATGAAACACCCCACATATGTAACAATTCGGCCTTTGCCGCAAATACTGAGTCCTGAGTTGAACACAAATATATTACTATTCCTATGTGGTTTTTTCCCTTTTTATAACTATCACTGCGGATGACCCTGCCGCATCTTCCTACCGCGCCAGATCCAGGTGCTGTACTGTGGACACCATACCACTTTCATACAGAAAAATCCCCGTACTCCTGATCATGGCATTATTCTGGTTATCTTTCTCGGAATTCAGGGCAAACTGTGTTGACACCTTTCCCAACCCGATCGCACCCACGCCCAGGTCCGACAGATGATACAGCTTATCGTCGCCGTTCTCATCTTTCGTCCAGATCAACAGCTTCTCCCATATCGGATCCGCCTCGTCGATCCATCCGTTTCCGTCTGCATCGTATTTCGCCAGATCTGCAAAACCGTCGCCCGACTTCGTCCCGAAAAGCTCACTCCCGTCATTGATCTCCCCGTCGCCGTTCAGATCCAACGCCAGAAAACCGCTGCCGGCCTTAAGCTTCGATATCTCTTCCTCTTCCCCATCCTGATCCAGATCAAAGAAGAATTTCTGATCCGACACCTGCGCAATATTCGTATCCAGATTGATCACCAGCGGATCACAATACTTCACAACTTCCGTCGTATAAGTCTCCTTATAATATTCCTCGAATCTGCGGCTCATGGAAAACTCCAGATTGAAAGACAGCTCTCTCCCGTCCGCTGTCTTGACCATTCCCTGGGTAGCAAACGTCGTATGTTCTTCTTCCATATGGTAGTACTCATTCGTGAACGTATTCACCTGATAGACAGTCGTCCCGCCGTTCATACCAAAGTCATTCGGCGTTCCCAGAATCTCCTGCTCGCTGACGTTCCCGCCGCGAAACCGGAAAAAGAGATCCATCAAAAAGCGCACGCACTGCTGCCTGATCGTCATGACGGGATCCTGTCCTCTCTCTGTTCCCGAAACTCTTCCCGTATTGGATAAATTCTTAAAATGTGTCGTGATGTCGTCCAAATTCGCAGTGTTCTTCTCAATCCCGCCGGTCTGTTCCGTATCATCGCCGGTGTTGACCAGACTTCCGTAGAAACCGCCAGGACTGCTGTTCATGCTTCCTGTACGCCGCATCGCAGAACCTGTCATAGATCTGGCCGTCACAGAAGCATACCTTCTGGAAGACTGCATTCCCATTACACTGGAATCGATCCTCACTATAACCTCCTTTTGCCAAGACCGCATCTACGCCTGTCTGTGTCACCGACTGCACCTTCCATGATGCATGGCAATAGAAAGGACGGCACCCTCAAAGAAAATCCTTTTCCCTTAAAAATACCGTCCGTGGTCTATACATTATTTAAATTCAAGAAACAATCGTCTGGCCAGGATCAACCGCCCCTCGTACTCTATATATCGGACGACGTTTCCAATTCCTTTAGACCCTGTTGTAATTGATCAGGCATCCTTTCAGGATGATCTGCCTCTCCTCATCCGTCAATTCACCAAGGCGCAGTGTAAACTCTGTCAGCTCGTTCTCTTCCACGGATACCCTGTATGCTTTGATCTCTTCTGTCTTCTCCTCCACTGCCTGCCTGATTCCCGGGAAGAACAGATAATCCAGATTCTTAAACGGCAGCTCGCCTTCCCCGATCAGGAACGGCAGCATGCCCCAATTGATCAGGTTGGAACGGTAACGCTTGGTCGCATATTCGTTGGCGATATTAGCCCAGCCGCCCAATACCTTCTGGCAGCTTGCCGCCTGCTCTCTGGCAGACCCGTCACCCGGCTTTACTGCAAAAATGGTGGAACCGAATCCCGTATTCTCGTGGGAAGCGTCTGCAAAACGTTCTTTGATCACATTCATCACCGGCTTTACGTCCGGATGCGCCTGGCAGGGATGCTCCCCCTGCATTCTCGCCTTCTCCGCCTTCTGGATGTCTTTGGCTCTTCCCACATATTCCGGATCCTTTCTGGACAGGGTAAACTCAGCCAGTCCCAGCGGGTTGGAGCGATAAGAGGACGTCTCCCCGGAAGGGATCAGCTCGTCCGTCGTGGTCACCGGGTCATGGATCTCGGATACGACGCGCAGCACCAGATTTTCCGGCAGCGCGCCCATGGCAGGCCAGTCCTTGATATTCGGGCCAAACTGGATCTCCACACTCTCATCCGCCACCCCTTTGGAGTCAAATACACGATTCCTGTAAATATTTGCATCAAAGTAATATTTATATTTTGTCAGTTCCCCGTCAAATTCCGTGGCTGACGTGAGCACGCCTTTATTCGCCGCCGTCGCCGCAATCGAGCGGGCATCCATGAGCGCTACGGAGGAAATCTGGCCGTTCTGCAGCTTGGAGCCTTCTCTGTTCGGGAAATTCCTTGTAGAGTGGCGGACACTGAAGGCATTGTTTGCCGGTGTATCACCCGCGCCGAAGCAAGGACCGCAGAATGCCGTCTTCAGGACCGCTCCCGTCTCCAGAATCGCAGCCGCACAGCCGTTCTTGATCAATTCCATGTAGACCGGCATGGATGCAGGATAGACACTTAACGTAAAGCCGTCCGCTCCGATATAAGAACCTCTCAGGATATCTGCCGCCGCACATATATTCTCAAATCCGCCGCCCGCGCAGCCGGCAATAATGCCCTGATCCACCATGAACTTGCCGTCTGCCACTTTGTCCTGCAGGGAATAGGGCACCGCATTGTCCAGGCTCACTTTCGCCCGCTCCTCCACGTCATGGAGGATATCCTGCAGATTTGCATTCACTTCATCGATGGTGTAAGTATTGCTGGGGTGGAACGGCATTGCGATCATCGGCCTGATCTTCGACAGATCCACCCTGATCATACCGTCATAATATGCCACCTCGCCCGGGTTCAGTTCCCGATACTCCTCCACTCTGCCATGAATCTCATAGAAGTTCCTGATCTCCTCATCCGTCCGCCAGATAGAAGAAAGACAGGTCGTCTCTGTAGTCATGACATCGATGCCGATCCGGAAATCCGCGCTCAGACCTGACACGCCCGGTCCTACAAACTCCATCACCTTATTCTTCACATAACCGTTACCAAAAACCGCACCGATGATCGCCAGCGCCACATCCTGCGGACCCACGCCTTTCACTGGCTCCCCGGTGAGATAAACGCCCACGATACCAGGCATATTAATGTCATACGTCTGCGACAGCAGCTGCTTTACCAGCTCCGGGCCGCCTTCGCCCATAGCCATGGTTCCAAGCGCCCCGTAGCGCGTATGGGAATCGGATCCAAGGATCATCCTGCCCCCGCCGGCCAGCATTTCCCTTGCATACTGATGGATGACTGCCTGATGCGGCGGCACATAGACGCCGCCGTATTTCTTCGCGCAGGTCAGGCCAAACATATGGTCATCCTCGTTGATCGTGCCGCCTACCGCACACAAAGAATTGTGGCAGTTGGTCAGCACATACGGAATCGGGAACTTCGTCAGGCCCGACGCCCTGGCTGTCTGTATGATACCCACGAAAGTGATATCATGGGATGTCAGCTTGTCAAACCTGATCTTCAGCTTGTCCATACTGCCGGAAGTATTGTGCTCCTGCAGGATCCCATAAGCCATGGTATTCTTCGCAGCTTCCGCTTTGGAGACCTCCTGGCCGGTCTTATTCTTTATCTGCGCCGCAGCTTCCGCTCCTTCAGGAATGATTTCCGTCCCATGCAGCAGATATGCGCCGCTTTCCATTAATTTGATCATATTCTCCTCCATTCCGAAGCGCTTTACGCTGAGGATGCGAGCAGAATTCAGGAGTTTTCCAAAGGAATACTCCAATTTTGCTCTGCGATCAAGGAGTTTGTGGCGCTTCGACACAAACTCTTTAGTCTGAAAGAACACCTATGGCATGATACTTGTGACCACATGCTCTGCCTTCTCTCCCAGCCACCGGTCCATTCTGCCAAGAATAAGCTCCCTTACCGCTCCGATCATCAGACACAAGAGCAGCACAGCGGCCACGATTCCGGCCAGTACCATAAAGCCCGTCACACCGCCTTCACTCTTAAACCCACTGTCGAGCAGCCTCTGTATGACAACCGTTACCAGTACGTCATTCAACGCGAAGACCGCAAAGACATTGACGGCGGCTTTATTGATGAACCGTGATCTGATGTGCAGTTCCTTAAACAGGTAGAACAGAATGACTGCCATCATCAGATTCGTAATGCTGTTATCCTTACACAGATGATGAGATATCTGACCGATCTTTATCGGTATCTCGTGGGATATTCCGTTTATGATCCAGAGGAATACAAAGAGAATCCCCGCCTTTCCCGGCAATTTCACATCCCTATACATCCGAATGTATCTTCCCATCATATAGATCATGATCATATGCAAAAGTCCCTTGCCGTTATCCGGAACAATCTCAAAATAGAACAGTGTAGGCAGCACGCTTAGCAGCATAAACAGCACAAACAGTAGTCTTTCAAATTCCTTCTGCTTCAGTGCATCGATAAATTTCTGGATATACTCACTCAAGAAAAGAAGACACACATAGCAGGAATAGAACCAGTATTTTCTTGTAATAAACGGCAGCATGGATTTCACGATCTGCTCCAATAGTGCAGCGCCCTGTAACTGCTCGGGCATGACCGTATAGAGCAGGGCAGTTTCTGCCAGGGAATAGGTGATCATCATGCATTCCATCCTGACAAACTTCCTGATGTCAAACTTCATTCCGTAATACCCCGAGATCAGCATAAAGCAGGTCACACCGATATTACAGATCCCGTTCACCATACCGTTCAGGACAAATGCCGTCTTTCCGTTTACCAGATAAAATAAAAATCTGTTCGCATGAATAAACACAATCATGAACATCGCGATAATACGCAGCAATTCATGATTTGAATTTCTTACAGCTTTCACCATAACTTATTTCCCCGGATCCCTTATCGCTTTCTGCCCTGAACTATCACCTCAATCTCCACAGCCACATCCTATTATATAAGATATATGAAAGCCGCGCAAGCCAATCAGCCTGTTTTTATCGGTCGTTCTCCTGTCATTTCTCACTGACATGGTATTTCTGATAGAAACGGTAATCTTCCACCCTGCAGTTGACCCGCAGCCGTACACCCTCTTCCATATATTCCGTCTCGGACACCACCGCATTCTCATTCAGGTAAGATACTGCCCGGCCATCCGTATAAGGAATCAGCAGTGTACACTCCTGGTATCCTCCGGCCAGCTTCTTCTCGATCAGACAAACCAGTTCTTCCATGCCGATCCGCTCTCTCGCTGACAAATAGATACTGTTCTCCGTCACCTGCGGAAGCGCCGCCGTTACCTGCCCCGGCTCTGCACCTGCCATCCCCGGAATCTTATCCGCGTTCACCAGATCGGCCTTGTTATAAACATAGAGCATCGGAATACCGTCCGCTTCCAGTTCCCGCAGCGTCTGGTTCGTGACCGCAATCTGCTCCTTATAGTGCGGATCACTGTAATCTACGATCTGCAGCAGAAGATCGGCCTCTTTCGCCTCCTCCAGGGTAGAATGAAAAGCTTCCACCAGATTATGGGGCAGCTTATGGATAAATCCCACCGTATCTGACAGCAGGAACGCATGATGATCTGCCGGCATGATCTTGCGCACCGTCGTATCCAGCGTCGCAAAAAGCATATCCTTCTCCATCACCTTCTTCTCTTCCACATCCACCTGGTCACTGCCATACAGATCCAGCATGGCATTCAGCAGCGTAGATTTCCCGGCATTCGTATAGCCCACCAGCGCCACCCGGGGCATACCGGATCCCGCACGACGTTTGCGCTGCGTCTGCCGCTCCGCGCTCACTTCTCTAAGTTCCCGTCTAAGCTCCACAAGCCGCCTCTCCAATACACGGCGGTCCAATTCCAGCTTCTTCTCTCCGGCGCCTTTGTTGCTCAGTGAACCGGTGCCGCCTCCCTGTCTGCTCAGTGCAGCATGAAGTCCCACAAGTCTTGGCAGCATATACTGTAATCTGGCCACCTCCACCTGTAACTTCGCCTCTCTGGACCTGGCTCTGTTAGCAAAAATATCCAGGATCAGCGCACTCCTGTCAAGAATCGGCTTTTCCAGACGTTCCTGCAGGTTCCGCAGCTGCATCGGTGACAGGGACGCATCGAAGATGATCACATCCGCACCGCAGTCTGCAGCAAGTTCCTTCACCTCAACCACCTTACCCGTACCGATGTAAAATGCCTTATGCACCTCCGGAAGCGTCTGTTCCGCCGCTCCCGCCACTTCCATATCACAAGCCTGCGCCAACGCGCCCAGCTCCTCCAGGGAAAGCAGATAATCTTCCCCGTCATTTAAATTCACTCCGACCAAAAATGCTTTTTCCATATAATACCTCCATACTGCCAACACCTGCAAATTCAGGCGTCAGCCCAAATTTCATCAATTCCGCCAGGTTTCACCCTGCAGCCGCAGGTAGAAACCACTACACCAATTTTTCCCGTTTCCCCAAAAGCGCAACAAAAAAGCAGGCACAATTCCCATAAAACAGAATTTTCCTGCTAAAACGATAAAATATGGCAGACAACACAAATACGACACCGTCATACCTGCGTGACAGTCCTATGACAATTTTTATTCGTAGGCAAAGAAATCCCATTTACATGAGACTGCATATTTGCTTTTATCGCCCCTCAATACGGGTACGAGCACAACGAATAAAAATAATCACTTTAATGCCGCCTTTCTATAAATTATTATGATCTGAAAGTTACCATGTTGACTATAGCACAGACCGTACCGCGCTGTCAACTTTATTATTTTATTTCATACCGAAAGAATTCTACCTCTAATCTTCTTAATTCGCAGTACAAATTTTTCTTCCATTTTCTAAACCAATCAAAAATAATTCCAACGTTTGAGGGTTTGTATTTCTATATTTGAGATGATAGTAAATCTGCCCAACACCTTTTACAAGATCTTTCTGGTCTTCTTCATAATAGTTTGCATTCTCATCATAGCAATTACCAGCATGTAAAAGTAACGTCAGCGCGAACCTCTCATTGATATATATGTAATCTTCCTCACAGCCCTCCACAATTTGAAATGGTTTTCTCTTTAAGCACCATGATGCAGTATACGCAATAAACTTAACGTAATTTACCCGGCTAATATCATGAAAATGTTTTAATCGTGCCAAATCAACCAAAATATCTATCAAGCAATGATTAAAGATATCGTCATTAAAGTAAATTTTTCCTCTTAGGTTGTTTTCCTTATAAAATTGCTCTGCCAGTTTATGAATAAGAGTTCCTGCATTACGTATATACGCATCTGTAAAAGATTCATTTAACTCTTCTTTTAGTTCCTTTACCCGTTCCTTATCCATCGTAACTCTCCTACTATCTATTATCTATTTGTATAGTAAAATATTTTTTAATAAATCCGCCATTTTTTTCATTTCACGATAGTTATCAGCTTGCTTGATTTTATCCACAACAGCTTGTTTCACTTCTACATTATCGCACTTTTCAATCTCATGTAAAATAAAATGATATACCTCATTGTCATCTGTAACACCAGCATATAAACTTTCTTGAAAGTTTCTAATATAGCTATGGATAAAAGTTCCCATCTCATCACCCATTCCGGTGAGACGGTTCATAATATTTATATAATTAGCCAGCATTTCATTTGTTAAATTATACGGATAACGTAATTTATGGTCAATTTCACTCCATGCCTCTTCATACAAAGTACGAACTTGTATTTCAATCGCCAATCCTTTATCTGCCCGAATTACATAATGGACCGATCTATAAGGTTTTTCTTTTCTTATTTCAATCTTATTCTCATATAAATGAGTGTCATCGCCCTCTCGTACGTATGCGAACGGCTCCTCTAACAATACATTTTCATACATTTTCATAAGATAATCATGAACTTCAAGCCAATCTTCCTTAAACAAAAGCAAAAGGCGAATCCCCATCAGATCTGTAATTTCCCACTCATAGTTTTCCAAGGATAAAGTATTTCCCGTCTCCAGATATTTTGGATTTTTACGAATGATCTTTTCAATCAAATGCTTTGTATCTTTGACCCTATAACTTAAAGAATGAACAGCCAAACACTTTTGTAATACCTCCGCATACTGCTTTACAGTGTTTTGATGTTCATTCCTTTTTCGTTCAAAGTCCTTTGCAATTTGTTCCAACTCCGCCCACGTCAGTCGAGAGTTTCTGAACTTTTCACCTGATATATTAAACTCTGTACAAAAATCAGCCTGCTCTTTTTCCGTACTCAGCATAAAACTTCCACCTCTTACTCGCTCAATGCCGCTTCTACAATGCCCGACATTAAGAGTTTAGAATATGACTGCAATTGTTCATCAATAAAGTCCAAGCTGATCTCCGGTCCATTGTTTGGCTGATTTTCCTTCTCAAACCCGTTGTTTCCTAATCTTTCCATAAAACCATCCATTACAACCTTTGCTTCAGTCATACCTATCACCCCTTTGCTTTCACCGAATTTTCTATGTGGTAACTTGATATTATACCATGTCATCTATACATTATCAACAGCTTTTTCTTTTTTATTAAAGAAAATTATACCATATCGCCTTACACATTACAACTATTTTTACAATTTTATTTTAATCT
>CANPTH010000047.1 GCA_947576945.1 uncultured Lachnospiraceae bacterium
CGGGCGGATTGGGGACTTTCACCCGTTAGAACGTGTGCCCACCGGGCACACATAGCACAAACAGGAGGCAGACCTTTGCTGCCTCCTGTTCCTGTTAATCAGTCGTAACCATCAAGCCCCCTACTTTCCTGTTACGTTTGTATATCCATCCTTCTCTGTTTATTTAACCGCTTTTCTTGCCTCGATGACCGGCTGATATTTCTCTGTGTCAAATGCTACCAGATCGTTCCAGCCAAAACCTTCCAGCTGTGCGCACATATCATCCCAGGTTGCCTCGAAAGCAGCCTCGTCTGCTGCAAAGATCGCTTTCCAGGAAGCGTCGCATACAATTGTCTTGCACTGGCTGCGGATCAGGCCGATGTCTGTGGTATCGATCGCCAGAGACATATTGATGCTGGGTACCGGCTCCATCATGCCGTTGCTCTTCAAGTATTCAACTTCGTTCTCTGCACCGAACTTTTCTTTCCACTCTTTGTTGGTCTTTGTATTATTCTTCTCCAGATAAGATGCCCACAGGTCAGGCACATAGCTCTCGCCTGTAACAGGGTTCGTGTCGTAGCTCTGTACGATCCACTGATTCACCTGGTTGTTACCGTCTGTCCAGTTACCGCCGCCCAACTCTTCGGGAATCATGATCTCTGTCGTAAATCTGTTATAACCGTCTTCTGTCAGCGTATATGTACCATCATCATTTACAGTATAGATAATTCCTTCGTCACCGGCATGCTGAATCGTACATCCTTCCGGAGATGCCAGCCAGTCAAGGAATTCCATAATGCGTGCCTTCTTCTCATCATCTACCTGAGAACCGATACCGAACACACGACCGCTGCCGTAATAGTAATCGGAAGTCTGGAATACTGTCATATCAGCGATCGGCATACCCATATAGTTGGCGCCCTTTTCGCCGATCTCGGGAGAGTTGGTAAAGCCCTGCATCCAGTTGTTCCATACCAGATAGGTTCTCTTCTGCTTCATCTTATCATTTGCAGAAGTCCAGTCCTGCGTAGCGGAATCCGGATCAACAATACCATTCTGGTTAGCCTGGAAGAAGAAGTGGAGCATCTTATAGTATGCGCCGTTCTTATCTGTCAACGGTACGATGGAATGATCGGAACCGATCAGAACGGAACCATTCACTTCCTGTCCGTACCATTTCGTCAACTGGTTAACATTCTCGATAGATGTGCCGTCCCAGTCTTTCCACAGAGTCATGCCGTAAGCCTTGTCGCCTGCTTCATTGGTGGGATGCGCTGCCTGCATATCTACCAGTACCTGGATCAGGTCGTCCAGCGTGTTCAGTTCAGGCTTTCCAAGCTCCGTATAGAAATCCCACGGGATTCTGGGCATGGAAGAAACTGTCTCCGCCATATAGGCAGTCGGTCCGTTGGTATTCATCTCTGTGGGAATCGCCCAGATGCCGTCGCCGATTCCTGCATTAAATTTCTCGATCTGTTCCCAATATCTCATCAGATTCGGATAACTCTTAATCTCCGCGCTCATGTCGGCAACGAGGCCTACATCGATACACTCCAGCATATCTGCATTATCCAGCAGGATAATATCACCCAGATTACCGGAAGCCGTTCTTGTCTGATACAGAGCTTCACCGTCACCGGACACCTGCGGCGCGATAATGTTGAGAACAATATTGAACTTATCTTTCAGAATCTTGCCATACCATCCGCTCTGCAGTCCCTGATAATTGGCTGCCACGTCATATACCTCAAGTGTAAGTTCTTCGTCATGGGAAACTGTCGGCGCTGCTGTCTCGGCAGAAGCTTCCTCTCCGCCTGCAGCCTCTTCATCACCGGATCCCGAAGCTTCCTCTGTCTCAGGCGCTGCCTCATCCGCCGGCGCAGCAGTTTCTGCCTGCCCGCCATTTCCACATCCGCTCAGGATCATGGAAGTTGTCAGCACAACTGCCAATAATGTTGATACAATACGCTTTTTCATTAACATACCTCCTTAAAAGATTATTTCTTTGATATTTATAACAAGCGGAATAAGCACCGCCTATCATCATTTCCTCCATTCCGAAGCGTCACAAATTCTTGGTTGAATAAATTGCTCATCAGAGAATTTATTCAACCTTTTACTTCCCGCCTGAAATCCATAGCGGACCATGTCCTCCAACACAGATCCTCCGTCCTGCCGTCAGCCTTTGACCGCCCCGACCATGATACCCTTTACAAAATATTTCTGGAAGAAAGGATATACGCACATGATCGGCAGCACCACGATGATGGTGATCGTCATACGGATACTGGTTGCAGTCTGGGTTGTTGCGGCTGCCGCTGCCAGGGAACTTGAACTGCTGGTATTGGCCAATGCCGACAAAGAACTGGCCTGATTCAGATACTGATACAGCACGAACTGAAGAGGGTACAGCTTCGTGTCTGTGACAAGCAGCAGTGTATCCTGAAACGCGTTCCACTGGTTTACTGCCGCGAAAATAGCAACTGTAGCCATAATCGGCTTGATAACCGGTATCATCACCTTAAAGAAGATCGTCAGGATACCCGCGCCGTCAATCTCCGCCGCCTCCTGCAGTTCCTTAGGAATTGACTCCACAAAGGTCTTTGTCAGAACAATATGGAAAGGCGATACGACCATCGGGAGAATATATCCCCAGAAATTGTTCGTCAGATGCATGTTCTTCATAACCAGGAACCAGGGAATAATACCTGCGTTAAAGTACATCGTGGCGATCACCAGTCTGTACCACACCTTCCTGTGCCACATCTTATCCTGGGAAAACATAAATCCCAGAAATGCCGAAGCGCTCACTGTCCCGAAAGTACCCAGGATAGTACGCATCAGTGAAATCTTGGCTGCCTGAAACAGGCCGTCAATGCCAAGCGCACTGCTGTAATTCTTCAGATGCACTCCCTGCGGCCAGAATAGGATCACGCCTCTGGAGCTTAAATCATTCGCACTGATCGTATTGATAAACATGTAGTAGAACGGGTACAGACACAGAACCGCACAGATTCCAAATACTATGTAACATACGATGCTGACCATCTGGTCTCCGAAACTTTCATGTCTTCTTTTCTTCAAAGCAATCTCTCTACTCATGGAATCCTCCTTCTCCTACCTTTACAGGAAGCTCTCGCCGCGTGTCATCTTGGAAACTGCATTGGCGCCGATCAAAAGGATCACACTGACAACGCTCTTAAGCATACTCAGGGCAACAGATACGGAATAACTGCCGCTTCCCATTGCCAGATTGTAAACATACAAATCCAGTACCTGTATATAGTCTTTATTAAATGCATTCTGGAAGACGTAATACTGCTCCATACCGTTAGAAAGGAAATTACCAATATTCATCATCAACAGCACGAAGAAGGTCGGCAGCAGACTCGGAATCGTAATATAACGGATCATCTGCATTCTCGTCGCGCCGTCTACCTTAGCCGCCTGGAACAATTCGTCATCAATACTGGAGATTGCTGCAATATACATGATCGCCGCCCAACCCAGATTCTTCCATGTAAGCCACAGCCACTGTGTAAGCCACACATGCTCGGAAGACTGCAGGAACAGAACCGGCTCCTTGATCACACCAAGATTTAACAGCAGCGTATTCACCATACCGGTACTGTTAAACAAGCTGAACGCCAGGGAATACACCAATACCCAGCTGATAAAATTCGGCAGCGTCGTAACCGTCTGTACAAATTTCCTGAACGGTATACATCTGATCTCATTAAGAAATACGGCAAATAACATAGGCAGCCAGGATGTTCCCAGCGTGATGCCGCTCATAACAAAGGTATTCTTCAATACCTGAAGCAGCTGGGAAATCTTCACCGGATTCTCCACCAGTGACTTAAACCATTTCAACCCGACAAACTCCGCCTCCGAAAACGGTCTCGGCGGCCGATAATCATAGAATGCGTACAGCCACCCATACAGCGGATAGTAGGAAAACAACAGCACCAGCACCAAAAAAGGCAGCACATAAAGAAACAGCTTAATAGAGTACCATTTCTTCTTATCAATCTTACTAAGCATCATTATCCATCCTTCCTGATTTGTTTAACGTTTTACCACCTATATACAAACAATACAGCTGTTTTTGTTTTTTGTCAATGATGTTTTATGCAATTATTACTAAATTTTTACCTTTTTTTTTTTAGTGGAAAATGACATATTTTTTCTCTTTTTTTAAATTATGGATTTGCATTATACATATAAATATCGTTAAACTATTTACCGAATATAATTGTTCCGGGAAACTTCAGCAGAAAAGCTGTAACGGAAAGTCTTTATAACATGAAAGAACAGCGCTGTCAGGCGCTGTTCCGATCAGTGATTGTTCTTGATAATAACGCGTGTCCTGACACTCTGCCGCCCGGGATCCAGATCCTCTCCGGCAGACATGCCAAATTCCGGCAGGCCATTCCTGCGGAAATGAACCCGCCTGATTCCATCGCATCTTATGGTTTTGTCCAATGCAGTTTCCGCATGATAGGCGATCATCAGATCCCCTTCCTCGCTTACATAGAAGGAATTGTGCCCCGGCCCGTATTCTCCCTGCACCGAGTAAAAAGAGAGCGCCGGCGCGCCTCGCTTCGTCCATGAAGACAGGTTAAGCAGATCATCCTCCTCCCGCGCCGTCAAAAGGCCCAGAACATACGTATAGCTGTTGGCCGAACCGCCCGAATAGGTAAGATAGACTGTCCCGTCTTTCGTAAAGCAGTAAGGTCCCTCATTATTGATCGTTCCGGCCACATTCTCCCATCCCAGAAGCGGTCTGCCAAGCAGCACCGGTTCGCCTGACAGTTTCCACGGTTCCCTTTCGTCGATGGCGGCGATATAGAGCATCGAACCGCTGTCCAGAGGCGTCCCAATATGTTTCCGGTAGGACCATACGACGTATGAGCTTCTGGCAGTTTTCAGATATGTCATATCCAGTGTGATCCCATCCTGCGTCAAGGCGCTGCCATCGGCTCTCACCACCCTGACCGGATCCTCCCAGCTGTCCGCCTCTATGATGGGTTTTCCCCGGCGCAGTCTCATCATATGACACTGCGGCCCCCAAACCTGTCCGCTCACTGCAAACAGAATATAAAGCTCTCCGCCAATCACATGAAATTCCGGCGCCCAGAAAGTCTGCAGCAGCTGCCGCTCTTCGTCCTCCGCCAGAATCAGATGTTCCACTGTGCCTTCACGAAACAAACCTCTTACACTGTCCGCCTCCCGCACATACAATCCGATATCATTGGTGTTGTCATTGGTGGAGATATAGTACCATTTTCCCTCCCAGGGAAAGATCACCGGATCCCCGTATCCTACCGCAACAGGAAAAGGAAAACTCTGATCCACGATACTGCCTGTCACCTCATAACTGCCTCCCGGCGCAAAATCAATCCCTGTTTTGTCCCATACAACTCTCTTAGAGTGGCAGGAACCGTCCGAATAGACCGCTTCGGCCCTGATTTGATCTAATTCTTCCCCGGAATCCAGTTCGACGCACTCCGGCACTCTGATGTCCGTGTTGAAAACCGGACTCCAATGCTCCGCCGCGCTCTCCAGCGTCTTATTCTCTGCCGGAATGCAATCTCCGGCCTTCTCCCAGCCGCTTTCCGACATATCCACCAGCCCCAGACTGTCAAAGGTGATGAAATCCACAGTCTTCCACAGCAGAACCTTCCCTCTGCTGTCAGCGTCCTCGCTTCCGTCTTCCTGCACCCTGACCGCCGTAATGCCATAGCTGCCATCCTCCATGCCAAAAATCCTGGGATGCTTCACCGCCTTTGTGTCCAGCGTGTCATCCGGCCGGATTATCGCCTCTGCAAAGAGAATCCCGTAATTCTTATTCCAGGGCCGAAATTCTTCCTCCCCGGTGCGAGATGCCATATGGACACTGTAAGCCAGGCCCGACGGATAATCTGTCTCACTCGGCTCTCTCGTATATACTTTTACCTCCATACCTGTACCCCCTGTGATTCTATTACTCCCCGATCCTGAACATCATCACGCTGCGCGGCGGGATCACAAAAGACAATCCACGATCCTCCAGGGTAAACTCCGTAAATTCCTCTTCCACAACGTTCTCAGGCTGGTCAAACGTGTTGTAAGCGTTCATGGCGCCCTGCACTATGTACCCTTTGACGTCCGCTGGCTTTCTCTCCTCAAACACTATCTGCAGATCCTGAGACTCCTGCAGGGAATAGTTCGTGAGCGTCACCGTCACAACGCCGTCCCGGTCGATGGACACCGATTCCTGCACGGAGCTGTCGTTCCCTTCTTCCTCCAGATAACTCCCGATCAATTCCGCCCCCTGGTGGCGCTTATACATATGAAATACATGATAGGTAGGCGTCAGCAGCATACGGCTGCCTTCCGTCAGAACCACCGACTGCAGAACATTTACAATCTGTGCAATGCAGGCCATCTTCACGCGGTCGCAGTGTTTATTGAAAATATTCAGGGTAGCGCCCGCCACTACGGCATCTCGCATTGTATTCTGTTGATAGAGAAAGCCCGGATTCGTGCCGACTTCCACATCATGCCAGCATCCCCACTCGTCAATGATCATCCCGATTTTCTTATCAGGATCATACTGGTCCATGATCGCGCCGTGCCTTCTGATCAGTTCTTCCATCCCCAGTGCACGCTTTAAAGTGGCATTCCATTCTTCTTCACTGAACTGCGTGGCGCTCCCTTTATGCTCTCCCTTTTCCACACCCACATAATAGTGCACGGAAAGTCCGTCCATAAAGCCATGCGCACTCTCCGGCGCCGGATTGCGGAAGCACTCATGCAGCACGGTATCCGTCCACTCATAATCCGCAGCATCCGCACCGCCGCAGATCTTGAAGACTGGCCGGTCTTTATGATAATTCCTCACATAAGTCTGGTATCTGCGGTACAGATGCGCATAATGGTCCGGCGTCATATTGCCGCCGCAGCCCCAGTTCTCATTGCCGACTCCGAAGTAATCCAGCTTCCACGCCTGTTCATGACCGTTCTGCTTTCGAAGATCCGCCATCGGAGACACGCCGTCGAAGGTCATATATTCTACCCACTCGCTCATCTCCTGGACCGAACCGCTGCCCACGTTGCCGCATACATAGGTCTTACAGCCTAACTGCCGGCACAACTCAAAATACTCATGGGTTCCGAAACTGTTGTCCTCCGTCGTACCGCCCCAGTGGGTATTGACCATCTTCTTCCTCTGATCCTTCGGCCCGATCCCGTCCTTCCAGTGGTATTCGTCCGCAAAGCATCCCCCGGGCCAGCGCAGTACAGGAATATTGATTTCTTTAAGCGCCTCGACCACGTCGCTTCTCATCCCCTTTTCATTGGGAATCTCAGACGTCTCCCCCACATACAGGCCGTCATAGATGCACCTCCCCAGATGCTCGCTGAAATGTCCGTAAATCTCCGGCGCTATTACCCCTTTTTTCTGGTTTTCATTAATATGAAGCTTCATATCTTCCACCCCTTCCCTTTTTTGTTTAACGTTTTACCACTATGGAATCATTATATGGTTCTATTGTTTTTTTGTCAATCACAGTTGTACTTGCCAGGAAAGTCTATGACTTTCACAGCATGAATGGCCATGCGTCCGACAACCGACACAAAAAAATCAGCTGAAACATTTTACTGTCCCAGCTGACATTCCTTAAATCTGATGTACGGATTCACGCTCTATAAAAGTGCAGGGGATCAGGATCTTCTCCGCCTTGTGCTCCTGATGCAGATCGTCTCCTCCGCCTTCTATCTGTTTAAGCAGCACCCTGGCCGATACATGGCCGATCTTCCGGAGCGGCAGCGCCATGGTGGTCAATCCGGGAATAAAGTACTCTGAGATTTCCTGACCGTCAAATCCTACCACCGCCAGATCTGCCCCCGCCCGTTTGCCCCTCTCATTCAGACAACGGTAAAGTCCGCCCGCCATTCTGTCCGCCATGCAGAAAACTGCCGTCACTTCCGTCTTCAGAAGTTCCTGCGCTTCCGGATAAGCGCTCGCTTCATCCCACGCAGCATATCGGATCCATGCCGGATTGTACAATATCTGATGTTCGAACAATGCTTTCTGATACCCCAAAAGTCTCTGTTGCGTATGAATATTATCCGCTTTCCCGCCGATGACGCCGATCTTACGATGTCCCTTGGAAATAAGATACTGCACCATCTCGTATGCCGACCCCTGGTCATCAATCCCCACAGACGGTATCTCCGGATTGCTGTCAAAGGCATATGTCATCACAGCCGGCGTGGAAAAGTTCTCCGGAAAACAGTGTATCACCCGGGCATGTCCGGCAATATAGATGATCCCGTCCACCATAATCGAAGTCAGTTCCCTGATGGCCGGCTCCAGTATAGCGTGATAGTCCGATTCTTTGTTGTACCAGGAATCACTCCACCTGGCATAAAGACGAAGGTTCTTAACAATAGAACGATAGCCGTTCTCTTCGCAGTAGCTCATAATACCCTCCACGATCTCGGGCGTCGTAAACTGTGCGATATCCTCCGCTATAATGCCGATCATCTTTGTCTTCTGGTTCCGCAGGCCCTGCGCAATGTAATTCGGCCTGTACCCCAGTCTGTTGACAGTCTCGAGCACTCTTTCTTTCGTCTCCTGACTGACTTTGGGTTTGCCGTTCAAAATATTCGACACGGTCGTCGGCGAAACATTACATTCCCTGGCAATTTCCTTTATCGTAATCATTCTTATGCTTCTCCCAAATATTCCCGTCCTTACCAGTAGAATATAACATTTCACCGCTCACGATGCAATCACATGTATTTCCTTTCCACTGCTGTTTCATAACAGCTCAGCCTTCGGCTTTCCTGTCATTTCCCATCTTATCACGTAACAGAAGAAATTACAAACAACAAAACCTGATCCTGCGCGCATCAGCCGAGCCGTACCTCCACAGTCCGGAATGCCTCCGGCAGATCTATCTCCTCCGTTACATCCAGCATCGGCTCTCCGTCAATATCAAAATGTGTCCTGCGTGCGGCAGAGGACCGTGGTCCATCCACATCTTCCCGCATATGATAGAAATTCCATACCAACCCATTTTCGTCGGTCAGGTAGGAATTATGACCGGTGCCGTACTCACCTTCTACGGAAGCGGAAGACATCAGCGGGTAATTGCTCTTGCGCCAGTTATCCGGATTCAGGATATCGCTGCCCATCTCAGGCTTTAACAGTCCCACCGTGTAGGTGGCGTCGATCGCTGCCGCCGCATAAGTGATCATCAGCTGACCGTCCCTCTCCAACGCGTAAGGCCCTTCCACCACATAAGTATGATTGTTCTCCCAGCCATACTCCGGCTTTGCAATGCACACCGGATCGGTTACCAGTTTCCATGGCTCCTTCTCGTCAATCTGCGCCAGATACAGCCACGCGCCCTGGTCTACCGGCAGGAACTGCCGCTGGGACCACATGACATATGTTTTGCCTTCATAGGAAATGGTAGTCATATCCAGAGAGATCACCTTGCCTTCTTCACACAACGGTGAACCGTCTTTCTTCACTACCATGACCGGCGCCGACCAGTCCTCCTTACAGATCGGATCGCCGCCTTCCCGCAGCTTCCGCACCCGGGATTCCTCATGATAGAATTCACCGGAAGTGGCAGCATGGAACACATACAGCTGTCCGTCCACTTCATGAAATTCCGGCGCCCATAACAACCCGCCGATGCCCGGATAAGTCTCCGAATCCAGGAAAAGCTCTTCCCTGGCCGTCAGGATCCCTTCCAGGGTATCGGCACAGCGCATATAGAGCGTGTGATTGTTATCCGCATCGTTGGTGGCAATAAAATAATATTTTCCGTCCCGGTACATGCACACCGGATCCGCCCGGTGTTCTGCAAAAGGCGCCGGGAAATGTTCCTGGTGCACTCTGCCCCGTACTACATGGGCTTCTTTCTCTGAAGGCTCTTCCCAGTCGATCTTACGAACAACCGTCGTCCCGTCGCTGTAGGAAGCCACCGCCTTCACGTCCTTAAGCTCCTCCACGGACCGGAACGGCCCTTCCTTGGATAACGCCATACCGACACAGACCGGCGGCAGCAGCTTTTTCAACAGATACTCTCCTTCCGCCTCGGGAACGGCAACCGTATTGCCGGGCACGACGCCCTCCACCAGTTCCAGCTCCTCTGCCGTAAACGCCGGCGCAGGAATTCCCGGCTCCGCAGTTTCCCTGACGGAAGCAGGATCCAGCTGCATGGCCGCCGGCGCTTCTTTCCCCGCATCCTTCTGCAAAGCAGCCACACCTTCCATCCACTGCCCGCCCTCTGTCTGCCAGCAGATTCTGTAAGCCTGTTTTTCCGCATCAAAGCTGCAGCGCACCTCCGCAATCTCTCCTGATTCCTGCAGACGGCACAGTCCCTTCTCCTCATAGTGAACCAGATCCCGGCTGACAAAGAAAAGCACACATCCCTGACTGGACGCATCCGGTTCGCCCTCGCCGTCGGTGCGCACAGCCAAGATTCCGTAGCCTGTCTGGCTTGCCCTGGACAGTTCAAAAAGCCACGGTTTCTTCAGGCATCTGGCATCTAAAGTGCCGTCCTCCGGATTCTGCAGCGCCCTGGCATACAGAAGGCCTTCATTGTGGTGAAAGGGCCGGAACTTTCCGTCCTCACCCCGATAGGCAAGATGCATACTGTACGCCATCCTGCCGCCATATATGATATCTTCTTTCGGTTGTCTTGTGTAACTTAACAGCTCCATAACAAATCCATCCTCTTTTATCTTATTTTTCCTTTCATTCCGAAGCGTTCTGCACTTCAGAGAATTTATTCAGCCTTTGTCCGCTTTACGCGTAGGCAAACAACCTCACCTTCAAAAGTGTCGGTTCCTCATACCACAGGCTGGTGGCCTCGTCCCCGTTGAATCTGCGCCCGGCTTTCCATACGCCGTCCTCAAACTGCCCCTCTTCCAGCAGCAGTAAATCTACATACGGTTTCTTCTCATCCGTAGAAAAGGGCAGCAGCCTGGCCGCATGGATCATAACATAGAAGGTGTCTTCCGTCTCCTTTACGATCAGACACACACCCCGCCTGTCCGCAATCGCCGGATCCTCCAGATTAACCCGGAAGCCGAAGGAGCCAAAGAGCATCTCATTCTCTTCTTTTCGCTCGCCGGACACCGCCTGCAGATCCCCGGTTCCGTATCTGTCGCCCAGAAGCGGCATCATCTCCTGCAGGTTATGGGTAAACCAGTAATATTCCTCCACACTCTGCGGCGTTTTCAGCGCCGGATCGCTCACATCCATGCCAAACAACGCTCCCTGCTGCGCATTAAAAGGCTTTCCGATATCCTCAAATCCGAAGGGCGCATAGCACATGGCATGGTAATGGCCCACCGCATATGCCTGCCGCACGCCCGCATAACTGTGTGTGGCGCATTCCGGAATGAACAGCGGATTGCCCCTTTTGACATATGCGTCACAAATACCCGGGAAATCCGGCACATAAATATCCGGCGCAATCACGTCGATCTGCGGCGCACAATACTGCCACACTTCCATCATCCGCGACACCGGGCCGCCGCTGGGATACATGCCCGGCTCCTCGCCCTTATCCAGCCAGCAGTTTACGGTCATGGGAAGCGGATATTCCGCTTTGCCTGCGGCCGCCACCGCATTCACGTAGGAAGCGATATGATAAGCGCTGAAAATCTCTCCCGCGCATTCTCCGAATACTGCCTCCCAGCTGCCGCTGTCCGCGCCCTGCCGCACGGCCTCCGCCACATCCGGCGCCATGTCCTGCACGTTTTCTTTCATGTAATCCACAAACGCCTGCGGAACTTCCGCCGCAAAGAGCGCATCCGCATCATCGGACATCTCTCTGGCATTGCCCATCACGCCCGTCTCGTTCTCTACCTGCACCGCCACCACGGTACAGGCCTCCCCGTCCACTTCCTGCAGATGCCGCATCAGACGGGCAAAGGCCCTTGCGTCAGCCTCTCTCGTGGCATCGCACAGATAAGACAGTGTCGTATACGGCATCTGATAAAAATTCTTCAGATTCACGAAATTCTTACCCTTCTCCATCTGCGCCCGCCGGAAGCGTTCCGTATCCGTCTTCACCCAGGCCGGCGCATAATAACACTGCGCATTCTTCCAGGCGCCAAACCAGAGAAAAGCAAGTTTCTTTCCCCGTGCCCTGGCCTGCATGATCAGCCCATCCATCAGGGAAAAGTCAAAAACCCCTTCCTCCGGCTCCACCAGTTCCCATGTCATCGGAAGCAGCAGGCAATTCATACCCAGCGCATCCGCCTGATCATACACGCCTTCCATATACGCAACCGAAGAAGAATTGGAATTATGCACTTCCCCCGCCAGCATGATAAAAGGCTTTCCGTCCACCATCAATACCTTTTGACCGTTACGATTCTCCACCTGTGATAATACTTTCATCCTGTAATCCTTTCCTTCCACTTTTCTCTATTCCGAAACGTCACAAATTCCCAGTCTAATCAACCTTAATCTCTGCCGCAATAACTGAACCAGTCAAACGACGCGTACTCCTCATATGCCTTCCCGTTGCCGCTGGCGAACATGCCCACATAAGCTCCCACGAAGCCGCCTGCCGTCTCACTGCCGAGAAAACTGCCGTCGACCTGCCCGGCAAGAATCTGCTCCTGTCCGTCTTCCCCGGCCACTGCCAGCGTAAAATCCTGCCCGTCGGCCCGGATGACCAGCTCAGTCTTCGTCTGTTCCCAGATCATTTCTCCCAGAAGCTCTTCCCGATATTCTCCCACCATATCCTTGTGCAGAAGGGAAGCATCCTTAGAAGTGTAACCGCTGACTGCCCTTGCCACCTGCCTGCCTTCCCCGTTCAGCCCCACTTCCACTCTCAGCTGCTGGTAATCATTCTGCAGTACCACCATGCCCGCAGTCTGTCTCTCCTGCGGGGTAAAGCACAGCTTCGCTCTGGCCTCGAAAGACATATGCTGCTGCCTTCTGCCCAGGAATCCCGTACTCTGCGGCTCATGCCGTACAGAGCGCGCGTCTGCTCCTTTCACCGTCATGCCCTGTCCCATGGACTTATCATATAATTTCAGTTTCAGACAGCCGTCCTCCAGCCTGTATGTATGAGCGTCCGGCGTGCCGAGGAAATTCCACTGGTATCCCAGCTGCTCCCCGTCAAAATCGTCCTTCTCCGGCACGGACTCGACAGCGAACTCCGGCAGATCCGGCCCCTCATAGGTAAACTCGATCCGGCCTGTGCCCGGGCTGACGATGGGCCAGCCTTCCTCCCACGCCACCGGCGCGATGAAAGTCTCTCTGCCCAGATTCTTATGATATCCGCCGTAAGGTCTGGACGCCAGAAAGACAATGTACCAGGAACCGTCCTTCAGCTCCACCAGATCCGCATGTCCCGTATTCGCGATAGCCGCCTTCATCCCCAGATGGCGCTGCGTCAGGATCGGATTGCCCCGATAGCTCTCGTAAGGACCCGTGATCTGCTTTGCTCTGGCAATGGTCTCCGAATGGAAATGCTCCGTTCCACCTTCCGCGATCATCAGATAATAATATCCGTTCACCTTGTACAGATGAGGCGCCTCCGGCCACGCGGCATTCTCCATGGCGCCGCCCCAGATCTTCGTTTTCTCGCCTACCAGCTCAAACTTCACCAGATCGATCTGTGACAGCCAGATCATCTGCCGCTCTCCCGGCCCGCCGCCGCAGGTTCCCGTATAGTAAGCCCTGCCGTCGTCATCCCAGAACAGAGACGGGTCAATGCCCTCCGCACCTGCGATCCAATGCGGGTCAGACCACGGCCCTTCCGGCTTCTTTGCAGTCACGATAAAGTTGCCGCCATGATTTACATTGGTGGTGATCATGTAAAAAAGGCCCTCATGATAACGGATCGTCGGTGCAAAAATGCCTCCGGAGATCGCATACGGATCCAAGGGCAGCTGCTCCGGCCGGTCCAACACATGCCCTATCTGCTCCCAGTGTGCCAGATCCCGGCTGTGGAAAATGGGGACTCCCGGATAATAAGAAAAGGAAGAAGTCACCATATAGAAATCATCCCCCACCCTGCAGATGGAGGGATCGGGATAAAATCCCGGTAATAGTGGATTTTGTAAGGTTACGCTCATATTCTGCCATACTCCTTTCGTAATTGCAAATTAATTTACTTCTCTGTTACCAGTTCGTATCAATCTTCTCGCCCGCCAGCAGATGGGAAAGCTCCGTCTGCAGTTTATCCAGATAGGCAATCCGCCCCTCGAAGCTGGCTTCCCCATTCACCACGATACCCATCCGCCTTGCATCCGCCAGCCGGTACACTTCCAGCCTGTCGGTTTTGCCGTCCAGGCGGCGGTATTCCAGAACCATCTCCGGCTCTCCCCCGTGGCTGTCCCTGTTGATCTGCTCGATGTCCACCTCCAGCAGGAACGAATAGAAGGTACGAAACAGATCGGCATCCAGCTCCTCACCGTCAAGCGTTACCCGCAGGGTTTCCTCTCCGGCCGCTGCCTTGTTCTTGCTGTCGCCGGCCGCTGTCTCGTTCTTGCCGTCTCCGTTCTTCCTGTCGTCGGCTTCTGTCTCTTTGCTCTTCTCTTCGCCGGTTCCTGGATCCGCCTTTGTCGCAGAGGCGCCGGATTGCACATCTTCATATGTCAGCGCAAAAAGATATTCCTCTCCCCGCAAATTCAAAGAAACCTCCCTGATCTGGTCGATCTTCGGCAGGAGCGCCATTCTGAAGAACAGGTCGTCCACCGTCGCCTCAAACAGGGGCATTCTGCTTTCCTCTATTATAAACAATAAGTCCGAATCCGAACAGATTAAATATCTCTCTTCGCTCTCCTGCTCCCCGGTTCTGCCGCCGACAGTCAGCGTCAGCTCCCTGTCGTCATGCTCAATCGTCATCACCATGGACGGGCGATCCAGTCCATACGCGGAAGCCTCATTTGCATCGTATGTACCCGCCGCCCTTTGTGCAGAAAGTCCGAACAGGGAACCGATCTGTTCCCGCACCGCTTTCAGGGAAGTCTTCACATGAACCGGACTGACCAGTTCATAAGGCGAAGTGTAGGCGTCAACCGTTCCGTTGGAAGCCACGATCTCCAACGGCTCCTCCAGATCCGGCCGTTCCACCAGAATCCTTGTCAGGCGCTCCGTCATCTCCTCCGATTCGGCATCAAAAGCCGGGATCAACGTCATGTCAAACAGAGCCAAGGGCGTCTGTACCATGCGGTCGCCGATGCCCTTGCTTACACAATACAGCCCTTCTTCCCCTTCTTTCATCACGTACCAGACGGCTGCGCTCTCATTCCAGCTGCCCAGATAAAAGGTAATTGCCTCTCCTTTACCGGAGATCTCCACCGTGGCTGCCGGGTTCTCCAGACCGAACTTCTCTTTGTCAAAATCCCGTTCATAAATCTGCGTCGCCGACACAGAGGAGAGGAGTCGTACCGTTGAATCCAGCGCTTCCCTGTCCTGTCTGTAATTCTCATAACCGGCAAGCATAAACCCCGGCGCTGCGAGATTTTCTCCGGCGGCTGCATCTGCCGGAATAATCACATAATCCGCTTCCTCGTTCCGAATCTCGATCCGTTCCACCTCATCCGGTGTAAACTCCGAGAGAACGCAGACACTATCCTCCGTCCCGGTATCTGCAGATTCCGCCTCATTTCCCGTACCGTTTATAGCACTGCCCGTCACGCCGGTTTCTGCATTGCCTTCTATACCGTATTCCGTTCCGTTCTCCGCCGCAGCATTAATGTTCTCTCCCGTTTCCCCACGTGCCCCGCCGGCGCTCCCATCCTCCGTCAACAGTAGCAGCCCCCAGACACCCAGCAGGCAGACAAAGGCTGCGCCAAGAACTACCAGAAGTTTCTTTCTCTCTCTCATCACAAACGCCTCCTGCGCAGCCACATCACGATGCCGGCCACAAATACTGCTGCCGGGAGCAGCGTCCCCAGCGCCACCGATACCGCCGTGTATTGGGATCTGGTAAGCTGCAGCTTTTCATAGGTAAATCCCACGCTTGGGATGCTGATGCCGTTTTGCTTACCGGCCAGCGTGTTGATCAGACCCACGGTGAAATCCTTGTTCCCGAAATTGTCGCTCACGATCTGCGAAGAGGAAAACATGGCCGCCGAGCCAAAGGCCGCCACATAGGAGCGGCGTTCTTCCGTGCCCACATATTTTAATCTGTCACCCAGAACGGCAATCCCGTAAGCCCCTTTATCCTGCGCCGCCGGATCAAAATGCTCTTCTCCCAGCGAATACAGCGTGCAGGATTGTCCCGTGCCGAGAAGATAGGCTGCGCTTCTGTTGTCCTTCTCCTCCCACAGAACAGACAGGGGCCTGCAATAGTAGCCAAGGAAAGGCATCGACGGGTTCTTCATCTGCTCCAGATAAGGCGCGGCCGCTTCCCCGTAAAGCGCGCCGAACATAAATCCCTGCTGATCGTACACATTTGTGGGCTCCGTCTCCACGATCAGGCCTGCCCCCACGCCGATTCCCCACTCTGCAAGGAAACTCTGAAGCCCCGGCAGTGCAGGCTGTTCATGGGAGGCCACATAGATCAGCGTCTTGCCGAACATCCCCTCATTGTCCAGAAAGCGGTCCAGCTTCTCAAGCTCCTCCGGCGCATAGTCCGTGGTAGGCGCCAGCAGAAATACCAGCTGCGCCTGCGGGTCGATCTCCTCCGTGGAGATGTTCTGCTCCAGAACCATATAGTTATTTTCCTGCAGGTAGTTGACCATATCCCTGCATCCCACTTCGGCGTGACCAGTGAGGATGCTCGCCTTGATGACAGATTCGTCCGTCACATACAGAATGCCCGACGTAAGAACCTGCTCCGCCCGCGACTTGTACAGATAAGTATAGCTTGAGTAGTCCACCTCCGTCTCGATACAGTCATTCAGGCTCACCACCTTGACCCTGTCCTGCGAGCGGATCACGATGCTGCCGTTGGTCACTCCGTAATCCCCGTACTGCGCCGACAGCTCCGGCTCCCGCAGAAGATCCACAAACCGCAGGGTGATTCCGTCATTCAGCCTGCCGTAACCTTTGAGGATCTCGTAAGTCTGCCGCCCGTACTCCGTGCTCTTCAATTCCTCCTCCCCATAGCAGACGAGCAGTTCCACCTGCCCATCCAACGGCTCGATCACCCGCACCGAATCTTCCGTCAGCTGGTAGATATTGTTGTCCGTCAGGTCGATGGACGGCAACCGATCCAAAAGCATGGATACCACCACGTTTGCCAGGATCACTACCCCCAGGAAGACCACTGTCACCAGCACGGACAGCCCTGCGCTCTTCACCCTTTTGTCTGCCACAAAGCGGCCCCTGTCCAGCACACGGATCGTAAGAAAATTAAACACAAGCACCACACTGACGAAGAACAGCACGTGCGGCACTTTCAGGATCCCCGCTGTAAAATCGCTGTAGCGTCCCGAGAAGGACAGCGCCAGCAGCGGCTTTTCCAGAAAAGAAAGGGCAGACGGCAGCACGCCGCCGATGCCGTCAAGCAGCATAAGGAACACCATACAGCCGAAGGTGCCCACTGCCGCCAGCACCTGGCTGTCCGTCAGCGCGGAGACCAGAAGCCCGATGCTCACGAGCGCCGCCCCCAGCAGCACGATACCGAGGAAATTGCCGAAGAAAAGATTCCAAAGCGGTGCGGAAAAGACGCTGATCAGAGCAAAATAGACCACGCATACCATAACGCCGGTCATATACAGTGTAAACGCCGCCAGATATTTTCCCCACACGATCTCCCCCAGCGTGACCGGCGCCGTAAAAAGCGCCTGATCCGTGTGCTGGCGCCGCTCCTCCGCAAACAGACGCATCGTAAGAAGCGGCAGCGTCAGAGCCGCCACCACATACATGTTGCCGAAGATCCCGGAGATATCATTGGTCCCCACATAACCAAGCTGCATCAAGAAAAACTGCCCGCTCAGCAGATAATACACCGCCAGACAGATATAACCCTGGGGGTTTTTAAAGTACGCGGACAATTCCTTTCCGTAAACCGCTGTCATTGTTTTAATCCTGCCTCCTTCTTAAATGTATAATTTCAAAAATCTCTGCCCACCGTAAGACGGAAGAAGATTTCTTCCAGGCTCTTCTCCTGCCCGTCCTGTCTGGTCAGATTTTCCTTCGTATCATACGCGGCAAGCCTGCCCTCGCATAAGATCAGAATCCTGTCGCACACCGCCTGAATCTCCTGCATGATGTGCGAGGAAAGGATCACCGTGTGCTTTTTGCCCAGCTTTTCGATCAGACTGCGGATCTCCAGAATCTGGTTCGGGTCCAGTCCCACCGTGGGTTCGTCCAGGATCAGGATGCCCGGATCCCCGATCAGGGCCTGTGCGATCCCCACCCGCTGGCGATAGCCTTTGGAAAGATGCCTGATCAGCCGTCCTCTCACATCCGTAAGTTTCACCTGTTCACAGATCGCCGCGATATGCTCCTCCCGCTTTTCTTTTCCCTGCACCTTTTTCAGACGGTACATGAATTTCAGGTACTCCTGCACCGTCATATCCATATATAACGGCGGCAGTTCCGGCAGATAACCGATGTTTCGCTTTGCCTCCAGCGGGTTTTCGGACAGATCCACACCGTTGATGTGAATCTGTCCGGAAGAGGCCGAGAGATAACCGGTAAGCATATTCATGGTGGTGGACTTCCCCGCCCCGTTAGGCCCCAGAAAGCCCAGCACCTCTCCTTCCTTCACGGAAAAAGTGAGGTGATCCACCGCCAGATGTTCCCCATAATATTTGGTCAGTTCTTTTACTTCGATCAAAGTCTCTCCTCCGCCATGCTCCTGTTTTACCGTATCCGGATCAATGCGACGCCATCCTTCGGCAGTGCAAAGGATACCTGAACGCCCTTCTGCGTCTGCGTCACCGTAAGCGGCTCCTCCTCGAGACGGGAAGCCAGATACAGCCTGTCCATCTGCTGTGCATCGGGATAGTCAGGACATCCCATCTCATCCCACAGTTTCCGCGGGTTGGCATGTTCCTCGTCCACCCGGCAGATAACCGCGCCGGAAGCGCTAACGTGCTCCACCGTCAGTTCAACCTGTTCCTCTCCGGAAGGCTCATCCGGTACCTGCTGGTTGTACACGATCACACACAGGCCGCCGTCTTTGCCGGAAGCGGCCAGCATGCCCACGTTGCCCTGCTCCTCCGGTCTGGGATAGCGCTCATTCCCCAGCTGATGAAGCAGCTCGAAGGCCCGGTAGGTGGGTTTTGGAATGCCGTGCAGCGTCTGCAGGCCGAAGCCGCCGTGGAATTCTCCCCTGTGCTGGGGATGTTCCTCGAAGATATCCGTAAACGTCCAGAAGGAATAAGCCTCCACATACCCGATATTATCCAGGATCGTCTTGGTTACAAGGGCCGCGCTGTACGGATAGTCATGACATTCATCGGGCAGGATGGCCGAAGTATTCCATTCCGTATAGTAGAGCGGATATTCTTCCGCCTGCGCCTTTGTCTTCGCCGTCATCTTCTGCAGGACGCCTCTTCCATAAGTCTGCGCCTTCTTTCTGGCATCCTTTTCTCCTGCCCGCTCCTTCTCCATCATTTCCGCAAAAAAGTCTTCCACGCTCATACCGCTGTTCCAGAGCGGATCATCCGTCGGGTAATGATGGGTCGAGATAAAGTCAAGCGGCGCCTCATGCGCTCTGCAGTAGGCGATCAGCTCCGGCACCCACGCATTTAAGGCCGTCGCCGGGCCGCCCACCTGCAGACAGCCGTCCACCGCTTTGATGGCCCTTGCCGTATGCTCGTAGAGCGTGAAATAGTCATCCTGCGTGCCGTTAAAGAAGAACTGCAGATTCGGCTCGTTCCACACCTCAAAGAACCACTGCCGCACTTCCGCCAGCCCATATCGCTCCACAAAATGCCGGATCATGGCGGTGATAAAGGTATCCCACGCCTGATAGTCTTTGGGCGGCGTGATATTCCCCTTATAATGGAAACAGGTCTTCTCACCGGATGCAAACGGCGTTGGCATAAAACCGATCTCCAGGAAAGGCTTCATCCCGATGCGCAGCAGAAAATCAAAAACGTTGTCGATATTGAAGAAATTATAGGTGTATTTCCCCGGCTCCGTCTCCTGTACCACGCACATATCGTCGTCCAGAATGCCGTGAAATCTTACATACTGAAAGCCCAGCTCCTCCTTCGCCTTCTTCAGCTGCTCCCGGTAGTCCTCCCGCAGCGCCGTGTAGCCATGACAGGAGCCTACACATTTTTCCCAGAAATGCGGCAGACGCTGCCTTGGCGCCGCGGCATCCACCATAAAACGTACCTTACCCATTAATTTATACCTCCTTTGTCCTCGATCAGTTGCTTTGCCGTCCTGCATTCCCCCGGGGCAGACTAAAGCTGCACCGTCTCCGCAGACTCCGGCAAATTCTCTCATTATTCAGAATAGTCAAAGCAGGACTTTTTATATAGTTACGATCTTGTCCGGTTTTAGTCCTTTTTTGCTGGACACGTTTTCTATATACTGCTACAATAAAAAAAGTAAATTTGCTCCGCAAGATTAACAAAACAAGCATAGCATGTTTGCGAGATTCGCTGCGCGAACTCGAATAAGCGGAAGGTTGTTTTTCCTAAATATTAATGGGAGGCAGTATTATGTTATATCAGGAAACTTATCATGCAGGGGGCGACCCGCATAAACTGAATGTCAGCGGCGTAATCTACATGCACGATTTTACCCCCCCCCACCTCGAATTCTGACACCCGTTTCACTTTCCCTTCCCACTGTCATTTATTCTATGAGATAGATTATACTCTGTAAGGCACCTGTCGGTTCGAGTTCGACGGCAGGCTGGTAGATGCTGTGCCAGGCTCCCTGATCTTTCATCCTCCCCTTTCAGTACATTCTATTTCGAACGACAGACGTAGGAGTCATCTGATCCTGCAATTTTCCCACAAACTCCTGAATCTTCTCAATAACAGCCAGGAAGGCGTTCTGCTGCCTGCCGGAGAACTGCAGCAGCAGGGTATCGTCAAACTGCAGGAAGGTTCATCCGCCTGGGAATGTATGCAGAAACTGCTGGCGGATGTACCAAGCTTCTCTCTTCCTGTGCCTGCAGGCACAAACGAAATCACCGAATACCCTTTTTCCGAGAATCTGCGGTTAAATGCCCACACCCTTTCTCTGCTTTCCTGCCTGTTCGATGACGGACTGATCCGGCCGGAATACACCGACACGCTCTCCGTCCATCTGGAGGAAATGCAGGTATTGATCAACCGTCTGGTCACACACCCGGAAGAAAAGCTCTCCATGGAGGAAGCCGCGGCCTTCACCCACATGAGTTATTCCAACTTCTGCCGTTCCTTTAAGCTGATGCTGGGTTACTCCTATGTAGATTTCTGCAATATGATCCGAGTCCGTCGTGCACAGGAATTATTACAGAATTCAAATATGTCAGTGACGGAGATCTCCGCGCTCCTGAACTTCGGCTCCGTCAGCTACTTTAACCGGATCTTTAAGAAGATCACCAACTGTACACCCCTGGTCTACCGCGCCTCCCGCCACTGAAAGCCCGTGCAAAATAAGACTAAAATCAAGCAAATTCATTTGTAGATAAAATGCCCAAACACGCTTATTATATAAGTCGATGTTTGGGCATTTTTACGCATGTCCCGTCTAAATCAAAGAAAAGGAGAGGATTATCATGAAAAAAGTATCCAAAAAAGCCTTTGCGCTCTTACTATGTTCCACAATGACCGCTGCACTGGCTGGATGTGGCGGCGGCGACTCTGCTCCCGCAGCTGACAATGCAGATTCTGCAGGCACAGAATCGGCTCCCGCAGAAGGCAGCACGGAAGATTCCGGCAATACGGAGGCTGCAGCGCCTTCTGCTGAACTTTCCGGCGCTCTGGACATCTGGGCCTGGGGTGCAGACGACGAAGCAAAGTCAAGAGAGGGCGCACTCGAAATATTTGTGGCGGAGCATCCTGAACTGGATGTTACCTACACCATCATTCCTACCGCTGACAGTGTTTGGGATCAGAAAGCATCTGCTGCACTGGCTTCCGGTTCTGCCGGCGACGTTATGCAGATGAGTCCCGACTATTACGGCATGAACACCGATTACTACATCGATCTGAATCCCTATGTGGAAGCAGACGGCGTTAATCTGGATGATGTGCTGGTAGACGGTATTATCGATGGTTATTACGATACAGACGGAAAGCTGGAGGGATTCCCTCTCCTTGCAAACTGCTTTGTAATGGCTTATAACAAAGACATGTTTGAAGCTGCAGGCGTTCCGGTTCCGGAAGCCGGCTGGACCCTTTCGGATCTGGCTGACTGGGGACAGTCTTTCGTAGGCGGCGAAGGCGCTAATCAGACTTACGGTCTTGCAAAGCACTGGGTAATGAACAATATGATGCCTTTCGCATGCGGCGGTGTTCCTTACACGGATGACCTGAGCACTTCCAAGATGGGGGATCCAGAGATCGTAGAATCACTCACCCTGTATAAAGACCTGATCGATAAGGGTATTGTTCCCAACGATACCGCATTGGAGACCATTCCCGCCGAGACACTTTTCGTATCCGGCAAATGCGCTATGTATCCCTGCGGCGGTTTCGAGACCATCACTGTTACCAATGATGCAGACGAGAACGGTATCAACATCGGCTTCTGCCCGATGCCCAGCGACAAGAACGGCAATGAAATCAACGTACAGTACGCTACCGGATGGGCTATCACAGCTACCAGTAAGAATCCCGATGCCGGATGGCAGTTCCTGAAAGAAAGCGCTTACGCCAACGATGAAATGGCGAAACAGACTGCAATCGCAGGTATGCCTTCCAACAAAAATGTGGCTGAAACTTACTACGGCAGTATCACCTTCAAGGGCGAAGGTCTTGATAACAGCTATTACGTTGAGCATATGGGTAACACACACCTGAATCCTTTCGGCGGCACGCTTGCCTCCTCCGGTAATATCTGGACTTCCATGATCGAAGCGGTTCTTCTGGATAACCAGGATCCTCAGGCAGTAGTAGATCAATATGCTCCTCAGATCGAAGCAGAATTCTCCGGTTATTCTTTCAACAACTAAGAAACCGGTCTGCGACTACCCGGCAGTTTTGCTGAGGGACGGGGGTTTATAAGAATCGAATGCAGAGGGGAGTGTTCTCCTCTGCATTTTTTAATCTATTACGTTTTTACGGCATATTTTCGAGGAGGTAACTATGAGTAGTATGAGTAAAAAGAAGAAAAAAATGTCCGGTATTCAGAGACGGAATACTATTAACTTTTATCTGTACATATCACCGTGGCTGCTGTTCTTTATCGTCCTGACCGTTTATCCGATGTTAAAGTCTCTTTCGCTGGCTTTCACAGACTCCGATTTCAGCGGTAAAGGGAATTTTATAGGGTTAAACAACTTTATCCAGGCTTTCACCGTGGATGTACAATTTAAGGCAGCCTTTCGCAATACGATCTGCTATGTGCTGATGTATGTGCCTTTAAGCCTGATCCTTTCCTTCTTCCTCGGCTGGCTCCTGAGCCGCAAAGTAAAGCTCTTAGGCTTCTGGCGTACCGTATTCTATATGCCCTACATCACTTCCGGTGTTGCGGTGACGATCCTCTGGGGATGGATCTTTAACGGTACTTACGGCATCATCAACTATGTCCTTTCCCTGTTCGGTATTACAGGTCCCAACTGGCTGGGCGACAAGCGTCTGGCGCTGGGCTGTATCGTGGTTATGTCACTGTGGTCGTTAGGTAACCAGATCCTGATCATGCTGGCCGGCATCCAGGATATCCCCGACTCTTATTATGAGAGCGCCCAGATCGACGGCGCCAGCACAATCAGACAGGTATTTGCGATCACCCTGCCGCTGTCCACGCCAACCATCTTCTTCAACCTGGTCATCGGTGTGATCTCGGCTTTCCAGCTGTTCAATCAGCCGTATATCCTGACCAACGGCGGCCCTGTTGACTCTACCCTGACCGTAGCCATGGTGATCTTCCGCAATGCCTTCCAATACGGTAAGATGGGTTACGCTTCCTGTATCGCCTGGTGCCTGTTCATCGTGATCATGATCTTCACCGGCATCATCAACGCTACGCAGAAGAAGTGGGTATTCTACGATAACTAAGCCGCAATCTGAAAGGAATACAAGCGCAGTCTCAACAGGTTGAGACAATAGCAGCGCAGAAAAGGAGTATAGATATGAATAAACGTCAAATGTCCAAGACAACTGCCAGACGAATCAGTATGACCATCACTTACATTATCCTGATCGTCTGTGCAGTGGTATGTATTTTCCCGTTTTTCTGGATGCTGACCACCGCATTTAAATCTACGGCGGAGGCCTATTCTTTTCCACCTACTTTCATTCCGAAAAAATGGCTGCTCTCCAATTTCTCTAATGGCCTGCAAGTGGCTGATTTCGGATTGTTCACGAAGAATACCGTCTTCCTCGTTCTGATCAACACGATCGCGACGGTGTTCTCTTCCGCAGTGGTAGCTTACGGCTTCGCCAAGTTCCCTGCCACCGGATCCAAATTCTGGTATACCTGCCTGATGGCGACCATGATGCTGCCGGCCCAGGTAACGCTGATTCCCCAGTACCTGTTGTATTTCAAGATGGGGATGGTGGATACCTACTGGCCCCTGATCATTCCTTCCGTATTGGGCGGCGGCGCCTACAATATCTTCCTCTACCGGCAGTTTTTCCTCTCTCTGCCGCAGGAGCTGAACGAGGCCGCCACCATAGACGGAGCCAATTCTTTCCAGACTTTCATCCATATCATGCTGCCGGCTGTAAAGCCCGTCTCCATGTGCGTGGGCGTTATGTCACTTGTGTTTAACTGGAATGATTTCTATCAGCCGTTGATCTACCTGAATTCCACGAAGAAATTCACGGTGGCTATCGGCCTGCAGTTCCTGAATTCTTCCATGGGTACTACCAAGATCGGCCAGATGATGGCCGTGTCCCTGACCATGACGATCCCCGTTCTGGTGATCTTCTTTATCTGTCAGAAGTACTTCGTACAGGGTATTAAGATGCAGGGTATCAAAGGATAACGATATTACAGTCTATATAGAAAAAACGGTGAGCTGCTCACCGTTTTTTCTATGTCGGCTTCCCTTCCCGCCCGGATGACGGCCATCACATCATTCTGCTCTCTGCGGGAAGCTCAAACCATAACATGTGCGAACGTTGTTCCCAGGCCAATATCAAATCCAAGTGCCTGGTACATTTTTTCATCACACGGGGCACAGCATACCGTTAAACTCGATATGCCGTTTTCCACACACCATATTTGTGCCGCCTTCGCCAGCTTCCGGGCAATGCCCCTGCCGCGGAAAACAGGTTCAATGTAGAAATCTTCATATACTCCCGTATCCGAGCAGGAAAAGGTTGAATAGTATCTGGCCACACTGCACATGCCGACAGCACGGTAGCCACGTCTGGCAGCAAAGAAAGTAATCCTGCCTTCTCTGACAGCCTGCTGAAGCTGTTGCTGCTGTTCCTCCGTCAGTGTTTCTTCTCCGATTTCTTTTTTGAAACCGTTTTCCAATTTCAAAAGCTGCCAGTCGGTTGGATCATTGAGAACTTCTACGTTAAAAGGTATTTCATCTTCGGGCGGCAGGATCATCAACGGCTCACCCCACTCGTCAAAGCCGTTTTTGACAAATCCCTGGCTCTCCCAAAAATGCTCCCGCCGTACATCCCCTCCATAGTTCAGCTCTACATAGAGCGCGCCGTGTTCCTTTGCCCAGCTGAACAGAGCCTGCGCGCACTTTTTGCCTGTACCGTTTCCACGGTATTCCGGATAAACGCAATATTCCATGACAAAGCATTTGCCGTCTTCAGAAGTGTAAATCACCGGTAAAGCAAAGCCTATCTTCTGTCCATTCCGGCGAAAGAACAGATAGTAGCACCTGTCCTGCGGTCTGTCGTGAATCTTCTGCATATGCGCCCGATATTCCGTATCGCTGAGAAAATATTCCCTGTCCTTGTCATTCGGGTCAGGAAAGATATCCCGTTTGTAATAGGTGTGAAGCTGCTCCCAAAAAGCTGCAACATCACTTTCCGTGACTGCTTCACAGACGGTAATCTGATTTTCCATTTTGTTTCCTCCACACATGGCCCATCTTCATTAAAATCACTTGTAAAGCGCAACCATGCCGTCATCCATGCATCCATGCCGTTTTCAAAGAAATACTTCCATCATGCTCTCCCCGAAACCAGCCGCACCGTCTTCACCTCAAACGCCCGGAAATCCAGCATGATCTTCCCGTCTTCCACCGGAATTTCCTGCAGGATATTCTCCAGCATATCACAGGCAAAAGCACGCACATCCTTCCGCGCCAGCTGAACGCAGGTGCGCCGCGCCGCTTTCTTCGCCTCGTACAGGCGCAGGATCCAGTCCCCGCTGCCGTCCTCGGCAGGTTTCAGGGTATCCGCGAAAATATCGTCCTGCCCGACAGACAGCAGGCTGAAATCTCTGCCGCCGCCGCACACCGTCAGCGGAGCCACATTCACCTCGTACCCCTGTCTTACCACGTCGCAGCCGGCAAACGTCCCTTCCCATGCGGTAAAGGCGTAGGTAAAATGATGCCTGCCGTTGTCCGCCCGCATTTCCGGGCCGGCCGCTGCCCGCAGCAGCGTGAGTTCCAGGCTGTTTCCATTCATGGAAATTCCGTACTTACAGTCATTGAGCACCGCCGCGCCGTGAGCGCCGTCACACAGCGCACTGTAACGGTGGTTGCATACCTCGAACCGATCCTTGTCGTAAGGTCTGGATCTGTGCGTAGGACGCTCCACATAGCCAAACTGCATTTCGTTGATGCCGTTTTCCGCATGAACGTCCACCGGGAAAGATACTTTGAGCAGGCGGTGCAGTTCCTGCCAGTCCGCCTCCGTCTCGAACACCAGCCTGCGGGATTCCTTCGCCAGACGGATGTACTGCCGGTAAGAGGATTCCCCGATCCTGCCCGTCACCAGAAGCGCCGCTTCCACACCCTGTCCCAGCTCTTCCACTTCGATGTCAAAAGCTCCCGCAATCTCCTGCTGCCGGTAATTGGAATCAATGTCCCAGGCATCGAAAAACCTTGGCACGTCTTTGTACATATGGAAGCAGTTCATGGGTTTTGCCGCAAACTCCCTGCCGCTTTCTTTCAGGACAAAGGACGTCACTTCCCCGCGGTCATTTACCACCGCTCTCACCTGTCCGTTTTCCAGAATAAAGCCATCCTGTGTGCGGCAGATCACCGCTTCGTCAGCTGCCCCCTCAGCAGTCTTTCGTTCCGCCTGGTCCGGCGATGCAGGCCGCAGGGAAACTCCGCCGCAGGAAGGCAGTTCCACCAGCGTCTTAAGCCCCTCGAAGGTATGCTCCACCGGCAGGACGGTTCCGTCCGCCAGACAGGCTCCCCGGGCAAAGGCATCCGGCAGCGTCACCAGCGCTTTTCTGGCAAAACTCAGGGAATTGAAGACCGTAACCGCCTCTTCTTCCCTGCTCTGATTCAAAATCGCACGCAGCGCGTCTTCCCGTATCCCGCCTGCCTCCTGCAAAAGCCTCTCCATGGCTTCTCTCGCTTCCACATACACCCGGGCGATGGAAGATCCCGGAAGAATATCGTGGAACTGGTGCAGCAGCAGCGTCTTCCAAAGCCCGTCCGCCTTCTCCAGCGGATACTGCCAGCCTTCCGCTTCCGCCAGACAGGACCACATTTCCATTTCCCGCAGCGCCAGCTCGCCCTCCCTGTTCTTCTGCTTGATCATCGCCTGCGACGTATATGTGCCTCTGTGGGCGGAGAAATACAGTTCACCGGCGTAAGTGTGTTTCGGCCCGCCTGCCTTTTCCATATCGGTAAAGAACTCCAGCGGTCCCGCCATCTTCACCCGTGCGCCGCCTTCCAGATCTTCCTGCCTGCGCGCATATTCCACGTAATCTCTGGACGGTCCGCCGCCGCCGTCTCCGTACCCGTAAGGCAGCAGAAAAGCATCCAGATCCCGAAGCTGCCGTCTGTTCTTCCAGACCGTATTGATCTCCTTCGGATCCGTCTTGTAGGTGTAGCTGGTGGGCAGGAAGGAAACAATCTCCGAGCCGTCCATCCCCTGCCAGGTAAAATAGTGATACGGGAACTCATCTCCCCCATTGTAGGACCAGAAGATCTTCTGCGTTACCAGATATTTGACGCCGCATCCTTTCAGGATCTGCGGCAGAGCTGCCGTATAGCCGAAGGTGTCCGGCAGCCAGAGGATAACGCTGTCCACGCCCAGCACTTCCCGGTAATACCGTTTGCCATGAAGCAACTGCCTGATCAGCGCTTCGCCGCCCGCCATGTTGGTATCCGGCTCCACCCACATGGCGCCTTCCGCGATCCACTGTCCCTGCCTGACCGCCTTCTTGATCCGCTCGAACAGTTCCGGATAATGCTCCCGGCACATTTCATAGGCTGCCGGCTGGCTCTGCAGATATTTATACTCCGGATACTCCTCCAGCAGACGGAGCTGGGCGGCAAAGGTACGCGCAGTCTTCCGATGGGTCTCCGCCATCGGCCACAGCCAGGCCAGATCCAGATGCGCATTGCCTGTCGCATAGAACACCGGCTGCGTCGTGCCGTTTACCGCTTCCATGACGGGCCGCAGCTTCTGTATAGCCTCCCGGTAAGTGGCCGTCCTGCCTTCCCTGTCCTGCTCGAAATCCACGGTCAGCGTAAACTGCTCCAGCGCCTCCGCGATCTTAGATGCCCGCAGGGATGTCTCGTCCAGCGTCTCCAACAGTTTATACAGGGTATCCACATCCATGTAGAGTTGATAGGCATCCTCGTTCCAGATGCCGTAAGTGCACACGCCCAGCGTCCTTCTCTTCCCTTCCTGCAACGGATCCTGATAAGCCCCCGGCAGCACCGGCCCTGTAGCGCAGCTGTGTATCTCCGGAAAATAATGACCCGCATAGGTTTCCATCAGGATACTGTACTGCTCTCCTGCCTGTCCGCTGCGCGTCAGGACATTGTCCTCCATATAGTGGTGCGCCTCACTCACCCAGTCGGCCCGGTATGTGCCAAAGCTCCTGCCGTTAACGAACAAAGTAGACTCACCGCCCGGCGCTAGACGCATCACGATACGCTTTCCCGCCGCCTCGGCCGGCAGCGTAACCGTTCCCCGAAACCAACAGTACTCCCAGGTCTCACCCCAGGTAAATCCCGGCTCCACCCTCGTAAACGCGCACTGCGCCACCTCCTCCGGCGTCCTGTGCTCCTTCGTCCGAAACGCCTCCCAGGCGATTTCCCCCAAAGACTCATAAAAATCATCTTTCAATGTCCTTATCCAGTGATGAAGACGGTCCGTCCACTCTGAATGCATTACTTTCATGCTGTTTCTCCTTTTATTCCCGCCGCGCCGATTTCCGCTGGCCGGCGCAGGCCTTTTACCTGATCTTTTTGATGACAGCCTGCTGCCAGAATATTACCCCATCAACCGGAATACCTGCTCCACCGTATCCGTCATATTCCGTGCTGCATTCTCCCGGTCCATCGCTTCTTCCAGCGACACTGCGCCGCGCACAATGGGGAAAAAGGCGTCAATGCCATGAGCATTACATTCCCGTGCATCCTCCGTCACGCAGCCGGAAAAAGCAACCACCCTTTTTCCATGCTTCTTCGCCAGCGCCGCCACACCCACAGGCGCCTTGCCCATAACGGTCTGACCGTCCAGCCTGCCCTCTCCTGTAACTACCACATCGGCATCCCGCAGTTTCTCTTCCAGCTTCGTCTCACGAAGAATCAGTTCCACTCCCGGCTCCAGAGAACCATGCAGAAAGGTACGGAATGCGAATCCCAGCCCTCCTGCAGCACCGGATCCCGGATGATCAGGATCCACCGCTTCTCCCTCACAGGCGGCAGCGGCCAGAGCCGCATAGTCGGCAAGCCATGCATCCATTTTACGGATCATGGCATCATCCGCCCCTTTCTGGGGACCAAACACCGCACTGCACCCTTCGGGTCCGCACAGTGCATTTTTCACATCACAGGCAATATGAAATTCGCATTCGGCCAATTCTTCCATGGCATGCTGTGTGCCGATGCAGACCAGCTTCTCCAGCCCCTGCGCGCCAAAGGCGACGGGCTTCCCTTCCCCGTCCAGAAATTCAAATCCCAGCGCCTGCAGCATTCCAACACCGCCGTCGTTGGTTGCGCTGCCGCCGATACCGATGATAAATTTCCGGCATCCTTCTTTGACCGCATCCCGAATCGTCTCTCCCACTCCGTAGGTCGTCGTATACAGCGGATTTCTCTGCTCCGGCAGAACCATGGTGATCCCCGCCGCATCAGCCATCTCCAGAACTGCCGTGACGCCATCCTCCAGAACGCCATACCGTCCTGTCACGCTCTCTCCCAGCGGCCCTGTGACGGACAGGCGGCGGATTGCGCCTCCCATACCGCTGATCAATGTTTCCACTGTTCCCTCTCCGCCGTCCGCCAGCGGACATACCTGCGTCACAGCATCCGGAAAAACTCTTTTGATTCCCGCTGCCGCCGCCTGTCCCGCCTCCTGAGAAGACAGACTGCCTTTAAAAGAATCTATCGCTATAACTGCTTTCATGTTTTCCTCCAGCTTTTCTTGTTTTAGAATTTCTTTCCGTCCTGTTATTGATTGAAATCCAGACATAACCGGATCTGCGTGAAAGGTCTTACCTTCGTATCTGCCACTTCCACATGGGCAGGATGTACGCCGTAGCCCTTCAAGGCTTCCTCATCCGTAAAGGTAGAATCAAGCATCAGATCCGCATTGGAGGATGCCAGTCCCTCTATCTGCACTTTGATCTCCATAAGACCAGGGATTTTTCCCTGCAGATCCTCCAGCCCTGTTTTGATTTCCTGCTTGATCTTCTGCTTTTCTTCCGCTGTAAGTTCCTCCTTAAGCTTCCACAAAATAAGATGTTTTACCATGGTATGTTTCCTCCTGAATGTTCATTTTAATACGGTTAATGGTGTCCAGCCTGTATCTCAATATTATAACACTGTCTTTCAACACGCGGATACCTTTTTGTTAATAATTCTCACCGGCTTCTCCTTTTCGTGCCGGGACAGAATGGAAAAGAGAAAGCGGCAGCGGCCGTTCACATGTCGAGTTGACTGCCTCGAACCGCCCGCTGTCACTGCTCTTCATCATCGTATCAATCACATCCAGCACATGATACGCCATTTCTTTAGCTGCCCGGTTCTTTCTGCCAGTAAGAATCGCGTCTGCCATCTCGGCAGGCCCTATGCCCCGGCTGTTCCCCTCATAGGGGAATACATTGTCAATCTCCTCCCAGACAGGCGGCTGCGCAAAGTCATAGCTGTTGGACATAAAAATATTTTTGCCGCCAAACTGGTTGGGATCAGTCAGTTTCAGAATACCCTTAGTCCCGTAAATGGTAAACATAGCCTGATCCGCAAGGACTGAGTCACCGTTTAAAGCAAAATTACCTGCGACGCCGTTTTCCAGTTCCACAACAGCAAAAACCTGACTCTCATTGGGATAAGAAAAATCCCGGCCATACTCCGGCGACTGAGGTACCCTGTTCACACGGACAGGCTTTCCGTTCCTGACAGACGCCGCCACACGCTTCACGGGTCCTAACAGGCTCACCAACGCAGTCAGATAGTAAACACCGTAATCATAGCAGATCCCGCCGCCCGACATCCGCAGAAAACCGAAGAGACCCGCCAGAAAATCCAGATCACGGTTGGCGCTGATCTGAAAAGATGTGATCTCCCCCAGCTTCTCTTCGTCGATCATCTTTCTGGCCGTCTGCCAGGAAGCGCCCAGAAAAGTGTCCGGCGCGGATCCCAGATACAGCCCCTTCTCATCCGCCAGCTTTATCAGTTCCGCCGCCGTATCCGGGGCGATCGTCATCGTCTTCTCCGTGTACACATGCTTTCCGGCCTCCAGCGCCTTCTTCGCCAGTTCATAGTGAGTAGGCGCCGGCGTCAGGATAACCGCCATATCGACCGCATCGTCCGCCAGCAGTTCCTCCACCGTACAGCCTCTGATCCTGTACTGCTCTGCCTTCTTCAAGGCGTTCTCTACATGGGCAGCCGCACATGCCACAACCTCCAGGTTGTCGAATTCGCCTGTCATATTTTTCAGATAAATGTCGCTGATCGCGCCGCATCCGATCACGCCGACCCGCAGTTTCCTGTTCTCCATAGAATATCCTCCATTCCGAAGCGTCACAAACTCCAGCCTTATCCTGCACAATAACGCCGGATCCGGCATGCGCTTCTGACTTCTTCCGCTTTCTCTTTCCAGAATATCACGGACTACTGCAGTTGAATAGTGTAAAAAATTACAGTATTTGGTTTTCTGCTATTCCTCCAGCAGTTCTTCATAGCTCACTGCAAGCACCTTCGCAAAGGCTTTCAATTCAATATCTGTAATAAATCTGGCGCCGCTTTCTATCCTCTGAATCGCATTCTTGTCCAGTTCGATCCCTTCCAGCTGCATCCTGTCTGCCAGAAACCGTTGAGACACCCTGGGCGTCAGTTTCTTGCGGATCCGGGCAATATTGTCCCCGGATATATTGTTTTTTCCTGAACTCGCTCTGTTCTTGTACATATTCCCCTCCAAATGTTTACCGCTCCCTCATGGGCAACCTCTGTGTACGGATTACTGTAAATATTCTCCGCTTCTATTCCTCTTCCCATTCGTTCGTTTTCTCAAAATGACATTCACTGCTTGTCATTTAAAACACTATATGATATTATTTATACTTAGTTGACATTCACTAAATGTCACCAGGGGAAATTAACATGAACAAACGACATATACAAAAGATAATCCCGCTTTTTGTCTTTCTGGTTCTGGCCGCTGCCGGATGCAGCAACCGCTGGAAAGATCCAAAGGTTGTCATCAATGAAATCTACAGATGTAGTTTCTACGTCGAAAGAAATGATATCCGTCGGTATTCCGACTGTATCGAACTGTACAATCCGGGGAAAACTTCCGTCTCCCTGAACGGCTGTTTCCTTACAGATGATGAGAAGAATCCGCAGAAATATTCTCTCGAAGGGCTTATCGTGCCGGCCGGCGGATATACATTAGTCTGGCTGGATCAAAATACAGGACTGCGCCTCTCCGGAGAAGAGGATCAGCTTTTTCTGGCAGACGCCGGAGAAGGCGATTTTCTCGATCATGTCATCCTTCCCCGGCTGAACCGCGGCGCCAGCTATGGCAGAGTAAAGGACGGCGGCGCCCGATGGACTGTTATGACCGCCACCCTGGGAAGCGCTAATCAGGAGGCTGTAAGCCGCTGAAAAGGGACGTGATATACTCTATATTAATTTAACCTGTTGTGCTAATTCTTTGTAGGAATACCCAAAGCGTCCGAAAGCGCAAA
>CANPTH010000048.1 GCA_947576945.1 uncultured Lachnospiraceae bacterium
GATTGCAGAGCCAAATTTGAGATTTGGCTCGCAGCCTTCGCAAAAAACTGCTTCGACATGGAGGTAAGGTTGAATAAATTCTTTGATGAGCAATTTATTCAACCAGGAATTTGTGCCGAAGTGTCACAAATTCTGTTGATCGCAGAGCAGAATCTGAAATTCTGCTCGCGTCCTCAGCGTAAAACGCTTCGGAATGGAGGAAAAGATGAAAGAATACTGGTTGACTTATGACAGCACGATTGGGGAATTGTATGATAATCCGGTGGGGCATGACGCGCTGGCGAGGGTGCTTTTGCAGCTGGGACTGCCGGAGCGGTTCATTACCAACCGGACGGTGGCGAATCTGAAGCTGCGCACGCTGGCGAATCTGGTGTGCGGTAACGGACTGAGGAAGAAGCTGACCGGCGGGCGGTTCGGGCTGGATTTTTTCGATGCGCTGCTGGAGCTGGTGGACGGTGAGAAGGACAAACCGGCGATTCCAGCGGGGAAGATTACGCCCAAATGGTGGAAAGAGGCGGTATTTTATCAGATCTATCCGCGTAGTTTCTGTGACAGCAACGGGGACGGCATCGGCGATCTGCAGGGGATCATCAGCCGGCTGGATTACCTGCAGGAGCTGGGCGTGGATGCGTTGTGGCTTTCACCGATCTACGATTCGCCCAATGACGACAACGGTTATGATATCAGAGACTATGACAGGATTATGGAAGAATTTGGCACGATGGAGGATTTTGAGCGGCTCCTTGCGGAAGTGCACGGGCGGGGAATGCGGCTGATCATGGATCTGGTGGTGAACCACACTTCCGATGAGCACAGATGGTATCAGGAGGCGAAAAAGCCGGGTTCGCCGTATCGGGACTTTTATTTCTTCCGGCAGGATAACGGCAGACATACGCCGCCCAACAACTGGACTTCCTTTTTCTCCGGGCCGGCCTGGAAGTATGAGGAGGCGTGTGACAGCTGGGCGCTGCACCTTTTTTCCAGAAAGCAGATGGACTTAAACTGGGACAATCCGCGGGTGCGGGAGGAAGTGACTGCAATGGTCAACCGCTGGCTGGACCGGGGCGTGGACGGCTTCCGCATGGATGTGATCAATTATATCTCGAAAAAGGAAGGGCTGCCAGAGGGCAATGAGACCATTGGGGCTTTGATGGGGTATACAGGGATCGAGCACTATTATTACGGGCCGAAGCTGCACCAGTATCTGCGGGAGCTGCAGGAGAAGGCCTTTGCGCCGCATGGGGCATTTTCGGTGGGCGAGACGCCGGGGCTGGGCATGAAGATGTGTCAGCTGGTGACGGGAGAAGAACGCCGGGAGCTGGATATGGTGTTTTCCTTCGATCATCTGGAGACGCCGGGACATGTGCGGATGGAAGACTATGCCTATGATCTGAATTATTTCAGGGACTATATGATCGACTGGATGGAGCATTACGGCAGCAACTGCTGGATGTCCCTTTTTTACAACAACCATGACAATCCGCGTATGATCAGTAAGATCACGCGTGATGCTTCCCGGCATACGGCGCTTGCCAGGCTGCTGGCGGTGATGCAGTTTACGCTTAAGGGGACGCCTTTTATCTACCAGGGGGATGAGATGGGGCTGGCTAACTATGGCTTTACGTCCATGGAGCAGATCACGGATGTGGAGGCCCGGGGATATTATGCCGAGCATATTAAAAAGGAGCCGGCAGAGAAGGTATTTGCCACGATCCTGGCGGGAACCAGGGAACACGCCCGGGTGATGCTGCCCTGGAATGAGAAGCTGCCGGCCTGTCACGCGGGACTGCGGCAGGAGCCGAAGGAGGCGGTGCTTTCGGCTTACAGGAAGCTGCTGCGGCTGCGGCGGGAAGAGAAGGCCTTCATCTACGGAGCGTTCCGGGTGCTTGACAGGCGCAAGGACCGCTTCGTGTATGCCAGAAAGCTGGGGAAGAGGGTTTATGTGGTGGACTGCAATCTGGGCGGGAAGCCCTGCCGGGCCTTTTCTCTGAAAGGAAAATGGAAGCTGGTGTATGATACGGTACAGGCGGAAGAAAGAACGGTGAGGACATTGCAGGGATACGAGGCGCGTATCCTGCGCCGCGTTTGAGGGCGGCAGGTGCAGAAGCGCAGAACAGATGTCGTTGTTTGAGGGCTCCAGGTGTAAAGCACAGGCCGGATGTCATCATGACGGGATAAGATACGAAAGAAGGAGTAACATGTCGATTGATTATAAGAACAAAGGACTGACCCTGTTGAAAAAGGGACAAAGCGGGATCATCCACGCGGTGTTCAGCCGTTTCGGGTTGATCTTACTGATGCTTGTGGCACAGGTTTTGATCCTGTTCAGTATTTTTCAGTGGTTTCAGGCGATGATTCCCCATATTTTCGGCGGCACGGTGGTATTGACTTCCGTGATCGTGGTCTATCTGCTGAACAACCGGATCAATCCCACGGCCAAGATCACATGGCTGATCGTGATCCTGATTCTGCCGGTGTTCGGCGTGCTGCTGTTCGTTTATACGCAGAGTGACTTAGGACACCGGGTCTTGAAGGAGTGGACAGGCAAGGTGATCTCGGACACGAAGACATGCATCCGGCAGGATGAGTCTGTGGCGGCGCGTCTGAAGAAGGAGAACGGCGGCGTGGCGGCGCTGGCCCATTATATTGGCCGAAGCGGCTGCCATCCGGTATATGATAAGACTGCGGTCACATACTTCCCCCTGGGTGAGGATAAGTTTGATGCAATGCTGCGGGAACTGGAAGCGGCGAAGCATTTTATCTTTATGGAATACTTTATTGTGGGGGAGGGGCTGATGTGGGGCAGGGTGCTTGAAATCCTGGCGCGGAAAGCGGCACAGGGCGTGGATGTGCGCGTGATGTATGACGGCACCTGCGAGTTTGCGCTGTTGCCCCATGACTATCCGAAACGTCTGCGCAGGCTGGGGATCCAGTGCAGAACCTTTGCGCCGGTCTCGCCTTTTGTCTCCACGCACTATAATTACCGTGATCATCGGAAGATACTCGTGATCGACGGGCAGACGGCTTTTAACGGCGGCGTCAATCTCTCGGACGAATATATCAACCAGAAGGTGAAATTCGGACACTGGAAGGATACTGCAGTCATGCTGAAAGGGGAGGCGGTGAAGAGCTTTACCCTGATGTTTCTGCAGATGTGGATGGTGGACGGCGGACAGGCTGAGTTTGAGAAGTTTCTGGCATATCCCGTCGTGCCGGCGCCGGAAGCGAAGGGATACGCGATTCCTTACGGCGACCGGCCGCTGGACGAAGACCAGCTGGGAGAACGGGTGTATATGGACATCCTGAACCGGGCGCTTAAGTATGTGCATATCATGACGCCTTATCTGATCCTGGACGGGGAGATGGAGACGGCGCTTAAGTTCGCGGCGGAGAGAGGCGTGGAGGTGGCGGTGCTTTTGCCGGGGATTCCCGATAAGCGGATTCCCTATGCGCTGGCCAAGACCCACTATGCGTCTCTGCTTGAGTCGGGCGTGAAGATCTTCGAGTATACGCCGGGATTCGTCCATGCGAAGGTGTTTGTCAGCGACGACAGGGAAGCGGTGGTGGGCACCATCAATCTGGATTACCGCAGTCTCTACCATCATTTTGAGTGCGCCACTTATATGTACGGTACGGACTGTATCCCGCAGATCGAGACGGATTTTCAGGCCACGCTGACGAAATGCAGGCAGGTGACGAAGGAGACGGTGCGGCACGAAAAGTGGACGATGAAACTGTTGGGAAGCCTGATGAAGGTGGCGGCTCCGCTGCTGTAATCCCAGGCTTATGCGGCGCGTCGGATAAATCCGCTGCCCGGCATAACGGTATAGCAAAGGAGTATAAATTTTATGATCCTGGAGAAGTTAAAGGAGCAGGCTCATTTTACAAATCATGAAAAAGAAGTTGCCGGATATATTCTGGAACATCTGGACAGGATTCCGGAAATGTCAAGCGGGGAACTGGCAAACGCTTCTTTTACCAGCAAGGCTACGGTGGTTCGTTTGAGCCAGAAGCTGGGCCTTGCCGGTTATCAGGAGTTCCGGCTCAGACTGGTGGAGGAGATCCATCAGAAAAACCGGCTTTCCCGGATGCTGGAGGGAGAACCCATCACGGATCAAAGCGCTTATGCGGATATTATCCGTACGCTTCCGATCCTGTATGACAAGGCGGTGACCAACACACGGCTTGCCTTTGACAAAAATGTGATGAACCGGATCAACAATGTGATACAGAGGGCGGAGTGTATCGACATCTACGGTACGGGTATCAGCTACATAGTGGCGCAGGCGGCAGTGTTTAAGTTCGCCACGCTTGGGCTGGAATGTTCGGCCTATGAAAGCATTAACGCCCATTATCTGGCGGCGAGGAAGCATAAGAAAACCATTGCCTTCCTGATCAGCTTTACGGGAGCGAACCGGACCGTAATCCAGATGGCGAAATATCTTCGGGAAGCGACCAACAATTATGTGGTAGGACTGATGGGACCGCATGATCAGGTGATACGCAGATGGTGTCATGAGATCGTGGAGATTCCCAACCGGGATTCGCTTCTCAGTCTGGATGTGATCACGTCCTTTTCCGCGGTTAATTATGTACTGGATATTTTCTTTGCCCTGCTTCTTGCGGGACGATATGAAGAGCATGCGAAATCCTCTCTGGAAATGCTGGCGCATGGGGATCTGCTGCTGGATAAGACAGAAGAAGACGCTTGAGATGTTAAAACGGACAGACCTTTGGACCTTTGTTACAGAAACGAAGGTCCTTTTTTTGCCAATTCTGAAACGATGAAACTATCCGGCGTTCTTTTATTGCCGGAAAAAGAGTCCCGTGCTATATTCAGCTTAACAACTATAGTAAACGAAATTTCTAATGTCGTTAACTATAAAAAAGAAACGGAAAATAAGAACAGGAGGGAACGGTAATGGGAAAATACCATGAGCTGGCAAAAGAGATCGTAAAAAATGTCGGCGGGAAAGAAAATATTTCGGGGCTGGTACATTGTATCACGCGTCTGCGGTTTACCTTAAAGGATGAGGGAAAGGCGAAGGACGATGTGCTCAAAGCCATGGAAGGCGTTGTCACCGTGATGAAGAGCGGCGGACAATACCAGGTGGTCATCGGTAATCATGTGCCGGAAGTGTTTGAGGATGTGATGGAGATGATCGATTTAAAGGAAGACGGCGGGCAGGGAGAGAAGGAGAAGAAGGGAAGAATGCTTGACAGGGCCATCGACGTGGTGTCCGGCATTTTTCAGCCTATTCTTGGCATCATGGCTGCCTGCGGTATGCTGAAAGGGCTGAATACGCTGCTTGTGGCCCTTGGGCTTTACAGCGCCGAGTGCGGCGGATATCTGATCATCAATGCTGCAGGCGATGCATTGTTTACCTTTCTGCCCCTGTTCCTTGGTTATACGGCGGCAAAGAAATTTGGCTTAAAGCCAATGCTCGGTCTTGCCATCGGCGCGGCCATGTGTTATCCGGGGATCCAGTCGGGAACTTTGTCGGCAGGCATGGAACCCATGTACAGTTTATTGGAAGGCACCATGTTTGCTTCTCCGGTATATATTAACTTTTTCGGAATCCCCGTAATTTCTGTGGATTATACGGGAACGGTCATTCCGGTCATTCTGGCGGTATGGTTTGCGTCCAAATGCGAGAAGTTCTTTAATAAACTGATTCCGGATCTGGTGAAGTTTTTCTTTGTACCGATGCTGACACTGCTGGTGACGCTGCCTGTATCCGTGATTTTCCTGGGGCCGGTCGCAACGTTTGGTTCTACGCTGATTTCGGAGTTTACGCTGGCAATCCGCGGTTTCAGTCCCCTGCTTGCGGGTGCGGTTGTAGGACTGACCTGGCAGATTCTCGTCATTTTCGGAATGCACTGGGGATTTATCCCTGTCTACATCAACAATGTGATGACGCTTGGCTATGACAATGTGATGATGCCTTTCTTTGCCTGTACTTTTGCAACCTCCGCAGTCGTATTGGCTGTTTTCTTTAAGACGAAGGATAAGAAGCTGCGGGAAATGGCGATCCCCAACTTTATCTCCGGCATTTTCGGTGTAACGGAGCCTGCTATTTACGGTATTTTGCTGCCGCTCAAGAAGCCGTTTATCATCAGCTGTATTGCGGGCGGAATCGGCGGTGCATTCTACGGACACTTTAATTTCCGGAAGTTTATTCTGGGCGGTATGGGAATCTTCGAGCTGCCTAATATGATGAATCCGGACGGAACCATGGGAAATATCATTGTTGCCTTTGCGGGGATCGGCATCTCCATGGCGGCAGGCTTTCTTCTTACGATGTTGTTCTATAAAGAAAGGAAAGAAACGGCGGAGACGGCGAAAGTGTCAGCGACAGGCGTTGCAGCGGTGAAAGGGAAGGACGGGAAGATTGCGCTTGCCAGTCCGCTGAAAGGAAAAGTATTAAAACTGTCGGAAGTGAAGGACGAGGCTTTTGCCTCGGGAGTCCTGGGACAGGGCGCGGCTGTTGAACCGGAAGAGGGCGTGCTGTATGCACCGGCGGATGGGACGGTTTCCGCATTGTTCCCGACAGGCCATGCGATCGGCCTCACAACACAGACAGGGCTGGAACTTCTGATGCATGTGGGCATGGACACGGTGCAGCTGGACGGAAAAGGATTTAAGGCGTTTGTGGAAACCGGTGAAACGGTAAAGCAGGGACAGAAGCTTCTTGAGTTTGACCGGAAACTGATCAGCGAGGCCGGTTATAGTCTGGTGACGCCTGTACTGGTAACGAATTCGGATGACTTTGAACAGGTGGAGATCACAGGGGACGAGAAGGTGAAGGCAGGAGATCTGCTGTTAAGCATTATGTAAGCGGGAGGCGGAAGAATGCGAAAAGATTTTATGTGGGGAGGCGCTACGGCGGCTAACCAGTGCGAAGGCGGATGGAAGGAGGGCGGCAGGGGCATGGCTCTTGTGGATGTGATCCCTTATGGGGAGAACCGGATGCCTGTGATGGAAGGACGTATGGATTACAGGGAACTGCCCGTGAATTCGGTTTATCCGGGAAGAGAGGCCGTTGATCTGTACGGACACTATAAGGAAGATATTGCGCTCTTTGCGGAAATGGGTTTTAAGTGTTATCGGTTTTCTTTCTCCTGGTCCCGTATTTTCCCTACGGGAGAGGAGAAGGAGCCAAACGAGGAGGGGCTTAAGTTCTATGAGGCGCTGATCGATGAATTGCTCCGGTATGATATTGAGCCGGTAGTGACTCTCTGTCATTTTGATATTCCGCTGAACCTTGTAGATAAATACGGTTCCTGGCGGAACCGCAAGGTGATCGATTTCTATCTCGGCTATTGCAGTGCGGTTTTCCGGCGTTTCCGGGATAAGGTGCGGTACTGGATCACGTTCAACGAGATCAATATGCTGATGCACCTGCCCTTTATGGGCGCGGGAATCCGGTTTGCCGACGGGGAGGATGAGACCGCCGTCAAATATCAGGCGGCTCACAATGAACTGGTCGCTTCTGCGTATGCCGTGAAGCTGGCTCATGAGATCAATCCGGCGTTTCAGGTAGGCTGTATGCTGGCCGCCGGAAGCGTGTATCCCTATAGCTGCAGGCCGGAGGATGTGTGGGAGAGTATGAAGAGAGACCGGGAGAATTATTTCTTCATTGACGTCCAGGTCAGGGGGGAGTATCCGGCTTACGCGGTGAAGTTTCTGGAACAGGCGGGAATTCGCCTGGAAACGGAGCCTGAGGATCAGAAAGTCCTGAAGGAACATACGGTGGATTTCGTTTCCCTTTCCTATTATAACAGCCGCTGTGTACGGGCCGACGGTGAGGGAGAAGCGGCGGGAGGAAATGTGTTTGCATCGGCCAGGAATCCCTATCTGGAATACAGTCAGTGGGGATGGCCTGTTGACCCGATGGGGCTTCGCATTACCTTGAACGCTCTTTATGACCGTTATCAGAAGCCGTTGTTTATTGTAGAGAATGGCCTGGGAGCCAGAGACGAGCCGGGGAAGGACGGGGAGATCGACGATGATTACCGGATCGCGTATCTGGAATCCCATATCAGGGCTATGATGGCGGCCGTGGATGAGGACGGCGTGGATCTGATCGGGTACACACCCTGGGGATGCGTGGATCTGATCAGCGCCACTACGGGAGAGATGTCAAAGCGTTACGGTTTTATCTATGTGGACAAGGACGACAGCGGGAACGGCACGTTGAAACGTGTGCGGAAGAAATCATTTGCGTGGTACAGGGAAGTCATCGCGGCGAACGGTGAGAACTTATTTTGATATTCCAATGGAGCGGATAAAAGTGGTAGAATAAAGATAAGACTGTAACAGGACAGAGGAAAATATGACGGGAGGACGGGCTGTTAATGTACGGTGCGGATGAAATGAGCAGGAAACCTTTAGGGGCCAGGATCGAAGACGAACTGATGAAATATATTCTGCAGGAGCCGGTGGAGCCAGGGCAGAAGATCCCCAATGAATTTGAGCTGGCGGAGCGGTTCGGAGTGGGCCGAAGCACCATCCGGGAGGCGGTGAAGGGACTGGTATCCCGAGGCATTCTGGAGGTCCGCAGGGGTTCCGGCACGTATGTGATCAATACGAGTTCTTTTGAGGTGGATCCGTTGGGATTCGGTAAGATTGAGGACAAGTATAAGCTGGCGCTGGATCTGTTCGAGGTGCGGCTGATGATCGAGCCGGAGATTGCCGCGCTGGCCTGCAGGAATGCGTCGGCGGAGGAATTGAGGACGCTCAAAAGGCTGTGCGACGAGACGGAACAGCTGTACCGAAGCAGCCGCAATCATATCAGTAAGGACATTGAGTTCCACACCTGCATTGCCCGCTGCAGCAAAAATCAGGTGGTGGAGACGTTGATCCCGGTCATCAACACGGCGGTCTATACGTTTGCCAACCTGACCCATCATATGCTGATGGAGGAAACAATCAAGACCCACCGGGCGGTTACGGACGCCGTGCTGAAACGGGATTCGGTGGGCGCCCGATGTGCCATGATGATGCATCTGACGTATAACCGGCAGGCGATCATGAAGATTCTCGAGGAGCGGGAAAAAGAAGGGTGAGAGAAATACATCAGATGTTTGCAAACGTATAACAGACGACTGAAAAAATACAATAGCTATAATACACAAAATATGGTGGGGAAAATTGTGGATTCTCCATCATTTTTTGTGCAAAAAGTAGAAGTGAAAATAAATACATCAGATGTATTGAATGAAAAATACGGTGATTATATAATTTAACCACAATAACATAAGACGTCAGATGTTAAAGGATAGTGGAGTGTATTAATTCAATCATAACGGTAAAACAGGAGGGTTCAAATAATGGCTGGTGAAGCAATGGCTTTAAATCCGACCAGATTGGTGATAGCGGCAATTCTGGGGCTTGCGGTATTACTTTTGTTGATCATTAAATTTAAGGTACAGGCGATGGTTTCCATATTGGTGGGAGCGATCGTGATCGGACTTGGGGCGGGGATGCCTTTCGAGAATATTGTGACGGCGGTAAATGACGGTATCGGGAACACGTTAAAAGGAATTGCGCTGCTGGTAGGGCTGGGATCCATGTTCGGAGCGATCCTGGAGGCCTCGGGAGGAGCGCAGACACTGGCGGTCAGTATGGTTCGGTGGTTCGGCGATAAGAAAGCGGCCTGGGCGCTGGGCATTACAGGTCTGGTCATCGCCATGCCGGTATTTTTCGACGCCGGATTGATCATTCTGATCCCGCTGGCATTCTCGCTGGCGAAACGGACGAAACGCTCTTCCCTTTTTTATGCGATTCCGCTTTTGGCAGGCCTGGCAGTGGGCCATGCGTTTATCCCGCCTACGCCGGGACCGGTGCTGGTGGCTACCATGCTGAATGTGGAGCTGGGCTGGGTCATTATGGTAGGTGTGTTGTGCGGTATCGTGGCAATGGTGGTAGCGGGGCCTGTGTGGGGTTCCATCTGCGGCAATAAATACATGGTTCCGGTGCCGGAGCATGTGGCGAACCAGGCGGATTTCGATGAGTCGAAGCTGCCGAAGTTCTGGACGATCGTAGGGATCATCCTGATTCCGCTGGTATTGATCATTCTGGATTCCGTAGCGGGGGTTGTGCCGGCGCTGAGCGGTCTGGCGCCGATCTTCGGTTTCCTGGGAGAGCCTTTTGTGGCGCTGCTGATTGCAACGATCGCGGCGATGCTGATTCTTGGATTAAAACATGGTTATAAGATGGATGAGTTGGAAAAGATCATGACAAAGTCGCTGGAGCCTACGGGGCTGATCCTGCTGGTAACGGCCTGCGGCGGTGTGCTGCGGTATATGCTGCAGTATTCCGGTTTGGGTGATCTGATCGGCAATGCGGTGTCTTCGGCGAATCTGCCGATCGTGGTGGTGGCGTTTATCGTGGCGGCGTTAGTCAGGATCTGTGTAGGTTCCGCGACGGTGGCCATGACGATGGCAGCAGGCATCATCGCGGCGATGCCGGGGATCGCAGATCTGTCACCTCTGTATCTGGCCTGCACGACGGCGGCGGTGGCCGGTGGTGCGACGGTGTGTTCACATTTCAATGACTCCGGATTCTGGCTGGTAAAGTCACTGGTGGGAATGGATGAAAAGACGACCCTTAAGACATGGACGATCATGGAGACGCTAGTAGGCGGAACCGGGTTTGTGGTGGCGCTTGTTGTTTCGTTCTTTGCATAACGTGAAGAGATTTTCTAAGGCATCTTTAGAACGCTGCCTGAGAAAATCTAAAACTTCACGTTGGAGAATGCCTGAAATACGGCATTCTCCGCATGGAATTAAATAAAGGTAAAAGCTGACAGAGGAATGGGAAAGGAGAAGAAGGGGTATGGAATTAAAGAGTCAGGAAATGCGTAAACTGGCGCCGGAATTAGATCCGCTGCGGATCGGAACGGGATGGAAGCCGGAGGATCTTTCTAAGGTGCAGGTGATGATCGAGAGCACTTACGGCGACAGCCATCCGGGCAGCGGGCATTTGAACCTGCTGGTGGAGGAAGTGCGGAAAGGCGTCGAGGAGGCCGGCGGGCATGGAGCAAGATATTATTGTACGGATATCTGCGACGGTGAGAGTCAGGGAACGGACGGTATTAATTACAGTCTGGCAAGCCGGGAGATGATCGCCAATATGATCGAGATTCATGCAGGGGCTACGCCTTTTGATGCGGGAGTCTATCTGGCAAGCTGCGACAAGGGAATGCCGGGCAATCTGATGGGGCTGGCGAGAGCGGATGTGCCCGGTGTGGTGGTGCCGGGCGGTACGATGAATGCGGGGCCGGAGATGCTTACGTTGGAGCAGCTTGGCATGTACAGCGCTAAATTCCAGCGGGGCGAGATTGATGAGGAAAAGTTAAACTGGGCGAAGTGTAACGCCTGTCCCAGCTGCGGGGCCTGCTCTTTTATCGGTACGGCGTCCACGATGCAGATTATGGCGGAGGCGCTTGGGCTTGCGCTGCCGGGCAGTGCGCTGATGCCGGCCACCAGTCCGGACCTGTTGGCTTTTGCAAGGGAAGCGGGGGCGCAGGCGGTGAAACTGGCGACCATGCCGGGGATGCGGCCCAGTGAGATGATCACCATGGACAGTTTCGAGAATGCGATCCTGGTGCACGCGGCTGTTTCGGGCAGTACCAACTGTCTGCTGCATATTCCGGCCATCGCGCATGAATTCGGGTTGGAGGTTACGGGAGATACCTTCGACAGACTGCACAGGAACGCCAGATATCTTCTGGATGTGCGTCCGGCGGGCCGCTGGCCGGCGGAGTGCTTCTACTATGCGGGCGGCGTGCCGGCGATCATGGAAGAGATACGGGAGTATCTGCATCTGGACGTGATGACCGTGACGGGTAAGACGCTGGGTGAGAATCTGGATGAGCTGAAGCGCAACGGTTTCTATGAGCGGTGTGAGAAGTGGCTGCAGGAGTTTAATGAGCGGTATCATGTTTCGTTGACCAGAGAGGATATTATAAGACCTTTTGATCAGGCACTGGGAACAGACGGCAGCATCGCCATCCTGCGGGGCAATCTGGCGCCGGAGGGGGCTGTGATCAAGCATACGGCCTGTCCGAAGGAGATGTTTAAGGCAGTTCTGCAGGCCAGACCTTTTGACAGTGAGGAAGAATGTCTGGATGCGGTCTTAAAGCATAAGGTGCAAAAGGGCGATGCCGTGTTTATCCGCTATGAGGGGCCGAAGGGCAGCGGTATGCCGGAAATGTTCTACACTTCCGAGGCGATCAGCAGCGATAAAGAGCTGGGAAAAAGCATTGCGCTGATCACGGATGGCCGTTTCTCCGGAGCATCCACAGGGCCGGTGATCGGGCACTGCAGCCCGGAGGCGGTGGACTGCGGACCCATCGCGCTGGTGGAAGAAGGGGATCTGATCGAGATTGATGTGGAAGAACGGAAACTGAATATCATCGGAATTGCAGGGGAACGTAAGACGATGGAGGAAGTGACCGCTGTGCTGGAAGAGAGACGGAAGCAGTGGAAGCCCAGAGAGCCTAAGTATAAGAAAGGGGTTCTGAGGATGTTCAGTGAACATGCGGTAAGTCCGATGAAAGGGGCGTATCTGGATTTTTAGAGGGAAACCTTAATAGTTAATAGGGTTACAGGCCGGAGATATCCGTGTGAATCGGCCTGGTGACAGATTCCGTTAACAAACAGGATATCTGAAAGACAGGATAGCAGGAAGAGGAGATGGGTGCATGAAGACGATTGCAGAACAATTTTATGAATATGGAGTAGTGCCGGTAGTGGTGCTGGAGGAAACGAAGGATGCGCTGCCGTTGGCAAAAGCGCTGGTGGAGGGTGGTCTGCCCTGTGCGGAGGTGACGTTCCGCACGGAGGCGGCGGAAGAGTCCATCCGTTTGATGAGTGAGAAGTATCCGGAGATGCTGGTCGGAGCAGGAACGGTGCTGACGACAAAGCAGGTGGACCGGGCTGCTGCGGCAGGAGCGAAGTTCATCGTCAGTCCCGGTTTTGATCCGGAGATCGTGGATTATTGTCTGGAGAAAAAGATTCCGGTATTCCCGGGATGTATCACGCCTTCTGAGGTGGCGCAGGCAGTGAAGCGCGGTCTGGAGGTGGTGAAGTTCTTCCCGGCGGAGCAGGCCGGCGGCGTGGCGATGATCAAGGCGATGGCGGCCCCCTATACGATGGTGAAGTTTATGCCTACAGGCGGCATCAGTGCAAAGAATTTAAAGGATTATCTTAGTTTCGGCAAGATCCTGTGCTGCGGCGGCAGCTGGATGGTGAAGGGGGATATGATACGGAACGGGGAATTTGATAAGATCCGGGAGCTGACAAAGGAGGCTGTGGAGCTGGCAGCGTCGATCCGGGGATAAAGACGGATGAAGGCGGATAAAGACGACCGGGAAATAAGACAGGGAAAATATAAGGCCAGGGCGCAGGCTGGAAAGGCCGAATGAGAAAGTCCGGGTGGGAAAGCCTGCGCGAGAGCGGGAAACAGACGGAACAAGAGCGGAGAAAAGAGTCAGGAAAAGAGAGGGAGAACATTATGGAACTGAATTTGAGACCAGAAAAGGAATGCAGATATGATGCGGTGTCATTGGGCGAGGTAATGCTGCGGCTGGATCCGGGCGAAGGACGGATTCGGACAGCCAGAAGTTTCCGGGCCTGGGAGGGCGGCGGAGAGTACAATGTTGTTCGTGGACTGCGCAGGTGCTTCGGATTAAGAACGGGTGTTATCACTGCTTTTGCGGATAATGAAGTCGGGATGTTGATGGAAGACTTTATTCTGCAGGGCGGCGTGGACACTTCACTGATCAAGTGGATGAAGACGGACGGGATCGGCAGAACCTGCCGGAACGGACTGAATTTTACAGAACGAGGCTTTGGCATCCGCGGGGCAGTGGGATGTTCCGACCGTGCGAATACGGCGATCTCCAAGGCGACGCCGGAGGATTTTGATTTTGAGCATATCTTTGGGGAGCTGGGGGTACGCTGGCTGCATACGGGCGGTATCTATGCGGCATTGTCCGAGCAGTCCTGTGAGACGGTACTGGCGGCGATCAAGACGGCCAAGAAATACGGCACGGTGATTTCTTATGACCTGAATTACAGGCCTTCCATGTGGAGCGCCATCGGCGGCCTTGCCAAGGCGCAGGAAGTTAATAAGGAGATTGCAAAGTATGTGGATGTGATGATCGGCAATGAGGAAGACTTCACGGCCTGTCTGGGATTCGAGATCGAGGGAAATGATGAGAACTTAAAGGAACTGAATCTGGACGGTTATAAGAAGATGATCAATCATGCGGCGCAGGTTTATCCGAATTTCAAGGTGGTTGCCACCACGCTGCGTGAGGTGAAGACGGCTACGGTGAACGACTGGAGCGCTATCTGCTGGGCGGACGGCGAGATCTACAAGGCGAAGGACTACAAGGGACTGGAGATCATGGACCGCGTGGGCGGCGGCGATTCCTTTGCGTCCGGTCTGATCTATGGCCTGATGACTACGGGAGACGCGGAGCTGGCGGTCAACTATGGCGCGGCACATGGAGCGCTGGCCATGACGACGCCAGGTGATACGACCATGGCCAGCCGGAAGGAAGTAGAGGCGATCATGGGCGGCGCAGGCGCGCGGGTGCAGAGATAGCAGGCGCATCGAATCTTCGGAAGAAGCATAAGATGTGAAAACAACGGATATAATAACGGATACAATCATGAAAACTTAAGCGGCGGGCACTGTCTTGGAAGGTAACAGGACAGTGCCTGTTGTTATTGGGGATTGCGTCAGGCGGACCATGATTCCCTCATATTTTTGTTGGATAGCGACCATGATTCCCTCATCTTTTTGTTATTATATAAAATAATTCCCTCATATTTTTGTAAATTCTATGGCAAAATTCACTCATTTTTTTGCACTGCATTGTATTTTCCGAGAAAATGGCATATACTGATAAGGGGAAAAGCAAAAGGAGTGTGGGCGGTCATGGTTTATTTGAAACGAAAAATAGATACATTTCTGATGGAGTGGAAGATGGACCCGTTGAGGAAGCCGCTGGTGGTCAAGGGGCCGCGGCAGGTCGGGAAGACGGAGTCCATCAGAAGATTCGGGGAACAGAACTATGAGTGCATGGTGGAGATCAACTTTGTGGAAGAACCGAAGTACAGGATGATCACGGCGGACGGCTACAAGACGGCGGATCTGGTCCGGAATATTTCGCGCATGGATCCGACGAAGAAATTCGTCGAGGGGAGAACGCTGCTCTTTTTTGATGAACTGCAGGAGTTTCCGGAGATTGCTACGGCACTTAAATTTTTTGCACAGGACGGAAGATTTGACGTTATATGCAGTGGGTCCATGCTGGGTATCCATTATGGAAGGATAGAGAGCAACAGTGTGGGGTATAAGACGGATTATACCATGTATTCCCTTGATTTTGAGGAATTTCTGTGGGCGAAGGGTTATGAGGAGAGCATCGCAGACGAACTTCTGGATCATATGCGGGAGGAAAAGCCGTTTAACGAGGCGCAGATGTCCGTCTACGGCGGTCTGTTTCTGGATTATTGTATTCTGGGCGGAATGCCTGCGGTGGTCAGAGAGTATGTCATAAAGGACAGCTTTGAGGGATCGTTGGCGATCCAGAGGCAGCTTCTGGCGGATTATGAGGAGGATGTGCGTAAGTATGCGGAAGGGATGGACCAGACGAGAATCCTCAATGTGTTTCGGCAGATTCCGGTGCAGCTTTCCAGGGATAATAAGAAGTTCCAGATCTCTAAGGTGGCGGCCGGCGCCAGGTTCAAAGATTACCGGGGCTGTATCGAGTGGCTGGCGGATGCGGGAATCATTAATATCTGTTACTGTATGCATTTTCCGGAGCTTCCGCTGAAGGGAAATTTTGACGAGACGAAGTACAAGATCTATTTTGCGGACAGCGGACTGCTTGTGGCCATGCTGGATGAGGAGGCGCAGGAGGATCTGCGGGCGAACCGGAATCTGGGCGTCTACAAAGGGGCGCTGTATGAGAACGTGGTGGGTGAGGCGCTGGTGAAAAGCGGATACGGGCTTTACTATTATAAGCGCGAGGATTCTACGCTGGAAGAGGATTTCTTCGTCCGGACGGCAAAAGAGCTGATCCCCGTGGAGGTGAAGGCGACGAACGGCCGGGCGAAGTCGTTGCGGACGCTGATCAGAGGGGAAAAGTATGAGGACATACGCTACGGGATAAAGTTTACAGGTGGAAATGTGGGGTATGATGATCAGATTTATACCTTTCCGTACTTTTGTGCGTTTCTGTTGAAGCGGTATCTGAAAGGGAGGTAATGCTACAAAAAATATCCGTTTGTAACCGGATTGTAATATCTGCTGTCTATGATGAAGATAAGCAAATTAAAGACAAGGAGAAACAGACAGCATGGATATTTTAAAGGCGGTACATCTTAAGAAGTATTACGGAAGCGGGGAGAATCTGGTAAGGGCGGTGGACGATGTCAGTTTCGGCATCGAGAAGGGCAGCTTCACGGCGATCGTGGGGACGTCTGGCAGCGGCAAGACGACGCTTTTAAATCTGATCGGGGGACTGGACTTTGCGGATGCGGGGGAGGTCATCATAGACGGACACTCGATCATGGAGATGTCGAAGGAAGAGCTGACGGTGTTTCGGCGTCGGCATATCGGTTTTGTCTTCCAGAACTATAATCTGATCTCGGTACAGAATGTGTACAAGAATATCGTGCTTCCCATCCGGCTGGACGGCAGGAAACCGGATCGGGATTATATCGCGCAGATCTGCGGACAGCTGGGGATCGAAGGGAAAATGGACCGGTATCCCAATCAGCTTTCCGGCGGACAGCAGCAGAGGGTGTCCATCGCCAGAGCCATTGCGGCCAAACCGGCGGTGCTGCTGGCGGATGAACCGACCGGCAACCTGGATACCAGAACGAGCACGGAGGTGATGGGATTGTTGAAGATGACTTCCAGGGAATTTAACCAGACGATCATTATGATCACACACGATGATGCCATCGCGCAGCTGGCGGACCGGGTGATCCATATCGAGGACGGTAAGCTGGTGAGAGAGCAGGAGGTGCAGGCATGAGCATGATGTTCAGGAATTCCGACCAGAAACTGGAGAAAGAGCTGGCTGCCGACGATTACAGGGCGCATCCGGTGCGCAACAGGCTGGCGGTGCTGGCTGTGGCGCTGACAGCGCTGCTCATCGTTGTTATTTTTACGGTGGGGATCGGTTACATGACGGCCATGACACGTTATATGGGGGCATCCCCGGGGCCGGGTACGGACAGCGCCATGATCTATGGTGACGAGGAGATTCTGGAGCGGGCAAAAAAGCTGCCGCAGGTGGACTGGGCGGCTTACGCAAAGCGGTGCAGCGCAAGTTATCTGCATAACCAGGAATTTTCCGGTGTGGATGTGCGGCTGTTTGCGGCGGATGAAGTGCATTATGAGAAAAATATGGTGGATCTGATCGCCGGCAGGTATCCGGAGAGCGGGGATGAGATTCTGCTGTCCGATACCATGTCGGAGCGTCTGGGGCTGGCGAAACAGTTAAACGTCACTTATGACCTCGTAGTGCTGGTGGAGGGAGAAGGCGAAGGGCAGCAGACGGAAAAAGTGATTCCCATGACGGTGTGCGGTTATTATAAGAATCCGCTGCGCGGCGTCGCGGATATCTATGAGGAGATCTACACGGGAAAAGCCTTTATCGAGAAGCACAATCCGGGACTGATCAAGGGGTATGACCAGATCTATGTGAAGCTGAACAACTTGAATCCCTTGAAGCTGGGGACGGATAAGCATGAAAAGCTGACAGAGGTGAATGAGCAGGCGGCAGGCAACGGCATTCAGTACAAGGCCAGTGATCTGTCCTATGCGGCGCTGGCCCCGATCATACTGCTTCTGCTGTGCGTGATGTTCTGCGGGTACTTTTTTATCTATAATATATTTGACATCTCGATCGAGAATGATATACGGTTCTATGGGGAATTAAAGACCATCGGCATGACAAGGCAGCAGCTTAAGCGGATGCTGTTGTGGCAGATGAACAGGATCTCTCTGATCGGCATTGTGCTGGGAGGCATGATCGGATACGGTATCGGACGGATGGCGGCGGGGGCGGTTCTGGACGCTTTTGCGGAAGGCATTTCCTCTTTCTATAAGCCGGCTGGATTCGTGCAGGTGTTTGCGCTGGGAGCGGTGTTTTCCTGGATTACGGTGCTTGTCAGTACCATGAAGCCTTTTCGGATCGCCAGCACGATTTCCCCTGTGGAGGCGGCCAGATACCGCGGCAGGAAGAAAAAGGGCGTCTTCTCGGTTATCTCTTTTGCCTTAAGCGGGATTCTGTTTCTGGTGGTGTATACAATCTCCATGGGGTATTCGGTGGAGGTGCATACGGCGGAGCACAACGGCACGGATTTCCGCATAGTGCAGAAAACGGTCAAATTCGGATCGGAGGAGCCTTATCAGCCCATTAGTGATGAGCTGGTGCAGAAGATCAGGGAGCAGGAGTTTGTGGAAGATTTCCGGGTTACCTATATGGCCAGGACAAAGCCGGACTGGTTGATTTTCGGGGGCGGTTATTATTATGATCTGTCTCGGGGAGAGATTGCAGGAGAAGGGGAACTGGCCCGTGACAGGCAGGCGTATGTGGACAGCATGGAACAGAAATGGGGCGTGGATCCCTGGCGCAGTCTTCCCGGAAAGAACGAGAGAGACAATTATCCGGTCAGCGTCGCTGGTATGGATGCGGCGTATCTTGACCATGAAAGTCAATATTTTACCGTGCTGGAAGGGGAGTTTGACGCTGAACGGTTTGCACAGGGCGGCTATCTGATCTACAACCGTTCCCTCTATGTCAATGATATGGAGCAGAGCGAGGGCATGGCGTATCAGGTACATGCAGGCGACCGGGTGTCGGTCACGTTCTTTGACAGTGCGGCAGATCGTTACGTGGAGCGGGAATTTACGGTGATGGCCTTGGTGACGAGCCATAATATCTATGGCACGGATAATATGGGGGAAGTCAATATCTGGCTGACGGATGAGGCATTTCAGGAGATTTATTCAAATTACGGGGAGCTGATCGGGAGTATCTGCTTTAATGCATCCGGTAAAAGGCAGGACGGGACGGCGCTTTCAGACAAGGAACAGTATGAGATCATTGCCGGGCTTGTAGAGGAAGACGGGAATCTGCAGCTTTCGCTTGACTCCGCTTATATGACCCGGGTACAGAATACGGAAACGAAGCGGAGCATGACGGCTTTCGGTATCCTGCTGGCGGTGATCGTGGGATTGATCGGCGTAGCCAATATGGTGAATACGGTAACTACGGATGTGATGGCCAGGAAGGTAGAGTATGCGGCCATGCAGTCCATCGGGATGACGGGGCGGCAGATGAAGCGAGATATTTTCGAGAAGTACGCCGTGCTTGTCGCCACAGCGCTGGGACTGGCGACCGTGGCGGGAGCGGCGCTGGCCTATAAGGTCGGGGCGCAGCCGGGATTTAATTTTTCGGCCGCTGCGTTTGTGCAGGCGCTTATGATCTTTGTGGGAATCTCAGCCGGGTTGTGCGTGGTGATGGCGCAGGTGCTGACCTGGGGGATGAACAGGAGGTCGATCGTGGAGCGGCTGCGGGAAGTGGTGTAGAGAGCCGCCAGTGTGCCAAAGCCGGAAGATTCAGGGCGTGTATTCCTTTGTTCACTGAGGGTATGATGGGGAAAGTTATGGGGAGAGGGACTTGCGATATGATTGTAATTTGAGAAGGGAAGGGCAGGTGAGTGGGGATAGAGAAGCGGATTTTGGTTGTTGAGGATGATCGGGCGTTGAATGAGGGGATCGCGTTTGCACTGCGGCGGGAGGGGTATCTGACGAAGAGCGCCTATAGTCTGCGGGAAGCGCGGGGGAAGCTGGAGGAACAGATGAACCTGATCCTGTTGGATATCAATCTGCCGGACGGGGACGGCAGAGAGTTCCTTGGGAGTGTGCTGTCCGGGCAGCCGGCGCCGGTGCTTCTGCTGACGGCCAGGGACACGGAGGAAGATATGCTGCAGGGGTTCCGGGCAGGGTGCGATGATTATATTACGAAGCCCTTTTCCATGCCGGTGCTGCTTATGAAGATCGCGGCTGTTTTAAGGCGCAGTGAAGGCGTGTCGCGGCAGATCTATGTGAACGGTGAACTGTTGTATGATTTCGAGAACAAGACATTGACCAGGCGGGGAGAGCCGGTAGAGCTTACGGCGTTAGAGTGCAGGCTGATGGAGCTTTTTCTCCGCAACAGGGGTATCGTGCTGACGAGAGAGCGGATCCTGGAACGAATCTGGGATGCGGATGAGCGGTTTGTGGAGAGCAGGACGCTGAATGTAACGATCCGCAGGCTGCGCATGAAGGTGGAGGAGAATCCGGAGGAGCCGATTTATATCAAAACAGTGTTTGGTTTGGGGTATAAGTGGGAGGACAGACAGAAATGAATAAGCGGTATAAGGGTAATGGTACAGACGGTATATGGATAGGCGGTATGGGCGTGATGCTCATACTGCTTTTCCTGTTCAGTGAGCTTTCCTGCAGGCGGCCGGCTTACGGCACCTGGCTTATCATCCTGTATGGGGCAGTGAATCTGGCAGTGTTCGCAGGGGTGTATCTGTTGATCGAGAGGCGGGTGGACGGGAAGCTCTATGCGTTCAGTGAAATGATGGAGGAGCTGATCGATGGCAGAGTTACGATTGCCTTTCCGGTGACGGAGGATACGATTCTGTCCAGAATGCAGGGCCAGTTGTTGCGGCTCTATGACATTCTGTGCTCTTATGAGGAGCGGGAGCGGCAGTTTCGCGGACAGCTTAATGAGAATATCGGGGATCTGGTGCACCAGCTTAACACGCCGATTACTAATATCGGGATGTATGCGGGATTTCTGGGACGGGATGACCTGACGGCGGATGAGAAGGGAAGATTTCTTGCCTGTCTGGAGGAACAGACGAGAAAGCTTTCCTGGCTGGGGGAGAGCTTTTCCAAGGTGTCGAGACTGGAGACAGGGATCATTCGTCTGAAACCGGAACGGCAGAGCCTGGAAATGATCCTATTGCAGGCGGTTGGGCAGGTGATGGAGAAGGCGAAAAACAGGGGGATGGAGATCGATCTGCTTGGTCAGCTGCAGAGTATGGTGACGGTGGATGCGAAGTGGACGGTGGAGGCTGTCTTTAATGTGCTGGACAATGCAGTGAAATACGGCGATGCGGGCAGCAGGATCGAGATGGAAGTGATGAAGCTGACGAACTATGTGGGCGTAGCTGTGAAAAACAGTGGAATCCGGATTGCACCGGAGGAATATCACAAGTTATTTAAACGATTTTACAGAGGCAGGGAGGTTGGAGAAAGAGAAGGCGTCGGTCTGGGATTGTATATTACGAGGAAAATTGTAGAGGAAGAAGGGGGGTACATCAAGGTGGGCAGGACGGCGGATGGGAGAACGGAATTTATGCTGTTGTTTCCGGCTGGGGAATAGGCGCGGCGGGGAAGGAATAATTTGCAGGGGAATTTCGGCTGTGTTACAATTAGCTCAGGAATTGAGTTGTGCTATGCAGGAGAGTGATGGTTGTTATTCGAAAGGAGGACATGACCGTGAAGAATGCGAACAGGATGTACGCTGCAGCAGGGATGGTTTTACCCTGGATTACATTGAGCCTGCTGATCGGAGTTTCCACTTATTATTGTGAGCTTTTATGGCTGAGAATAGTCTGTATATTGGTCGCAGTATTGAATGGAAGCGTTATGCTCAGACTGGCAAGGGCGGTTTTCAGGATGAGCAGGGAGAAGGCGGAAGAGGGTGTCTGACGGATTCGGCTATGCCGGGCAGGACAGGGACGTTTCCGATTCGGAGTCAAGAAGTCAAAATTGTGTAGTTTTCCGCCAAAATAATGGAAGTGTTTCCATAAACAGGGATATATAATGTATTTACTATGAAAGTCTTCGACTTTCACAGCATGGATGGCCATGGAGCAGGAATGCTGCAACCTGGATCGGCGGCCTGTAACGTGGAAATATGACAGGAGGAAAAGACATGATTCAGAAGTATGTATACGGAAAACCATTTACAACAGAAGCCGTAGTGGAAGAGGTGACGGTGGGTACAGGTGTACCGGCTTATGGATGTATTGAGGCAGAGCAGGGATTTCGCTTTACCTACAAGATGGAGGAGAATGACATCGTGTATGGCCTTGGGGAGGCCAACAGAGGGCTGAACAAGCGGGGCTACTGCTATACCAGTGACTGTACGGATGACCCGAACCACACAGAAGACAAGCGTTCCTTATATGGTGCGCACAACTTTATCGTCGTGGCTGGCAGGGAGACATTCGGCCTGTTTTTCGATTATCCGTCGACAATCACTTTCGATATCGGATATACGAAGGTGGATACATTACAGGTGTCATGTGAAAATGCAGACCTGAATCTGTTTGTGATTGACGGGAATTCTCCCTATGATATTGTGAAGCAGTTCCGCGGCATTATCGGCAGAAGCTATATCCCGCCCCGGTATGCTTTCGGTTTCGGGCAGAGCCGCTGGGGATATAAGACGAAGGATGACTTCCGCAGGGTGGCCGAGGGATATCGGGAGAACGGCGTGCCGCTTGATATGGTTTATATGGATATTGATTATATGCAGAACTTCAAGGATTTTACCCTGAACGAGGAGAATTTCCAGGATTTCCCTGCTTTCGTGCAGGAGATGAAAGAAAAGAATATCCGTCTGATCCCGATTATCGATGCAGGTGTGAAGGTGGAAAAGGGGTATGACATTTATGAGGAAGGCGTGAAGAACCGCTACTTCTGCCAGCGTGAAGACGGCAGTGATTTCGTGGCGGCGGTCTGGCCCGGGGATACGCATTTCCCGGATGTGCTCAATGAAGAGGCGCGGAAATGGTTCGGCGATCAGTATCGTATCCTGACCGATCAGGGTATTGAGGGATTCTGGAATGATATGAATGAGCCGGCGATCTTCTATTCCCAGGAGGGTATGGCAGAGCTGAAGGATATGCTGAAGGATTTCCTGGAGAATGAGGATGGAAGCGGTATTACTGCCGGGGAGATGGCTGCGGATAACAGAAATAAGGGTGAAGAAAACGCTGCAGAAAGCGGTAAGAAACGTTTTACCGGACCGTCCGTATGGCCGCTGATGTGGAAACTTGGCAGTCTGGCCAACAGCAAGGAGGATTACAGACGTTTCTATCATAACACCAGGGATGGAAGGGTGCGTCATGACAAGGTACATAATCTGTTCGGCTACTATATGACGAGAGCGGCCGGAGAAGCCTTCGAGCGGATTGACCCGGACAAAAGATTTCTGATGTTCTCCCGGTCTTCTTATATCGGTATGCACCGTTATGGCGGCATCTGGACCGGCGATAATAAGTCCTGGTGGTCTCATATTCTGTTGAACCTGAAAATGCTGCCGTCCTTAAATATGTGCGGGTTCCTTTATACAGGGGCGGATTTGGGCGGATTCGGCGCCGATACGACCAGGGATATGCTGCTGCGCTGGCTGGCGCTGGGCGTATTTACACCGTTGATGCGTAACCATGCGGCACAGGGAACGAGGGAACAGGAATGCTATCAGTTTGAAAATATAGAGGACTTCCGGCATGTGATCGGTGTGCGGTACCGTCTGATCCCTTATCTGTACAGTGAGTATATGAAGGCAGCATTAAATAATGATTTATATTTTAAACCACTGGCTTTTGTGTATCCGGAAGATGCCATGGCAGTACAGGTGGAAGATCAGATGATGCTGGGAGATGAGATTATGATTGCTCCGGTCTATACCCAGAATGCGAAGGGGCGTTATGTTTATCTGCCGGAAGAGATGAAGTTTGTTAAGTTCCTGCCGGACGGCACGATTTCGGAGGAAGTGCTGGGGAAGGGACACCATTATGTAGAGATCGCTTTAAATGAAGTAGCCTTGTTCATCCGCAGTGGCAAGTGCATCCCGCTGACAGATGCGGCAGAATACGTGGAGGCGCTTGATCTGGAGCATATGACGATGCTGGGATTTTCAGGGGCAGAATATATGCTGTATGAGGATGACGGTATGAGCAGAAATTATCAGAAGCCGGAGGCGTACAGGAGACTCTGTATGTAAGAGATCAGGTAATGATATTTTGACAGCGAGGGCAGGCATGAGATTTGTTTTGAATCTCGTGCCTGCCTGTTTTATGGTAACAGCAGATCTTCTACGTAAAAGGATTGTGGACGGTTAAGAATAATTGTGCTATGCTGGAACAAAATAAGAGATTTCGGGATACAGGAGGAAAGATTGAAAAGTATGAAATTATTTAACAGAATTTTGTATGGCGGGGATTATAACCCGAATCAATGGCCCAGAGAGATCTGGCAGGAAGATATGAGGATGTTCAGGCATGCACACATTAACAGCGCCACAATAAATGTATTTTCCTGGGCGAAAATACAGCCTTCTGAGGAAGAATATGATTTCTCAGAGCTGGATGATATTATAGATATGCTTGGTAAAGAGAATTATGATATCGTGCTGGCCACTTCCACCGGAGCGCTTCCGGCATGGATGGCGAAGCGGTATCCCGAGGTGGAACGGACAGATTATCAGGGAAGGCGCCATAAATTCGGCCACAGACATAACGCCTGCCCGAATTCTCCCGTTTATCAGAAATATTCGGCCAGGCTGGCCGGCAAACTGGCTGAACGGTACGGGAGCAACCCGCATATTAAGTGCTGGCATATCAATAATGAGTACGGCGGGGAATGTTATTGCGAGAACTGCGAGAAGGCGTTCCGGGTTTGGCTGAAGAAGAAATACGGCACGCTGGAAGCATTGAACAGGGCGTGGAATATGGAGTTCTGGGGACATACTGTTTACGATTGGGATGAGATCGTACTGCCCAATGCTCTGGGTGACGGTATGGAGAATGACCGGACGGCATTTGCCGGTATCTCTCTGGATTACAGGCGGTTTAATTCAGACGGTATGTTAGCCAATTTTATCGGTGAACGGGATGCTATCCGGGAGTTTGACCGGGAGACGCCGGTCACGACCAATCTGATGGGTACATTTAAAGGGCTGGATTATTTCAAGTGGGCGAAAGAGATGGATATTGTCTCATGGGATAATTATCCCAGATATGATACGCCCTGGAGTGAGACGGCCATGTGCCATGACCTGATGAGAGGCCTGAAAGATGCTCCCTTCATGTTGATGGAGCAGACGCCCAGCCAGCAAAACTGGCAGGCGTATAATTCTTTGAAAAGGCCGGGACAGATGCGTGCGCAGAGCTATCAGACGATCGCGCATGGAGCCAATACGATTCAGTTCTTCCAGCTTCGCAGAAGCGTCGGCGCCTGTGAGAAATTTCACGGCGCAGTGATTGCTCATGCCGGGACAGAAGATACACGGGTATTTCGAGAGGTTTCCCAGCTGGGATCCGAATTGGAAAGACTGGGCGACGCGGTACTGGGCAGCCGCAACGAGGCGCAGGTGGGAATTCTGTTTGACTGGGACAATTATTGGGCGTTGGAATATACCAGCGGACCGACCATCGATCTGACTTATGTAAAACATATTCATGAGTATTATAAGTATTTCTATGACAGGAATATTGCCGTAAATATGATTCCCTGTGACGCAGATTTCAGCAGGTATCAGCTGATTGTCGCGCCGGTTCTCTATATGGTGAAGGACGGGGTGGCAGAGGCATTGGAAGCGTTTGTGGAAAATGGGGGCACTTTTGTGACCACCTATATGAGCGGTATTGTAGGACAGTCGGATAATGTACATCTGGGCGGTTATCCGGGACCGCTGCGGAAGCTGGCGGGTGTGTGGGCGGAAGAGATTGATGCCCTGGCGCCGGAACAGTACAATGAGGTGGTTATGAATAATGGCGTTGTCTGCCGATGCGGCCTTGTGTGCGATCTGATGCATCTGGAAGGGGCCGAAAGCCTGGGTGTATATGGCAGGGACTTCTACCAGGGTATGCCGGCAGTGACCAGAAACAAATTCGGAAAAGGGCATGTTTACTATGTAGGCACGCATATGGAAGAACAGGGGCTTTGCGGTATTCTGGAACAGGCGGTGGCGGATGCGGAAGTGAAGAGCATAGCTGCAAACGGAGACGGTCTGGAGATTGTCTGCCGGACTACGGGAGAAGACAGAATCTATTTTGTCATGAACTTTACCGATCAGGAGAAGCAGATGCCGACGGCCTTTCTGGGGAAGAAGGATCTGTTGTCAGACAGGATCGTGACAGCGGAAACCGTCTTGAAGAAGTATGATGTGTATATCATCAAAGAATAATATTAAGAAGGAAGTAGAAGTTACAGATTAAAAGTTATAGATTAAAAGTCACAGATGCATGAATAGCAGCTGTGACTTTTTTGGGCAGTGGAGAGTGAAATTGCCCGCATATACGAGGTTGATTCTGTCAATAATGATATTTCTTCCGCTTGAATATCAGAAACAGGACAGCAACTATAACGGCTGCTGTTTCTGCTGTCGTAATAGAGATCCAGATGCCGTCCAGGCCCAGGAACAGGGGCAGGAGCAGTACGGCCAGGATCTGGAAAACCAGCGTCCGCAGGAAAGAAATCAGGGCGGAAGTAAGGCCGTCTCCCAGGGCGGTAAAAAAGGCGGAGCCGAAGATGGCGAATCCTGCAAACAGGAACGAAAAGGAGAAGAGGAAGAAGCCCCGCAGTGTCATTTCCAGAAGCGTCTGATCATATCCTACAAATAACAGGGAGAGTGGTTTTGCCAATGCTTGTGACGCCAGGAACATAAGGAGGGAGAATACACCTGTTATCATAAAGCTTTTCTTTAACAATCCGCTCAGTTCGTTATAATTGCCCGCACCGCTGTGGTAGCCGACCACCGGGGATACCCCCACAGAGAAGCCGATAAAGGCGGCCAGAAAGATCAGATTGACATACATAAGCACACCGTATGCGGCAACGCCGTCCTCCCCCGCATATTGTAATAACTGAATATTGTACAGCATGCTGACAATGGAGGTAGAGATATTGCTCATCAGCTCCGAGGAGCCGTTGACACACACCTTCATAAGCGCTGCACCGTCAAATTTTGCCTTTGTCAGCCGCAGCAGGCTGGTGTTGGGCCGGGCGAAATAGAGAAGGGGAAGCAGGCCGCCGACACATTGACCGATGGCTGTAGCCGCCGCCGCACCCTGCAGACCCCAGTGGAATACGATGATAAAAAGAGCATCCAGAAGGGCATTGGTCAGTCCCGCAGCTACCGTAACGTAGAGACCCAGCTTCGGTTTTTCTGCCGTGGCGAACAGACACTGAAATTCATATTGCAGAATATAGGCGGAAACCGCCGGAAGAATGATCTTTCCATAAGTGATACAGTCCTCCAGCATCTGTCCTCTGGCGCCAAGTAAGGACAGAAGAGGGCGCAAAAATAACAACCCTGCTCCCGTCAAAACAATACCGCATGCTATGGAGACATAGATCAGCATGGAAAAAAGCTGGTTCGCCTTTTCCTTATGGCCCGCACCCATTGTGATGGCGATCAAAGCGCCGCCGCCGGTGCCGAACATGAAGCCCACACAGCCCAGGATGATCAGCACGGGCATAATAAAGTTGACGGCTGTGAAGGCTGTTTTTCCTACAAAATTAGAGACGAAAAATCCATCAACGACACCGTAGATGGAGGTAAAGATCAACATGATAATGGATGGGGTCGTAAAACGTAACAGGCGTTTACAGTCAAAATGGTCTGATAATTGTATCATAGGTTCAGGCGCTCCTTTCAGGGTTTTTAGCGTTGCTTTGTATTTCTGCGGACAGCAGGTTATCTGTCCGCCGGTTTGCCGGCATGATTGCGCAGGTCACGCAGATAGGCTTCCGTCAGTTCGATGTATCTCTCCACATCTTCCGGTGGCCAGGAGGCGAAGATCTCGTTTTCCATCGCCAGAATCTGGCCTGCTGTCTGCGTTGCCATGTGCTTTCCGGTGTCTGTCAGGCACACATTTTTATTCTTGGGGCCAAGCGGTTCCAGATAGATAAAACCTTCCTTCTCCAGCTTACGCAGGGCGGAATTGATCGTTTGCTTACTGAGGCCGGTAAGACGGCAGATCCTCTGTAACGGACAGTCGGCTCCGTTGTCGCAGATGGTATAGAGGATGCGCATCACACTGTCTGACAGACCTAAATTGGTGGATATTTCGTGGTAGACAGCGTCGATTTCTCCGACCAGATAGTTATAGCGTTTCAGTTTTTGGGAAAGGTTGTCGGACATGGTCATTCTCCTTGTACATGAAAATTTATCCTGCGTATAAGGCTGCAGCAGGTATTGTGGATTATACAATAGTACGAAATCATACTATGAAAAAGCATTATAGTATGATTTCGTACTATTGTCAAGCGGTAAGCTGCGGCTGCTTTAAATGACTGACATTGACGGTGAACTGCAGAAATTGCTTTCGGGGTGGAAAGCGGGATTGGTTTTGCTGACTTGCGCCTTTCCGGAAGAACATGATAAAATGAAAAAGCTGGAAATCAGTTTAATGATATACAGCATATCTGCACGAGGGAATTGTGCAAAAGCACAAAGAGGAGATGATTATGCAATCTACTGATTTTTCTAAAGGAAAGGTCTGGCAGAATATTGTGGCGCAGGCCATACCGCTGATCCTGGCGCAGCTGGTGCAGCTTTTATATAATGTGGTAGACCGTATCTATATCGGGCATTTGCCGGGAGCGGACAGTATGGCTCTGACTGGGATCGGCCTGGTGTTTCCGCTGACTACGCTGATCGCGGCATTTACATTTCTTTTTGGCACGGGCGGTACACCGCTTTTTTCCATCGCCAGGGGAGCGGGGCAGGAGGAACGGGCGGGAAAGATACTGGGCAATACCTTTTCTCTACTGCTGGGGACATCCTTTGTCCTTTTTCTGTTATGTTATGTGCTGCGCAGGCCGGTGCTGTATCTGTTCGGCGCCAGCGATGCCTCTTATCTGTATGCGGATGCCTATTTGCGGATTTACCTGGTAGGCACGTCTTTTACTATGTTGGCTACAGGATTGAACGGATTCATCAATGCACAGGGATTTCCACGGATCGGGATGCTGACGACACTGCTCGGCGCCGTACTTAATCTGGTGCTGGATCCTGTTTTTATCTTTGGGTTCCATATGGGGGTGGGCGGCGCTGCATTGGCTACGGTGCTGAGCCAGGCGGTCTCCTGCATCTGGGTGCTGCGCTTTTTAACAGGAAAAAGGGCGCTGCTCCCCGTCCGGAGAAAGAACCTGCGGATAGATGGCAGACTGGCGGGAGAGATCGTGGCGCTGGGCATGTCCGGTTTTATCATGCAGGGAACCAACTGTCTGGTGCAGGTAGTGTGTAATGCCACGCTGAAGATTTACGGCGGCGATCTCTATGTGGGAGTTATGACGGTGATCAATTCCGCCAGAGAGATTCTGTCTTTGCCGGTCAGCGGCATCACCAATGGCGCACAGCCGGTGCTGGGATATAACTACGGTGCGAAAGAGTATGATAAAGTCCGGCAGGGCATTCGCTTTACGACAATACTGGGAATCATCTATACATCGCTTGCGTGGCTGATTGTGATCTTAAGTCCGCATCTGTTGCTGTCTGTCTTTACTGAGGATGCGGCCATGATCGAAGCTGGTGTTTCTGCACTGCGCTTATATTTTTTCGGCTTTTTCTTTATGTCTTTTCAGTTTTCCGGACAGTCGGCATTCACAGCGCTCGGCTATTCCCGCCATGCCGTCTTTTTTTCACTGCTGCGCAAGGCGGTGATTGTCGCGCCGCTTACGATTTTTCTGCCCGGATTGGGATTGGGTGTAGACGGGGTATTTCTGGCAGAGCCGATCTCCAATGCCATAGGCGGACTGGCCTGTTTTGTGACGATGTATTTCGCGCTCTATCGGAAGTTAAAGAGTGAGAAATGACACGGGAAGGATAAAGGTGACAGCGGCAGGGAATAGATGATTGAGTTTTGGATAAAAAAGTGATAGGTTTATAGTAGAAAGCGTAAGAATATTTTTTAAGGCAACTGTAACAATAACTGTATCAAGAGAAAAGGGGACGATGTACGGATGAAGAGTAAGCTGTATTATGTACTGTATTTTTTATATGCTGTTGTCGTGGCGTTTGTTTTGTATTTGAACGGTGTATTCACGGGGGAATGGAGTTCTTATACAAATCTGGTCATTAATATTGTGTTTTTGATTATTATCGGTATTCTTTTTATTGTATCTTCCATCAGTTTCGGCAGGCTGAACAGGGTCACTTATGAGATGGAGGAGGTGACATTTCAGCTGCAGAAGGAGTACAGAGAGGCAGACGGAAAGAACCTCTGGGTAACTTATAAGGACAAAGACAAAGTTTTTGAGGAAGAAGAGCTGCAGGATGCATTTGATAAGTACCGGCTGCGTGTAAAAGCTGCCGGTACCAGGCGTGGAGCAGGCGTTTCCTGTGATCTGGAAGAATATATCAATGAGGATCTTCTGGACAGGGTGGGCATGAATTTCTTTAATTCCGGGGTTTCCGGGACGCTCACGGGCCTGGGGATTCTGGGAACGTTTCTCGGATTGTCCATGGGGCTTGGGGCGTTCAGCGGTGACGATATCTTCACGATTTCCGATAATGTAGGTTCTCTGCTTTCTGGTATGAAAGTAGCGTTTCACACGTCAGTATACGGTATTCTTTTTTCACTGGTGTTTAACGTGGTCTACAGGAGCATTATGTCGGATGCCTATGAAGTACTGAATGAATTTCTGGCTGTATTTCGACAGACCGCGCAGCCTTATGCTGTAAAAGAGGAGGACAGCCTGGCGACGATGCTGATTTATCAGGCGGGTATGGCTAATTCCTTAAAGCAGATGCTGGAAATGATGAAGGGCAATGCGGCGCAGCAGACTGAAGGCGTGGAGCGTATCGTGGATAAATTTATCGAGCAGATGCAGACCGCTTTGGATACAGACTTTAAGAAGCTCGGGAATGTCCTGAAGAATGCGGGAGAATCTCAGACTGTCAGTGCGGCCAATGCGGCGGAAATGGTGGAGGCGGTTACGACGCTGGTGGAGGTGAACCGTAATGTGCAGGAAGCTTTTGCGAAGGTCTTGGAAAGGCAGGAGCAGTTTGCAGGGCAGCTTGCGGAGCAGAAGAAAATGCTGGCGGATACGTGCAGTGATATGAGTGACGAGATCAGCAGCCAGATATATACGTTCGGTCAGATGAGGAATTTCTATGAAAAATAAACGAAGGAACAGAGAAGCTTTTGCGGAACACAGTTATTGGCAGTCATATTCGGATATGATGGCGGCGCTTCTGCTGATTTTTATCCTGATGATAGCAATTACCCTTGCCATATACAGACAGAAAACGAATGATTTAGAGGAGACAAGGCTGGAGCTTAACACGGCACAGAGCCAGCTGGATCAGACGATAGAGGATCTGGAGCTTTCCAAGGCAGAGCTTGAAAAGTCCAACGGGGAGCTTGCGTCTTCTCTGGCGCAGCTGCAGCAGGCTTATGATCAGGCAGCTCTGACGCAGGAAGAATTGAACAACGCGTATTTGGAGATTGAGAATGCCAGACAGGAGCTGACCACGACAAAGCAGGAATTGCAGGATATCGTAGGTATCCGCACGGATATTATCGGGGCGCTGCAGTCAGCGTTCAGTAATTCCTCGATGAAGGTGGATGCCCAGACGGGTTCCATCACGTTTTCTTCCGATGTGCTTTTCCGATATAACAGCGCTTCCCTTACCACAGACAGTAAGGAAACTTTGAAAAATATTATTCCGATGTATCTGGATGTGCTGCTGCAGGATCAGTTTCGTGATTATATTGCCGAGATCATTATAGAGGGGCATACGGACACGGATGGCAGTTACCAGAGTAATATGAAGCTTTCCTATGAACGGGCCAATGCTGTGGCGGATTTCTGCCTGAATAAGAGGAATGGATTGCATGAGACAAAGATTGAACAGCTGCAGAAGATTCTTACCGTTAACGGAAAGTCATGGAGCAGTCCGGTTTATCAGAAGGATGCTTCCGGCAATCTCATGCAGGAGGTGGATATGCCTGCTTCCAGAAGAGTGGAGATTAAGTTCCGGTTGAAGGAAGATGAAATGATCGAGAAGATCGAAAGGGTTTTGGAGCAGGGGCAGATATCTGTTAATTGACGTCCATGTGATTGAGAGCATATATGATCGAAGCGGAATGCCGGGTTACAGTTTTCACCATGAGGATTCCATGGTATGATGTTGAATTAAGCAACCGGAAATGATAGAATAAGGACAATGATAGAACTATGGATATGACTGTATTATATGCTTTTGAAGCAATGGAAGAGTTTGAGCATGATATTATCCGGGGTTTTTGATAAAGGTGAATCGTGATGGAGAAGATTGTAATTATAATAAATGGTGCAGGCGGAGCAGGAAAAGACACGTTATGTGATTTGGCAGCAAAGCATTATCAGGTAGAAAATGTTTCTGCAATCACTCCAATTAAGGATATTGCTCGAAATTGTGGGTGGAATGGTGAGAAAGATGCAAAGTCCAGAAAATTTCTATCTGATTTAAAAAGAGTTTTCATTGAATACAATGATTTACCAACAAAATATCTTTTTGCTCAATATGAAAAATTTCTGGAGAGTAGAAATCAAATACTTTTTGTTCAAATCAGAGAGAAAGACGAAATTGAAAAGTTTAAAAAGCTGGTTACTATAAGCTGCAGGACCCTTTTGGTGGACAGACAGAATATAAACGTTGAGAAGTGGGGAAACGCGTCTGACGATGAGGTCCGAAATTATCAATATGACTTATATTTTAAGAATGACAGGTCTTTGACGGAAATTGAACAGGAATTTGTTTCTTTATTGTCTTCTTTAATTAACGGCTGAGGCGGATCAGACATATTGATGCGTTCGTTCTCTTATCTGGTGTCGATACAGAGAATGAATAGATGGAAGGAATGTCTATAAGGGGTATTGATGTTAGCTATAAGGGATTTCATGTGATATATTTATCAGCAGAAGAAGAGAAGGAAGTCGGAAGATGAGGAAACGCACATGTTATATTTGCATTGTATTACGCAGAATGTATGTTTGCATGAGAAGAATATATGTGTCACGACGCATAAAAGGAAGAAGTATTTCTATCATTTCTAATAACTGCATGGGCGCTGAGATATGCCACAGCTTAGCGTAAGTTTACAAGTTACTAAAGTCTCAGGGGCTGAAAGCCTTTGATTT
>CANPTH010000049.1 GCA_947576945.1 uncultured Lachnospiraceae bacterium
GTCCGGTTCTGAGAGGGGTAAGCCCCGTAAGGGACTTACCTACTTACCAAATTTCTCGGCCTGACCGGGTGCGTGAACTCACTGAGGGCATCGAAGAGGAATGCATGTCGTAAGAATGATCTTGCAGGCGGCTGACTTCACTATTATGGCATGTGATTTTATGATGGATACGATACTGGCGACGAATAAATGTAGTTGGAGGAGCCCAAAGCGCTTCGGAATGGAGGAAACATATGAACGAACTGTATGTGATCATGAGGGAACTGTTGGAGGTGGAGTACAATCAGAAAGCATTGCTGTATATCATGGAGATGATCGAGACGGCATACGGGGGAGAGAAACAGGAAGAGTCCGGGCTGGCGGTCAGTGGAGTCAGATATTATCTGACAGTCCTGCACAGGGATCTGAGGATTACGATCAACAGGCTGGATGCCTATATGGCGGAACGGGGCAGGCAGCAGTAACGCTAAAATAGGCAGCGGCTTTATCTGATCAAATGATAAATGCCGTTGCCTATTTTACAGGGTATGCAGATCTGATATTGCTGGCTCCGGTGATGTAGTCTAACGACACATCATAATATCTGGCCAGGATCATCAGGCTGTCGACCGGAATTCTGGTCTTACCACTTTCATAATCAGCATAGGTTCGTTGTCCTATGTGCAGCAGATCTGCTATTCTCTGCTGCGTCAGGGAATTATCTTCCCGGATTTCCCGTATCCGTTCATTATATTTCATCAATTATTCTCCACTGCTAATGATACAACTCTCAACATCATGCAGCAGGTACATGATGCGGCTTGCAAAAGGATTATTTATTACACTCCGGCTATATTTTATCTAAGGTCAGTATAAGTGATTCGTACAAAAGTATTGACAAATAGAGTTATAAACTCTAATATGAGTATGTCAAAGCGTAGAGTTTATAACTCTACACAAGAGTATTTTACAATCTGCCGGTTTTATACAAATGTCAGGAAAAGTGTTTTTCATGGGGAGTTGTGGAGAGGATGAGATGAAACAGAAGTATGCGATCGTCATTGTTACTTATAACAGGGTACAGCTGCTGCGTGAGTGTGTTGCACATGTCAAAGCGCAGACAAGGCAGGCGGACAGCATAATTATTGTAGATAATGCATCCACAGACGAAACCGGGGAGTATCTTCTGAGACTGGAAAAGGAAAATAATATAGAGATCGTCAGGCTTTTACAGAATATGGGAGGCGCCGGAGGGTTTGCAGCGGGCATGCAGCATGCGTTACAGAAGAATGTTGACTGTATGCTGCTGATTGATGACGACGCAATGCCTGCAGCGGATTATATGGAGAAGATTCTGGCGGCCAGAAGCTGTTCTTCACAATATCGGGCTTTTGCAGGTGCGGTGAAGAGCGGAGGAAGAATCAGTACTTCTCATCGGGCTGATTTGAGAAAGGCCGGATTGCTGTCTGTAAATATACCGGAGAAGAATTATCAGGGAGCAAGTTTTGTGTGCGATATAGCTTCCTTTTGTGGAATGGTCGTGGATACAGAGCTGGTTCGGCTGATAGGATTGCCCCGCGCAGAATATTTCATATGGTTTGACGATACGGAGTATTCGCTGCGGATTCACAGATACAGCAGATTTCTGGTGATTACCGATGCAGATATCGATCATAAAACCGAGCAGGAAATTTACAGTCGTCCCAGACGGTATGGCTGGAAGGATTATTATGCCGTTAGAAACAGGCTTCTGATGGTAAAAGAACATGGAAATATTCTGAACAGGGTCATTAACCTGGCACATATGTTTCTCCACATTATGTTCAGAAACTGGCTGTTCGGCCTGATCAGGCGGGATCATTATGATTGGAAGTATGAGCGGAATCTGGTGAAGGCGGCATGGAAAGATTCCCGCCGTGAGCGACTGCATAATATTGTGATGGAAAGGCCGCAGCCTGAACAGGATATTGCGTTTGATGCATTGCCCGCACCTCAGAACAGAATAATTTAAATCCTGCACGGAGGGGTCAGACAGAGAGGAAACTGTTGAGGTGACAGAGAAGAAACGAATGAAAGATCAGATAGATAAAGCTTTTATAAAAAGTAATGCATGGATCGTAGGAGAAATGCAGCGGCATTATAAAGAGCAAGGCCGGCCCGCCGGAGCAGTGGAACGGATGTGGTTGATCCTGCGTCTGTTTCTTGCTTTCGGTGTGTTAAGAAAAAATCCTGTCCGTATAAAACAGAAAAGTCTTGGAAGACGAAGATATCCGGAATCTTCCCACAGGCAGAAGATTTCGAGGCAGAGGCTGATCGACGCTATAAAAGATAAAAACATTGTCATATTTGATTTGTGGAATGTACTTGTATGTTCTGCTTTGGATGCCGGACATCTGCATGCATTGTTCGAAACGGTGACAGGATCCCATGGAATCACGGGATATGCAGGTTATTGCTCTGCGCAGAATATGGGAATGAACAGGCACATGGAAGAAATTATCCTGGATTTCTGTATGGATAACCAATATATGCATTCTGCCTGGAACCATGCAAAAGGCATGGGGAAAAAGGTTTATTTATATAATAATTCTGATTTTGAGGAAATATTTGCTCGTAAAATTGCAGAGAAATTTGGATATGCAGGGGAATTTTATGATGGAGATAAATCAGCCGGACTCTATATAACAGCGGATTCCAAAGAGAAGGCGGGAATCAGATACAGGGATGTTAATGAAGCCGGCGGGCGATACAGGCCGTTTCTGCACACCAATGTGGTCACGGATTTTTACAGCAGGTATGTCAATCTTAAGTTCCATGCAGGATGGCCGGCCAGAAGTATCTTCTATGAGTACGGATTTGTCTGCGGCGGGATCCTGACCTGCGGATTCTGCCAGTATTTGAATGAACTGGCCGCACAAACAAACATCGATAAATTTCTGTTTGTATCCAGAGACGGAGATATTCTCAGAAAAATTTATGACAGGTATTACAAAAAGTGTGATACTGCGTATTTGGTTTATTCCAGATTAGCGTCCTATGAAATTATATTTGAAGATTTTCCAGAAGAATATCTTGATAAGAATATCAGGGTGAGAATGCGCAGCGGCAGGTATACGATTGGAGAAATCCTGTGTATGTGCGGGCTGTCGTGTCTTGAGGAACATCTGGGCGGACAGGGATTATCCGCCGCAGACGAACTGGATGACGATCACTACGAACGGTTCCGACGGTTTTTGCTGCAGCATAAGGAGTTGGCGGCAGAAGTGTTCCGTGATTCAGGAAGAGCGGCAAAAAAGTATTTTATGCAGGAAATAGAAGGATATAACAATGTATGCGTGGTCGATCTGGGGTGGCGTGGAACCTCGGCAGTTTATCTGAGATATTTATTTCAGGAGAAATATGGATGGCATGGTAATGTGACAGGCGCGATGATAGGGGCGGCCATGGATGACGTGACACAGACCTATGTCAGGGACGGCACGCTTCACGCGTATGCGTTTGACAGTGAGTTCTACAGAGGGACGGGAATCAACCATGGAGGATATATGCTGTCGGAAGAGCTGTTCTGCATTGAAGCATTATTTTCCTCCACGGAACCTTCACTTCTTCGGTATAAGCTGGATCATAACGGTACAGTCGGATTTATATACGGCCCGCAGGATAAGAATACGGAAATAATAACGGAAATTCAAAAAGGAATCATTGATTATGCACAGGGGTTTGCGCCGCTTTTGCAGAAATACCATCTGACTGTTCTGGCAGGGGATGCATATATGCCGTTGGATTCCTGTATGCAGAACAGACATTACAGGAAACTGATCTGTCGGGCATATCCTGGAGAAAAAGAGGCATTGTCGGGATTTGAGACTTTGCAGGGGGATTAGGAAAGTTATGAAGAATATAGTATTGATTTTAAGAATGGCAGGAAATGATTTCAAGTCCCGCTATGCAGCGTCGGTTTTGGGGATTTTGTGGGCTTTTGTATTGCCGATCATAACAATCATCGTTTTCTGGGTTGTTTTTCAACTGGGATTCAAGTCGGTACCCATTCAGAATGTCCCTTATATATTGTGGTTTGCGGCGGCTTACGTTCCGTGGATTTATTTTAACGATATGCTTAGTTTTGGAGTGAATGCATTGTCCGACTACAGCTATCTGGTCAAGAAGGTCAGGTTCCAGGTGGGCTGCATACCATTGATCAGGATAGTGTCTTCGATGCTCGTACATCTGTTTTTTATTTTGTTTTTGTATTTTATGTTTTGGTGCTACGGTATGCCGTTGTCTTTTTTCTCAATGGTTCAGGCATTGTATTATAGTTGTGCCTTGACTTGCTTTACCAGCGGATTAGTATTTCTGTTGTCTTCGCTGGCGGTGTTTTTCAGGGATGTGGCGCAGCTGGTTATGGTGATTTTACAGATTGGTTTTTGGGTGACGCCTATTTTCTGGAATGCGCGGGAGATAGAGCAGAGTGTTTTGGATGTGGTCAGGTTAAACCCTCTTTTCTATATTATAGAAGGGTATCGGGAAGGCTTTATCTATCATGTTCCATTTTGGGAGCATCCGGCGATGGCCTGTTATTTTTGGACAGTCACAATCGTGATTGGTACGGTGGGATATTTTACGTTTAAACGCCTCAGGCCGCATTTTGCAGATGAATTATAACATTTCGTACAGGTTATAGGATACATTTGCCGGCAGGCCGGAAGAAGAGAATGAAGGACGGTTACATGAAAGCAATCAGTGTAAAAGATTTAAAAAAGGTATATCCGCTATATAAAAGCAAAATGGGTAAGGTAAAAGAGGCGCTTTCTCTTTCAGGGAAAAGCTATCATGATGATTTTCATGCATTGCGGGGGATCAGCTTTGAAGTTGAAAAGGGAGAGTGTGTGGGGATCATCGGACTGAACGGTTCCGGGAAATCTACATTGCTCAAGATCCTTACAGAGGTGATCACCCAGACGGAGGGAGAGATTGAAATAAACGGCAAGGTTTCTGCTCTGCTGGAATTGGGCGCCGGTTTTAATCCGGAATACACGGGTATGCAGAATATCTACTTAAACACCATGCTGATGGGATATACGCGTAAGGAGACAGACGGCAAGATTGCGCAGATCATTGAATTTGCCGATATTGGTGATTTCATTTACCAGCCGGTTAAAGTATATTCGTCCGGTATGTATGTAAGGCTGGCTTTCGCAATCGCTGTTACGGTGGAGCCGGATATTTTGATCATTGATGAAGCGCTCAGTGTAGGAGATGTTTTCTTCCAGCAGAAGTGTTACCGGAAAATAAAGGAGTTTGCGGGAAGGTCTACGGTGCTTATCGTATCCCATGATTTAAATGCCATTACGAAGTTCTGCCCGAGAATGATCGTGATGGATCAGGGACAGATCGTATACGACGGGGAATCCAAGGAAGCGGTCTCCTGCTATTTCGGCATTAAACAGGGCAGGTACAGGCAGGAACCGTCACAGAGCATAAGGGAAGTGGAAGTTGATTTCGAGAAGTATAAAGAACCTGACAGGAACATATACAGCGGTCACATGGATGTGGTGATCAGCAGGTTTTTTTATGATGTAAACGGACAGGATTATGCGGAATACTGCACAGAAGGGGATAACGTTCATATATGGATGCTTACGGAGGCCAGGCGGCCGGTGGAAGATGTCATAGTGGGGTACCAGGTAAGGGATAAGTATGGCAATGAGATCTTCGGGGAAACTTCGCTTACATCGCACGTGGATTCTTTTCCGCTGGCGGCCGGAAAGAATCTGATTTCTTTTACGGTGGTGTGGCCGGAAGTAAGAGAAGGGGATTATTTTATCACATTAGGAATCGGTGAAGGCAGTGAAGTCCTGAATCAGGTGGAGCAGTGCTGGCTTAATAATGCGCTGCACCTGATCGGGACGACACGGGATAAGACAATCTTCGGGATTTTTAACCATGAAATGGAAGAGTTTGAGATCAGAAAATTATGAAATCAAATCGAAAGAGTTCAGGTAAGAAGTGTTTTCCGGGGCAGCATGAAGTGAGAAGGAGACAGGATATATGAAAGACAGGTGGGAATATTACAACGGGGATTTTACAGCGGATCAGTATAATGACACATTGCTGAAATATTCCCCGTGGTCCGGTCACAGGCGGTTTGGGTATGATCTGATCTCTTATTATGAACCGGAGAATTTAGTGGAGCTGGGAAGTCATTATGGTGGATCTATGTTTGCTTTTGCACAATCGGTAAAAGATTACGGGTTAAGAACAAAGTGTTATGCAGTAGATTTATGGGAAGCATCAGATATTTATACAAGTCATGATTATGAAAGAGATATTTTCGCTTTTTTTAAAAATGTCAGAGAAAAAGAATTTCGAGAAGCAGATATACGAATGATGAGGACGAGCTTTGATAAGGCAGCGGATGAATTTGATGAAAGTTCTATTGAAATTCTTCATATTGACGGATCCCATGAGTACGGTGATGTCAAACACGATTTTAAAAAATGGATGCCGAAAATGAAGAAAGACGGGATTATTTTATTTCACGATATAAGCAATCAGAAAGTTTTGGGTAAGATAATGGGATCCTGCATCTTCTGGAAAGAGCTGAAGGAGAGATACCCTTATACAGTAGAAATGCGGCACAGCTGGGGATTGGGATTATTGTTCCTTTCCGGGACGAAGTACAGAGATTTTATGGATAAGGTGAATCTGGATCATTACCTGCAGATGAGCATTTACGACGAGAATGTGGCAAAGGATCGGATCAGAACAGATTATTTCAGACTGGCGGACGCCAATAAATGGATTGCATCGCTTCGTCAGGATAAGATGCTGGCAGATCAGGACAATGGCAGGCTTCTTCAGGAACTGGAGACCGTCAAAAGGCGTTACGAAGAGACAGACCGTCAGAAGGATGCCTATGCGGAAGAATTGAAAAATATCATCAGCCAGTACGAGCAGACAGCGAAGGCCAAAGATGTCTACGCGGGTGAACTTGAGGAAACGATCAGGGAGTATGGCCGGACGGTGGAAGCCAAAGACGCTTATGCGGGTGAACTTGAGGAAACGATCAGGGAATATGGCCGGACGGTGGAAGCCAAAGACGCTTATGCGGGTGAACTTGAGGAAACGATCAAAGAATATGGCCGGACGGTGGAAGCCAAAGATGTCTATGCAGGTGAACTTGAGGAAACGATCAGGGAATATGAACAGACGGTGCAGGGTAAGGATATTTATGCAGGGCAGCTGCAGGAAGCCGTGAAGGCGTATGAACAGACAGTGGCGGGCAAAGACAGTTATATTGAAGAACTGCAGCAAACGATCAAGGCATATCAGCAGGAGATCGATAAGATCAAAGAAGCTTATGAGCACACGATACAGGGCAAAGATGCTTATATAGAAGAACTGGAAACCGCAGGAAAAAACAGGAGATAAAAACCGGATAAATGAACAGATCAATACTTAACAATGAATATAAGATATCCATCATTATGCCGGTTTATAATACGGAAGCGTATTTTGACCGGTGTATCGGAAGCGTGCTTGCGCAGTCGTATCGGAATATCGAGTTGATCGTGGTAGACGACTGCTCACAGGGCGATATCAGGGAGCGGATACAGGAATATCTTGCGCAGGACAGCAGAGTCCGCCTGATCTCCCATGAGAAGAACGAAGGTTTATTAAAGGCAAGGCTTACGGGAGCGGAAGCGGCAACAGGAGAATATATAGCATTTATCGATAGTGATGACTATGTGTCGTCAGACTACTACCATACGCTTCTGGACAGGGCGGTAAGCGAGAAGGTTGACATTGTGATCGGGCACACCGTACATCAGGACAGGGACGGGTACCGGTTCCTCTATAATCTGTATGAAGCGGGCTTCTGCTTCGACAGATTGGACGGCGAGGCGGTAAGAGAAAGGTTTTATGCGCAGGAGGGGCAGTGCTACGCGTGGCATACGATATGGAATAAACTGTATTCCAAATCTCTGTGGGATCGCTGCATGCCGTACTACAAAAGGATCAGGCAGCATGTGATCATGACGGAAGATATCGCATTTTCCTCGGTATTGTTCTATTTTGCAGAATCTGCGGCAGTCACGGCCAACGATGCTTACTTCTATTGTGCCAATGATAACGCGTCAACGAATACCGAAGAGATTTCCATGCAGAAATTTGAGAAAAATATGCAGGATATCCGCACGGTTTTCGATTTTGTGGAATCTTTTCTGGAAGAACAGCAGGCACAGAAACAGATAAAGGAACATTTTCTTGCCTTCAGAAAACTCTATGCGCGCATATGGAATAATATCCCCGCATACAGGCTGTCGGGGGCGGATGCCTTAAGAGGACGCAGAATTATGCGTGAGTTCTGCCCTGATGAAACATCCTGTGCCACAGAGGATGACGGGCTGTTCTTAAGCATCACATCGCCATGGAACGGCGGTCTTGAGAGTATCAAGGAAAGCATTCTGCGGGCACAGGATGCTTATATCAGTTTTGACATTTATGATACATTGGTCCAGCGGCCGTTTTTAGAGCCGACAGATCTGTTCGAACTGTTGGATAAGGATTTCGAACAGCTGCTGTCATCTAATCTGAAATTCAGGCAAATACGGACAGGAGCAGAAGAGATTGCCAGAAGAAGATACGGGACATACCATCCGGACTGGCAGGATATCACTCTGCCGGAGATTTACCGGGTTATGTGCGAAGCATATCATATTCCGGAGAAGATTGCGGACCGGCTTATGGAGCGGGAGAAGCAGCTGGAACTGGAATTCGGCAGTATCCGGAATGCGGGCCGTGAATTGTATGAGGCGGCGCTCCTTTCCGGCAAACAGGTGATTCTTATTTCGGATATGTATCTGGAACGGGAGACGATTGTTAAGCTTCTGGAACGGAATGGCTATTGCGAATACAGTAAACTGTATCTGTCTTCAGAGATCAGACGGACCAAGCATAACGGCAGTCTTTATCGGTATGTGCGCAAGGAACTGGGAATTGGGCAGGATACCCATATCTACCATATAGGCGATACATGGCAGAACGATTACATCAATGCCAGGGATAATGGGTTCGACCCGATCCTGCTTCCTAAAGCGAGAGAAATATTTGAGAATCGGATACAGGGAGCGGTGACGAATGACTGTGCTTCCATCGGGCTTAAAGCCAACGGCTGTATCGTGGACAGGCGGAAGCAGTATGGCTCCGTTGGAATTGGCTGTATGTATGCGGCAGTCTGCAACAAATATTTCGACAATCCCTACAGATCTTTTCATCCGGAAAGCGATTTCAATGCGGATCCATATCTGATCGGATTCTATGCGCTTGGTATGCATCTCGCCGGATTGAATCGGTGGATTACGGAGGAGTGCAGGAAAAGGAAGGCGGAAAAGATTCATTTTCTGGCGAGGGACGGTTATCTGCCTATGAAGGCCTATGAGATTCTGAACGCCGGGAGGGATGATGTGCCCGAGGCAGACTATCTGTATGCGTCGCGCAAGGCCGTGCTGCCCGGTATGATCAGATCGGAAACAGATTATTATGGTCTGCCTGTGGAATATCGGAACCACTCACCGGAATCACTGCTTAAGGTTTTGGAATTTGCATCTTCAGACATGGACGAAGAGACGAAAGAGAAAATCTGTAAACAAAACGGCATTGCTTACCATAAGGTATTTACACAGAAAGAAGAGTATCTGAAATTCATTGACGTTTTTCTTCAGCACATTTATGACGGCGCTGTGTATACCGAAAGCTATGAGACTGCATCCCGGTATTATGCCGGCATTGGTGAGAAGGATATTGCGTTTGACATGGGATACAGCGGCAGAATCCAGAATGCGGTTTCAAGGCTGGCAGGCAGAGGCGTGGATGTTCTGTTTGTTCACAGCGACAACGACCTGTCGGATAAAATGGCGAGAACCGGACGATTTAAGATCGTCAGTTATTATGACTTTATTCCATGTATATCGGGATTGCTCAGAGAACATATGCTGTCGGATACCGGGGCCGGATGTATTGGATTCCGGTGTACGGCAGGAAGTGTGGAGCCGGTCTTACAGGAGGAAGGAAGGACTGTGCAGGACAGACTGGTGCTGGGGATGCTCCAGCAGGGAGCGTTGGATTTTGTCACATGTATGCGGCAGCTGTTCGGCGCATACGAAGAATACATACCATTCCGGGTGACGGAAAGCTCCATGCCCTTTGAAGGATATCTGCGGAATGCAAAGGAGATTGACACAAAGATTTTCGCTGCATCGTATTTCGAGGATTTTGTGTACGGGGCGTCAAAGCAGATCAATATCGGACAGTTTATTCATGAACATTACAGAAATGAGCCTGTTCCAGGCAGTGAAACGGTGTGTACCGAGTCATTTTTCGAACAGAAGATCAGGCATAAGGGCAAGATGAGAAGAGCACTGCTTTTCCTGCTGCTCGACAAGGATACCTTCCGGGGGAAGATGGCCGATGAGCTGCGGGATAAACCGGCGCTGTACCGGCTGGGAAAGTGGCTTTGGAATCTGGGGAAGCAGGTGCAGATAATGTGTTTTGGAAAATCAGTGAGATGATGTGTGTTGAATTTGATCGAATGGAGTATGAGAAATGAAAGATAAGCTGACAGCTATGATAAAAGAATCACTGTATGTTGCTTTCATCAAAAGAAACAGAAATATGATATTGATTTCTGCACTGCTCTCCGTATTGTTGGTGGCGGTCACTTATCCGGGGATTATGTACTCGGATTCTTACAGACGTGCCGAACTGATTGACAGTCTTGAATTATGGTTTCATGCTTTTTGGTCAGGGCAGCGTGATCTGACGACGGGATCTGTCTGGTGGACGCTGACACCCATCTACTTTCTGTGGTTGTCCGTGAAATTGACGGGAAGCATTGCGCTGTACACCTATTTTCAGAGCTTCTTTTTTCTAATGGTAATGTTTGTTTTCGGTAACCGGTTGATTTCCAACCGTAAGATACTGATGGCGTTTTATATATTGGCGACGCCGGTTTTTGCAGGATACAGCATTTATCAGGAGGCAAGCGTTGTCTGTGCGGCCGCGGTCATGGCAATCCTGATGCTCATATGGAAATGGAATGAATTTCAGAGCAGGACAGATAAGGTCATTACGCTTATTTTGTTGTTGTTTTTATCATTTCTCGCGTTCGGATATCGGGCAAATGCTTTTACCATTCTGCCGGTGATACTGGCTGCCGTTTTTATGAAACAAAGGAAAAAATCAGTGGGGGGGGGTATGATCACAGCGGTGATCTTTGCCGGGTTTTTGATGGTTTCTGCAATACCGAAGGCGCTCCATATCAATACAATGTCCTCTTATATAGGTGGATTTATCTGGGAGATCATTTCCGTTATTCAGACGATGGAAGAGGAAGATCAACAGGAATATATGGGCTATTTGGATGATATTTTCGGGGAAGGAATTACCGCTGCTGCAGTCGAACAGAGTACCTATAAAGAATATCATTCGGATATAAACAGTATATGGTGGGGCAATCCTTTTGATATAAATGAGATTTCCCGCAAAGAAAATACCAGAGCAGTCTTAAAGAAATATGTCCTGCTGATAAAAGAGGAACCCGGCGTTTTCTTTAAAACAAAAGGAGCGTTTGCAGCGCGCTCTATGGGCATCAATATGCCGCTCAGGTTTGTTGCATATCCTCATAATGAGTGGGATTACATGCCGGAGTATGACTTCAATGATTCGAGGGTAAGAGAAGATTTCGTAGAATATTTCAACTCCTATATGGAATTTATGTGCGTGTTCAGAAGGCCATGGATTATGTTCGCGGCGGCTTTTTTGCTGATTTTGATCCGGCGGGGTAAATATGCGCTGAACAGAAAAGAAGTGACATTGCAGGAAATCTCTTTCTTAACGGCGTTGTTCTACTACGGGGCATACCTATTAGATACGCAGTCTTTTGAATTCAGGTATTTTTTCCCTTCATGGGTATTATTGTTTTTCGTTATCGTTTCATTGGTCATAGAAATATGTGACAGGATAAACAGGAAGACTTTACCGGTTATCTTACTTGCCGCATGGACACTGATTACTTTAGGAGGCGGATATGCGGAGCTTACCGAACATGGAGACGACATTGTAGAAACCATCAAAAGCGAGGGGATTTTACTGGCGCAGGCGGATCGGCAGGCTGTTTACTATCTGGATGATAACTTATATTTCCTGGCAGCTCCCGGAGCAGACACGGAATTTACATATTTTCTTCATTACTATAAAGAAGATGGAACTATGACCGGGCATGATTTCAGGTTCAGGGACCGCCAGCTGTATACATCTGCTTTTCATGAGAAAGCAGCGGTCAGCGAAGTGCCGCTGCAGGGGTTCAGTTATATCGAATTTGGACAGTGTTACGGTGATATAAGGTTCTGGGAGCAGAAGAAAGGGATTTCGGAATTTGTTGCGGCGCCTCAATGGATAGACATTCTTGATTTTAGTGATGAAAACTGGACACACGGCTACTGCAACTGGGGCGGATGCCTCTTAGCTTCCAACGTCAGTTTGGAAAACACTGTGCTTGTGGGAAAGCGTTTGATTCTGCCGGACGGCAGGAGCACTGTGATCACTGATACGGAAGTGGTGGAGGGATACCAGAGGATTTACACACAAGACGATATATCGGCATATGGTGAAAGAAGCTATCAAATAGGCGAGTGAGCGGCGGTGGCGGAAAATTCCTCAGCGTAAAACGCTTCGGGATGGAGGTAAAGATGATGGATTTAATAAGGGGGCTGCAGTCGAGGGCGGCGATTATGCTGGCTGTTATCGCTATAGTCCTGGTAAGCGGTACGGCTGTGATTAAATTTAGAGAGGGAGAGATCAATTATTATAATTCGGATGCTGTATGGCACACGCTGCTGACGATTGAGGCCTATAATGAGACGCCGATCTCCAGTCATCTGTTCCTGCCGATCGTTTCTCTTGGTGAGGAGGGGGATAAAGGAATTCCATGGGGTGCAACAGTTCCTGACAAAGACGGGAATTATTATTATACATCGTTTTCCGCCGCAGGATTCTTTTTGCCGTGGCTTTTTATGAAAGTGTTTCATCTGGCTGTTTCGGAACGGAGTCTGTATATTTTTAATACGTTACTTTTTCTGGCTTCGTCAATCCTGTGGACAGAATTTATTTATATGATATATTTCAGACGTTTTAGAGACGGCTCTGCTTTTGTTTTAGCGCTGATCGGTCTGCTGACATATATTTTTTCGCCGGAAATGCTGCATGGTATGGGAATTGTTTACTGGCATCAATCGATTATGCAGGTCACGTTATTGGTTCAGGTAATTGCCTGGTATTGCATGAAAGAAACAGATTCTTCCGGAGGAAAGGCCGTGTTTTATCTGATGACGTTTCTGAATCCTTACATTGAATGGACCGGTTATGTTGCAAATGTTGGATTTGCGTTGGCGGAGTGTATTACAACATGGAAAACAAACAGGGAACAGGCATTAAAACGAGCGGTCTGCATTGGCGCTGTCAGCGCAGCATCTTTTGGCCTGTTTGTGCTGCATTATCTGACAAGAGTGGATGCAGATATCCTTTTTGAAGCATTAAGTGCGAGATTTATGGCCAGAAATGTATTGACGCCGGTTGCAATGACGGATATATTCAGCGGCTATTTCAGTTCTTTTCTGTATCTCTGGGTATTGATTGCCATAACGGCAGGATGGAATATACTGAGAGACAAAAAGATCGAACTGCAGCCAACCGTGCTGCTGTTCATTTTATTGTTTCCGGTTGTGGAGAACATGATCATGAAAGAGCATGCGTACAGCTATACGTATGACCGGATGAAACTTATCTTTGCGCTTTCTCTTCTGATCTGTGAATTATGCTGCGGTCTGCTGACGGCTTCCAATAAGAGAAAAATATTATATATGAAATTATTGTCTGCCGTCGGAGCCGTCTGTGTACTGAATCTTTATTCCTATATAAGGAACCAGGACTATGTCTGGCAGACAGATTACAGAGAAGATAATCGCACGCTGGCAGAATACATCAGGCAGAATTATGACGATTCGGTATTAGCGCTGTATAATCTGCCGGTCAGAGGATATGTAAATCTTCTGTACAACAGGGGCGTGTATGAGATGACGGATATGGAACAGGCGCGGTCGCTTGCAGGCAGTGCGGGAAAGCGTTGGGCTGTTATGCTGGAGAGCTTTGGGGGGGGGTGGAATTTGTATGATCTGAGAGCGGCAAATGTGTGTGAACTGGATTCCGGGATGGTCACACGGTTGGAGGTAACAGAAGGGACATTGCAGATTTCTCAGTTATCAGCAGATACAGAGAACTGGCAGCTGGCAGATTTTACAGATGAAAACTGGAATAAAGGGTACGCAAGAACAGAGAATACATTGCTGTTCCACAGGCAGGATGATTTACTCCGCCAATTAGCCGGAAAGACTAAGGTAATATGCGGCAATGAGATCTATTATATACAAAACATGGATTATGACGATCTGTGGATCAGAATAACCGTGGACAAGGAAGCGCACGGATGTATGTATCCGGCATATATCCGGCTGGAGTAAATAACCGGAAAAGATTCTGGCAATGCAGAAGTGAGAGGAATGACAGGATGAATACAAAATATGACAAGATCATCATCGGAGCAGGATTATACGGTCTATATTCAGCGCTGTTCTGCGGTGAGAAAGGACAGAAAGTTCTGGTTCTGGAATGCGACCCGGTTCCATTCGGACGGGCGACCTATATCAATCAGGCCAGAGTACACCAGGGATATCACTATCCGCGGTCGATTTCTACAGCGATGAAATCAGCCGGTTATTTTGCAAGATTTAACAGGGATTTTGATTTCTGTATTAACAGGGAATTTCAGAAAGTCTATGCAACGTCCTCGGAATATTCCTGGTCTGACGGGGAACAGTTTAAGAATTTCTGCAGGGCCGCAGAGATTCCGTGCGAAGAAATGCATGTGGGGCAGTTCTTTAAAGCGGGTATGTGTGACGGAGCATTTATGACAAGAGAATATACTTATGATGCAATGATCCTGAGAGATTACTATCTGGAAAAGATAAAGCCGCTGAAGAATGTGACAGTTAAATATAATGTCAGGATCCGTACAATCGAGAAAGGGGAGGATGCTTATTATATATATGATACAGAAGGAGCCGGGTACGCAACAGGTTTTCTTCTGAATGCGACATATGCCGGTACGAATCAGATTCTTGATATGATCGGATACGAGAAATTCAAGATCAAGTACGAGCTGTGCGAGATTATTCTTTGTGATGTGAATGATGTGCTGAAACAATATGGTTTTACGGTGATGGACGGCCCGTTCTTTTCCATTATGCCTTTTGGCAAAACAGGGTTACATTCTTTAACATCCGTGACATTTACACCGCATACGACAAGCTATGATGCTGTTCCGACATTTGCATGCCAGACGAAAGCGGTGTCGGCATACTGTTCGCCCGGGCATTTGGGCAACTGTAATGACTGTATGACAAAACCGATATCTGCCTTTCCGTATATGGCGAACCTTGCGCGTAAATATCTGAAGGATGAATACGAATTTAGTTACAGGAAATCGCTGTTTTCCATGAAACCGATCCTGATGAGTTCGGAAATTGATGATTCCAGGCCGACAGTAGTACGTAAGTGTTCCCAGAATCCGACATGCGTCAGCGTGCTGTCGGGCAAAATAAATACAGTATACGATTTAGATGAGGTGTTGAGCGATGGCTGATAAAGAAAAGAATTTTATATCTGCGGTTATTTATGTACATAATGCGGAAGAACAAATAGAAACGTTCCTGAGAACAGTGGCGGAGACTCTGGAAGACCATTTTGAACATGCGGAGATCATATGTGTCAATGATCATTCAACTGATCGCAGCATTGAGCGGATCAAAGAATTCAGCAGGGAAGAAGCGGCATTCAGCATAACGGTTCTGAATATGAGTTATTTCCATGGCTTGGAAATGGCCATGAATGCGGGCGTTGACCTGGCAATCGGTGATTTTGTCTTTGAGTTTGATGTGCCGGTGTCTGATTTTGCGCAGGAAGAGATTATGAAAGTATATTACAGATCACTGGAAGGGTATGATATCGTCAGTGCATCTCCGGACAGAAGTGAGAGGATTTCTTCGCGGCTGTTTTACAGGACATTTCATTATTTTACGGACCTGCCTTATAAAATGGAGACGGAAAGCTTCCGGATTCTGAGCCGCAGGGTGATCAACAGGATCAGCTCCATGAACAAGACAATACCTTATAGAAAAGCGGTTTATGCGGGGAGTGGATTGAAGACAGACCATATGAAATACCATGCAGACAGTTCCGTTAAGAATCACACAGATCGGAAAGAAAAGGGCTATCGGAGCAGGCTTGCGGTGGATTCTCTGATCCTGTTTACGGAGATGGGATACAGATTGTCTGTGATGATGGCGGCGCTGATGATGGCGATAACCGTTTTGATGGTGGTATATTCTGTTGTTATTTATATGACTGCAAGCCCTGTGGCCGGTTGGACGACGACAATCCTGTTTTTGTCAGTAGCATTTTTGGGTCTGTTTGGTGTATTGTCAGTGATTATTAAGTATTTGCAGCTGCTTGTGGATCTTGTTTTCAGAAGAAAGCACTACAGTTTTGAAAGTGTTGAGAAGCTTACGAAATAAGGGCGGGAAACAGAAAGGCATTAGTCGGAGACAGGGGACAGAACCGGATACTTATGCGATAAAAGTGAGGTATCGGAAGAAATGAAAAGAGAGCTGATAAAAAGATATGTATTTGTTATGATTTTAATTTCTGTAATGACAGTAAATTACAGGAACAATCTGTTGGATGTGGGAAATACCTTGTTTTCATATTTTCAGGAAGACAGTGAAACTTTGGTAACGGGCATGATTATAGCTGACAGACAGGGGATCGATACGTTGAAATATGGACTGTCCAGATATTGTGACAGTTCAGGAGAGCTTTTTTCGCTGGATAATCGGGGGGGGGGATTTCTCACGGACGATAATTGGTCCGGGGGATACTCAATATGGGAACCAAAGATATTACTGAGCAATAATATCTATACACAAACTTATGCGGTACCGGGGAATTATGTCCGATTTGGCAGCAAAGAGAGCGTTCTTATATGTGACGCATGGGCGGACGATCCCTATTACGTCGTATTGCTGGATAAGGCTCAGCCGCTGGATCCGGATCAGTATGGTTCCCTGCAGGATATGGTATTGCTGGATCAAAACGGGGCTGCCTGCCCGGCAGGGGCAGTACTCAATTACTGCAGCCAGTATGGTCTGCAGGGTAAAGTATTCAGGCGGTGGGCAGGCTGTTTAAGCTCCGGGATAGAAGAAACAGTGAAGGTGCTTCATACTTTCTGTTCGGCGGTAACGGCATTTGTTTTTGTGCTGATCGTGCTGCTGATCCGGAAAAAATACGATGGATTAATGGGAGCCTGCTTTTATATTACTTTTTTACTGTCGCCGTGGATCGTGAATTTTGCCAGAAATTTGTATTGGGTTGAATTTACATGGTTTATTCCGATGCTGATCGGTTTGATCTGTTCGATCTATGTGGCAGACAGAAAGAAGCGTCTTTTATGTTACTTTGCTGCTTTTATTGCGATAGCTGTTAAATGTCTGTGCGGTTATGAATATATTTCGGTGATCATGATGGGAATGTGTTCTTTTTTGCTCGCCGATTTTATTATGTGCCGTTTTGTCGAACATGATTCGGTTAAGGCGAAACTGCTGTTCAGGACATTATTTATAATAGGATGCTGTGCCCTTATGGGATTTATAGCCGCCGGATGCATACACGCATACTACAGAGGCGGGGGAGATGTCCTGCAGGGTATCGGGAATATCATCAGACAGGATGCTGTCAGGCGGATACAGGGGGTTGCCGATGAGACAGGCGGAGCCTCGGTAAATGCCCGGGTATGGACTGTATGCGGATTATATACCCGGTTTTCAACAGAGATTATCACCGGGCTTTCGGGCAATCTTTTTCCGCTGTTGTGTATAGCGCCGATCTGCATATTTGTCTGTGATCGTCGGAAGAAATGCATGAACCGGAACGATGTGATCCTGTATTTTGTTTTTATGGCGGCATCGGTTTCATGGTTTGTTCTGGCGAAAGGACATTCTTATGTCCATTTACATATGAATTATGTCCTTTGGTATTTTGGATATATCCAGATATGTATTTATGTGATTCTAAAGAGGATTCGGTCCTATGTGAAATCACCTGAGAAGGATAACAGTTAAATCTAAACAGCTGGAGGAGCCGGTTCTATGAAAGAGCGGGAGTGTGGAATTGATATATTCAGGATCATGTGCTGTATTGGAGTCTTGGATTATCATATCATGGATGATGTTGTATTTAGTACAGGTGGAGATCTGTGCCGATTTTTGTACTTTATGGGATCCTTCTGTGTTCCGGGATTTTTTCTCTTAGCAGGATATCTTGTGGGAGCAAGAGAGAATATAAGTATGTCGTATATTGAAAATAAAATGATTAGCATAATTCGAAAGTGCTTTGGGTGGGTAGTGTTCTGGATCAGCGTACATTATCTTCGGACAGGAGAAATGTATGAATTGTGGGATCATTTTACTGCAGCGATCGAAGCCCGGGGTATATTGCCTGTCGCATGGTTTCTATTTTTGTACTGTCTGCTACTGCTGCTGGGATACCCGCTGTATCATTTCTATAAAAAATATCCCTATGTGTTTTCCGGCATGGTAGTCTTGTGGCTACTGGCATTGTCCTTCGGTTACGGATTGCATATAAGGGAGACAAGAGGGCAGCATTTATGGATACATCTTTATCTTGGATATTTTTGTGCCGGTATGGCACTGAATAGGTTAAAAGAAAAAATGTCGAGGGGGGGGGGGAAAACTATTTTATTATATTAGCAGGTATAAATTTATGCAGCCTGTGCGTGTATGGCTATAAGGTTAGGATGGCGGAGGAATTTTTATTGCCGCATACTTATTATGGCAGTTGGTTCTATATCACTTGGCTTGTGTCTCTGTTTTTGTTTGTCTCTATGATAGATTTTCAAAATGAGTGTTTGCGGAGAATCATTTCCGGCATGGCGTTAAATACTTTCGTCGTTTATTTAGGACATCTGCCGATCCTATTATATGTTACAGGAATATACCCATTGAGGAACACTGCCAAAGCAGTAGTATATATTCTGATATTTTTTGTTGGTCTGCAATTAGCGGCAGAGGTATTCCGACGGTTTCCGGTGCTTAGAAAGCTAACGTGAGAAGCCTTTGGATTTGAGACGAAACAAATGAGGAGGTAAGCGCAATGCTTAAGAATTTTTGGCGGGAAAGACAAATGATCATATTGGGCGCACTGATGCTGTTGGTAATCTGTGGGATGCATGCAGTACAGGCGGGGAATTATGTTGATTTTTTTCCTACAAACGGAACGTTCCAAAATTTTAATCCGGTGAGACGTCTGCTGTCAGGACAGATTCCTTATAAGGATTTTCAGGATTATTTGGGATTGGGGCATTTATATACAGGCACAATCTTTACAGCGCTGTGCGGAGGAGATTATCGGGCGAGCCTTATAGCATTTTCGTTTCTGACGATACTCAGTTTCACAATGCTTTTGATAGTGATCGGAAGTTCTGTGTATGTTAAAAGATCAGTAGTAATTGAAATGACCGGCATTATTATGATCATGTTGTTTATGCGCCCTCTTTTGTTTGTAAATATGCTTGTCGGAACGGAGGAAATGGATGGTGCGCTGAGTGCAGCTCTTGGGCCGGGCAATTCAGCAAGATTTGTGCGGGGGCTCATATTGCCGATATCTTGTGCACTTATTGTATTGGTTTATAAACTCTATGAGTCAGACAGGATCATGAAGTTTGCAACAGGCCGGTGGAAGGAATATAGTATATTTAGTTTTTTGGGGTGCATAGCAGGTTTTGCCTTTCCGTGGAGTAATGATTATGGGATAAGCTGCTGGCTCTGTCTGCATGTCATGCTGGCTTTGATTCTTATGGCAAAAACGGGGAGACCTGTGAAAATGCTTATTTCGGTCCTGTATACATTTCTTATATCACTCATCAGTATTTTTGTGTTCGTAGAAATATTTACAGCAGGCCATTTTAAAGAATGGTTCAGCTCGACATTTGGAATAGGAGGATGGCAGAGTTGGTATTACAATTCACCCAAAAGCTATTATTTATTTGATGTGGATTTTTCATTTATTATGCTCCTTCAGGGAATTGTATGCTTAATCTATTTGCTAAAGATCTGGAAAACTAAAGCGGTTAAAGATTCTGTTATAAGGTATGGGATACCGGCATTCGCCAATATGACAGGATTTTGTGCTGTTAATGAATATCGTATGTTAAGCGGCGGAGAATCAAGAGAGGTGGCTCTGACGGTGTTATTTGCCACTTTAATATTTGAATTTTGTCGATATGTCAATAATTGGAAAGCGGAAAAATTTGTACGAACTGCAGCGTTTGTAGTCAGCCTGGCATGGATTGTTTCTACGGCTAAAGAGGAAGTAATTTTTATAGGGGGGGGGGTATAACAGAGAAGGGGAATATGTAGCTGAACTGGGAGGTAATTTGACCCATTATGGTAGCGATTTGTTAAGGACAAAGGGGTTCTTAAGCGGAGACAAATTTTTTGCAACCTATGCATCGGCACAAGAGGTGGTATCGGGCATCTTTCAGCCATCAGGAACAGATTATATCATCCATGCGTTAGGGGATGACCAGCGAGAAAAATATCTACAGTGTTTTAGAGAAGGTGATTTTCGGTATGCCGCCACCGTGAAAGAGGAGGCCACGCTTTGGGAATATTGGATTCGGAGGGGCAATTGGTTCTTCTATAGAGAGTTATACAGGGAGTGGCATCCGGTGTATGCGAATACTTATGAAATGTATTGGGAAAGAAATAAAGGTATAAATCATATAGCAACAGGAGCATGTTCTGTAGAGGTGCAGGAAATAGATAACGCGACCAGGAAGATCATTGTGAGGGCAGACGCGCAGATAAATGGAATAGCGGATGTGTATATAGATTATGAAGTAAAAAAGAGTGATGGGAAAATGAGCAGGCTGTTATTTCAGAGTATGTTAAGTGTGGTAAATTCGGGAACCGTATTTTCGAGCAATCCTGGGTATGAAACAAATTATCTGCGGCCGGTTGGTGCGGAGTTTATACCGGTTACGGTGGTAGACGGGTATGGAGAGGTTACGATAACTGCTTCGCCTGCGGCAAGCACTGAGCTGGTGTTAAATGAGGCAGCGTGTTCTGATATTTATCAGGTTATTTTTGATTATGTTGAATGTAAGGGTATTTTCGACAGGGATTCCAACATCGTTTTCAAGGTTTCTAACATAGATAGGCATAAGAAGGCATTGAACAGTGCAACCGGCATTGGCATACAGGGATATGAATATTCAGTGTTGGAGATCAGTTCGGATGAAGAGTTTATATATATTCTATGCGGCGGGAATGAGGCAGATTTTGCCGCAGGTTTGGATATATATAATTATAGCAATATTTTACATGTGGTGAAGGAGATGAAAGATTGAAAATTAAAATTTTCAATCGCGAGATTTGTGTCTGCGCGTTGCTTGCCACAAACTCGATAGGCGCAAAAAGCAACGCAGAAATGGAGGAAATGATGGAAATCTATGACCGGCAAGAGGGTGTACCCAGGTTTGCGTGTACCGAATTCAGGAATAAGGAGAAAGATTATGTTGTTCTGATACCGATCATTAATGAAGGGGACAGAATTATCAAAGAATTGAAAAGAGCAGATAAGTATCAGGTCGCAGAGAGCGCTGATCTGGTTATCTGTGACGGCGGATCATCTGACGGATGTACGGAGGAACAGAGGCTTCGGCGGTTAGGCGTCAATACATTGCTGGTAAAGCAGGATGCAGGTAAACAGGGCGCGCAGCTCAGAATGGGCATATGGTGGGCGCTGAAGAGAGGATATAAGGGCATAATCACAATTGACGGGAATAATAAGGACAGCATTGAGGATGTGCCAAAGTTCCTTGAGAAATTACAGGAGGGATATGATCTGGTGCAGGGATCCCGTTTTATCCGGGGAGGCAGGGCAGTCAATACGCCGCTGATCAGGCTGATCTCACTGCGATTGATACATGCCCCTGTTATTTCTCTGACGGCGCGGCACAGGTTTACGGATACGACTAACGCATACAGGGCATATTCGGCAGAATATCTTCGGCATCCTGAAGTGCAGCCGCTTAGAGATATCTTTATGTCGTATGAACTGCTGGCGTATCTGTCGGTCAGGGCAACACAGCTTGGAATGCGGGCCTGTGAGATTCCTGTGACCAGGGCATATCCAGGGAATGGACGCACGCCGACTAAGATCAGTTTTGTCAAAGGGAATGTTGAGCTGATGAGCATTTTATTGAAAAATCTCTTTGGGGTTTATGAACCGGATTAGCCACCGGTATTTTACATAAGAAAATGCATGGCAATTTCTGCTGGGCATGGAATCTATTTATGTTTATTGCATATGTATTCTCCATGAGGATAGCGATTATAGAAGACCAGTTTGCCGGTTTTGCACATTCAGTTTAGCGCAAGGTAATGATTGTGTCTTATACCAGACAAACTGATCATGATCAGAAACGTCATTCTTTTATTTCATCAATGTCAGTGAGATCGACTCCGGCGACGGTAAGGATTGCCTTTAGAGAGAGATACTCCCTCTTTAATTCGGCATATGTTTCGGTGGCATTTTCCTTTTTGGCAATTGTCATGTAACGTTGTATCTTTCTGAAATCGTCTATGGCAGTCTTTGTAATTTCGAGACCATTTGGCATATAGATTCACCTGCTTTCTGTGCATTAAGGTTTCGGTACGTTGTCATTGTCATATTAATTTTAGCAAATAGTAAGATTGGTGTAAAGTCACACAAAGAAGCGAATTGACACCCCTGATATCTAATGATAGAATGAGGAACGACAACGAAATTTGACACAGCAAAGTGAGATTCTGTGAAAATTTTCACAGACGGATATGCTGCAGATCCAGAGCATATCCGTCGGAAATATTCGGAATCAGAATCACACATAGTGGGTACGCAAAGATAAGAATGGAGGACATGTATGCCACGCAGAACAGATATTCATAAGGTGCTGATCATCGGTTCAGGCCCGATCATCATCGGGCAGGCCTGTGAGTTCGATTACTCGGGAACACAGGCTTGTAAAGCGCTCCGCAAATTAGGGTACGAGATCGTGCTGGTGAATTCCAATCCGGCTACCATCATGACGGATCCGGAGACAGCGGATGTGACTTATATTGAGCCGCTCAATGTAGAACGGCTGGAACAGATCATTGCAAAAGAACGCCCCGACGCATTGCTTCCGAATCTGGGAGGCCAGTCCGGGCTTAATTTGTGTGCGGAATTACATAAGGCGGGTGTTCTGGAGAAATACAATGTAAAGGTCATCGGGGTGCAGGTGGATGCCATCGAGCGGGGCGAGGACCGTATCGAGTTCAAGAAGACCATGAATGCGCTGGGTATCGAGATGGCCCGCAGTGAGGTGGCTTACTCCGTGGAGGAGGCGCTGTCCATTGCCGAGAAGCTGGGGTATCCGGTGGTGCTGCGTCCGGCCTACACCATGGGCGGAGCCGGCGGCGGCCTCGTCTATAACAGGGAAGAGCTGCAGGTGGTCTGCGCCAGAGGCTTACAGGCCAGTCTGGTGGGACAGGTGCTGGTGGAGGAGTCGATCCTCGGCTGGGAAGAGCTGGAGCTGGAAGTGGTGCGGGATGCGGACAACAATATCATCACCGTATGCTTTATCGAGAATATCGATCCGCTGGGGGTACACACAGGCGATTCCTTCTGTTCCGCTCCCATGCTGACGATCTCGGAGGAGTGCCAGAAGAGGCTGCAGGAGCAGGCTTACAGGATTGTGGAATCGGTGCAGGTGATCGGCGGCACCAATGTGCAGTTCGCCCATGATCCGGTGTCGGACCGGATCATCGTGATCGAGATCAATCCCCGTACTTCCCGCTCTTCCGCGCTGGCCAGCAAGGCTACGGGTTTCCCCATCGCTCTTGTGTCGTCCATGCTGGCGGCAGGGCTTACCCTGAAGGACATCCCCTGTGGAAAATATGGCACCCTGGATAAATATGTACCGGACGGCGACTATGTGGTGATCAAGTTCGCCCGCTGGGCTTTCGAGAAATTCAAAGGCGTGGAGGACAGGCTGGGCACCCAGATGCGCGCTGTGGGCGAGGTCATGAGTATCGGTAAAACCTACAAGGAGGCTTTCCAGAAGGCCATCCGTTCTCTGGAGACGGGACGATATGGTCTGGGCCATGCGAAGGATTTTGACACCCTGTCGAAGGAGGAGCTGTTAAGACGGCTGATCACCCCTTCCAGCGAGCGGCATTTCCTGATGTATGAAGCGCTCAGAAAAGGTGCGACGGTGGAGGAGATCCACGAGATCACGAAGGTAAAGGCATATTTTATCGAGCAGATGAAGGAACTGGTGGAGGAAGAGGAAGCTGTTTTGCAGTATAAGGGCAGGACGGGTACGCAGCAGCTGCCGGATGAAATGTTGATCACGGCCAAGAAGGACGGCTTTTCCGATAAGTATTTAAGCCAGCTGCTGGAGATTCCGGAGGAGGATATCAGGAACCGCCGGCTGGCATTGGGTGTGGAAGAAGCCTGGGAGGGTGTGCATGTGAGCGGCACACAGAACAGCGCTTACTTCTATTCTACGTATAACGCGCCGGATCGGAACCCGATCAGCGAGGACAAGCCGAAGATCATGATCCTGGGCGGCGGTCCCAACCGGATCGGCCAGGGCATCGAGTTCGACTACTGCTGCGTTCATGCGGCCATGGCTTTGAAAAAGCTGGGCTTTGAGACGATCATCGTCAACTGCAACCCGGAGACGGTGTCCACCGACTACGATACCTCGGACAAGCTGTATTTCGAGCCGTTGACTTTAGAAGATGTGTTGAGTATCTATAACAAGGAGAAACCGCTTGGCGTGATCGCCCAGTTTGGTGGGCAGACACCGCTTAACCTTGCTTCCGAGCTGGAGAAGAACGGCGTGAAGATACTGGGTACGCCGCCGGCAGTGATCGATCTGGCGGAGGACAGAGACCAGTTCCGCGCCATGATGGAGAAGCTGGAGATTCCCATGCCGGAATCGGGGATGGCCACCACGGTGGAGGAAGCGCTTGCCATCGCGGCGAGGATAGGATATCCGGTGATGGTGCGTCCTTCCTATGTGCTGGGCGGCAGAGGCATGGAAGTGGTCTACGACGACGAAAGCCTGACGGAATATATGAATGCTGCGGTAGGCGTGACGCCTGACCGTCCGATTCTGATCGACAGGTTCTTAAATCACGCGCTGGAGTGCGAGGCGGATGCCATCAGCGACGGTACGCATGCTTTCGTGCCCGCGGTGATGGAGCATATCGAGCTTGCCGGGATTCATTCCGGCGATTCGGCCTGCATCATTCCTTCCGTGCATATCCCGGAGGAGAGTGTGGAGACCATAAAGGAGTATACGAGAAAGATCGCCGAGGAGATGCATGTCAAAGGACTGATGAACATGCAGTATGCCATCGAGAACGGTAAGGTTTTCGTGCTGGAAGCCAATCCGAGGGCGTCCCGTACCGTGCCGCTGGTGTCCAAGGTCTGCAATATCCGCATGGTGCCGCTGGCGACGGACATTATCACGGCGGAGCTGACAGGACGGCCGTCGCCGATCCAGGATCTGAAGGAGCAGGCGATTCCCAATTACGGGGTAAAAGAGGCGGTCTTCCCCTTCAATATGTTCCCGGAGGTGGATCCGATCCTGGGGCCGGAGATGCGTTCTACCGGAGAGGCGCTGGGATTGTCCGGCTCTTACGGCGAAGCCTTTTTCAAGGCGCAGGAAGCAGTGCAGTCGAAACTGCCTCTTGCGGGCAGAGTGCTGATCTCCGTCAACAAGAAAGATAAGGATGAGGTGGTGGAAGTGGCCAGAAGCCTGGCGCAGGACGGCTTTGAGATCGTGGCCACGGAAGGCACGTATAATCTGATCACGGCGGCAGGGATTCCGGCGACGAAGGCGAAGAAGCTCTACGAGGGACGTCCCAACGTGGGGGATATGATCACCAACGGCGATTTCGACCTGATCATCAATTCGCCGGTGGGCAAGGACAGCGTGCATGATGACAGCTATCTGCGCAAGGCCGCAATCAAGGCGAAAGCTCCGTATATCACTACGGTGGCGGCGGCAAAAGTGACGGCGGAAGGCATTCACTATGTGAAAACACACCCCGTCAGTGCCGTAAAATCGCTGCAGGAGATGCATGGCGAGATAAAATGTAATTAATGTTTGACAGATTCAAAAGACTGTGATATGCTATCTGAAAATTTACAGCAGCAAGCTGACAGTCCGGCAATCCGGACTGTCATGTGGAGGAAAGTATGAGTACGATCAAGCAGGTTCTGTTTATAGCCATTATGCAGGTACCGCAGATTTTTCAGATCACGGTCACAGCCTGAGGGCGGCGGGAAGCCGCCGGAGCGCATGGCCGTAAGACGGAAAGTCTTATTTGGCTATGCGGGAATCAGGATCGAAAACAGGAGAACCGCATGGAAGATACACTTTAGGTGTATGGAACATGGCGGTTCTTTTTTTGTCCTGTAAATGGAAGAAGAGGGAGGAGAAAGTCATGCAGGCAATCAGAGTGGAGGCGTTAACGAAGACATTCCGGGTGAGGCGGAAGGAAAAGGGAATGCGGGGCAGTATCAAAGCGATCCTGCGGCCGCAGACGGAAGAGATCAGGGCAGTGCACGGGGTTTCTTTCGGGGTGGAAGAAGGGGAGATGCTGGCATTTATCGGGCCAAACGGCGCCGGCAAGAGCACCACGATCAAGATGTTGACGGGAATTCTCTATCCGGACGGCGGCAGGGTGGAAGTGCTGGGCATCGATCCGACGAAAAAGCGCAGACAGCTGGCGTACCAGATCGGGACGGTGTTCGGCCAGAAGGAACAGCTTTGGACGCATCTGACGCCCTATGATAATTTCCGGTTCTTCGGTGCGATCTATGACATTCCGGACGAAGAGATGGAACACAGGATCGGGGAGCTGGCGGAGCGCTTCGAGCTGCATGAGTTTATCAATACGCCGGTGCGGAATCTTTCGCTGGGACAGCGCATCCGCTGTGAGATCGTAGCGTCCCTGATCCACAGGCCGAAGGTGCTGTTCCTGGATGAGCCGACCATCGGGCTGGATCCGGTGGTGAAAGAGCAGATCCGGAACCTGATCAGGCAGATGAACCGGGAGTACAACACAACGATCTTTCTGACCAGCCATGATGTGGGGGATATTGAAAAGCTCTGTAAGCGGATCATCATCGTGAACGACGGGCAGATCGTGCTGGATGATTCCATGGAACATTTGAAATATCATTACCTGCACAAGAAGATCGTGGAGGTCAAGATGCAGGAGGAGACGGCGCTGCCGCAGGTGGCGGGCATTACGGTCTTAAAGCAGAAGGGCAGCCATGCCAGACTGGAAGTGGATACCGGCGCGGTAGAGATCGGCGACGCGCTCAGGCAGATCAATGTGGAGAACATGGAGGATATCAATATTTCCAATGTGCCGCTGGAAAATATCATCATGGAAATTTACAGGGCAAAAGACAGGCAGCAGGTAAAAGCGGCTATAGCGCCGGTGGGTTAAGGGAGGATGGCAGCAGGATGAACAGATATGAGAACAGTGCGGTTTCCAATGCAGGGGATATAGCAAAGAGGCGGTTTCTGGGGCAGCTGCGCCGTGGGCATGGCATACCGGGACGGAAATACGGGGTCATCTATCGGTCGGTGCTGATGGAGAATCTGCAGTATGTGGCGAATATGGCGCTGGGGTTTTTCGGGTATTTTGTGTTTATCTATATTTTCATCAAACTCTGGGAATATATGTATCGGACGCCGGAAGAGCTGATCGCAGGGTACTCGAAGGAACAGATGATCTGGTATGTGATGATGACGGAGATGATGTGGTTCGGCTCTAATGCGAGTGCGGTGGGCTGGCAGGTGAAGACGGATATCCGGGGCGGCAATATTGCTTATCTGATGAATAAGCCCTATCACTATACCTTATATATCCTGGCGAAATATACCGGGGAGTGGAGCATCAGGCTGCCCATGTATGCCGGGCTTGCAGTGGTGATAGGTACGGTGATGGTGGGGGCGATACCGGGTTTCAGACTGATCACCGTGCCGGCGATGGCGCTCTGCATTATGTTTGGCCTGACCATCAATGCGGTCTTTAAGATCTGCATCGGCCTGCTTTCGTTCTGGATCGAGGATGCGACGCCTTTTCAGTGGCTGTATGATAAGCTGATTCTGGTGGTGGGCACGATCTTTCCGATCGAGATTTTCCCCGGGGCGCTGCAGCCCTTCTTTAAGCTGACGCCGATCTATACGGTGTGCTACGGGCCGGCCAAGCTGATCGTGGATTTCCAGCCGGCAAAATGTGTGGAGATCCTGGCGGCACAGGCCGTGTATCTGGCGGCCGGCTGCGGACTGATGTTCTTTGTTTACAGAAAGGGGGTTAAGAAGCTGTATGTTAACGGCGGTTAAAAATCAGACGAGGGTGTGTCTGCTCTCTTTAAAATATAATATTATGCGGGAAATGGTCAATAAGGTTACGTTTTTGATGAATATCATTTTCATGATGCTGAACAATGCGTGCATTCTGATACAGTGGTTTATCCTGTTCCGGCTGCGGGAGGAGATCGGGGGATATACGATGCGGGAGATCATGATGCTCTGGGGATTGACCGCGGCTTCCTTCGGGCTGTCTCATATTTTGTTTGCAAGGGTATTCTCCCTGCCGGAGCTGATCGTCAGTGGTAAGCTGGATTCTTATCTGGTGCAGCCGAAAAATGTGCTGCTGGGGGTACTGACATCCGCCACTGCCGTATCGGCCATCGGAGATTTCCTGTATGGGGTGGCGCTCCTTTTGTTCTGCGGCCTTGCTGTGGGCGGTTTCCTGCTGGCGCTGCTGCTCATCGTGACCGGGACTGTTATTCTCACGGCGTTTGCCCTGCTTTTCGGAAGCCTGGCTTTCTGGTTTGTACGGGTGGAGATACTGGGAAATCAAATGGTCATGGGAATTGTCAGCTTTGCCACGTATCCGGACGGAATCTTTCAGGGAATTTCCAGATTCCTGCTCTATTTTATCATCCCGGTGGGGATGGCGGTCTATCATCCGGTACATATTCTGGCGGAGTTTGATGCCGGAAGGCTATTCACGGTGCTGGGCTATGCGTGCCTGCTGTCGACGGCGGCCGTGGCGGTGTTCTACAGGGGACTGCGGCGGTATTCGTCCAGCAGCCTGATGGAAGCGCGGATGTAGCGGGAATAATACGAAAGCTTTTGCACGATCGAAAGCGAAATTTTCAATGTCGTTAAAAGAAAAGCAATCACCAGGTTTTTATTTTACAAAATAAAAATCTGGTGATTTTATATGTTTTTTGCGGTATAATATAATAAAATTAATTTTATAGAACAGGTAAAGGAGAACTGAGTACATGGTAGAGAGAAGACAATACCTGGATAAACTGATCAAATTGAGAAATAAGCAGATCATAAAGGTGGTGATGGGAGTCAGACGCTGTGGTAAATCTACACTGCTGCTGCAGTTTCAGGATTATCTGCGGGGAGAAGGGGTGGAAGAAAGACAGATTATTTATCTTAATTTTGAAAAAATAGAGAATGAACCACTGCATGACTATCATGTACTGTACGATTACGTGAAAAGTCATCTGCAGCCGGGAAAGATGACTTATATTTTCCTGGATGAGATTCAGGCGGTGCCGGGTTTTCAGAAAGCGGTGGATTCTCTTTTTGTGCTGGAGCAGACAGATCTTTATATAACGGGATCTAATGCACACATGCTATCCGGAGAACTGGCCACGCTTCTGTCGGGAAGATATATGGAGATTCAGATGCTGCCGCTCTCTTTTGCGGAGTACCATGAACTGACCGGCGGCGACAGGCGGGATGCATGGAACCGATATTTCCAAAATGGCGGTTTCCCGTATGCAGCATACATCGAAGAAGCGGATATTCGACGGGACTATCTGCAGGGCATTTATCATACGGTTCTGTTGAAGGATATTGTGGAACGTAAGAAAATACAGGACGTCACATTGCTGGAGAGTGTCATACGATTTTTGATTGATAATACCGGTAACATTGTATCGTCAAAAAAGATAGCGGACAGCCTTACTTCTTGTGGGCGGAAGACGACATCTGCCACGGTGGAGAACTATATTCGCGCGTTGGAAGAGTCGTTTATCCTTTACAGAGCTGATAGATATGATGTGAAGGGAAAACAGTATTTGAAATCCCTGGAAAAATATTATGTGGTAGATCAGGGGCTTCGGGGATTGATATGTGGTGGTCAAAGGCGGGATGTGGGTCATGTACTGGAGAATATCGTTTATCTTGAACTGCGGCGTCTGGGATATCAGGTTTTCATAGGCAAGGTGGGAAATCAGGAGATAGATTTTATTGCTATGAAAGAAGACAGCAGAGTTTATTATCAGGTATCCGCCAGCATTCTGGATTCACAGACATTTCAGAGAGAGATTGCACCGCTGAAAATGATCAATGACCATTATCCCAAATGGATTGTTACGATGGACGAGGTGCCGATGGGGGAAGATGGTATCCGTCAGATCAATGTGATAGATTTTCTGCTGGGTAAGGTGTAAAAGGCAGAGTTGCTTCCAGCCGCTTACAGAATATCTTAATACTATAAAGAAATTAGTACTTGACAATACATAGTAGTAGGTTTACTCTAATACCAGAAGCGAAATGACCGGAGCGGGTTGATGATGTGCACTGTCTGAAAGCGGGACACGGTGCTGTCTGTGTACCGCTATGGAGGGATGCCGTGATATGAATCCACAATTTAAAAAAGGAGTGCTGGAACTGATCGTGCTGGAATCTGTGCGCCGTAAGGATATGTACGGGTATGAGCTTGTCGAGGAGGTCTCGGAGGTTATTGATGTGAATGAGGGGACCATCTATCCGCTGTTGAAGCGCCTGACCAACGAACGTTATTTCGAGACTTATCTGCGGGAATCGTCCGAGGGGCCGCCCAGAAAGTATTATCATCTGACGGCTGCCGGAATTCTGTACCTGGAGCGGCTGGCAGCGGAATGGGAAGAGTTTCAGGCGAAAGTCAATGCATTTGTAAGAGGCAGCGGAGGGTAACAGTTCAGCCCGGAACTATGCGTTTACTATAAGCATGTGAAAGCAATGCGAAAGATGCGGCGAATAGAGTTTCGTCATGGAATGGAGGTAGACATGAGCAAAGAGCGATTTTTGAGTGAGCTGCGGGAATATCTCAGCATTTTGGAGGATCAGGAGCAGGAAGATATTCTGGCGGAATACGCCCAGCATATAGATATGAAGATGTTAAAGGGGCTGAGCGAGGAGGAAGCGATCCGTGATTTCGGTTCTGTCAAAGAGCTGGCGGCGGAGATCCTGGCGGCCTACCATGTGGATTCCAGGCATGCGCTGGCGGCGGGACGGCGGGGAATCTGGCCGGTTACGCCCGGCCCAGGCAGGAGTAGCGCGCATGAAAAAGGGCTTTCAGCACACGTGACAGAAGAGGCGGAAGGGAATAAAAGACCGGAAACCTTTTTCGGGAGATTCTGCAGGCGGGGCAAAGAACTGCTGCTGCGTGCACTGCGGGGAATGCAGGCAGGCCTTTGCTGGATCGGCAGGAAGTGCCGGGGTGCGGCGGCGTGGTGTGCGCGGCCTTTTACCGGCAGAGGAGCACAGGCGGACAGCCTGGATGTTGATGAGGAATATGCCGGCCTGCTGGAAGACGGCGAGCGCACCGGATCCGATGCTGGTGCGGAAGATGTTAAAAATGACAAAAATGTCGCAAATGAGGAAAGCACCAGATGTGAAAATCGTGACAGAAATGTCATAAATGGCGATGCTTTACGAGGGAAGAAGGCCGGAATAAGAGAAACGAAAGAGAGGAGCAGCGCAATGGGAGGATTTTTTGGAGCGATGGGCCGGGGGATGGTGCAGATGTGGCAGTGGATGCTGGGTTGTTGTATTTTTGGGCTGCGGCTGTGTTGGAATACCGGCTGGCTGTTGTTTTCGCTGCTGTGTGCAGGGATAGCCATGATCATGCTGCTGGGAGTCGGCATGACAATCGTGTTATTGTGCTGTGGGTATCCGTTTACAGGAATTTTTATAACCGGTCTGGGAGGGCTTCTGTGTTTTGGCGCACTTGCGGCCGGAGGATTCGGTATGATGATCCGGAAGAAAAGGGAGAACGAAGACGGAACAAAGGGGAAGAGGATGGAGGAGGTGCACTATGAGCAGACTGCATAAAATATCGATCATCGTATTCTGTCTCGGGGTTTTGCTGAGTGGAATCGGAGCAGGAGTGGCATTTATGGAATTTGGCGGATATACTTACGGGGGAAAATATATCCTGGGGGAGCCGGATATGAGGACGGATCTGATCGATGTCGCATTCGAGCCGGAAGAGGAGGCCCTGGATATTTTCGGAGTGATTGGATCCTATAACCGCAGAAGTACCAGGATTGAAACGGATCGCAGTGTGCCGAAGAATACCGCGCGGTTTTGCGTAACCTATAATGCAAAACGGGTGGAACCCTTTGCATGGCTGGAAGAAGAGGACGCGAGGATCGACTTTGGCTGGTACTGGAAGTATACCGGTGACGAGATGGAACTTATGCTGGAAGCAAAGGATGTTATTCTGGAAAAACTGAAAGAAGGGGAACTGGTTTCCTGCGATATTGCAGAAGTGGAGAGTGTGACAGTGCTGATTAATCCGGCCAATGAGGGGGACGTGCGGATTATGTATTAGAAGTTACGGTTTGATTACCATGAAAGTCCTCGACTTTCACAGCATGGTGTAAGTTTATTTGCAGTGCAAAGGAATTCTTAAGAATTTTTCGTCTTTCTGTAGATGACTTA
>CANPTH010000050.1 GCA_947576945.1 uncultured Lachnospiraceae bacterium
TCATCTGTTTCATCAAGGAAAATTTCAAGATATTGACTAACGTCCATATTATTTTACCCCCACGTTCATAATAATTTCCTGTGCGATTTGTTCAAGCGATACGACCTGGTCTGTCACACCGGCTTTTACAACACTTTTTGGCATTCCATACACTGCACATGTGCTCTCTTCCTGCGCAATCACATGAATCTTCTTCCTTACCTTCAGATTCTTGATTCCCTGTGTGCCATCAGCGCCCATGCCGGTCATAACAACGCAGACAATCTGATCATATTTGCTGTCTCTTAAAGATTCATACATATAGTTGGCACAGGGTTTTACGCCTTCTCTGGAAGGCTCATCTGAGTAATGAATGACATGTCTTCCGCCTGAATATATTACATTTAAATGTTTGCCGCCTCTGGCTATGTATACCGTACCTGCCTCGAGCGCGTCGCCTTCCACCGCCTCCTTGACAGAGACTTCGCTGAGCGTATCCAGTCTTTCCGCCAGAGATGCCGTAAAACCTGCCGGCATGTGCTGTACGATCACCACCGGTGCATTCAGCTTCCTCGGCAGTCTTGGAATCACAGACTGCAGAGCCTTGGGCCCTCCCGTGGAACTTGCCAGCGCCACAACTTTATTTCCCATGGCTGCAGAAGAATGTTTCCCAACCAATCCCAATATTTTCTTGGAGGCCTTTACATCTTCCGCCGTAAAAATCTTACTTTTAAAAGACGGAATCCTGGATTCTGCAACCGCTGCCAGAATCTCCAGCATCTTCCTCCTAAAATCGTCGCCTCTGCAGTCCATTGCATTGTTCGGTTTATGAATAAAATCCAGTGCCCCCAGTTCCAGCGCATCCAACGTGGTTTTCGCACCTTCCCTGGTATCGGTACTGGCCATCATAACTCTCGTTGCAATCTTACGGTCATGTAATTCTTTTAACAGCTCCAAGCCATTCATCTGCGGCATATTAACATCCAGCACCACCGCATCGTATGTCTTCCTGCCAAGCAGATCCAGTGCTTCCACACCATTATTGGCGCGATCTTCTACATGAAACCTGCTGTCGCTGTTTATTATATCACAAAGAACCCTTCTCATGAGTGCAGAGTCATCAACAACCAGTATTTTTTTCATGATGATACCTCCCGTCCGTTTACCAGTTCTTCTTCTGCTTTCTAAGTGTTTTACGCTCCGCATCAAAAATATATTTGATGATTTCTTCTCTTTCCTCTGTATCTACATTAATATATTGAATTCTGTGTTCATAAGAGCCGGAACGATTTTCCACTTCCTTAACGGACAATACCTTCCCGACAAGACTGTATTCCTTCTCTTCCTTATCCACCAGCAGCCGATATCTGCACATGATCAAACTGTCCACTTCATATGCATAGTCCGCAACAAAGCGAAGCCCGCCTCCGCTTATGTCTACGATCACACTGTCCTTAAGCGGTAATTCCGATATTCTCCTCTTCATCTGTCCGGACTCTGCAAGCCTTGCTTCTTCTGCCTGAAGCGGTCTGGACGCCATCTCCAACGCACAGCTGAGACGATAGTATTCTCTTCTCTGGTACTTACGCAGATTGCTGGTCAGATCCATCACCAGAACAAACACATTGCCTTCCTTATACCGATCCACAATCCTGGCGTAGCACTGATACAATCCCATTTCGGTAAAGAAATAAAGATCATATTCTCCATCCACAGGCAGCGTAATGACTCTTGACTTCTCCATCGGCATCAGAATCTCAATCCGATCCTCTGAGAGAATATCCAGCACCTTGCTTTGATATCCTCTGCTTCCGCCTCCCGCTCTGACCTCTTCTCCTTCTTCCAGCTCCAGATGCTCCATTTCCTGTAAATCCACCCGACAGCCTGGAACCACATATTTTCCCAAAAGATTTGCCATGTTATCCTCCTCTCCGGGCATTTTAATCTGCCACAGATCCTATTTCTCTATCATGATGTTCGCTCATAACAGTCCGGTTATCTTCTCTCTATCTTTTACCAATGATATGAGAAAAAAATGCTGCCATTCCACGTTTCGTCAAACTTCTGTTTAATTCCTTATTCATCAGTTTAGCAGCCAATGCCTCATAGGCAAGAGAAGCCCTGGCCCGTGGATTCTCCAACGACACCGGCATCTGCTGCATAACCGCTTTAGCCAGCTGCTGATCCTGGGGGATCATCCCCAGATACGTAATGGGTACTCTTAAATAACGTACTACCACCGCCTCCAGTTTAGAGAACAGAGCTTCCGCTTCCGTCTCATCTGCCACTTTATTCGCAATCACCTTAACCGTTGTCGTTTCACTGGAATATCTTGGATGTCTGTTCAAAGCCTTAAGCAGCGAGTAAGAATCCGTGATAGACGTCGGCTCCGGCGTCGTAACAAGCAGGATCTCGCCGCTTGCCACCAGGAATTCCAGTACGGCATCCGATATGCCGGCCCCTGTATCTATGATAATGGTATCCGCCATCTCGTCCAGCTGTACCAGATTCTGCACGATATAATTCAGATAATCCCTGCTCAAATTCGACATACCCGCTATGCCGGAACCTCCTGAGATAAAACCGACCTCCATTGGTCCCCAGGTAATAATATCCCTGATATTCTTCCCCTGGTAAATCAGATCACATAAATTATGCTTCGGTACAGCTCCAAACATGATTTCAATATTGGCCAGGCCAAAATCTGCATCCAGTATAATAACTTTTTGTCCCATCTTCCGAAACTGTATCGCCAGATTAATTGCGGTATTGGATTTCCCCACACCGCCCTTACCGCTCGTAACAGTAATCACTCTCGCCAAAGGTGTATGCGGCTGACTGCTTGCCTTAATTATATTCCTTAATTGTTCAGCCTGATCCATCAGCCTTCCTCCTTAGTTCTTTCCTCCAAGCAGCTTCTTGACCGTGCTTTGTGGATTAAACTCCTCAATATCATCCGGAACATTCTGTCCATAAGTCACATAAGACAGAGATGCTCCTGTATATAATTTCAGATTCAGCAGATTCCCAAGCGTAGTCGTTTCATCCAGCTTTGTAAAGATCAGTTTATAATCTGCAATCTCTTTATAAGAATCTGCGATACTGACCAGATCACGATACTTTGTCGTAGCGCTCAAAACCAGGTAAACCTCTTTATCCACCTTATTACCATCCACAGAATGAATAAAGCTGCCCATGCTCTCTTTTTGTGTTGTATTCTGATGGGAATGCCCTGCCGTGTCGACCAGGATATAGTCATAGTCCTTAAAGTCTTCCATGGCCTTGCCTACTTCTTCCACCGTATAGATAATGCGGAACGGCACTTCCAGAATATTTGCATAGATACGCAGCTGCTCCGCCGCCGCGATTCGATAGGTATCTGCGGTAAGCAGCGCCACCTTCTTCTTCTGATCCACTCTGAATATAGAAGCAAGCTTGGCGATCGTAGTTGTTTTACCGACTCCTGTTGGTCCAATAAAGAATACGATCTTAATACCGTTTTCTGCCGGCGTAATACAATCCGGTTTACCAAACTTAAGAATCATCTTCTGGTAGATGTTGGCCAGTGCATAATCAAACGGCATATTGGGTTTATTGATCTGCCCGATCTCATCGATGATCTCCCCGGCATATTTTTCATCTACTTCATTATCCAGCATTGTATCATGGAGCAGCTTCATGAATTTGTCGATTTCTGTCTCTGCCTTCGGCTCCTCCTGCTTCTCTTCCTTTTTATCCTCTTTTTCCTTCTCCTCTTCCGGCTTCTGCAGCTGCTGCTCCAGCAAAGACTGTAAGCTGTCCAGCTTCTCCTCGATCGCACTGCTCTCTTTCTTTGTCTTCTCTTCCACAGCCTCCGGTTCCACAGGCGCCGGTATAACAGGCGTCTCTTTCGGCTGATTGGATGCTATGACATTATTGATCGCCGATACAGCCGCCGTATACTTCTCGCTTTCCTCCTCAAGGGCCACCGTCACCTCCACCGTATGCGGTTTCAGAAACGCAAACAGGCCCTTAGCCTTTATGTCCTTGACATTCATGACCACAACACCCTCGCCCAATTCCTTTTTGGCATTGGCTATGGCTTCGTTTTCTGTTTTTGCCGTAAATTTCTTTATTATCATTATGCTGTCACCATCCCAACAGACTGTAATTCAATATTTGATTCCACTTCATTGTATGATACAACTACCAGATCCTTATAGTAATCTTCCGTCAGTTTCTTAAAATATACTCTCACAATAGGCGATGTAATGATTACAGGCATCTTACCAAGATCTTCCAGCTTCTTCGTCTCCACACCCACTGAATCCATGATCGCCTTCGTCTTACTCGGATCCAATGTCAGATAAGCGCCCTGCTCTGTCTGCTTCACGCTGCCCATGATCTCCTGTTCCAGCTTCGGATCCAGCGTCACAACACTTGTAGTCTCATTGGCAGGGAAGAATTTGTTGGATATCGCCCGCTTGAGACTCTGTCTGACATACTCTGTCAGGATATCCGTATCCCTTGTAGTTGCCGCATAGTCGGCAAGCGTCTCAAAAATACTCAACAGGTCTCTGATAGATATGCCTTCTCTCAACAGATTCTGCAATACTTTCTGAATCTCACCAAGCCCAAGCAGCTTCGGCACCAGTTCCTCCACCAAAGAAGGATTGGACTCCCGAAGATTGTTGACCAGATTCTGAACATCCTGTCTTGTCAGCAGTTCCGCTATGTACTGCCTGATGATTTCGGTCAAATGCGTCGCTATAATAGACGGCGGATCTACCACAGTATATCCCATACTCTCCGCCCGTTCCCTCTGTCCTTCCGTAATCCAGATCGCCGGCAGATGGAAGGATGGCTCGAACGTAGGGATACCGGTGATCTCCTCCTCAACATATCCAGGGTTCATCGCCATATAATGATCAAAGAGGATCTCGCCCTCACTGACCTGAACACCCTTGATCTTAATGATGTACTGGTTAGGATTAAGCTGTATATTATCGCGCAGACGTATGATCGGAACCACAGTACCAAGCTCCAGCGCAATCTGACGTCTGATCATAACAACCCGGTCTAACAGGTCACCACCCTGATTGACATCTGCCAGCGGTATGATACCATAACCAAATTCCAATTCGATTGGATCCACCTGCAGCAGAGATGTGACATTTTCCGGCTGCCTTATTTCTTCGGCCGCAGCCTCCTCCTCATCTGCTTCATGCTCGATTTCCGCCGTTTCGATCGTACCGGCCATAATTCTCCCGGCCACAATAAATACCATTCCCATACCTACAAACACCACGGAATTGAGCGGTGTAACAATACCAAGGCCTGCCATAACCGCACCAACCAGATACAGCACCTTCGGCACTCCAAACAGCTGGCCGATCAATACCGTACCAAAATCCGCATCCTTAGACCCTTTCGTCACCAGAATACCGGTTGACAGAGAGATCAACAGGGAAGGAATCTGGCTCACCAGACCGTCACCGATGGTCAGGATCGTAAAAGTCGACAAGGCCTCATTCAATTCCATTCCCTGACGCAGTACTCCCATCGTAATACCGCCAATGATATTGATCACCGTAATAAAAAGGCCTGCCGCTGCATCTCCTTTAACATACTTTACGGCACCGTCCATGGAACCGAAGAAGCTTGCCTCCTCCTGTATCTTCTCACGACGTCTCTTCGCCTCTGCATCGTTGATCGCGCCGGTATTTAAGTCCGCATCGATCGCCATCTGCTTACCAGGCATCGCATCCAGCGTAAATCTCGCCGTAACCTCAGCCACACGTTCGGAACCTTTATTTATGATCATAAACTGCACGATGATCAGAATGATAAAAACAATACAGCCTACAACAATATCATTACCACCCACATACTGTCCAAAAGTACGCACCACATTACCCGGGTCACCGGTGGTCAGGATCAGCTTGGTCGAAGAAACATTCAGAGCAATCCTGAATACTGTTGTAAAAAGCAGAATCGTCGGGAAGTACGACATGCTCAACACTTCATTGGCAAACATACAGCCAAACAGAACCGTAAATGCCACCGCAATATTACATGCCAGCAATACATCCAGAAGTCCCGCAGGAACAGACACGATCAACATGATAAACGCTGCAAGTACATATGCGGTTACACCCAGATCAGCCTTCCTCAATTTTCCCATGACTGCTCTTTTCTCCTTTCCATCCAGTAATCTCTCTTTAATGATATAAATATTCCGGGCTTATACCTATGCAGCCCTCCACAGGAACATTTCCTGTCAAAGGTATTTCCTATCATACTTTACCCTGCAAATGATATACAAAAGCCAGAACTTCCGCCACCGCCTGATACAGCTCCGGCGGCACTACACTGCCAATATCCACATTGGCGTATAACATACGCGCAAGCGGTTTGTTTTCTACGATTTCTATACGATTCGCTTTGGCGGTTTCCTTAATCTTCTGCGCCAGGTAATCCGCTCCCTTGGCTACAACATAAGGTGCGTCATACAACTCAGGATCGTATTTGATCGCCACCGCATAATGCGTCGGATTCGTAATGACTACATCTGCCTGCGGCAGCTGCTGCATCATACGCCGTCTTGATGCCTCCTGCATTCTCTGACGCTGTTTACTCTTGATCTGCGGATCACCTTCCTGATTCTTATACTCGTCTTTGACCTCCTGCTTGGTCATTTTCATATCCTTCTTGAACTTCACCTTCTGGTAAATATAGTCCGCCAGGGCAATGATCATATAAAAAAGCGATATGCGCATCCCAAGACTCACTACCAGCTGACCAACCTGCAGAAGCCCCTGATTCAAAGACATATCATAAAACAGAAACAATGGCGGCATATTATCCTTAAGATAAGAATAAACAACATACGCTATCAATCCGATCTTAAGAATCGATTTCACCAGTTCTACCAGCGAATTGATAGAAAAGAAACGTTTGAATCCATTAATCGGATTCAATTTATTGAATCTTGGCTGTAGAGGCTTTAACGTCGGCTGCCATTTTACCTGGATCACATTCGTCACAAATGCCACCAGAAATCCCACTGCCAGAAATGGCGCCATTGTCACCAGGATACGAAGCATGGCACTCACAAAAAGAGTACTGATCGTCCTCTCCGGTATAAAACCGTCATATAACTTAATGTACTCCGGTATCCTGGAATAAACATCATACATATTCCCTACAAAAAAGGTACCCATATATTCAATCCAAAAGGAAAGCAATATGAAGAACGCAAGCAGCTCGAATGCGCTGGTCACTTCCTTACTCTTAGCAACCTGCCCTTCCTTACGGGCATCCGCCAGCTTCTTGGAAGTAGGTTCCTCTGTCTTCTCTCCTCCCGGACCGTCTTTGGCAAAGAACTGAAGATCATATTCCAGGATCACGTCATTCCCTCCACAAAGGATACGATCATTCTCTTCATCCCATCAAACACATAATCGGCTGCACTCGGCAGCATTCTGACTGTAAGAAATAAAATACCCAAACCAACCAGCACCTTAAGCTGCATACCGACAGCAAACATATTGAGCTGCGGAGATACCTTTGCAAGAATACCAAGAATACTGTTCAAAAGTATCATCGTACAGAAAATCGGAAGAATGATTCGAAAACCCATAACCAGATAGTCGCCCAAAAATGTGACCACGGATTCTAAAAGAGCCTCCGTCTTGAACACAGCTCCATTAACAGGGATCAATGTAAAGCTGTCTATCAGAGCAAGGAGTAAATATTGATACATTCCCGTGATCATTAAAAATAAAGTAAACATATATTGATAAAACACACCCGTAAAGGTAGCTTGCTGTCTGGTCGTCGGATCCATCAGAGATACCATGGAAATGCCTATTTCCATATCCGCGACACTGCCGGCCAGAGAAGTAACGGTCGAACAGATCTGCGCTCCCCAGCCAATCAAAAATCCGGTCAATGCTTCCTTCATAACAACAACAGCATACCCGAGCAATGTATTATAAACCACTTCATTGCGTTCAATTCCTGTAAAAACCAGATAACTTAAAAACATACTGAATCCGATACGGATCATTCTGGGTGTATTGCTCATGGAAAAAAACGGCGCTACATAGACAAAACAGGTGATTCGCACAAGAACCAACAAAAAGTATTCTAAATCTGCATAGGTAAATGTAATATCAATCATGCTTGCACCCCATGTCAGCCTTGACATAATTCTCCACCAAGAGCAGGGCGCCGTTAGGTGTTCTCTTCATAGTTTCACCTGCTCTATCTGATATAGGCATTAAAGTCAGACCACAGACTTGTCATAAACTCTACCATATTATTCATAATCCAGTCTCCCATAACGATCAGAGCCAGGAAGATGGCCAGAATCTTCGGAACGAACGTCAACGTCTGTTCCTGAATGGATGTGACTGTCTGAAAAATACTGATCAGCAGACCAACACATAAGGACACCAGCAAAAGCGGCGCCGCACATTTAATGATCGTATAAATCGCCGTCGATGCAATGGCTGTGACGTCATCTATTACCATATCCATCCTCCCTCCTGCAGTTATTCAGCTCTCTGCTAATACTTAAAACTCTCTACCAGATTCTTGATAATCAGATACCACCCATCTGCCAGCACAAACAGCAGGATTTTAAACGGCATGGAAATCGTTGTCGGCGGCAGCATCATCATACCCATACTCATCAACGTTGACGCCACAACCATATCGATCACGATAAAAGGAATATAGATCAAAAATCCGATAATAAAAGCCGTCCGCAGTTCACTGATAATGAAGCTCGGCACCAGCACACTCATCGGAATATCATCCAGCTCACCATTCCACTCCAGCCGGCTGATCCCCATAAAAAGGCTCACATCCTTCTTCTGCGTCTGCCCATACATAAAAGTCCGCAAAGGCTCCGCCGCTTTCCTGAGCATTTCCTCATTCGTAAGCTCTCCTGCCTCATAAGGAACCACCGCCTCATTATAGACAGTGGTCAGAGTAGGCTGCATAATAAAGAACGTCAAAAAGAGCGCAATACCTATCAAAACTGTATTAGGCGGCGCTGTCTGTGTATTGAGAGCCTGCCTCGTAAAATGCAGAACAATAATGATTCTGGTAAACGAGGTCAACATTATAATCAATGACGGTGCCACCGCAATCAGAGTCAGTATGATCAAAATGCGCAGGGCGCCATTCACACTACCATTCCCGTTGTCAACCGTAACCGTCACTGTATTGGCTATATTCAATTCTGCTAATTCATCGGCATCCTGTGATGAACCCGGATCTCTTTCATTCGTCCTCTCCTGATCAGTCCCCGTAAGATTTGAGTCCCGATAAGGTGTATCAAATGATGCCGCCGCCGTCATCCCATATCCAAGATAGAGTATGCCTGCCAGAAACAGCAGGCATACTAACTTTGCCAAATGATATCCGGAAAAATGTCTTTTCATTCGTCTCGCCCATCTTCTTTTTCCAGAATATTCTTTTTTTGTACTTTACTGAATATATCTTTAAAACTCATTGTCTTCAGCTCACTCCCATCAGAAAGGATCAAATCCTGCTCAGGAATCTCTGTTAACATTGTAACAGTATCTTTGCAGATTGCCACTGCCAAATATTTCTGTCCTACCCGAACGATCTGAATATACTTATTATTAGACAGGCTGATCATTTCCAGTACTTCAATATTAGTATTGGAAACCCTTCCACGATGATATCCTGCCATCCACCTGGTAACAAACCAAGTAATTGCCAGAACCAGCAGGAAAAGAACCAGCACAGTCATAAACTGTATATATGAATCTGCCCCTCCGGATATTGTGAGTATCATTATCCCACTACCTTTTTCACTGCCTCTATTACGCGGTCCGCCTGAAATGGCTTAACAATGAAATCTTTTGCACCCGACTGAATGGACTCGATTACCATTGCCTGCTGTCCCATTGCAGAACACATAATAACCATTGCGCCCGGATCCGACTCCTTGATCTTCTTTAACGCCTCAATGCCATCCATCTCCGGCATTGTAATATCCATTAATACAAGATCCGGTTTCAACATATTATACTGCTCAACAGCCTTCGCACCATTCTCAGCCTCACCGGCTACGTTATATCCGTTTTTTGTCAGGATATCCTTGATCATCATGCGCATAAACGCCGCATCATCACAAATTAAAATATTCTTTGCCATCTCTCTTCTCCTATCATACCTTATTTGATAATTTCAGTTACACGTACACCGAAACTTTCTTCAATTACAACAACCTCACCCTTTGCTACAAGCTTACCATTGACCAGTATATCTATTGGTTCGCCGGCAATCCTGTCAAGTTCTATGATCGTTCCCGGCGTGAAGTCCAGAATCTCAGCGATGGACTTGGATGTCCTTCCCAGCTCTACCGTAACTTCCAACGGCACGTCACGGATCAATCCAATGTTCTCCTGTCCCTGCATTGCGCCGCCGTCCTTGGCAAAGCTCTGGAACTGTGCAGGCTGAATATTCATATTTGGCATCATCTGCATCTGCGGCATCATCTGCGGCATTCCCATCTGCATCTGCGGCATCATCTGTGGCATTCCCATCTGCATTTGTTGCATTCCCATCTGATTCATGTCCATTCCCATTTGCGGCATTCCCATTCCCATCTGCATCTGCGGCATTCCCATCTGGTTCATATTCATTCCCATCTGACTCATATCCATCTGTGATGCCGGCCCCGCCTGAGGCGCTGCTGCCTGAGGTGCGGCTTCTGACGCTGTATCACCCAACTGATTCTTTAAGAAAGTATCGCACAATTCCTTGGCAAAATCAATTGGATATAATTGCATGATAGTGGAGTCCACCAGATCGTCAATCTGCATTCGGAACGCAATCTTAACAAAAACATTTGCAAGAAACGGCGCTATATCTCCACCCGATTTAAAACTCGAAAGATCGACAAAGCTTGCCTCCGGCGGACTGATGTCGATCATCTTATCCAGCATCGTCGATAAAGAAGTCGCCGAAGAACCCATCATCTGATTCATTGCTTCCGAAATGGCGCTCAGATGCAGTTCGCCAAGCTCCCCCTCTACATTGCTGCCATCACCGCCCATCATCAGGTCTGTGATAACTTTAACATCATGTTCCTTCAAAACCAGGATATTTGTGCCATCTAAACCGACCGTATATTTGATCTGGATAAACACACAGGGTTTTTCGTAATCCCTCAGCACATTCTCCCACTTCGCCAGCGTTACCACCGGCGTCGTAATATTAACCCTGCGGTTAACTAACGATGACAAAGTCGTCGCTGAAGATCCCATACTGATATTAGCAACCTCACCTATGGCATCTTTCTCCATCGCTGACAGGATAGAATCATCCAGGTCGTCATCTGTCCCGGCAGAGGTTGATGCTTCCGCCGCTGCAGGCATCGAAGCTTCCTCCGGCGCACCCTCTTCTCCGCCCGGTGTATCCATACCGCTCAAGAGTGCATTTATTTCATCCTGTGATAACATTCCGTCCATGCTTCTAATCCTCCTCTCTTATTACCGACGTTACTCGCACAGCATATTTATCTTTGCTTGAACCCGGTAATGCGGTAAACTTCTCTATATTTCCAACGTACACTTTCAGATCCTGTTCCACATCGGTACTCAGCCGTATAATATCTCCAACCTGAATATTGATAAAGTCGGTAACGGCTATCTGCGTCCTGCCAAGCAGCGCCTTAACCGGAACATCCACACGCTTGATCAGAGATTCAATATACTCCTCAAGCTCCTCTTCCTTCTGCTCCTGCATATTCGAATACCAATACTTGGTATTCAGTCTCTCCATAACCGTTTCTAATGTAAAGAACGGAAGACAGATATTCATAAACCCTTCCACATCACCGATCCTCACATTCAAGGTCACTATCGCTATCATATCATTCGGAGAGATAATCTGCGCAAATTGCGAATTCGTCTCTATCCTCTCCAATACCGGGTTGACTTCCACTACATTCCGCCATGGTTCGCGCATAAGCTGCATAAAGGTCACCATCATTTTTTCTATGATCGTCAACTCTATCTCCGTGAAATCCCGGCTCTTATCAAGCGGCGCTCCCTCACCGCCCAACATTCTGTCGATCATCGCATAGCCAAGGCTCGTGGCCATCTCTACCACAATGTTCCCTCCCAGAGGCTGGAAGTTGACAATTCCGAGAATGACCGGATTAAAAAGTGCATTTGTGTACTCCGAAAAAACAATTGCTTCGGAACTTATTACGGAAACCTGTACATTTTTCCTGAGATATACCGGAAGGCTGGTAGATAATAACCGTCCGTAATGCTCGTATATGATCTCTAATGTCCGCAAATGCTCTTTCGAGAACTTGGTCGGTCGTTTAAAGTCATAATTCTTGACCTGCTTGTCGCTGTAATCACTCATTCCTTCTGCGTCGATTTCACCGCTGTTCAGCGCGGCCAGCAGACTATCAATCTCATTTTGAGACAGTATCTCTCCCACGAAAGTTCACCTCCTGTGGCACGATTTACAAAGTTATTGAATAATAATGTCACTAAACGCCACATTAAAGATAAACTCTGAACTAAACATTGTCTGAATTCTTTCCAGAATCTCAGCCTTCATACCATCCTGATTATTTCTTGCCTCATCTGCCGTATAGCTGGAGATAACATCAGTAATCTCACTCTTGATCAGGCTCTGCCGGGATTCCATCTCTTCACCGTAGGTCTTATAATCTTCATGTTTTGTATTCATGGACAAGGTAATCGCTCCGACAAAGAAATGCGGTTCTCCTTCAGCATCTTCTTCGCCACGCTTTAATTCGATTGTCATCTTCTCAATGTCATAAGTAGCAATATCTGACATCGGCACTGCTGTGGCGCCCGCTTCCCCTTTGGCCGTCAGTTCCAGATTCAACGACCTTGTAATATTATCTACCAATGCCGAGGTTTTTCTCGCAGTACCCGTTACACTGAACATCATAATCGCTGTCAACACAATATTTACGATCAGTAAAGCCAGTATAATAATGGAAATCAGATTCTTCTTCATGACTGTATATTCTCCTTTTACATTATTAATTATATATGTTTTTGCTTATTTCTATAATTTTAATAGGAACTGAGTGAATTGTAAATTTTAATCTCAACACGCCTGTTCCTCGTCCTGCCTTCCGGCGTGGAATTGTCCGCAATAGGAACATATTCTCCTCTTCCGGCATGCTTAATGTTTGCCGGATCCAAATTCGTAACAGACAGCAGATAATCAAACACCGAAAGTGCGCGCCCCGAACTCAATTCGTCATTGTTGGAATACTTGGCCCCGGACATAGGTACATTATCCGTATGTCCCTCGATCTCTATCGTGCCGGCGGCATATCGCTCCAGCACCAGTCCGACCTGATCAAGGACAGGTTTTGCCTCCTCCTTCAGGAGTGTGCTTCCCGAATCAAAAAGCAGCGCCCCCTTTAAAGTAAGCTGTACATACTGGCTGGTAAACTCAATGTCAATCTCGCTGCCCATCTCCTTATCATCCACAGCTTCCTGAATCTGCTCTGCAAGCGTCTCCGACTCTTCTAACTGCGCCTCTTCCATCTTCTCTTTCACTGCAGCCACATCTTCATCAACAACCTGCCCCTCATCCATCTTGCCGGTACTGTTGATATATTCATCCAGCTCGTTCAACTGGCTGACCCCGTTACTGATCAGAATACCGTCTCCGATGGCTGTTGCGCCGCCGCTGAATACCGAAAAAGTTTCATTGAAGGATGCTACTACCTGTTCAAACTTCGCCGCATCGATGGAAGACATGGAAAACAGCAATACGAAGAAACACAACAACAGGTTCATCAAATCTGAAAACGTGGCCATCCACGCGGGTGAACCTTTTGGCGCTTCTTCCTGCTTCTTCTTAGCCATTTATGCCTCACCTCCATCATCGCCCATAGAACCTCTGTCCTTCGGCGCCAGGAAGGATTTCAATTTCTCCTCGATAACACGCGGGTTCTCACCTGCCTGTATAGAAAGAAGTCCTTCAATCTCGATCTCCTTCACCATCATTTCCTCAGCATTCTTGCTCTTCAGCTTGGAAGCAACCGGCGCGCAGATCCAGTTGGCAAGCACGGAGCCGTAGAAAGTCGTAATCAAAGCCGTTGACATGTTAGGACCGATAGATGCGAAATCCGACAGGTCACGCAGCATGTTAATCAGACCGATCAGGGTACCGATCATACCCCACGCAGGACCCATGGCTCCAAGGCCATCCCAGAATCCAATCTTATCTTTATGACGTTCCTCCACACTGGCAAGTTCAGTCTCCATAATTGCACGCACTAATTCAGGGTCTGTGCCGTCCACCACCAGCATAATACCCTTCTTTAAAAACTCATCTTCAATCTCACCCGCCGCTTCTTCCAGAGAAAGAAGACCTTCCTTACGGGCAACATTGGAGAGATCTATAATCTTCTGAATAATCTCGGGAACATTCATTGACGACATTTTGAAAATAAGGCCAATGCTCTTCAGATTTGCTATGAAATCCGGCATGGTACAGCTCGCCATCATACACGCCAATGCACCACCGTATGTAATAAGTGCCGAGGGAGCATGCAGGAATCCCATTATCACCGATATGTCCTGACCAACCAACATACCGAAAATCATCAACGCAAAACATAGAACCAATCCAATAACTGAAGCTATATCCATCTGTATTCACCCGTCTTTACACTAATCTGCAAAAATATCCTTTCTATACGATTTTACTAAATTTTTTATCTCTTGTCTACTTTCTTTTACAATTAATTTCCGTCCCGTCGTAAAGGATAACACTGTGTCCGGCGTCTCTTCAGCCAACTCCAGAAGATCCGGATTGATCAGGACTTTAACCCCATTGATCTTAGTGACTTCTATCATCTTTCTCTTCTCACGCCCCTCCCTGCTCTGTCGTCATATTCTCATAGATCATAACCAGACAATAAAACAACTATATTCAACTCTACAATTTTAACACATATCCAGGAAAACTGCAAAGCAATTAGCAAATTCATTAAAAAATTATCGCTTTCTGAACAAAGAATATTACAAATCGCGCCTATCACTGAAAAGAGGGATTTTCTGTAAACAAAAATCCCTCTTTCTAATACTTCTAAACCTCTATATCGTAGTTCTGTTCTTTAATTATCTCTTCAGATTGACAAGCTCTTCCAGCAAAGTGTCAGAAGTCGTAATGATACGGCTGTTCGCCTGAAAACCACGCTGTGTCGTGATCATCGTCGTAAATTCGCTTGACAGATCCACATTACTCATCTCCAGAACGCCGGATGTCATAGACCCCTGATTTGCCGTGATATCCACGCCGACGCCATTGAATTCACCCGAGTTCTGTGTTGCGGAGTACAGGTTATTACCTGCCTTGGCCAGACCGGAAGGATTGGCAAATTCTGCTACCGCGATCTGACCCAACAGCTTGGAAAGACCGTTATCATAATATGCGGTGATCCTGCCGTCCTGTCCTACCTCGATTCCGTTCAGCTCACCCTGCTTCCTGCCGGCTCCCAGCGTACTCTGCTCTTTGGAACCGTTCAGCATCTCCAGCGTACACATACCGCCGTTACCGAAGTTATTGATCGACGAGAAATCGATGTCGATGTTCGTGAACTGAGACAGATCGATCGTCTTGCCATCCATGGAGGACGCCGAACTGTTGAAGGTAAGCATCGCCGAATCCTGTCCCTGTCCGCCAATGTAGGAGAACTTACCGGTCTCATGATCGAACACGATCATATTACCCTTGTTGTTCTCCGTCAGATTAATCTGCGCAGATCCGTCCGGTCCGACAAACTCGATGGTATAGTCCTTGCCGTCACCACTCTTGATATGATATACCTGTTCAAGGATCGCCGCCTGATTATCTGCATTGTTCTCCAAAGTAACGCCGAAATTGCTTGCGCCGTCATACGTAGATGCCTTAGTCGTCTTAAAGGTCGCTTCGAAGCTTATGGTAATGTTCTCCGGCGGATTTCCCGGCGTTGCAACGATATTGCTCACGGTATCCAGCCCTTTCATGTCCTTCAGAGCTGCCGCCCAGTCAGTTACCTTCTCGGATGTCCCATCGTCTTTCTTCTTATAATAACTGGAATCAGCCGTATTATAGATCAGATTATAGGGTTCCGCCTCGAGCTGCGCCTTCGTCAGCGTCACCTCTCCGGTTACAGTGACATCTGCACCCTCAGCCACATCACCGGCAGCTGCAGGCGTCTTCACCTTAATATTCTTACCTGCGGCAACTACCATGGCATTCTTATTGAAATCTGCCAGGATCTCCTCCATAGCCATATTGATCGTAAAACTATTGTTAGCCGCATCATACTTCGCATTCGGATCCATCGTATATTTACTGGTCGTAACCTTATTCTCCGTGGAACCAAAGGTTGCAATCTGCTCGATATTGCTCAGCCCGTACAGCTTCACCAGGGAAACGCCGTCGGGATCAAGAATATCATCCAGCTGTACCCGGAATCTGTCCTCTTCACCGATGCCGTGGAAGCTGAACTTCGCCGTATACTGATACCCCTGTGAATCGAAGAAAGTCATGGTACGGATCAGGCCGTCCGGGCTGTTAAGCTTGGTGTCATTCTTATCCAGGATACCGGATACATACCCCTTCGTCGTCCACTCAGGGTCGGAATTCATATTGTCAGGATGCATGATCTTCAGCGCCGATACGATATCCTGCCTGATATCTCCTGTCTCAGGATCCACCTGCCATCCCATAACCGTATAACCGGTATTGGCCATTACCAGGTTGCCCGCACCGTCTACGGTAAAGGAACCGTCTCTCGTAAAGAAGTTCTGAGAACCGTCGCTTACCACGAAGAAAGAGCTTCCCTCGATCATGATATCCCACGGATTATTCGTTGACTGTGCCGATCCCTGCTGCGCGATCGCCGTGGAGATGGCACCCGTCTTAGATCCCAGACCGATCTGCCTTGGATTGATACCGCCGCGCCCGGTGGCTGCATTGGCCCCGGATGCCGACTGCGTTGTCTGGTACAGCAGATCGCTGAATACCATATTCTGTGATTTGTAAGCTGTCGTATTAACGTTTGCAATGTTATTACCGATAACATCCATTCTGGTCTGATGTGTTTTAAGTCCTGCCACACCAGAGAACAATGATCTCATCATAGTGAAATGACCTCCTTATATCTGTTCTGAAACCGTTACGGGAATCCTGCTCCCATGAACAGGATCCCCTCTGTCCATTCTGTCAGTCATGGACATAAGCCTCCATAAAGGTCCGGCTGTTACATGATAACGGCTCCATCAATATTAGTGAATACATTCTCGTTGGTTTCTGTCTGATCCATCGCCGTGATAACCGTCTGATTCGGCACATTCACAATAAACGCCAGTGAATCGACGATGACCAGTGATTCATTGATCCCCTTAGCACATGCCTTGGCTGTCCCCATATTCAGGCGTTCCACCTGCTCCTTCGTCAACTCGATATTTCTGTCGACCAGCCGGTTCGCCGCATGCTTGGAAAACCTGACTTCACTGTCGGTACGGATACCGTCTGTTTTGCCTGACAGGATATCCTGGAAGCTCAGTCCGTTCTGCTTTAAGTTCTCCGCCTGCTGTCTGCCTGTATTTAAATACTGATCCTGCAGCCGCTCTATGGGAAGAAATTGATTGCCCTGAATCTTCATATTCTCTCTCCTCCTTGAGAAGACCACGCCGTCTCCGGCATGCTTCATCGGCAGATCCGTCTACCGCTTAGGTCTTGTCTGTATCTCCATCGTCGTCCTGTGGCGGTTTAGGATCTCCGTCCCCGTCACCATCACCTTCTTCTCCTGCAAGTTTGACGATTTCCTCCATCTTTTCAAAATACTTCTTTGCAGTTTCAATTTCCTCGTCTGTCAGGAAAGATTTCTGGTAATCATCCATGCTGTCGAAGATTTCTTTCATCTTCTCGACATTCTCCTTATCCGATATGGACAGGATGCCGATCTGCGGCAGCTTTCTATAAATATTCAGGAATTCAGCCCCCTTGGTGTAAGCCTCCAGATATTTCTTATCTACCACTCTGTCCAGATCATCCAGAGAATAAGGTTCTCCGCCTATAGATAAATATGCCTTGCCATTCTCATAAATGATATAGTCCACATTACCCTGTACGATCTTCTCTCTGCCTGAACTGTCTGTCACTCTCATCAATACTGTCTGCCCTACCAGAGATGATGCTCTGGAAAGTTCCAGTGTTGCACTCATATTCTGCATCTGCTCCAGCTCGGAGAAGGTTGCAAACTGTGAGATATACTCCGTATTCGATGTGGGTTCCAAAGGATCCTGGTATTTCATCTGCGCCACCAAAAGCTGCAGGAAAGCATCCTTATCAAGACTGGAATTGCCTGTCTTGCTCACCTTATCCTTCGCCAGAGACGATGCCGATGTATTATCTACAAATTTGCCGTCTTTTACTTCCTGTATAACTCCCATTTCATCGCTCCTTTCTTATGCCGTATAATCAACCGTGCTGCCGTTTGCCTGCATCATCTCCACCGCGATACGCTCGGATTCTTCCATCTCCTCCAGAGTTTCATCCTCTTCGATCTGATCCAGATTGATCATCCGCCGTCTGCCCTTGCCGGACCTGGCCTGTTCTTGCTGCTCCTCGCCATTATCCTGGGAAAACTGCTGTCCGTATGCATGGTTGGCAACCGTAACTTCCACTGCATCCACCTTGATCCCCTGCTCTTCAAACTGGTTCTTAAGCTGGATCAGCTGTGTCTCTATCACCGCGCGCACTGTCTCATTCTGGGTGATAAAATGTGCCGTCATCCCACCTTCCTTTGCCATGATCTGCACGTTGACCGTACCCAGGCTTGCGGGATGCAGCTGCAACTCCATCGTCTGCGTTTCCGCCTTCAGATTGATCTTCATGTACTCCATAATCTGGTTCATGATCTCTTCTGTCTGCATTGAACGATATTCCAGATTGGCAGCTTCCGGTATCTCATTTACCTGTTCCGGTATCTCCGGCATCTGCATCATGGTCTGGCCGGCAGAATTGCCTTCTTTACCGCTGTTTGCGGAAGCATCCTGCTGCATCTTATGATTCTGTACTTCGACCTTCGGTGCGCTTACTGCAGATTCCTGAACACTCTTATTACCACTTGCATCATCCACGGTCACCTTCATCTGCACGGTTTCACCGTCCTTCTGGACAGAAACGGTATAGTCCTTCATGCCTTCCAGTTCCACTTCCGGCACCGGGGCTTCATCCGGCATACCTGATTCCCCCTGTTCGGAAATCAGCTGTTTCATAATCGCAGTAAGTTCCTGTTCACTCAGTCCCAGTTCCTTCTGCAGGCTCTCCAGGCTTTCTTCTGCAATTCCCAACAGGTCCTGTAAGCTTCCATACAGCAGCTCATCCGTCAGCAGTGCCAGCTCATCCGTATTGCCGGATATGGTCAATAACAGCTGCCTGAGATTATCAGGGTCGAACAGTTGGAGTGCCGTAAGCCCTAAAACCGCCATGGCTTCTTCCACTTCTTCCCGTGAAACGCCCAGCTCTTCTGCAATATCCTGAACCAGCTCTTCTCCGGCCTTCTCCAGTTTATCCGCAGCCACATCCTTCGTATTCGTCTCTGTATCGCTCGAAATACTTTCGGATGCACTCTGCCCCGGTCTGTCCGTTTCAAGCCGGCCGGCTTCAGGCGATGCCGCTTCTGTTTTTACCGTGTTTGCCGGCACAACTGTCTGGCCTGACACGATATTACCGTTTGGCGCCGGCTGCCGGTTTTCCGTACCGCTGTTAAATTTCGTCATAACCTGCCCAAAACTCTCCGAAACGGCTTCTTCTGCCTTATTTCCGCCAGCGTCTGTCTGCCCTTTCGCATAAGCGAACAGAGCGTTCACATTGTTTACTGTCATACTTCTTCCTCCTTTCTTCAATTTTCAAAGTACTTTACCCTAAGGTATCTATATATAATGCATACCACATAGAACATACATCGTTCTATGCCGCAGCAATATATATCACACTCAAATTATATATCGGCTCACGACTCCGGATCCATAATCCTCGTAAGTCTTGATGCGACCTCCGCATCCATTGCACCCAGAATCTTACCGCGGTCCTGTGAACTCATCTGACTTAATATTCTTGCCACCAGATCCAAATCATCCGTCATTGTCTCGAAAATAGCCGCCGCCTGTTTGGGCTTCATATCCACATACGTCTGTGCATACTCCTGCGCTTCTTTATCTTCTTCGATCTGTTCCACTACCTGTTTGTACAGATATTCCGCCGTCGTTGGATCCATGGACTCATAATATTTCTGATATTCCTCTGCCCCCGGTCCTTTCTCGGCATAAACCACCTCATTGTAAAATTCCGTCCTGATCCTGTCGAAATCAACCTGTGCGTCCTCAAAGGTTCTCAGTCTTTCAATCTCTGCCCGAAGCTGTTCCATCTCTTCTGAATCACTGTTGCTGGCCGACTGTGCACGCTCCAGCTCAAGTTCCAGCTCCGTAATGTAATCCACTGCCTCCCGCAGACTGGTATACCCGCCGTAAGACTCCTCCTCCGTGGGCGCCACTGCCTCCTCCGGCAGGATCATGTTGAGAACCGGCACATCTTTTAAAACCGGAGCCAGCACATTAGAACCGAATCCGCCCACATCCAGTTTTACAAGAAGACATAGAATAGCCAGCCAGATAGCGACAAGAACAACCGTCACTAAAAATACGGAAACACCGCCCGGCTCGTCATCTCCCGATATCTGTTCTGAAAGCTCTCTGGCGCGCTGTTTCGCCTCTTTCTTCTGCGCCTTCTGCTCCGCCTTCAATCTCTTGCGTTCTTCTTTTAACTTTTTCTTATCAACCTCGGCATCTGCTCCGGTATTCAAATTCACAAGCTCTTCTGCCATTATTGCTCCCCTTTTACTTTGCCACGCTGTCCATAGGTATAACTGGTAAGCTCATCTACAGCTTTATGCTCTGCGGCATTTTCTTCACGCACAAATTCCACGAAAGCTTTTTCCCGCAGTTTCTCGTGCATCTTGCGTTCCTGCATCACTTCCTGCAGCTTCTTCCTTGCTTCTTCCACAACCCTTTGCGCCTGCGCAACCTGCCCTCGCTGTGTCTCTATCATCTCATCCATAATCATCATGGCATTCCTGTTATCTTTCAGATCCATGATATGCAGTCTGTCACTGCGTAACAGGCGTCCTTCCTCCAGATAAGCTTCTTTCCTGCCGATCAGGATCTGCAGTTTCTCCTCCTCTTCGTTCAAACGCATCTGCGCCCTGCCGAGTTCCATCTTAGCCTGGCTCTCCAGCTGGTATTGAATATTCAGGAGGCTCTGCATTCTATATATAAATTTCGCCATACCCGGCCACTCCCTGCCATATATGATCTGCCAGGATCGTCATCTGCAAAATCTTCAACCTACTCCGCAAAAAGTTCTCTCAGCTTTCCAACTGCCTGTTCATAATCGTATTTCGCATCCACATCCTGCATCAGATATTCATTCACCGCATCGATCTTGGCAATGGCATAATCAATCTTGGGATTACTTCCACTCTTGTAAGCGCCGATATTGATCAGATCCTCCGCCTCATTATAGGTTGCCAGTACGTTCTTCAACTTGCCGGCAAGCATCTTATGCTCCTTATCCACAATCTGCGCCATGCAGCGGGATATACTCTGCAGTACATCGATTGCCGGATAGTGATTCTGATGCGCCAGTTTACGATTCAGCATAATATGGCCATCCAGTATGCTTCTGGCCGTATCCGTGATGGGTTCATTCATATCATCACCATCTACCAGAACCGTATAAAGTCCCGTGATCGATCCCGTGCGTGCACATCCTGCCCGCTCAAGCAGCTTCGGCATTTCAGAATATACGCTCGGGGGATAGCCCCTGGACACCGGCGGCTCCCCGCTGGCCAGGCCGATCTCTCTCTGTGCCATGGAAAAACGCGTCAGAGAATCCATCATGAGCAGTACATCCTTCCCCTGGTCTCTGAAATATTCCGCGATTGCAGTGGCCGTCTTAGCCGCCTTATTTCTTTCCAGCGCCGACTTGTCAGAGGTCGCCACCACCACCACCGAACGTCTCATGCCCTCTTCGCCCAGATCGCGCTCCACAAATTCACGCACCTCTCTGCCCCGCTCACCGATCAGTGCAATCACATTAATATCCGCCTTGGTATTGCGTGCGAACATGCCCATCAATGTGGACTTTCCTACACCGGAACCGGCAAAGACGCCGATACGCTGTCCCTTGCCCACAGTCATCAACCCGTCTATCGCTTTAACACCCAGCGGCAATACATCCGCTATAATCTTTCTGTCCATAGGATCCGGCGGCTGTGCCTCCACACTGTACGGCGTCCCGGCCGCATAATTACCGTCTATCCTTCCCAAACCGTCAAGCACTTTGCCAAGCAGGTCATTACTCACCGGCACCGTCAAAGGCTCTCCTACATTCTCAACGATACACCCAAGCCCAATGCCGTCCGTCTTATCACAAGGCATCAGAAGTGTCTTGCGATCCTTAAATCCTACCACTTCCGCCATGATTGGCTTATACTCCTCCTGTGCCGGGTAGATTCTGCACAGGTCGCCCAGCTTCGCTTCCGGTCCGGCCGATTCGATTGTCAGCCCAACCACATTCTCAACACGGCCTTTTCTCTTAAAGAAGGTCTCATCCATTATTCTGCTGTATTTTTGTAAATCAATTGCCATATTCATAAACAGTCATCATCCATGCTTCTCATAAGATAACACTCGCAATTTATTGTTCAGGCCCGTGAGCTGCGTATCCACGCCGCAATCAAAAATGCCTCCATCCGTTTCGATCATACATTCTCCCTGTCTTAACGCAATATCCTCGATAATCTCTACTGTACCTCTTCCGGCTGCCGCTCCATCTGACAACGCCTGCTTCTGCATATTGACAAAAGGATAATCTTCTTTAGAAACGTGTACAATAAAACTCCTGCTGCTCTCCACCTGTCTTAATGTGGAATCTACCAAATGCACCAGGATATCTCTATTGTCCGCCAGTTCAATCCCAAAAATATGACTGTAAACCTCGGTGATTGTATCAATAAATTTTGGCTCCAGGTCTTCGATCAGCTGTTCATATTCTTCTTCCAGCCGTCGTTTCTCAGCCATCAACTGTCTCTTCATCTCTTCCGCTTCCAAGATCCCCTGTCGATAGCCTTCCGCGTGCCCTTCTTTCTTTCCCTCTTCCATTGCCCAGCGTCTCTTAGCTTCAATCTCACCAAGAGCCGCTGCTTTCATCTCTTCAGCCTGTACCTGGGCATCGTCAAGGATTGCCTGCGCCTGCGCCCTGATCTCCTCCAGATCGGGAACTTCCTCTGTAACTGCCTTGATAATACCGCTTGCATTTTCATCGGCATCACCAGACAGGCCATCAACTTCTTCTCCACTGAGACCGCTTATAAAACCGGACTCTTCATCATCCGCTTCAACACCCAGCACAGCCCTTCTCAAAGCTCTTTGTTCCTCAAGTCTTTTCTCTACAAGAGCATTGGAATCGATAACATGCTTCTCCTCCCCGGACACCACGACCCAGCTTGCTTTATATAAATTCCTAGACAACGATCTCGTCACCTCCACCCCTGGAGATAACAATTTCTGCGGAATCCTCCAGCTTTCTGATAACATTTACAATCTTCTGCTGTGCTTCCTCTACATCCTTCATACGTACAGGACCCATGAATTCCATATCTTCTTTGATCATAGCCGCCAGACGTTTGGAAAGGTTATTAAATATCGCATTCTGCACTTCTTCATTGGATCCTTTCAGGGCGGTTGCCAGATCACCGTTATCCACATCACGCAGCACACGCTGAATTGCCCGGTCGTCCAAAAGCAGGATGTCTTCGAACACAAACATCTTCTTTCTGATCTCGTCCGCAAGTTCCGGCTCTTCGATCTCCAGAGTTTCCATAATATGTTTCTCTGTACCACGATCCACTGTATTCAAAATCTCTACGACAGCATCCACACCGCCGATGATCGTGTAATCCTGGTTGACCAGGGAAGACAATTTGGACTCCAGCACTTTCTCCACTTCTTTGATCACCTCCGGACTCGTTCTGTCCATAATAGCAATACGCTTAGCTACATCTGCCTGTCTGTCAGGTGGGAGCGCAGAAAGAATCAGCGCCGACTGTGCTGCCGACAAATAAGATAAGATCAATGCGATGGTCTGCGGGTGCTCATCCTGAATAAAGTTAAGCAGCTGCGAAGCATCTGTCTTCCGTATAAACTCGAACGGTTTCACCTGTAAAGAAGCCGTCAGCTTACCGATCACATCCATAGCCCTGTCAGCGCCAAAGGATTTCTCCAGAACCTCCTTGGCATAATTGATACCGCCTTCCGCGATATACTGCTGTGCCAGACATACCTGATAGAACTCTGAGATCACGCCATCCTTTACCTTTGGTGTGATATTTCTGGTATTCGCAATCTCCAGTGTTAATTCTTCTATTTCATCTTCTTTCAAGTGCTTAAAAACATTGGCGGATCTCTCCGGCCCTAATGCGATCAATAAAATAGCTGCCTTTTGAAGTCCGCTGATATTTTCAGTCTCCTTAGCCATTTATCCTACCCCCAGTCCTCATTCAACCAGTTGCGCAGCAGGTTCGCTGCCGCCTCCGGATTCTCGTCTACAAATTTATTGATCAGCTTTCTCTCCTCGGATTCGCTCTCTACAGTAATATCCTCCAACTGCATATCAGGAGTGGACTGCAGCAATGTCTCTACAGAAATTTCTTCCTCTTCCTCCGCATGTTTCTCGCCGCGCATGCTCCTCAATACAACAAATGCAAGCAGCGCCAGAATGACGATAATCAACACGATCTGTATAATATCTGTTACAGTAATAGCAGGTCCTTCCGCATCAAAGAAAACATTCTCACTGTAAGCCACAAGCGAAATACTTTCCGCTGAAATACCGGTGGCATTAGCCACTGCTCCCACAAGGTCTTCCTCTACCTCCAGCCTTGTTCTTCCTGCGTTGGCCAGCTTATATTCTTCCCAGGATACCCCTTCCAGGTCTCCGCGTGTCTTGGCATCTTCCTCCCGAATGATATTATATTGAATCATAGAGGCCATCAGAGACGATCTGCTATAATCGATGCCTCCGGCCGGTGTAGTTCTCTCGGTAATCTCTTCGTCAGGAAGATACTTTCTGGATTCTTCAGACTGCGAGGAATTCCCGCCGCCATTATCGGGCAGCACATAGGTACTGTCATCGTCACTGTCATTGGAATCCGTCCCCGGAATCCCCGCCACAGTACTCTCGTTCTCCGAACTGAAGATAGTTTCCTCCGCTTTCATACCCTCTGTCCGTCCATCCGGTGCACTGTACTTGTGGGATGTTGACTTTGTCGTCGAGAAATCCAGCGCCAGATTGGTGGCCACCTCCACATTGTCAAACTGCTTCGTTCCCAGAAGAACCTTGCGCACCTCACCGATGACCAGCTTCTCCGCCTCCGCCTTCACGGAAAGCTGCGCGTTGGCCGCTCCCGTTACGCTATAATCATCCTCCGCCGTAAAGAGCGTGTTGCCTTCTATATCCTGAATCACAATATGATCCGTCGATTCATTGCCGATTGCCGTCGCAATGGCACGAGCCAGCCCGGCCGCGCTTTCCATGCTGAACTCATCCTTAAGTTCCAGCAGTACCCACGCATAAGACTCTTCGTCTGAAGCCAGCAGTGTTCCGTCATTTTCCGGAATTGATAATTTGACTCTCGCAGTCTTGATCGCCGAAAATCTCTCCAGCATATCGTTTGCCAGATATTTCTCCAGATAAACCACATTCCGCTTCTGCTTATCAGACTCCGTTGTGGAAAAACTGCCTTCTGTCACCTGGTCAATACCATAGTCAGCCGACCGGATATTGTTGGAGGCCAGAAGCATCCGCGCATCAGATTGCTGGTCACGCAGAATCCTGAAAGTCAACGCATCATCCGAGACCGTATACTTCAGTCCTTCTCCATCCAGAAGTTCCTTCACTTCAGCCGCCTCAGCCGCCGTCTCACATTCTCTCAACAACACATACTGAGGTTTAGTCAGCGTCGTCACTACCGCCACGATCGCCACGATGACCACTGCCATGCCGCATATTAATAACGTCTTCTGCTTTGTAGTAAAACGATTCCACCACGCTAATATTTGATTGCCTAATTCTCTTAATCTGACTAATAACTTATCCACAGCAATTTATCTCCTTCAGCCTTCCCCTTATTCTCATCAAAATGTTAGATCTGCATCTGAAGAAGTTCCCTGTAAGCATCTAAAACCTTATCTCTGATTGCAACCGTATACTGTAATGCAGTAGACGCTTTCTGCAACGCAATACTGAGGTCATGCGCATTCTCAGTCTCCCCAAGCATCCACTTAACCTCTTCATTCTCCGCATCCGACAGATAATCATTCGTCGTATTCAAATTATCAATCGCTGTATGTAATAAACTCTCAAAGCCTGTTTCCTTATATGTGTCCGGTTTGCTGGTAACTGCGTTCCTGGCAGCCTCCCTGATCGCCTCCGAGGACACGTTGCGAAGCGCTGTAATATCTATAGCCATCTCTATTCCTCCAAATTAAAAGGGTCTCTGTGATCTATCTTACTGATTATTCAGCAGGTTCAGTCCTGTAGTCGCGATGCTCTTGCTGGCATTAAACGCCGTGGCATTGGCCTGATAAGCCCGGCTGGCATCAATCAGATTTGTCATCTCTGTAATCGTACTGACATTCGGATACATCACATAACCGTTCTCATCCGCATCCGGATGGGACGGATCATATACCATATTCCCTTCTGTCCATCTGTCCTCATAAACTCCCGTAACCTTAACGCCGGTACCATCATAACGTCCTCTCGCCTTATTCAACACCTGATGAAAAGGCGCCTGAGAATTCTTCTCCTCAAACACTACTACCTTTCTGCGGTAAGGCGTACCATCCTCCGTGCGGGTCGTATTTGCATTGGCTACATTCTGCGAAATAATATCCATACGATACCGCTCCGCTGTCATGCCTGTTGCATTAATATCAAAAGCTGTAAACATTCCCATAGTCGTTCTCCTTATCCCCTTTATACACAAAGCTGATTAGTACTGTTCATGCAGCACAGCCATCATTTCATAACCATCTGCAAATTTTTGAATTCCTGCCTGATCGATGCTGTCAGGCCCTGATATACCAGCTGATTCTTGGCCAGATACACTGCCTCCGTATCCGGATCCACATTATTACCGTCTACACGATAGGAATATCCTGAATAGTCACTGTACGTAACAGGCTTTAACCGGCTAAGATGCCGGTTCAATCCACTCATCTTGGCATCCATCGAAGTGTATCTGGACTGTCCAAGCGCCTTCGCAAGCTGTGTTTCAAAGTTGACATCGCTTCTCTTGAATCCCGGTGTGTCGGCATTAGAGATATTGTTGGAAATAACGTCATTGCGCAGCCACGATGCATCCGCCGCTCTGTCCAGTACATTAATATAATCAAATGCATTGGTATTTGCTAATGTACTCATATAATCATGCCCCTCCTATAATAATAGAATCCATAATCCATTATAAAGGTATTAAGAAAAAAAACAAGGTTTTTCGATTCATTTTTCGCAAATAATTCACAGTAAAATCTGGAAGCAGGGTTTTGCGGCGGAAAAGAAAAAAGGATTCACTCAGCTTATATGCTCAATTGTAAATCCTTTTACATCGAAAAACTCCCTTATTTGTTTAATTTCCACGGTACTTAAAACCTTCCCTGCTCCTTGAGCTTCTCCACTTCCTCGAAAACCACATCGTTCAACACCTTAATGTAGGTTCCCTTCATACCGGAAGACCTGGATTCAATTACTCCCGCACTCTCAAACTTACGAAGCGCATTAACGATAACGGAACGGGTAATCCCCACCTTATCCGCGATCTTGCTGGCCACAAGAATCCCTTCCATGCCTCCCAGCTCATCAAAAATATGTGTGATCGCTTCCATCTCGGAAAAGGACAACGTGCTGATCGCTGATTTCACCACTGCCAGCTTGCGATTCTCTTCCGCATTCTCTTCACTCACTGCACGCAGCATCTCCAGCCCGACCACTGTAGTGCCATATTCACACAAAATAATATCATCAATATCATACTGTGCATCGCACTTATAAAGAAATAATGTCCCCAGCCGTTCCCCCGATATCTCTATCGGTGTGATCACAGCCCTGTACCGCTTCGTATCAATACTCTCAAATCCCAGGGTTTCCAGATTAACATTCTCTTTCGTGGACAACACCGAAAGCAGCCTCTCGTTCAACATCGGATCAATAAAGCCGCCCACATGGTCTACAATCAGCTCCATAATGGATTCTACCATATCCAGATCCCCAAGTCCAAGCACTTTCCCTTTCCTGCTTATAACAAGCACATTGGAACCGAGAATGTCTTTCAGCACATCACAGATATCATTGAACACTACTTTGCCCGAATTATTGTTATGCAGAAGTTTCCCAATCTTCCTTGTCTTATCCAGTAACTGAACACTGCTCATAAACCCAACTCCTTATACTCCGCCCCATAAATCACGTACATCCCCGGATGGCTGCAGTAAACGAAAAACGCTTCCATCTGCGATAATATCCGAACTGTTACCTAAATGTTGCAAATAGTTACACAATTCTATATAAAATGATTTTATCACAACATTCGAGTATAATCAATGGCTATTGGGTATATTTTGTATCTTTTGTCTGCAATATTCATTATAATTGCAGAATTTTCTGACATTCACAATTTTAAGTTTTCTTGTATCTCTGATTTCGCTTTCTGTATTTTCATGGAACAGACCGGACATACTCACCGTTACATGGAGGCGGATATTCCGTAACCTTTTCAGGCTTCCTGCTTCTGCGCATCCTTAACAAACCCGCAGTTTTCGTCCGAGCATACCAGCTTGCTCCCTTTCTGCAGCATAACCGAACCGCACCGGTCACATTTGTCCGCCACCGGTTTCTGCCATACCATAAAGTCGCACTCGGGATTATCAATACAGCCGTAATATTTCCTGCCCTTCTTCGTCTTCTTCAACACAATGTCCTTACCGCATTTCGGACATGCCACACCGATCTTCTCGAAATATGGCTTCGTATTACGGCAGTCCGGAAATCCGGGACATGCAAGAAACCTGCCGTGAGGACCATACTTAATGACCATCTGTCTGCCGCACTGTTCACAGAATTCATCGGAAAGCTCATCCGCAATCTCTACCTCATCCAATTCCTTCTCCGCCTTATTCACGGCTTCTTCCAGATCCGGATAAAAATTGGATACTACGGTCTTCCACTTGACGCTTCCCTCTTCCACGCCGTCCAGCAGCGCCTCCATCGTCGCCGTGAAATTCACATCCACGATGGAAGGAAAGGCCTCCTTCATCATACTGTTCACCACTTCTCCCAGTTCTGTCACATAAAGATTCCTGTTCTCCTTGACAATATATCTTCTGGCAAGGATCGTAGTAATCGTAGGCGCATAGGTACTGGGACGGCCTATCCCCAGTTCTTCCATGGATCTGACTAAAGACGCCTCCGTATAGTGCGGCGCCGGCTGTGTAAAGTGCTGCTTCTCCACAAGCTCGTTAAGCGTCAGCTTCGAATCCTGATGAATCCCCCTCATCAGCGTGTTATTTTCTTCCTTCTCATCTTCCTGTGTATAGACGCACATAAACCCGTCAAACTTCACTTTGGAAGCGGCTACCGTAAATCTATGGCCGGCGGCGTCAATCTTCACGGATGTGGTCTCATAGACTGCCGGGGCCATGCGGCTTGCCACAAAACGCTTCCAGATCAACTGATAAAGCCTGAACTGATCTCTGGACAGAGATTCCTTAATCTCCAGCGGAATCCGGTCAATCTGCGTAGGCCGAATGGCCTCATGTGCATCCTGGATCTTCCCGCCGCTCTTCTGTTCCTGCTCCGCCCCTGCCGCATACGCCTCTCCGTATCTGTCTGCAATAAATTCACCTGCCGCTTTCGCCGCTTCGTCAGACACTCTTGTAGAATCTGTACGCAGATAGGTAATGATGCCGGCCGTACCGTTTCCTTTAATATCAATACCCTCATACAGCTGCTGCGCAAGCCGCATCGTCTTCTGCGTGGAAAAATTCAATACCTTACTGGCTTCCTGCTGCAATGTCGACGTCGTAAAAGGCAGCGGCGCCTTCTTGACCCTCTCGCCATTTTTAACAGATGATATCTGATAGGCCGCCTGGTCCAACTGCCTCTTGATTTCCTCCAGCTCTTCTCTGGAAGAGATTGTCTTCTTCTCCTCCACCGTCCCATAATATTTCGCAACAACAGGCTTCTTCTCTCCTGCCACCGCAAGAGAAGCATCTAACGTCCAGTATTCCTCAGGAATAAAGGCATTGATCTCCTCTTCCCGGTCACAGATAATACGCAGCGCCACAGACTGCACACGCCCGGCGCTCAGCCCTCTCTTGACCTTCGCCCACAAAACAGGCGATATCTTATAGCCCACCATGCGGTCCAGACACCGCCTCGCCTGTTGGGCATCCACCAGATCCATATCAATCTCCCTGGCATTCTTTAAAGATTCCTTGACTGCAGTTTTGGTAATCTCATTAAATGTAATGCGATAAACCTTCTTATTCTCCAACTTCAACGCCGCAAGCAGGTGCCACGAGATAGCCTCCCCCTCACGGTCAGGGTCCGTTGCCAGATATACTTTCTCAGCCTTCTTCACCTCCTTGCGGAGGTTCGCCAGAATGTCCCCTTTTCCCCGGATCGTGATATACTTTGGCTCAAAATCATGCTCAACATCAATCCCCAATACACTGCGCGGCAGATCTCTTACATGCCCGTTACTTGCCGCGACCTCGTAACTCGCCCCCAAAAATTTCTTAATCGTCTTCACCTTCGCCGGTGACTCCACAATTACCAGATACTTTGCCATAGAATATTCCCCTGTCTCTTCCTTAATTAATAATCATACTGAAAGCAGAACAGTTCCGCTGCTGCCATATTCTGATATGGTCACCACGGTATGCATGCAGCCCGTCTCAGGCTTCCGCCTTTTCTGCTATAGTATGCTATTCCTTAAATCAGACTCGTCAACGTGAATCACTATACACTATATTTTTTACGCTGACAAGAGGAAAAAAATTAAAAAAATTTAAAATTTGCATTGCCAGTTTATTCCTTATTTTAAATAGTACTTGCCGGCGCCCTGTCCGACGTACCCCTCTGCACACAGCTGCAGGAGTTCATAACACAATTTCGGCACCGCAACAGAGTTTCCATATGCCTTTCGATAAGCTTCCTGAAGCTTCTCTATAGACTGCGGCTGATAATCCAACAGCTTCAGTATTTCTCCCTGAAGTCCAGCCGGATAAATCCTTGTCAGCCGTCCGGCGGCATTTTGATCCCGGATGCCGATAAAGCCTGCCCACAGCTCCTCCAAAAGTTCTTCCGGATTCATCACCAGCTGTGCGCCCTGCCTGATCAGCCTGTTGCATCCCGCACTCAGAGCATCGGTAGCCCTCCCCGGCACTGCATATACTTCACGCCCCTGCTCCAATGCCATATCCACCGTGATCAGCGTCCCGCTCCGCTCCTTCGCTTCGATAACCAGAACGCCGTCACACAGCCCGCTTATAATACGATTCCTGGGCGGAAAAAGAGCCGCCCTCGGTTCTATACCCGGCGGGTATTCGGAACACAGGCCTCCTTTCACCAACAGCTGCTCATACAATTCCCTGTTCTCCTGCGGATAGCAGATATCCACGCCGCACCCAAGCACGCCCAGAGAATACCCGCCTGCGCAAAGCGCCGATCGCTGCCCAATTCCGTCGATTCCTCTGGCCATCCCGCTGATGACCTGTACCCCTGCCCGCGCCAGAACGGTTCCAAACTCTTTTGCCATACACTTACCATATTCCGTACAGTTTCTGGCGCCGATAACGGCAATGGACCTGCCCTCTTCGTCCGGCAGTCTGCCTGCATAGTACAGCGCATACGGAGCGTCCTGGATCTTTGACAGCTTACGCGGATATGCAGCTTCCTCAAACGTAACAAAAGAAATCCCCCTGGAAAGC
>CANPTH010000051.1 GCA_947576945.1 uncultured Lachnospiraceae bacterium
CCGCCAGCGTTCATCCTGAGCCAGGATCAAACTCTCGAATAAGAAAAGTAAATTTGTTCCACAAATTAACTTTAGTAAATTTGTTCCACAAATTAACTTTAGTAAATTTACTGCGTAAATTAACTTTACAGACTTCACTTCGCGAATCCTTAATGTCAATCTGCCTTTTCGTCTGATCCGGATCAAAACAAGCTTGGCTTCTTTCGTATCCGTTTCCCTAAACATTTACTGTTTGGTTTGTATCTGTTCGATACTCTCTGAAAAATCTTTAAGAATTTTTTCTCTTGAATTTTCAGGGTTGCATTACTGTTTATTTGTCAAGGTTCTGTTACATACTTCTCTATGTATGTCCGCCGCTGAATCACTGTGTTGTCCTCAGCAACGAATCTGAGTATATCATTACCATTTCGGAATGTCAACACATTTTTTGATATTTTTTTTGTTTTTTTTCACCTGTTCTTTGCAGTGATGTAATTACGATAATCTTATTAGGCATTTTAAGCTTATATCTAATCTCATTCCAAGGTAAATATTTCTTCCACCTCCCGGCATATTCCCCGGCCGGTCAATCTTCTAACCCTCTCTCTTTGCTCTTCCTTCTTATATATTTCAGCTTTCAGCATCATTCCGTAACAGAAAACCCTGGAATAAATACTGCATACAAGATATGTCATATTTTCCTCGGAAGGCATTTCTCTGTCTCCCAGTTCATCGTACAATATCTTACGGATCAAACCGGCTACCGGTACTTCTTCTGACAGTTCTTTCTGTTTCAACAACTCCCGGATCCACCTGCTCACCAAAGAATTCTCAGACAGCATATGCAGCAGACGAAAAATACAGCCCATTATGGCAACCTGATTCTCCATCTCAAGTAACACAAAGTTCACCTTATCATAAAGGGTTTTCTCTTTACTGACCCCTTCATACAACTGATTACAGAATATCTCCCCATTATAGAAAAACGCTTTTGCTATCATTTCTTCTTTTCCGGAAAAATATTCATATGCCGTGCCTTTGCCGATGCCGGCCCGCCCGGTAATCTCCGCTACGGTAAGATTATTAATATCTGCACCCTCTTCGAATAGTTCTATTACAGCCTTATATACAGCCTTTTCTTTCGGTAAATATTCTTCTCTATTCATTGTCCGTATCCTCTATACTTCCTGTTTTGCCTTTCTCCCGCATAAATATATCGTAGATACAGGGAATCACGATCAATGTCAGTAACGTACCATAGATTAGTCCTCCGATCGTAACGACAGACATCGGTTTAGACATATCCGCTCCCATATCATCGCTGAACGCCATAGTGCTAAGCGCCAGAATCGTTGTCAGTGCAGTCATCAAAACAGGACGGATCCTGGTTCTGCCTGCTGTGACAATGGCTTCTCTTTTCTCCATACCGCTTTCGCGAAGCTGATTGATATAATCTACCAGCACGATACCATTGTTTACAATAATACCGGAAAGCATGACAAAACCGATCAGTGCAATAACGCTTACCTCACTTCCACTGATATACAGTCCCAGAAGACCTCCCGTAAATGCCAGCGGGATCGTAAACATAATGATAAACGGCGATAAAAGCGACTGGAACTGCGCTACCATGATCAAATACATAAAGATCAGGGCAAGGATCAGCATTAGGAAAACCTGCCCCATCGCTTCATTGATCGTTTCATTCTCTCCACTCATCGTATAACTGTATCCGCCCGGCATATCATAATTCCTGAGGGCTGCTTCCACATCCTCCGATACAAATCCGATATTATAGCCTTCGGCAATAGCAGCCGATACAGCAATATATCTGGACTGGTCAACTCTATTGACAGCCTTCGGCGCCTCAGTGCTCTCAAAACGGGCAATATCCGAAAGTTTTATCGTTTCCTTTGTACCGTCCTGTTTCTGACGGTCAAGTTCCAGATCTTTCACCAGATCTCTTGTCAACTCTATGTCATTCGCATGTTTCACATACACGCTGTATTCCTCGATCTCTGTTTCGAGCGTGGTCGCACTGGCTGCATCTGCCAGCCTGGCCTGTATCTGCTGAAAAACCTGCGCTATGGTAATACCGTGCTCGATCGCCTTGTCACGGTCGATCAGGATGCGCAGTTCTCCGGTAGACTCTTCCAAACCGTCTGACACTTCCGTTGTTCCCTCCACACTGTCTACAATCGCTGCAATATCCCTTGCTATCTCCTGTAATGTATCCAGCTCACGCCCTTTTATCTGGATGGTAATGCCGCTTCCACCCATAGCGCTCATATCCATGGTCGAAGTCTCAATTGAAGCTTCTGCCTGATTCTCTTCCAGAATATCTGCAATGCGTTCCTGCATATCCCGCGCTATCTCCACATTGTCTTTCTCTTTATCTTCGCGCAGCGATATGTACATCACCGTCTCGTTCGTGGCAGAATTTCCTCCTCCGGAAAGCATATTCATAGAAGAGGCGCTTGCCATGGCGCCAACATCCGTCACGTCCTCCATTTCCCTTATCCGGTCGATCACACGGTCCGTCACGTCAGCCGTCTCATAAAGCGGCGTATCCTTGGGCAGGCTCAGCGTCATCGTGATCTGCGTACTGTCCATATCCGGCATAAAAGCTGTTCCCCTGGAAAAAGCCGCCCTGGCGCTGACCGCCAGCAATATAAGAACGAAAACAAGTACGAGTGCTTTAAACCGCAGTGCCAGTTCCAGTGTCCTGCCATATCCCTTCATCAAGCCGCCAAAAACACCGCTCTCTTTCTTCGGGCTGACTTTGGAAAAGACACCTGCCGACATTGCTGGAACCACTGTCAATGCGATCAACAGACTGGCAAACAGCGAATATGCGATTGTAAGTCCCAGATCCACAAATAATTGTCTGACAATTCCCTCCGTAAAAACAATGGGCAGGAACACACAAACAGTCGTAAGTGTAGAAGCCAGGATCGCTCCTGCCACCTCACCCGCACCTTTGATCGCCGCCTCCTTTGCCGAACATCCCTCACTGCGCATTCTGAAGATATTCTCAATTACCACAATGGAATTATCCACCAGCATTCCGACTCCCAGCGCCAGACCAGACAGCGAAATCACATTCAGCGTGACACCACTGAAATACATGCACACAATTGCCGTGATCAAACTGACCGGAATGGAACAGGCCACCACTGCTGTAGGACGCCAGTCTTTCAGGAACACGATCAGGATCAGAACTGCCAGGACTGCGCCAAACAACACGTTATTGATAATGGAATCCATAACAAGATCTATATAAATTCCCTGATCCATCAAAGTGATCAGGATCAGATTCTCATTCTCTTCCTTCAATTCCTCGAACTTATCCAGAATCCTGTCGGAAACATCGCCGGTTGAGTAGCCCGTCTGCTTCTGAATCGTTATCATAATACCGGATTCCCCGTTTACGTTCGCATAGATTTCCTCGGAATTGTCGGTCATGAATACATCCGCCACATCGGCCAACGTAATGATATCCACGCCGTCCATTTCGGGATTGAGCAGCGGCATCCTCTTTAATTCTTCGATATCCGCCGGCTTATCACCCACTCTGACCAGATAATCAATCCCCTCTTCCGTCACATACCCTGCGGGCATGGAGAAATTCTGGGCCGCCAGAAGCGACTTTACGGTATCAACCGTAAGGATATCATTCATATCGGCCTGCTCATAAGCATCCTCTCTTGCTTCCTCCAGTTCCTCCTCTCCGTCCAGAATCTGCTGCAGCGCATCCTTCAGCTGCTCTGCCGAATCATTTAACTGTTCTTCGCCATCTCTGATCTGTTCCCAGGCCGCATCAAGCTGCTCCCGTCCCGCTTCCAACTGATCCTCACCGGCCTCCAACTGTTTCTCACTTGCTTCCAGCTGCGTTTCGGCCGCATTTAACTGCATTTCTCCAACGCTAATGGTAGTCTGGGCATTGGCAAATTCAATCGCCGCCGTCAGATTGCCGGCATAGAGCTGCTCCAAAGCCTTATCCAGAGAAGAAATGTTCTTCTCGATCGCGGTAAGCTGTGTCTCCATTGCAGATACAGCTGCCTCCTGCATCTCGATCGTAGCTGCAAGTTCTGCCCGCTTGCTCTCCATGGAGGCAATACCTTCTTCTCCGCCAAGGGCCTCCAATATTGTGGTCAAAGCCATATTCATAGCAGCCTTGACGGCCTGAAGTTCTGCTTTAATCGTCCCGATATCCATGCCGCTGATATCTTTCTGTAAAAGCTGCGAAATAGCGCTTTTCATCTCTTCCGGCATAACATCCACGGAAGGAATTGCATCAAGAAGCCCTGTCATAGCATCAATACTATTGATCGCCTGTATCGCTTCCTGGTATTGTTTCAGCCCTTCATCAATCTGATCTATCGCATTCTGCGAGGCCTCTATCGTCGCTTGCGCCGTCGCGATCTCCAGCGTAAGGTGCATCTTCGTCGCTTCCAGATCTGTCTTCGCCGTCAGTATCTTCGTCTCCGCCGCAGCCAGCTGTGCCGTAGTCTCGCTTTTCTTATTTGCAAGCTCCGTCTTGCCTTCTTCCAGCTTTGATTTGTTTTCGGCAATCTCCGCTTTCCCGTCCTTTAACTTCTGTTTATTCTCATCCAGCTCCTTGCTCGTATCATCCAGCTCCAGCCCGCTGTCCACCAGCTCCTGCTTGCTCTCTTCCAGCTCTGTCCGGGCTTCGGCAAGCTCCGCCTGACCGTCATAGATCTCCTGTTTGCCATCGGCAAGCTCCTGTTCCGCTTCTTTCATCTCATCATCTATGCAGGCAAATACCTGCTTATTGATCGTATCGATCTTTTCCTGCCGGATGATCACATTCACGCTCTCCTCAAACAAGCCTGTCGCACTCGCAGAGGCCACGCCCTCTATACTTTCCAGCTCCGGGATCACCAGATTCTGCGTCATTTCGCTTACCTGCGCATCCGTCATGCCCGTGCTGCCCACGGCAGCGATCATGATCGGAAGCATATCCGGATTCAATTTCATAATGATCGGACTTCCGATGTCATCACTCCAATAGCTCTTGATCTGATCCAGATTTTCCCGAATTTCCAAAGAGGCTGCATTCATATCTGTTGACTGTGCAAATTCCAGAATGACCGTGGAGTAATTCTCACTGGAAATGGAACTGATTCCCTCGATATTACTCACCGTCGCCATGGACGCCTCCACCGGTTTCGTCACCACCATCTCCACCGTCTCCGGGCTTGCTCCCGGATATGTCGTCATGACTATAACATAAGGCAGGCTGATGTTCGGCAGCAGATCCGTAGACATCTTCGTAAAAGACACTACACCAAGGACAATGACCAGGATGACTGCGACCAAAACCGTATATGGCTTTTTAACACTGAATTTTCCCAACATAATATGACACTCCTCTTCCCTAACTACCGTCCGACCGGTCGGTCAACTGTTTTTCAGTATATTTTGAAAGAGTTTTACTGTCAACCTTTCCCTTTTACTCTTAATAAAGATTTTATAAAAAGGCATAGATGAACCTTACTGTCTCGTTCATCTATGCCCTGTATTCCTGTCGCATCAACAGTATGCTGCAGTAATCACTGCAGATTTATCACCGCATTACCTGCATCCCCGCGCAGTATAAAATCAATCGACTCTACCGTCGTCGCCTGGGGAACTTCCACAATGCTGACCAGTTCTGCGCCTGCACCTGCCGGAATCACATCCTTATAATTCTGCAGATCATTCAAAAGCATGGTAGACAACGCATTCTCTCCGGAACCACCGTTGACCGAGACTTTAAATCTCGCTCCATATCCTATCATATCCAGCGTCTGATCCGCGGAACTGACATTGGTCGCCGTAAACTTCAGGACCAGCAGCTGCATTCCCTCCGTGGCATCCATTGCAAAGAAAATATTGTCTTCTTCATTACCGGAAGGATAGGAATCTGTTAACTCATATCCCGTATACTGGAATGTGATATCCTGAATATCATAATATCCTTCTATAGTAGAGGGAACTGCCGCCTCCGCATCCTGGCTGACATCGACCACTTCTGTATCTACTGTCGTATTTTCTGCTTCCGCATTTTCTTCTGCGGCATTCTCCTCTTCGACCGGCTGTTCAACGGAAGCTGCGGCTTCACGCTCCGCCTTCTTATTCTCTTCCATTTCGTATTCGGCCACACTCATCAGCCGTCCGCTGTGAACTCTGTCATACTTTAACAGAACACCTGCAGCATACTCTGAAATAATCTCCGTTTCTTCTTCTGTCAAATCCGGCATGACTGATCCACATCCGGTCATTAATACTGCCGCTGTGATACCACACAGGAATACTCTCGCTCTTCTCACAACTATTCTCCTATCGCTCATATAAATCTGTCTCTTATCAATGCAAGGTACACTTCACTACAGCAAACCTAACATACTGCCTTTTATTATAACGTAATATTTCTCATCTGACAAATCTTTTCTGCACACAAACTGTCAAAAACAAAAGCAGAGTCCTGCAAGGCTGAACAATATCGGATCGTTCAGCCTCCCGCTTTACTGCAGAAGGAAAGATTGAAAATTAAAATTTTCAATCGCGAGATTTGTGTCTGCGCGTTGCTTGCCACAAACTCGTTTATGCGCAAAAAGCAGCTCAGAAATGGGGGAAACTATGCAACATCCAAAGTAAACCAGAACTCCACTCCATTTTCATAATTGACCACCCCATACTTCTGGTTCATGGATTCTACGATGGCCTTTACAATAGACAAACCGATGCCGCTGCCGCCATACTCCCTGGTACGCGCCTTATCAACTTTATAGAACTTTTCCCAGATATGTTCTATACTGTCCTGCGGAATTGGCGCTCCGGTATTGAAAACAGAGATCCTTATCTGCTGACCCATGGAACGAAGCTTGACATCAATGATATTCTCACCCTGTGCATAGTGGATGGCATTCGTAAAGTAATTCATAAATACTTCTTCTACTTTAAACTCATCTCCCCAGACATAAATCGCCGCATAGTCTTCCATGCGCACGGAAATGTCTCTTTCTTTCAACAAAATATCTGAAGATGAAATATAATTTCTGATCAGCGCCGTAATATCAAACCGCTCCATACTTACGACTTCACTGCCGGACTCCAGCTGATTCAGAGTCAGCAGTTTCCTCACCATAATATTCATCTTAGCCGCCTCATCTATGATCACATCACAGTAAAATTCCCTGCTCTCCTCATCGTCATTGATCCCTTCCCTTAACCCTTCCGCATATCCCTGGATCAAAGCGATCGGCGTCTTCAACTCGTGGGACACATTGGATAGAAATTCTCTGCGCATCTCATCAATCTGGTCTTTCTTCTCGATATCCTTAAGCAGCTGATTGTTAGCCGTCTTCAACTCGGAGATCGTGGATTCCAGCGCTTCTGACATTTCATTGATGTTATGCCCCAGTATGGCAATTTCCGTTCTGTCATTTCCTGTATACTTTGCATTAAAATCCAGGTGCTTCATTCTTTCCGAAATACCCGCCAGCTCCATGATCGGCTTGGTAATGCGGTTCGCCAGCCCGATTACCAGCAGAATACTGACAGCGATCGCGATAAAACCCACATAAGCCATAAAGCGGTTGGATATCGAAACACTCTCCTGAATGCTTTCCAGCGCACTCCTCAAAATAAAGAAATAACCGTTATCCAGCATCCCCCACATTTCAATATATTCCGTCTGCGTCCTTCCATCTGTAACGATCTGTATCATATAGCCCTTGTTTTCCACAAGGATATCCTCTTTGTTCACGCCATAGAAAATATTATTCAGCAAATGTTTAATTGCAAACTCCTGATCTATCATAGTCGTTTTGACCATCTTGGAGTCGCTGTCCAGCACAAGGACATTGATATTATACTTGTCACGTATCTTCTGCAGCTCAATATCATATAGCTCTGAAGTAATGTCTCCGGCATTGGATGCTGCATTGATACTCGCATAAGATTTGATCAGCGCATTTTTCTTATTATTGATATAATATTTCTCCAGCAGCGTACTGTTGGCCAGAAGGCATAACAGAATCGTACTTGTGATCAACAAGATAAAAATAAATACAAACTGTCTTTTCATGGAATATTTCATAGCTCATCGTCCCTCAAACATATAGCCCCTGTCCGGAATCGCTCTAAACTTCTATCGCACTTGGTTTCCATTATCTTTAAGTAATTTCTCTATTTCACATAGTCTGCATTTCTCTATGATTTCCATTAAAATCTCACCTATACATCCCCATTTTAACGCCCATCTCATAAAAAGTCACGTCCATTTTCAATCTGCTCTCTATGGCTCCGCTTGGCGTCATCCCAAATCCAAATACACTCAGATGTTTCTAAGTGTAGGGCTTAATCTATTTCGATAAATATCAAAATAGATATTGACATTCTAAAAAGAAAATTATAAAATCAATATAACATTAAGGTAGAGGTACAAGATATACCAGAAAGCTAATCGTTATCTTAATCTATTCTCAAAATTTGATGCTGCATCAGATGATAAAATGGCAGGAACATTCCATATCGCCGCGGGCATAAATGATATGTCTGACGGCGCAAATAAGGTACCCGACCACATTGACCTTGTCGGATACGGAAACATTGAGGTGATTCTATGATTGAGCAAAAAATATCGAAATTAAACAGCTATTTTGACGAAGAAATTTCCTTATGCAAACAACGCAGTGAAACATTGCTGGCCGATGATCGCGCAGACGAGGCTGCCCATGAAAAAATCAAAGCAAACGTCTACGATATTTTCCGCACAATACTTTCTGTTGCGGTTAAAACCGGCAAAGGTGACTCCGAAGCGGTACGGCACTTTTTCCTTCTAAAAGTCCAGCAGATCCCTTCAAATTGGGCAGCATCTTACGAGCAGGCCAAACTACATGATGACATGGTCAAAATGCAGATTGAACAGATCAAACTTGACACTATCAACAATATCAAAGAAATGTTTGCAGTTATTTGGGATGCGTCCCAAGCGCAAAACGATTCGGAATGGAGGAAAGAATGACAGAGACAGATGCGATCCGCCTGTTTAAATGCTTATCCGATAAATCTCGGTTGCAGATCTTAAAGTCACTTGCAATAGAGGATATGTATGTAGAACGACTGGCTGAAAGATTGGGCATTACGGCACCTACGGTGTCTTTTCATCTGAAAAAGCTGGCAGATGCCGGAGCAGTTGTTTCCTACAAAAGCCAGTACTACACGATGTACTCTCTCAAAAAAGATATTTTTGAAACAAGCATACTGGAAATCCTGCAAGAAAAGTCTGACGAAGCCGAGATTCAGGCCCGACGGGATGCAGAGTATCGCCAGAAAGTGATCGATGTCTTTTTTGAATACGGTAAACTGAAGGCCATCCCTGCTCAGCGAAAAAAGGAACGCATTATTTTGGAAGTCATTGCTCAGGCATTTGAATATGACCGTATCTACTCTGAGCGGGAGGTCAATATCGTGATCGCAGATTTTCATGATGATTTCTGCACGATCCGCAGGGATATGATCGGCGAACATCTTTTGGATCGTGATGCAAAAGGGTATTGGCGTGTTAAGCCGTAGTGTGGAGCTGACAACACACCATCCCTCCCCTGAGAATGTAAAATGCCGTTTTTATTCATTCACCTCAAATTTGTAGCCCATACCCCAGATCGTCCTGATCAGTTCGCCTTTCTCTCCCATCTTACTGCGCAGCTTCTTCACATGCGTATCAATGGTTCTGGCGTCTCCAAAATAATCATAATTCCAAACGCTGTTCAAGATCTTCTCCCTGGACAGCGCAATGCCCTTATTCTCTACAAAATAGGTCAGCAATTCAAATTCTTTATAGCTTAGATCAATAGGCTTACCTTCTACAGAAACGCTGTGCGCCGCTTTATTGATCAAAATCCCCCCTGCTTCCATCACTTCATCTACGTTTGCCTGGCTGGTTCTGCGTAGAATCGCCTCCACCCTGGCCACCAGGATCTTGGGACTGAAAGGCTTGGAAATATATTCATCCACACCCAATCCGAATCCCTGGAGTTCATCCTGTTCCTCAGATTTCGCCGTCAGCATAATGATCGGCACCTTGGAATACTCCCTGATTTCCCTGCAGACCTGCCAGCCGTCCATATTCGGCATCATCACATCCAGAATAATCAGCGCGATATCATTCTGTTCAAAAAAAATATCTACTGCCCTGGCGCCGTCCTCGGCTTCTATCACCTCATAATTACTTTTGGTCAGGAAATCCCTGACCAGCTTGCGCATACGGCTCTCATCATCAACTACCAGAATTTTCAACCGCTCCATAAGCAAAATCACCTTTCCATTTTTCTCTGTTTCGAAGCGCTTTACGCTGAGAACGCAGGCGGTATTTCAACTGCCTGTCAAAGTCCCGCCATTTAAAATTTCTAATTTTCAGTCTTTTTCAACGCTTTCTCCGCCTCGCGCACCGTTCTTTCTCTCTCCTGCAATTCCTGCTCCCATTCTGAATACTCATTGACTATGGCAGTCTTATAATTCACAATCGTTGGAAGATCGCTTCTCATGGAGAGCAGGATGAGCGCTCCAATAGCGGCCGCCAGCAGTACGTTAATACACACCGATGTGACAAAACGCCCTTTGTACTCCGGTTTCTCTCCGCCTGCCCCCAGACTTCGTACAATCGAACCGCTGCTCTCGGATTTATTGCTGAAAGTGGCATAAAGCGGCACCGGCCTGATCTTCTCTTCCGGCACGCCGCACTTGAGCAGCTGGCCCTGCATTCTCTGTAAATACCCCAGCCCCAGCGGCGTCAGGAACACTCTGTTATCAATCGCCTTATTATAAACCATCAAAACATTCTGTAAATTGCGGAAGTCAAGATGCTGTTCCAGATTATCGATCTTCTTCTTCTCCAATCTCGCTGTCTCCGCATCTGCAACCGTCGCAAACCGGTAGCCGTCTACGACCAGAACCTGCTCTTTCTTATCTGTGGAATCCATCTCTTCTACTTCAACTCCTTCAAAAAATTCTTTCCGATGCCTGAAAGTAAACAGCTCAAAACACCCGGCATATACCGGGTGTTTTACATGGACCAGACGGGAGTCGAACCCGTGTCCAAAAGCCCATTCCCTGTCCTTCTACTATCATAGTCGCTCATTGCGGATCACTCCTCATTCCCTCGTACATCAGGAGACCGACACCCCGATGCCCTCAGTAGCCTCTGCTACGCCCGCAGGATAGAGGCGTCCCCTGCGTCGTTTCCTACATAGTCGATGCCCGGTTCTTAATGTGTAGGTGCACTAAGGCGGACAGCTGCCATTAGGCAGCGTATGCTAAATTATCTTCAGCGTTTATATTTAGGTTTGCGATTTGACGCATCGCCTGCGGATAGCTTCTCCAGCTGCAAGACCCCTGTCGAAACCTTGACTGGCCCTGATATGCTCCTGCTGTGTAAAGCCGGCAAATACCTTAAAGCTTCCCACATCACAACAGCATTCTTTTCACAGTATATCACAAATCTGACGTCTTCTCAACCCAGATTCTTGATTTTAAACTCTCTCTCGTGTTCCCTGCGCAGATCCTTCCTGGCAATATCCTGCCGTTTGTCATAGAGCTTCTTACCTCTGGCGAGGCCGATCTCTATCTTAGCCCTCCCATCCTTAAAGTATACCTGCAGCGGTACAATCGTATACCCCTGCTGCGCGATTTTGCCTGCCAGCTTACGAATCTCCACCTTGTGCAGCAGAAGCTTACGCACGCGTAACGGATCTTTGTTGAAGATATTACCCTTCTCATAAGGACTGATATTCATGCCGCAGACAAACGCCTCTCCGTTGTCTATCTGCACATAGCCTTCCTTGATGCTGCATTTCCCCAGGCGCAGCGACTTTACTTCCGTGCCATGCAGCTCCAGTCCGGCCTCATATTTTTCTTCTATAAAATAATCGTGGTATGCCTTCTTGTTGTTTGCCACCAGTTTCATGGCTTCTTTGGCCATATGCCCACCTTCTTTCTCTTCTACTCCGCTCTTGCCTTACTCCATTATATCCTCTGGCAGCATAAAGTCAACTGCACCGGCAAGGCGGTCCGCTCCTTTGACCTGTACGGTAATACGCTGCCCCAGTTTAAAAGTCTTCCCGGTATCCCGGCCAACCATCTCGTAAGTCTCTTCATTGTAATAGAAGAAATCTCCCTCCAGGGAAGAGACATGGATCAGCCCTTCCACCGTATCAGACAGTTCCACATAGATGCCCCACTGGGTAATGCTGGAGATCACGCCTTCATATATTTCCCCGATGTGCGCCTCCATGTACTCTGCCTTCTTCATCTTATCGATTTCCCGTTCGACTTCATCAGCCCGCCGCTCCGTCTTAGAGGCATGTTTCGCCACCTCAGGCAGCCGCTCCGTATAGTGCCCGATACGCTCCTCGTGCATCCTTCCCCGCAGCTGGTCCTTGATGATGCGGTGGATCTGCAGATCGGGATACCGTCTTATAGGAGAAGTGAAATGACAATAGTACTGACATGCCAGGCCAAAATGCCCACTGCATTCCACTGTATATCTGGCCCGCTTCATACTGCGCAGCGTCAGACGGCTGATCAGCATCTCCTCCTCCGTATCTGCAATCTTATCCAGGAGTTTCTGCAGCTCCTTGGGATGAATCTCTTCCCCTGTCAGCTTCACATGATAACCGAAATTATGGATAAAAGCAGACAGCTTCATGATTTTCTCCGGATCCGGCTTCTCGTGCGTCCGATAGACGAAGGGCAGATCCAGCCAGAAGAAATGCTGGGCTACGGTTTCATTGGCGATCAGCATAAAATCCTCTATGATCTTCGTTGCCACATTGCGCTCGTACGGCTTAATCTCTATCGGGTGTCCCTCTCCATCCAGCAGGATCTTACTCTCCGCAAAGTCAAAATCCACGGCTCCCCGCTTATGCCGCTTCTTTCTTAACAGCGCCGCCAGTTCCTCCATCAGTTCAAACATAGGAACCAGTTCCTCATATTTGCACCGTTCCTCCTCATCCTTGTCTTCCAGAATCTTCTTTACAGAGGTATAGGACATCCTTCTGTCCACGCAGATGACCGACTCCACAATCTCGTAATCCGTTACTTCCCCCTTATGGTCAATGGTCATCAGACAGCTCAAAGCCAGACGGTCCACGCCCTGATTCAGGGAACAGATACCATTAGACAACTTATGAGGCAGCATGGGAATAACCCGGTCCACCAAATATACGCTGGTACCACGCTTCAAGGCTTCCCAGTCCAACGCCGAATTCTCCTGTACATAATTACTTACATCTGCAATGTGTACCCCAAGCCGGTACCGCCCCGCCTCATCCAGATACAGGCTGACTGCATCATCCAGATCCTTGGCATCTTCACCGTCGATGGTCACCATCTGCAGCCCTGTTAAGTCCAGACGTCCCTGTCTGTCCGCCTCCTGTACCTGTTCCGGCACCCGGTCCGTCTGATGCATAACCTTCTCTCCAAACTCCACGGGCAGCTCAAATCTATTTACCACAGACAAAATATCCACGCCGGGATCGTTGATATGACCGAGGATCCTGGTCACTTTCCCCTCCGGTTTATGTCTCTCATCACCGTATGAGGTCAGTTCCACCACCACCTTATGACCGGTCACCGCCCCCTTGGAACGTTCTTTCGGCACGAAAATATCCGTACCCACTTTACTGCTGTCCGGAATCACGAAGCCGTAATTCTCACATTGCTCCCAGGTTCCAACTACCTGCTTCATTCCCCGTTCCAATATTTTAACAACACAGGCCTCCCGCCGTCTTCCCTGTCCGCCCGTCAGAAGTTCCACCAGCACCCTGTCCTGATGAAAAGCGCCGCCCCTTCTGTCCTCCGGGATATACAGATCCTGCTCCATGCCCTCTACTTCCACAAAACCAAATCCTCTGGCAGTGCCGGAATATATGCCTGCAAACCGGTTATCCTGCGGTTTTATAAATTTACCCTGCGCAGTAGTCTGCAGTCTGCCTTCCGACACCAATTCCTGTAGCAATCTGCGAAAATCTTCCCGCTCTTCCTTCGACACCTGCATGAAAGCCGCTAATTCTTTCTCCTTCATCGGCACATACATCTCATCCGCCACCAATTCACAGATTAAGTTTCTGCGTCGTTTGTCTTCCGCATTCTGTTTTCCCAACTCTTTCTCAAAATCCATGCTTTCCCCATTTCTACTGCGCTGCTTTCATCAGCGCATAAGTCAAAGACCCCGCAGCAAACTGACAGGCATCAAAATTCCAGCGCAACAAGCTGCGGGGTATTTGACCCTCGCGGCAGTCGCCAAATATCCATGCAAGCATGGCTACTTGGCTCGTTGCTTCGCGGGAATAAGTATGCCGCCCCGTCCGCTGCAGCAGACCGTCGCCGTACTCTGTACCGTAACAAAAAAGCACCCCTTACGCAAGAGTGCTTTCACATTTAAAACAGGTTCAAATTCAAAATAACGGTCAATACCATAAAAGCCACCGCAAGTCCTGTCGTAATCCTGACCAGCTTCCCTTCCATGGAACGTCCCTTATTCTTGCCCCAGTATGTCTCAGCGGCCCCGCTCACTGCTCCCAGACCTGCTGACTTGCCTTCCTGCATCAATACTAATATAACAAGTGCAATACAAATAAGAATAAAAATAACCATCAACGTAATTCTAAGTGCTCCCATTTCCACACCTCCTAATGTCAAACAAATCTTATATTACCACAAAAAGACTGCAAGCGCAAGTCATAATTTTCTTTTTGCAATGAAGTCATAAATCAAAGTCTGCAAAGATATCTTCCTTCGTACGATTTTTACTGTAGTAGTTCATCAACCATGCCTTCATCTCCGTATGCCGGTCACCCAAATCTTCCATCATATCCTGGAAATTATTCTCCTGCACGCCGCCCAGTTCTGCCAGGAATTGATAATAGCGCAGATCATCTCCGTGTTCTTCAAGAACCACCAGCCAGGTCTCCTCCGTCTCTTTCCCCTTGACATGATTCAAAAGGTAATCCTCCAGCTCTTTTTTCACAGATATGTCCAGCGCATAATCATGCATCAGCCTGAGCATCGCCAGCCTGACCTTCTCTTTCCTGCGCTGTTCCATATAATAATCCAGATTGTTCTCCCTGCTGCCATAGTCCTCTTCCCCGCACAGAAGCATCCTGGAAAATCCCTCCGCATCCGGCGTCTGCATCAGCTGGCGCATCCTCACATCCCATCTTACAAGCCACTCCTCCGTGCCCGCATTCTCAAAATCAAACAGATAGAACGCGTCCAGCTGACTCATAACGGCCGCCAGCAGATATGAAATATCCTCCGTCCTGGGATCACACTCGTCACCATGTTCATCTATAATCTGCACCAGTGCAGAACAATCCTTGAAAATGCCCTGCCCGATCTCCATATCATGATACGGCAGTATGATCTTCGCCAGTTTTCCACAGAAAGCAAACGCCCAATCCTCGATCTGCAGAATGGATTCCGGCAGGGAAATCTGTTTTACCATCTTATTACTCAGAAAAGCCTTCTTGCCGATGCAGGTGACGCAATAGCCATCAATGCTGCCCGGAACCTCCACCGCGGTATCCTTTCCCCGATATCCGGTGATCCTTATCATATTCTCGATTTTCTCATACTCCAAAACACCACGTTCCGTAGTCAATTCTCCACTGTTGCTCATACTGTCCACCACATTATCCAGACTTCATTCTCCATCATTGCACCTCTTCACATAACAGCCCTTCACCCGACTCAGAACAGCGCATCGATCCGTTCCAGAATGCTGTCCCCACGCTCCGTCAGCATCAACTCCTCATTATGCCGCTGATAGTCTTCACAGCCGTAGGAAGCAATGAATTTCGCACAATCAGGCTGCACTGTACACTCCGTCATCAACAGCAACATCTCATTTCCGGAGCCAAAGGTATCTTCCACAAAACCAAACAGGCAGTGCAGTCGTTCCCCAATCCGCCCCGTATCCTGTTTATAAGCCGTCACCTGACTGTCAAAGCTGCTCTTAAGCAGTGCAAATGCCGCCGCTGCGCTCTCCGCCTTCTCCGTTCGCAGCATCCGCTCCGCCTCCTCCAGAAAACGAAGCGCAGCGCGGTTCTTTTTCCTGTCCCGGGCAGACAGAGCGCCGGCCCTGGCAAGAGAATCCATACTCATTCTCCGCGCCTCGGACTGTTTTTCTACAAGCTGTGCGAATTCTGATACACTGCACCCGGACTCAGTCCTGGCCTTCAGCGCCTTCAACGGATTCATCAATTCACGCAGCAGTTCTGACGTCTGCATATTTTCCCGGATATCCTGCTGTATCTTATCGATCAGCATCCCCATCAGGGACAGGCGTTCGTCGAAATCAGCCTTTCTGGCTTTATCCTTAGCCTGCTCACTGACCGTTCCCGACAAAATCTCCTCCACTTTATAGTCATTCTTATATTTCTGATACAGATCATAATACGCTCCGAACTCTTTCACCACCCGCTCATTGCGGATGTACTGACCAATCAGAGTTTCCTCCACCGGAATCTGTTCCTCCTCGTAAAGCTCCAGCATCTTTGACAGATCCTCCCACCCTCTGGCCGTGATATAGTTCTTGCCCCTTACCGTGGTTTCGATCTCATAGAAATCATCTTTCTTCAGATCCAGGAAATTCACGATCGCCGTATGCAGCCCCCGCTCCTTGGCATACTCTTTCCAGGTGGCAAAGTCCGCCTCCACCTCCAGGATCTTCAGCCGGTCAAGCGTCACTACATCAAATTCCCGCACAGATTTATTGTACTCCGGCGGATTACCGGCCGTCACAATAACCCAGCCCTCCGGCACCTGATGCCTGCCAAACACTTTATACTGCAGAAACTGCAGCATAGAAGGCGCCAGCGTCTCCGACACACAGTTGATCTCATCCAGGAAAAGGATGCCCTCCCGGATGCCGCTTTCCTCCATCACCTCATAGACCGAAGCGATAATCTCACTCATGGTATATTCCGACACATCATAAGTCTCACCCGCATACTCCTTATGGGTGATAAAAGGCAGTCCCAGCGCCGACTGTCTCGTATGATGCGTCATGGAATAAGACACCAGCGCAATACCCAGTTCCTGTGCGATCTGCTCCATAATCGCCGTCTTCCCGATTCCCGGCGCCCCCAGCAAAAAGATCGGGCGCTGCCTGACCACCGGGATCCGATACTCACCCTCTTCATCTTTTTTCAGATACAGTTTTACGGAATCCTTGATATAATTCTTTGCTTCTTTGATTGTCATCTTACCGCCAATACCTTTCTTCTTCCTTCACTTCTCAAACCTGGACATCTCAAACTTCAACTGCTGTCAGACTGAGACCTTCTGCCGTCTCTGTGCTGCTTTCAAACTGTCACTGTTTCCGGCATCCACACGGAAATATGATCACACAAGCTCTTCCTCATCCAATACGATCTTGATCGCCCAGGGCGGTACCTTCGGCGCGTTCTCATCCTCCTCCAGAAACACAAATGCCACATCATAATCGGGCATCCACTCCGGATAGATACCATAACCATCCGTAAAGTAAAGCAGCCCTTTCAAATTATCAAATTCCTGTTTCTCCCGCAGCTGTTCCACATAAGCAAACACCGGCCGGAAATCCGTCGAACCAAATCCCGTCAGTTTCCCATGCGCAAGGAAATCATCGAACTCTTCACGCTGTGTGATCTTCACATCCTGTCTGACTTCACTGTCACACTGCAGGATATGCACATTGATCTTACTGAAAAAATTCTCCCCGGCCTGCAGAATATTGTAAGTCTTCTGCAGAAAAGCCTGCACCACCTCCCCGCGACAGGACGCCGAAGTGTCAAGGGCAATCACAAAATCCCTGATCTTATTGCTGTCCTTATATTCCAGGGGTTCCACCAGCGGCATATTACCGTAGGTCTGCAGTCCATAAGTATAGTAAATATAATCGAATTCGTCATCATTAATCTGCACCGTCTCTCCCATAACCATGAACTTGCGCAGAAAATCCGTGTAATTATATCGCTCTCTCGTGGCCTCTCTCAGATTCTGTTCTATACTCTGCGCATTGTTTCTGTCTTTACTGAAACTTTTCAGATCCGCCTTGATGCGCTCACTGAGCTTACGCCACTCTGCCTGGGATAAGTCGAGTTCCTCCTGTCTGTCCCAGTAAATATGTTCGTCATAATGGCACAATTTACGCCACTCTGCCAGCGCCTTTTCCGAGGGCTCCTCAATTCGAAAATGCCGGTACAGCTTCTCCGCCGTCAATCCCCCCGTCTGCTTTCGCAAAAGCTCCAGCCGGCTCTGCAGAAGATCGTCTGCCGGCAGCCCGGTAAGATGCAGTCCCATATCCACGATCGTGTGCTCCACCGCAATATCCGTGGCCAGATCCCAATAAATCCTGTTCAGTTTATCCGTATTCCTGCCATGATAGAAAATACAGTGCAGAAGCGTATGCAGATACAGTCTGGCGGCATAATGAGGTGCGGCCTTATACTGACCAAGCAGCAGCACAGGATCATAGTAGAGTGTCATTCCGTCAAACAGATGCGCTCCCGTCTGCTCCCGGCATACTATTTTAAGCCTGGACAAAGCCACATCCAGGAACCGCATATTGATCAGAATACCGTCATGGGCAAGCCCCATCACCTCGCCGGCGATCTTTCGTATCTGAAGTTGTCTTTCCTGCTGCTGCATTTCTGCCATTCTGCCTCTCCATTTTTGTTATTATTTCCACCGGTATGCCCTATGTCTCCGCTTCGTTTTCCGTCAACCCCATACCGGTCATATGCCTGCAAACCACACCGCTCCGCCCACGTACCTTTTGATCAGATACAGGATCATCAAATGCCCCGGATAAAACACATAGAAAAACCACTTGGAAAAAGCTGTGCCCCGCTGTGCCCTTTTTCCATTATAAAAGAATACTATGACAACTGCCGAAGCCACGATTCCCATTCCGGACGAAAATCCGAGAAATACCGCCTTTTGTACCGTATATTCGAATCCCATCATATAGTTCTGCACCATAGAAAAGACAAACAGGGCATATCCCACCATATAGCCTCGGATCAGACCACGCCGTTCCCCTCCGCTTTCATAGAAGAGAATAGTAAAAACAGGTGCCAGCAAGGCCCAATCTCCTATCACAGTAGCAAGTGTCAGACAGATGCCAAGCATTGTCCGCAGGGAGTAATTCTGCACCTTCTCCCTGACTACAAGAATCAAAAAACAACACAGCAGCGTATAGATCATATTGAAACTGTCAAACTGAAAGGCAAGCCCAAAAGGAATCTGCGAAATAACCGCAAAGATCAAAAGCCGCCGCCCATAACGTTTCTTTGAGCGCGTACACCGATATCCTTCCACAAGAAAAAAACACATGGTTGGCGCCGTAAAATACCCGATATACTCAAACACCAGCGCCAGCGGGCTGCCTGTGGACAGAAACATGATTGAGATATGGTTAAGCAGCATCGCAGACATCGCAATGTACTTGATGGCATCCCTGTTGAGCTCCCGTATATTTAACCTGGACGATTCCATCTTATATCACCGCCTTTTCAGATCGGTTCAGTCCGGGAAACGTGCAATAAAAATCTACATTGAGACAGGCGATTGAGTCATCGCGCAATCGCCTGTTTATCGTATCCTTTAAGAAACGCCATAAAATTATGACAGGAACGGATTGTATTTCTTCTCGTGACCGATGGTTGTCGCTTCACCATGTCCCGGATATACCTTCGTCTCCTCCGGCAGCACAAACAGCTTCTCCTTCACCGAGCGGACAAGGGCGCTCATACTGCCCGTCGCCAGATCCGTCCTGCCAACGGAATCCTGAAACAGCGTATCCCCGGCGATCAGAATCCCTTCTTCCGCAAAATAATAACAGCAGCTTCCCACCGTATGCCCCGGCGTTGCAATCAGTCTGCATGTCATATCCGCGATGGTGATTTCCTCGTTGTCTTTCAGATATCTGTCCGGATCCACCGTATAAGGACGTCCCACCTGATCCGATACATTCGTCACTGCATCCTCACAGAGTACTTTCTCCGCCTCATAGGCATAGAGCGGCGCTCCCGACAGCTCCTTAAGCCTGTTGACACCCCAGATATGGTCAAAGTGCCCATGGGTGAGCAGGATCCCTTTTACCTGAAATCCCTTCTCCATAAGCGTCTCGTAGATATAATCTCCCTTATCTGCCGGATCGAAGAAGATCACGTCCTGCGACCCTTCCCGGTAGATAAAATAGCAATTCGTCTGGCAGATACCCAGCATCAGCCGTCCAATCTTCAACTTTCCCATGCCGTTTCTCCTTATATGATCCTTAATGATCTTTACATACTCTCTGCATGATCCTTAATGTTCTTCGTATGATCCCTTAATGCTCTCTGCGTGATCCTTAATGCTCTCCGTATAATCCTGAACGCGCTCTGCTTGCTCCCTAATGCTCTCTGTATAATCCCTTAATACTCTCTGGACTCCCGAACATGACCTTACTGCTTACAGTCTGCGTTTTCTTCAGTCACGGTACAGCCTCCTGCCATTAGCCTGTCGTTCTCTCGATATCGATCACACTTTCGATGGTCCTGATCTTATCCGTGATGCGCTGCAGCTCTTCCCTGCTGCCGATCTCAAAGCTGACCAGGATGGTGGCCGTTCCCTGTTTACTCACCCGCGTATTCAGAGCCAGAATATCGATTTCCTTCTCCGTAAGCGCACGGGAGATATCAGCCAGCAGACCGTTCCTGTTATTGGCATAGATACTGATCTCCGCCAGATACTTGCCGCCTGAAGCCTCCTCCTGCTGCCACTCCGCGTCGATCAACCGGTTACGGTCGATCTCCGGAAGATTCAGGATATTAATACAGTCTGTCCTGTGAATCGAGATCCCTCTTCCTCTTGTCACAAAACCGATGATTTCGTCACCCGGCACCGGACTGCAGCACTTGGAAAAGCGTACTGCCACATCATGAATTCCTCTGACTACAATGCCGCTGCAGCTCTTATTGGTCCGCTCTCTGTTGATCTGGGCATTCTCTTCCACCTCAGCCATGATCTCCGCGTCGGTCATTTCCCGCCGATGATCCTGGTCATACAATTCCTGCATACGGTTCAGAATCTGCCCCTCTTTGAGTCCGCCGTGTCCAATCGCCGCCAGTACCGAATCCCAGTCCTGAAAGCCATACCGCTTCATAATGGCTTCCTGATATTTGGGAATTACCACTTCTACAGGATTAATAGCCTTCGCCTTACAATAATTGGCGATCAGCTCCTTGCCCTTAACGATATTATCTTCTTTTAACTCGTGTTTGAACCACTGGTTAATCTTATTCTTCGCCTGGGTACTCTTGACCACATTGAGCCAGTCACGGCTTGGACCCTTTGAATTCTGGGAAGTCATAATCTCCACCCGGTCACCGTTCCTGATCTCGTAATCGATGGTCACCAGCTTGCCATTGACCCTGGCGCCGATCATCCGGTTACCCACCGCGCTGTGAATGCTGTAGGCAAAGTCGATGGTCGTAGACCCGGCCGGCAGATTCTTCACATCTCCCGTGGGGGTAAAACAGTACACACTGTCGGAAAACAGATTCAGATCGCTTTTCAGCAGATTCAAAAACTCCTTATTGTCCGACATGTCCCGCTGCCACTCCAGGATCTGCCGCAGCCATACCAGCTTCTCTTCCTCCTGAGCCTCCACCTTCTTACCGTCGGAAGCCTCTTTATATTTCCAATGGGCGGCGATACCGTACTCTGCCGCCTTGTGCATCTCATAGGTTCTGATCTGGATTTCAAAAGGCTGTCCCGTGCTGCCGATCAGCGTCGTGTGCAGCGACTGATACATATTGGCTTTCGGCATGGATATATAATCCTTGAAACGCCCCGGAATCGGCTTATACATCTCATGGATCACACCCAGCGCCGCATAACAATCCCGCACCGTATCCACGATAATACGCACCGCGAACAGATCATAGATCTGATCTATGGTCTTATTCTGATTCTTCATTTTCTTGTAAATGCTGAAAAAGTGTTTGATTCGCCCGTCGATCTGTGCTTTGATACCCGCATGTTCTATGTGTACTGTCACTTCATCTACGATTTTCTGGATATATTGTTCACGGTCACTCTTGCGGATTGCGATCTTGTCCACCAGATCATAGTAGGCTTCCGGCTCCAGATATTTTAATGCCAGATCATCCAACTCCACCTTGATCCTCGAAATGCCCAGACGCTGGGCGATAGGGGAATAGATATCCAATGTCTCTCTGGCGATCTCCTGCTGCTTCTGCGGCCGCATGTGCTGCAGTGTCCGCATATTATGCAGTCTGTCCGCTAACTTGATCAGAATGACCCGAATATCTCTGGCCATGGCCAGAAACATCTTACGCAGGTTCTCCGCCTGCCGCTCCAGTTTCTCCGCATCACGATCTCTGTCGCCGCTGTTGTCTCCGTGAAAGTTGATCTTCTCCAGCTTCGTGACCCCATCCACCAGAAGCGCTACATCCGCCCCGAACTGTTCCTTGATCTCTTCATCTGTCATGATAGTGTCTTCCACCACATCATGCAGAAGCCCTGCTACGATCGTCTCCTTGTCAAGCTCCAGATCCGCCAGTATGATCGATACATAAAGCGGGTGTATGATATAGGGTTCTCCCGATTTGCGTACCTGCCCCCGATGCGCGTCGTAAGCCGTCTGATATGCCTTCTCAATCAGAGAAATGTCATCGGATGGGTGATATTTGCGCACACGGTTAATAAGCTCCTCGTACAAAGCCTCGGGAGACTGAAATTCCTCGATCGATTCAATTCTGCCGTCATCAATGATGACTTCTTTCTTTTCTTCTGTCGCCATAGCCTCTCCAGCCATTCTGCCTTATTTATGACCTGACATAACAGTCAGTTCTGATATCATTATTCCCTATTATAATCGCAAATCATAAGCAAGTCAAAATATTCTTTTTGCAGATCACTTTTTTGCGATAAAAACCGCCCCTTTCCTATACCTTCCATCCGGTAATCCTCTGTTCTTCCTCCAGCATATCCTGATAAGTCTGCTTGAGCAAAACCTCCATATTAGTCTGAATCTTCTCACAGGTCTCCCGAAAAAATCTCCCGGATCCGGAAAACTCCAGACCTGGGAGATTCAAATTCTATTCGTCCGTCATACTGTTATGCTGCACTGTTTGGGCTTACATCATACCCATACCGCCGCCACCTGCAGGCATTGCGGGTTCTGCTTCCTTGATATTCGCAACAACAGACTCTGTGGTGAGCAGTGTGGAAGCTACGCTGGTAGCATTCTGCAGAGCGCTTCTTGTCACCTTCGCAGGATCAAGGATCCCAGCCTCTACCATATTCACATACTCTTCTTTCAGAGCATCAAAACCTACACCAACTTCGGATTCCATTACCTTATTGATGATCACGGAACCTTCCAGTCCGGCGTTGGCTACGATATGGTACAACGGAGCTTCCAATGCTTTCAGCACAAGCTGCGCGCCTGTTTTTTCATCACCTTCCAGGGTCTCTGCCAGTTTGGCAACTTCCTTGGATGCGTGGATATATGCGGAACCGCCGCCTGCGATGATACCTTCTTCCACGGCCGCCCTTGTCGCTGCCAGCGCATCCTCCAGACGAAGCTTCGCTTCCTTCATCTCTGTCTCGGTAGCCGCACCGACGCGGATTACTGCCACACCGCCTGCCAGCTTCGCAAGACGCTCCTGCAGTTTCTCTCTATCGAAATCAGATGTAGTCTCCTCGATCTGCATCTTGATCTGGCTGATCCTTGCCTGAATCGCATCTTTGTCGCCCTCACCGTCAACGATGACTGTATTCTCTTTCTGTACTTTAACGGATTTCGCACGGCCAAGCTGATCCATGGTAGCTTCTTTCAGCTCCAGGCCAAGCTCGGAACTGATCACCTGTCCGCCTGTCAGGATCGCGATATCCTCCAACATAGCCTTTCTTCTGTCACCGTAGCCGGGCGCCTTCACAGCTACAACATTGAAGGTGCCGCGCAGCTTGTTGACGATCAATGTGGTGAGCGCCTCACCCTCCACGTCCTCAGCGATGATCAGCAGCTTCGCGCCGGACTGTACGATCTGCTCCAGAATCGGCAGAATCTCCTGAATATTAGAGATCTTCTTATCAGTGATCAGGATATAGGGATTCTCAAGAACCGCTTCCATCTTATCCATATCCGTTGCCATATATGCAGAGATATAGCCTCTGTCGAACTGCATACCTTCAACCAGATCCAGTTCTGTCAGCATGGTCTTGCTCTCTTCGATGGTGATAACGCCGTCGCCGGAAACCTTCTCCATAGCGTCTGCAACCAGCTGTCCTACTTCCTCATCACCGGAAGAAACCGCCGCAACCCTTGCGATATGTTCCTTGCCTTTTACCTTGGAACTCATCTTCGCAATCGCCTCTACTGCACAATCGGTAGCCTTCTTCATACCTTTTCTTAAAATGATCGGGTTAGCGCCTGCTGCCAGATTCTTCATACCTGCGTTTACCATTGCCTGCGCCAGAACGGTAGCTGTAGTTGTCCCGTCACCTGCCACGTCATTAGTTTTGGTAGCCACTTCCTTCACAAGCTGCGCGCCCATATTTTCGAATGCGTCTTCCAGCTCGATCTCCTTGGCAATTGTCACACCGTCGTTTGTGATCAGCGGAGCGCCATAAGATTTATCCAGAACTACATTTCTTCCTTTCGGTCCGAGAGTTACTCTGACGGTATCCGCCAGCTGATTTACACCTGATTCCAGGGCCGCTCTGGCCTCTGCACCATATTTGATTTCCTTTGCCATGATTCATGTCCTCCTAAATGATAATCGCTTGCTTTAAGCTGTCCTGCCGTGCTGCTGTCCTGCGCCGGCTTCATATTCAAACTCTGTTCTTCCTTCAAAACCGGAAACGCTTATTCGATTACTGCAAGAATATCGTTCTGCTTTACGATGATGTACTCTTCTTCATCCAGCTTCACTTCTGTGCCGGCATATTTGGAATAGATCACCTGATCGCCAGCCTTTACTTCCATCTTCACTTCCTTACCGTCCACTACACCGCCGGGGCCTACCGCAATCACTTCCGCCTGCTGTGGCTTCTCTTTGCTCTGTCCCGGTAAAACAATACCGGACTTTGTCGTCTCCTCTGCAACCAACTGTTTCAATACAACTCTGTCGCCAAGTGGTGTCAATTTCATATCTGTTGCCTCCTTATAAATAAATCTTAGTATACCCTTTGTTATTAGCACTCATTCATGTTGAGTGCTAACCGCTGAAACATATATTATCTTCATATGTGCGTGTTGGCAAATTGGTTTATCATGATTTACAATATAATTTTCTTTGTCTATCTCTTATTTTCTTTATTTTTCTCTTTTTATCTCGTTTTATGCCATGATATGGAATTTAATATTTATTTTATAATTCAGCCACAGACAATTCCTGCATATCATGTCAAAAAGCTGCTGCAGAACATTCATTGCCTGTTCTGCAGCAGCTTTGCAAGCGCATTGCTATTTTCTGACTCCATGCTCCAGTCTCTCACGATAACCGGGCGCATTCTTGATCTCGAACTTATTGTTGAACATCTCGTACTCTGCATCCGGCAGCTTATCTTTCAGCTGCTCCTCCACGTTCGTCTTGTAGACAACGCCGCAGGCCACGGAAGGCGCCAGAACCTGGTCCTCATACTCCATACACGCCTGCTGCACATGCGTACAATATTCCTCCGCTTCGCCGTCTTCCGCCATAGGAATAAGGATAATAAACACATCCCCGTCTACACGTCCGATCACATAATCCGGCTTCGCTTCCTGCTTCAGGATATCGGCAATGGTCCGGATCAGCCTGTCACTCTCCTCATCTCCGAAATGGTCGTTGACAAACTTCCAGTCATTGATGTTGGCATTGACTACCGCCACCGGCGCCACGCTCAGATCATCAAGCCGCTGCATCTGCTCCTCGAAATAGTGCTTGTGATAAACACCTGTCAGAACATCTTCCTTCTCACCTCTGGCTGTCTGAACATGCTGCACGCCCACTTTCTCTTCCAGCTCGTCCATATAAATGGAAGATTCCTTATGTAAATATGCCTCCTCGCCCCACTGGGAAAGCATCTTCGTAAATTCATCCAGAAGATTGCCTACTTCCCGGCGCATGGTATCCGGCACCTTATCCATCTCCGCGTACAGGTGCGCGATTGTCCTGCCGTAAACCCGCACTTTACGCCCTGGCTCCCCGACCACATCCGGCGTAAATCCGGCAAATCCGCCGACCGACACCACTTTCTCACCATGCCTTTCCGTGAGCAGAATATCCACCCCTGTCAGTGCATGCAGCGCTTTGCAGTATTCTCTCAGCGTGTCGATGGTGTATAAATTATCCAGCGCATAATTTCTGATATTACTGTTGATCCTCTTCTCAAAAGGAATTGCCTTGTAATCCATAGTCCGTAACCTCTCCTGTCTTATTCCCTGTAAAAATACCTCGCGGTATACTATAAATCAGTATAACTTTTTTGTACAGTTTTGTCTAGGGAATCAGGGAAAAAAGACGTTGTCACGGCACTGTCTATTCTCCGATCCGCTCCTTATTATACACAATATTGCCTGTCTTCCCATCCAGGCGTCCGCCTTCTTTCGCCAGCGCTTTGGCAATATGCGCCTTCCTCCCCCTGGATTCAAACGGCACGTCATCCACATTACCGTTCTTAATATCCTCACATACTTCCAACACTTCATCCAGCAAGGTTTCCGGATAATCCCTGCCCGGCCCATGGGACAGATAAACACGGTCAAATTTACCTGCCGTCTTCGTTTTCAACTGTGCCAGATTCTTTTCATAGGTGCTAAGCCCTGTCGAATAGGCATCAAACAGAAATGTAAAGGCATTGCAGGCATCACCGGTAATCAACGTCCTCTCCTCTCTGATCAGCATGCATAAACTGCCCCTGGTATGCCCTGCACAGGCATAGATCTCGATCGATACACCGCCCAGATCAAACACAGCCCCCTCCTCCATATCCAGAAATCCGTCAGGCGCGGTCACGGGAATATAATCCTCCTCTTCCACCTCTGCGAATTTCGGCGATTGTGAAAGGAATCTTTTTCTTACTTCCAGCTCACGGTGCTGCAGGTAAATATAATCGTCTTTCCTGCTCATGTAAACCGTATCGAATTCCGGCGCCCCCATGGCATGATCCACATGTCCGTGGGTCACAAGCACAATAACAGGCCTGTCCGTCAGAAACTCCACATATTGCCGAAGCTTCCCGGCCCCGCTGCCCGTATCGATAAGCGCTGCCTTCTGTGTACCCTCCACCAGATACATCTGCTCTCCGGCGAGTCCATAGATCCTTGTCGCATGTTCCGAACACTTTTCAGAATAAAATTTTACCATCGTTCTTCTTCCTTTCCCTTCTTCCTGTGTTTTCTTTTTCCGCTTTTCGTGCAAAGCCGCCTTACGGATGTTTGCCCGTTTTGTAACACCATCCGGCAATCTCCGCAATCAGAGAAAGCGGAAGCGGTTTACTGTATGGGAACTGGATCGCCCCCTTGCTGGTCTTATATTCCTGCAGCCTTTCCGCAAATTCCATGACCGCCTCCGGTCCCGGATAGAGACCGATATGCTTCTTAAACCCTGCAAAATGTATAATATTATGCTTATCCCAAAATGTCGGCATACTCCATGAGATGCGCTCCTGCGCCTCCGGCAGCGCTCCATGTACCGCCTCCCGTACCGCCCTCAGATACTGCCTTGTCTCCTCAGGCTGTGCTTCTATATACTCGTCAATCGTCTCCGGCGCTTTCCCGCAGTAATGATCCTGTCCCTGCCTCTTAAAGCTGCGTCCGCATTCTGGACATGTCCACATATGTTTCTGCCTCCTTGTATTTTCATTCTCTCTGCATTCTATCACACTGCCATCCATTTTATACTGACTGCCGCAATTACTGCTCACGAAAACAGCGCCTCCAGCTCTTCATGTTTCCCGTCAACCGCATAGAGACACACCCCGTCCAGATCCGTGCTCCGGTTGTTGAATGCCGGAAACAAAAACCCGCACTCCGGTTTTCCCGCTTCGTAATCCCCGCTCACCGGACAGACTGCACAGATCAAAAAACGATACACTTCCTCCGACTCCCACTGACTCGCCTTGTCTTTCCCCTTTACCGGAACATCATAGTTCCCATAGAACACATAGATGCCGTAAGGATGATCCGAGCGGTGCCTCTCCCCTATGTATTCGTAGAGAGAAAGCAGCAGCGCATCATTCTTCATCTCACATTCCCGCAGCGCCATCAATAACTGCCAGACACCGCCCGGTTTCCTCGCGCCCGCTGTCAGACGGTGATCTGCCAGCTGTACATTCGTCTCCGAATAAGGAATGGTTTTGGCGATTTCCAGATTCTTTGCCTTTTCTGAAGCGGACAGCTTTAAAAAATTCGTATGAAAAGTGCCGTCTATAAATCCTTCCTCATCCATATAGGCGCCTGCTATTCTGCTGAAGCAGTTTCTCGAAACTGTCATCCGCCTGGTAAGCTCCAGCATATCTTCCCGATCAATCTTCATGTTTACCTCCATGCCGAAGACACAAATTCTTCTCCTTCTTACTCTGAATGTGTCATGGTTACCCTCAGTGAACAAAGGAATACACGCCGTGTGTACCTTTTCACTAAAGGTACCTTATCATAAAAAGTGCATCACTTCAACGATTTTCAGGCCGGGTATCCATTTGTGACACCTGCTCCCCGGCCGGTATTCTTCTGTGTGACACTTTAAGCCTTCCTGTTACGGAATCTGCCCTTTACGGTAAATCCAAAATCCTGCTGGCAATTCTGCCGCGGATATAGTATGATGAAAACTAATGTACATAATCGTTATTATATCATTTATACGATGAGGATTTATCCATGAAAGAGAAAAACACAGAAATACAGATCAATAAGAAAGAATTCTACAGAAATCTGTCAAGACTTGCCCTGCCTATCGCTCTGCAAAGCCTGATGCTGGCATCGGTGGCCGCAGGCGACGCATTAATGCTTGGCAAAGTGGCACAGGACGAGATGACCGCCGTCTCACTGGCAACTCAGATTCAGTTTGTCCAGAACATGTTCCTGATGGCCATCACAGGCGCAGGCGCCATCCTTGGTGCGCAGTACTGGGGTAAAGGCGACAGGCATACGCTGGAAGATGTTTTTAATATGATGCTCCGCTTCTGCGGTTTCACCTCTATCGTATTTTTTCTGGCCTGTGAACTGATGCCGGAGATGCTGATGCATATCTTCACACACGATGCACCGCTGATCGCCCTTGGCAGTTCCTATCTGCGTATCGCCGGCTGGTCTTATCTGCTTACGGGCATCTCACAGTGCTATCTGACGATCATGAAGGTGTCAGATCATGTGAAACCCGGTGCGCTGATCAGTTCCTGTGCCGTACTCCTGAATATAGTCCTGAATGCAGTCTTTATCTTCGGTTTGTTTGGCGCACCCCGAATGCAGGCGAAGGGCGCTGCACTTGCAACCACGCTTGCCCGCGTTATAGAACTTGCACTATGTATAGCCGTATCCTCACAATCCTCCTATATCCGTCCGGCATTTGACCGGTTTTTCAGGCTGCCAGGACAGCTGAAAGCCGATTTCATCAGACAGTGCCTGCCATTGATGGGCGGTTCTCTATGCTGGGGTGTCGGCTTTACCTCCTACACCGCAATCATGGGCCATATGGGTACCGATGCCGCGGCTGCAAATTCCGTCTCCGCGGTTGCCAGAGATCTGATCTGCTGCATGTGCAACGGCATTGGCAGTGCTGCCGGGATCATCGTAGGCAACGAACTGGGCGCCGGACGCCTGGAACTGGGCAAAGCCTATGGGACAAAGCTCAAGAATATCTCTTACGTCATTGGCTTTATCTCTACTGCTCTTGTGCTCGCCATAACCCCTTTTGTGGTGCGGATGGTTCTTCTGACGGATCAGGCCCGCGGCTACCTTACAGGCATGATGGTAATCATGTCCTTCTATATGATCGGCCGCTGCGTCAATACTGTCACGATCAACGGCGTACTGGACGGCGGCGGCGATACTCTGTTCGATATGTACAGCCTGATCGTCTGCATGTGGTGCATTGCTATTCCGCTGGCGCTCGTAGGCGCCTTTGTCCTGCACTGGTCTCCCCTGGCGGTCTATGCCTGCACCTGTCTGGATGAGGTCGGCAAAATTCCCTGGGTGATGGCACGGTTCCGCAAATACAAATGGGTGCAGGATCTGACAAGATAACTTCCTGCAGGTGTTCCTGCGGCTGACCGCTCTTCTTTCAGCACTTTTTCACTCTCATGGTGATACACAGAGAGATTATCTGAATCCAACAAAAAGTACCGGATATACAGGGCTGATCCCTTATATCCGGTACTTTTTATCTTTGCAGATTGTTCTTTAATTGTAATTTACGATCTTACCGAAATCAGCTTTCAGAGAAGCGCCGCCAACCAGGCCTCCATCGATATCGGGCTGTGCAAACAGCTCTGCCGCGTTGCCAGCATTTACGGAGCCGCCGTACTGGATACGAACTGCTTCTGCTGTGGCCGCATCATAGATCTCAGCGATGCAGTCACGGATACCCTTACATACTTCCTCAGCCTGCTCTGTAGTAGCCGTCTTACCTGTACCGATTGCCCAGATCGGCTCATAAGCGATGACCATACCCTTTACCTGGTCAGCGGTAACGCCTGTGAGGTCGGATTTGATCTGCAGTCTGATCCAGTCCATGGTAACGCCCATCTCTCTCTGCTCCAAAGTCTCACCGCAGCAAAGAATCGGAACAAGGCCTGCTTCCAGCGCTTTCTTCACCTTCTTATTCAGAAGCGCATCGTCCTCCTTGAAATAATCACGTCTCTCGGAATGTCCGATGATCACGTATTTCACGCCTGCATCTTTCAACATAGAGGCAGAAATCTCACCTGTAAATGCGCCCTTTTCCTCGAAGTACATATTCTCAGCGCCCACTTCTACATTGGTGCCTTTAACAGCCTCTACTACCGGTACAATATCGATTGCCGGTACGCAGTATACTACATCCACATCATCAGATTTTACCAGATCCTTTAACTCATCACATAATTTTACTGCCTCACTGGGAGTCATGTTCATCTTCCAGTTGCCGGCTACAATCTTTCTTCTTGCCATTTTCAATTGTCTCCTTTTTATCTGCTTTCCATGCCTGCACGGCCTGCCATCAAGCTGCCGCACAGGCATTCCTGTTTACTCGTACCCTTTTTGTTCAGGCACAGACAGCTATTTCTATTTGTCGTCCGCTGCTACTACGCCGGGCAGTTCCTTACCCTCTAAGAATTCAAGGGAAGCGCCGCCGCCTGTGGAGATATGGGACATCTTGTCAGCAAAGCCCAACTGATTAACAGCCGCCGCACTGTCACCGCCGCCGATGATTGTTGTTGCGGATGTCTCAGCCAGAGACTTCGCCACTGCGATCGTGCCTTTTGCCAGGATCGGATTCTCGAATACGCCCATCGGCCCGTTCCAAACTACGGTCTTAGCGGACTTCACTGCATCTGCATACAGTTCAGCCGTCTTCGTGCCGATATCCAGGCCTTCCTTATCAGCCGGGATCTTGTCAGCATCAACCACTTCTACCTCAATCTCAGCATCGATCGGATTCGGGAAACCGGAGGCAACAGTCGTATCAACCGGAAGCAGCAGCTTCTTGCCCAGTTTCTCAGCCTTATCCATCATCTCTTTACAGTAGTCAAGCTTCTCGTCGTCCACCAGAGAGTTACCGATCTCCATGCCCTGCGCCTTTAAGAAAGTAAATGCCATACCGCCGCCAATAATCAGCGTATCACACTTCTCCAGCAGGTTGTTGATAACGTTCAGCTTATCAGCCACCTTAGCGCCGCCGAGAATTGCTACGAAAGGCCTTACCGGATTCTCCACTGCGTTGCCCAGGAAGTCGATCTCTTTCT